>BPGB01000003.1 GCA_026002815.1 Candidatus Woesearchaeota archaeon | reverse complement strand
CATCTGCTTTTGCTTTTGATGCAGAGAAAATACATAAAGCATAATCTTTAGAATCATAATAATTATATGCTTTTCTTAGTTCTGTTCTATCTATTTCTCTTGGATAATAAATTTTTAGATAACTTATTCTCTCCTCAGCCTCTGATATTTTTTTATTACACGCATTCTCTAATACAATAGGGTTTTCCTCAAAATTTTTTCCTTTTAAATAAAAGAATTTAGACCAAAAGTCTGCAGTGTCCAAACGTTCCTTGACATAAGCAATACTTTTTGCAGAGACGTTTTCAGGATTTTCCTCACGGAGTATTCTCTTAGCATCTTCTATACGTTTCTTTTACAATCATATATGTTTCTAAATCAGCAATGGTCTTAATTTCTCTTTCATCAATAGAATATTCTTTTACAGATATTTCTCCTAGAAGCTTTGCATATTCTTGCTTAAGTTTTCTTTTAGATACATTCTCATACATCTCTGTTAGTATTTTCACATTTCCTCCGAAGCAATAACTCGCAGCACTATAATATCTACCAGAATTGACTGCATCTATTGCCAAACCAAAATAATCTTTTGTTTCATTTTTTTGAAGTATTAGGCATAAATATTACTGAATTGTTGAAAGAGCCATACTTAGAACAAATATCTATTGCTATGAGTTTCATTATTTTAAGATACTCATCAGAAGGGGTTATTTCAGGATAATTCTTAGAATAATTCTTTCCAGTAAATTCATATAGTGCTTCTTCTATACGTGATACACGAATTATTTGTATTCCTGTTTTGTTTAAGTCATCGTTTGTTACATCCCACTTTGGTATTAATGCTTTCTTATATCCGTGCTTTTCTGCTGCAAGGGTTTTTTCTGAAATGCCGGCTACAGGGCCTATAAGAAAACCTGAATTAATGGTTCCGGTCATTATTGTTTTTTGGTCAATTTCTTGATTGTCCAGCATTGCTATTGCAAGAACTGTTGCAGCAGCTCCAGCACTAGGTCCACCAACCATGCTTGAATCTGCTCGTATAGTGTAAAAGAAATCAAGATTAGAACAATCTATTTGTAAAAAATCACAGGCGAGCTCGGATGCGAAACGCATAGTTATCTGAGTATCTAAACGAGACAATGGAAAACTGTCTATGTATATTCTTCCACTTCCAGGCCTTATGTTTAAATATAAATCTGCAATCCCTCCTCTTTGGATTGAACCATTTTCGCTTTCTGAAACTGTAAGCAATCCTATGTGGCCGTTTTCTTTATATGCTGAAGAATATTTCATTGAGAGAACTAATAAAAGTACTAAAATAAAAATATGTAAGATTCTCTTAACAGGATTATTAATAAATGACTTATTCATAATAAACACCGTATTAAACACTTAATAATATATGTTATGGTTTATTATACACAATATACATATTATACATAATATATATCATATATAACACATATCATGTTTATTAAATTATAATTTATTAGATTTACTTATTGGGTTTATTTATTAGAGTTATTTATTAGATTTTTTCCTTATATCTTCCCCTTTGCTCAACTACTCTTAATCGCTTAAGTATATCTGTCTTATTACTAGGATTGTATCCTTTTAAAAAGAAAGCATAGGATTCATCAAAAAACCCTGTAGTGCTTGCTTTCTAGAGATTGCTTAAACAAATGAATATCTACTGCTTTATCCTCTATCTTATTTGATTCAAAACTTAATCCAAAATCTATAAAATAAATATCATTATTAGATAATATCATATTGCTTGTTGTTAAATCTCCATGTATTATGTTCGCATCATGCATTAATGATAATTTTTCACCAATTATTTTTGCATATTCTGGGTGTTCATCTAATATTTTTTTTAATTGAATGCCTTTTATGTATTCCATCTCTATTGTGTTTTCATAAACATTAATTATTCTTGGGACTGGAATTATTTTTTCTAGTTTCTTGATTATCTTTGACTCTTTTTTAGTTCTTGAAATTCTTAAATAATTATCTATTTCTCTTGTACGATATCTTTTCTCTATTCTTTTTTTTACTATAACATCTTTTTCGTTCAAAAAAATTTTCGCTTCCGCACCTGAAGATAATTCTCTCATAATACGAAGAAACTAAACCGCTTTTTAAGTGTTATGAATTTATTTATGTTAAGGTTCAAGTAACTTGCGGTAAGTACTTTGCGAACAATTAACATACAAATGAATATTAGGATAATAAATACGAGAATGATAAATATAAAACAATGAATATAAAAATAAAAATATATTATATATTCTAGAATATAATTTAAATAATTTAAAATCATTATTTTATCTCAGGAAGAAAGTTATTTAAAGAGTCGTATTTTATTTTCTTATATATTTCTGAGGCTAATTCTAAGGTATACTCAATATTTTTATTTCCCCTTCTTATTTGTATTCCTAAATATTTGCCATCATCGTTACTGTATAGAAAGATTCTTTTTTCAAATAATGATTGAAAATTTTTTGGATCAGGAGTTAATGAGAGATAAAACTTCTTACTAATAAATGATTTTTTTAATAAGATTTCATGCTCATAACCTGTTAATTTTTTTACTGCGTCTTTTATTGAGGCGATTGCTTCTTCATCATTATCTACTTTAAAGATTACGTCATGATAATTAAGTAGTGCAAACTCTTCTGGTATTTCTGGGCGTATCATTTTTCTGTCTTTTAATTCTAAATAGTCCTTAGAGATTATCCTCTCCCAAGAACAACTCATCTAATTCATATCTTGATAATTTGCTCTTGTTTAGTATCGCCATTTTCGGCTTTCTTCCATGCTCTCCTCTTACTTCATCATATTCATAATCATCTTCATCGTACTCTACCATTTTAACCTCTAATAATGTTTATATAACCATTATATAGTAACAAATAATTTATAAATTTTTCGATTTTGTATCTATTTTATAGTAAATACAAATCATGGGCGTATTAAAAAGAATTTAAACAGAACACTATTTGAAAACAAATCGCCTAACAAAACCACACTCTTTGCATGTTAATATCAATCTACCATTATGAATGCGAATTGTTGAATTAACTCCTTTTTTAAGAAAAGAATTACACCTCTTACAAAAAGAAAGTTTTTGAGATTTATCAAAACGAACCTTATACTTCATAGCCGTTTTTCTAGCAATAACAACATACCTTTTGCTCAACTCAGGATGTTCATCAAAAACAGCATCCGCTTCAGCAAACAATTCTGTAATGTGTTCTAGTGCTTTACGCTTATTCGAATCATACATAAAAAAATAAAAGAAAACCCACTTTAAATAAGTTTCTATAATAAATATCTTTCATAATAAGGTATATTTTCTATACAATTATTTATACTAATTATACTCTTTCCAATCTATAAACCTTTCATAAACAATATAAATCATAGTTAATTAACATACATATGCGTATTTTTGATTACTTCAAGAAAAAAAAAGAACCGGAAAACAACATTAAAGAAGTAGAATTAAGCAAGATAGATAAACACATAAACCTAATATTAAGACAAAAACTCGCATCAAACAATAAAACGATAACAACAACATTAAACGAAATAGAAGAAACACAAAAAAATATAATACATAAACTAAGAGAACTACATAAGAAAAATTTAATGAATCCAAACATTCCTAGAAGAGAAATCCAAATAATGGAAGGAAATAGAGATAATTACATAAAAAACATCGCAAGATTCATAACACACATGGAAGTTCCAAAACAATATCTAGAATTATACTATTATACCACACAATTCTCAGGAGAATTAGAAAAAATTTTTAGAGAAACACAAAAAAACATGTTCATTCTAAAAGAGTTTTTCGAAAATGAAATCAAAAACATAAACAATGAACTAAACAAGCTGGAAGAGAAAATAATATCTATACGAATAATCTTCGAAAAGCATAATATACAAAAAGTTGAAGAGATAATGCAAAACGTAAAAAAAATAAAAAACAACATAACAAAAGAAATAAGAATAAAACATGAAATAAGTGAACACGAAGCAATAATAAAGGAGCATGAAGAAAAAATAAAAAAATTAGAAGAAAGAATAACTACAATAACATCCGGTACAGATTATAAAGCATTAGAGAATTTCAAGCAAGAAAAAGAAACAACAGAAAACGAGATAAAAAAAATATTCAAAGAGTTTGATGAAAAAATATCAGAAATATATACTGCCTTAAAAAAGTATTACTATAAAAATCCTGATAAAAAAATATTAAAAGAATATCTAGAAGAGCCGTATAAGGCACTAATAAACGATAATTCCTTAGAAATAGCTTACATACTTAAAGACATAGCTAAAAACATAAATACAATTGATTTAAAAGACAAGAAAAAAGAAAATACAGAAGAAGCATTAGAAAAACTCTCTTTTGAATATATAAAAAATATACAAGCACAAGTAAAAAAATTAGAAGACCATAAAAAACATTTACAAACAAAAATAACACATAACTCGGCATCATTAAACCTTTCTGAACAAGAATATTGGTTAAAAGCAAACAAAGAAAAAATTAAAAGCAATACAGAAATAATATTGAAACTAGAAGATGAACTATCAGTAATAGAAGGAGAAAATAAATTACTTAAAAAAACAATAACTGAAGAGTTAGAAAAAATGATGGGAGAAAACATAATCCTAAAGGATGATCTTAATTTATCTATTAGCGTATCGCTTATAGTATCGCTTATATATTAGCGTATCAGAAAATTTATAAATATAGTTCTCAAATAATATATTATGAATAATTCTAAAAATAAAAAAAATAACAATATAAAACCATCAAATAAATCATCTAATAATGATCAAAAAAATAATAAGATTACAGATTTGGTTCTAATAAACAGTTACAAGACCGCTATGAACAAGGCACAAATCGAAGCAATAATAGACATTCTAATAAAAAACAAGATAACAACATATGAAGAAATATGGAAGAAAACAAACGAGATATTTAATGAAATGTCAAAAGATATTAAAAACAAATAGTTTAAATTGATTTTTTAAATAATAATATTTTTTTAATTGATATTAATTTCAACGCAATATAAAAAGAGGTGTTATATATGATAAGAGTTGCAATCAACGGTTTTGGAAGAATAGGAAGACAGGTATTACAGGCAGGAATAAATGACCCTAATATAGAATGGGTTGCCATCAATGATTTGACCGATACTAAAACATTAGCACATCTTTTAAAATATGACTCTGTGCATGGAATATCAAAATATTCTGTTGAAGCGACTAATGATGGTATAATCGTCGCAGGAAAATTCATAAAAGTTCTTACAGAGAAAGACCCAGAAAAACTTCCCTGGAAAGAACTGAATATAGATGTAGCAGTAGAAAGTACAGGATTATTTACTGACAGGACTGGAGCGATTAAACACATTAATGCCGGAGCAAAAAAAGTATTAATAAGCGCTCCTGCAAAGAATCCGGACATAACAATAGTAAAAGGAGTTAACGAACACTTATATGATAAAAATAAACACCACATAATAAGTAATGCAAGTTGCACAACAAACTGCTTAGCACCAATAGTTAAGGTTCTCAATGATAATTTTGGAATAGTTCATGGATTCATGACAACAGTACATGCATATACTGCAGACCAAAGACTCGTAGATGCCCCTCATAAAGATTTGAGAAGAGCAAGAAGCGCTGCAGTATCTACAGTACCTACAACAACAGGTGCTGCAAAAACAGTAGCTGAAGTAGTTCCAGAATTAAAAGGCAAACTTGATGGAATCGCATTAAGAGTTCCTGTACCTGACGGATCCATAACTGATTTTGTATGTGAAGTAAAAAAAGATGTTACAATAGAAGAAATAAACACCTTATTCAGAAATGTATCACAATATCATCTTAAGGGAATAATACAATACTCAGAAGAACCATTGGTTTCAGCAGACATAATACATAATTCACACTCTGCAATATTTGATTCTGAACTGACAATGGTCATTGATAAGAGATTTGTAAAGGTTATAGCATGGTATGATAATGAATGGGGTTATAGCAATAGAATGATTGATGTTATAAAAATAATTATGAAATAAAAAGGTGAATTATTATGGAGAAGAAAAATTTAAATCTACTAACTTCAACAATAACTTTTGTAATAGGCTCTTTCTTTGTGCTATCAAACACCAACGGAATAACAGGTAACGTGATTGGTGCAACTGGTCCTGGTGGAACAATAACTGCATTGACGGGGGTATTATTAGTGATTGCATCAGCAGGATTCTTCATTTTAGTAATAAACCATGGAGACATTCATCTTGAGAGACTTATCAGAGAGACAAAAAATAATGAAGACATTAATGTCTTAAAAAAAATCAGCGAACTAGAAGATAAAGAAAAGTATGGACAGAATTATCAAGAATATAAAAAATAAATTTCTAAAATTATTTTATTATAAATTTTATATATGTATTTTAAATCTTTTTATTATATTATTTTATTTTCTATTATCTTATAATCTGCCACCGCAACCACACTTACCACTACCTGCACCGCATGAGCCCCCAGATGATTGAGGGATTGATGCAGTAACCTCTGCGGGAGCATTAGGATTTGAATCATCAACAACTTGGAATGATCCAAAGAACATGTTCATTGAACAGGCAATTGTTATCGTTCCCGTTTTTGTTGGAGTGAATGTTATTATATTATCTCCTGGTCGAACATATTTTCTTACGCCAAATTCTTTGATAGTGACGTCTGCTGCACATCCAACAACTGTTTTTGTGTCAACAGTCATCCTTACAGGAACGCCTTTCTTAAGAACAGCGGGTTCAGTGACATACTTATAATCCTTCATATACAATTTCACTTCCTGAACTTCTCCATTGAATGGTAATTCATTTCCTAACACGTTGCCGGACTTTGAAGTAGTCTGCCCGACAGCACCAACTTTGTTAACATTTAATACAGAAAATAATATCACAGCAAAGATTATTAATCCCGCACCCGCAATAATAAAATTTTTTCCTTTCATTTTTTTACCTCCCCTAATTAAGTAGCTAACAATTATGTCAATCGTATATTAATCATACAATACCCGTAGATGCAAATATCGGCGATTTTGGACCATAAATCATTATTATAATCAATAGCGTAGTGATTATTATAGTAGCACTAACAAACGTGATTAAATCAACATTTTTTCTAACTAAATCATTATTGTCTTTTATTACCTCTTCATGATACATCTTAAGGAACCCCCATAAAAGCATCACATTAAGCAGCATATAAAAGGGCATGAATATTTGAATTCTATCAGTGAACATCATAACTGATATCATCGGACCCATTGTGCCACCCATTATTCCAGACATTAATCCTTGAACCCAAGCCATTGTACTTTTTGATGTGAATCCAGCAATTGTCCCTCCAATTGATCCTAATATCATTCCGACCATTGCACCAGTAAAATATCCGTTTGTCGCTCCTATAACTGCACCGATCATCATACCTATTTGCATACCTATTGTCATCCCTATCATCATTCCAGTCATGCATGGAACTTTTTCTTTGTTGAAAAGTATATATAATACTGACATCGATAATGTGACAACGCTTATGTTTAAGTAAATGATCCAAATCAAATATTTTGATAAGAAATTTGGTACGAATTTGAGAAAACCAAAATACGCCACTGATTCAATAAGTAATAATACTAAAAAAGCGATTGAACCATATTTCAATGTCTTATGGTATGTGTTATCGTTATTAAAATTATTTTTCATTCACATCAACCCCTAACGTGGTATCCTTCTGCAACTATGGCTTTCTTTATCATTTCATCCTTGACTTTTTTCTCATCATAATCTACTGTAACGGTGTTGTCCGCTAAAGATACCTTGACATTATTAACTCCATCAATCTCTGAAACAGCGTCAGTTATCAAAATCGAGCAACTCTTGCAATGCATCCCTTTTACTTTGAATGTTTTTTTTACCATAATTTCACCTTATAATAATTTTTTATATATTTTATATTGTTTTAATATTGTTTTCATTTTCAATCTTTTCAAAGTTTTTTCCCTTTCAATAAAAGTGAATTCGAAACAACTGATACACTAGATAATGCCATTGCTCCTCCTGCAATTATTGGATTAAGCAACCATCCAGTGTATGGATACAAAACTCCTGCAGCTATAGGTATTCCCAAAACATTGTAGAATAATGCCCAGAACATGTTCTGTCTTATCTTATTCATAGTCATCCTACTAAGTTTAATTGCTTTAGGAACATCATTAAGATCATTTCTAATAAGCACAATGTTTCCTGTTTCCATAGCAACATCTGTTCCAGAACCCATTGCAATGCCTATATCTGCTTGTGCCAATGCCGGAGCATCATTTATTCCATCACCAACCATCATTACAACATTCTTTTTTATATTCTTTATATCATCTCTTCTTCCATTAGTATTTTCTTGAAGCTTCTTGACATATTCTGCCTTATTCTCTGGAAGAACTTCTGAAAACACATTTGAAGGAGATATACCGGCTTGTTCTGCTATTGCTTTTGCGGTTCTTTCATTATCCCCCGTTATCATGTACACATCTACATTCATAGATTTAAGTTTTTTCACAGCATCAGACGCATTTGCTTTAATCGTGTCTGCAACAGCTATTAATCCTATTATTTTATTGCTTGCAAGCATCATTACTGTCTTTCCCTGTTCTTCAAGATATTTCACCTGTTCTTTTATAGTAGAATCTAATTTTATCTTATTATTCAACAGTAATTTTTGGTTTCCGAAAAGATATTTCTTACCACCAAGAGTTGCAGTTATGCCATATCCTGGAATTGCCTTAAATGACTTAACAGTAGAGAGTTTTATCCTATGCTCTTTTGATTTTCTTACAATTGCGTCTGCAATAGGATGTTCTGATCTAGACTCGATGCTTGCAACTATTTTCAATAACGAGTCTTTAGAAATATTAGCAATTGGAACAATGTCTGTGACTTCTGGAGTCCCTTTAGTGATTGTCCCTGTCTTATCAAAAATAACATATTTTGTTTTATGCGCAATCTCAAGACTGTCTGCGCCTTTAATTAGTATTCCTTCCTTTGCGCCTTTTCCAGTACCTACTATTATTGCAGTAGGAGTTGCAAGACCCAATGCACAGGGACATGCAATGACAAGAACAGCAACACTAGTCAATAAAGCGAATTTAAAATCTTTTCCTACAATAAAAAACCATGTTGCAAATGTTAAAACTGCAATTATTAATACTATAGGGACAAAATATGCAGAGATTGTATCTGCAAATCTTTGGATTGGTGCTTTTCTGCCTTGCGCTTCTCCAATAAGTTTAATTATATTAGCTAATGTGGTGTTTTCTCCGATTTTAGTTGCCTTGAATTTGAAAGAACCGTTCTTGTTTATTGTGCCACCTATAACTTGTGCACCTTTTCCCTTATCAACAGGAATACTTTCTCCAGTTATCATTGATTCATCAATACTGCTATTACCAGATATAATTATTCCATCTACTGGCACTTTTTCTCCGGGTTTCACAATCAGTATATCCCCTATAACAACATCATCAACGCTTATCTTTAACTCTTTTCCATTTCTTATTACTGTTGCAGTCTTTGGACTTAATTGCATCAAGCTTTTTATTGCCTCCCCGGTTTTTCCTTTTGCCCTAGCTTCAAGATATCGACCGAGAACAACAAAAGTTATTAATATTGCCGATGTCTCAAAGTATTGGCCTAATTGTGGTGCGAAGAATAATGCATAAACGCTATAAACATATGCAGCAGTTGTTCCTATTGCAATCAATGTATCCATGTTAGCCGTTCCTGCTCTTAATGCTGTCCAAAAACTTCTATAGATATCTGAGCCTACAATGAATTGAACTGGAGTAGCAAGCAAGAATAGGATGAATTCAACGTTTGGAATCATTATTCCAAGCGGCATTAAGATCATTCCGATTATAAATGCAGGAATAGCAAAAAAAAGTCCGAGAATAAAATTATCACGAAATTTCTTTATCTCTTCTTTTTGTTCATTCTCTTTCTTTTCAACATCGACTTTCCCTTCGCTAATTATAGCATCATATCCTCTTGATTTTATTATTTTTATCAAGTCATCAGCAGAAAGCTTTGATTCATCATATAACACGAACGCTTTAGCTGTAGCATAGTTAACATTTGCTTCTTTGACACCTTCCGCTTTAGAGAGCGATCTATTTATTAATGTTGAACAACTTGCGCAATGCATTCCCTTAATTTCTAAATCGATCTTTTTCATATTCTCAATTTTTTCATATTATTATAAAGGTTTCATATTATTTTATCATTATTATAAAATAGTCATATTATTATATTATTGCCTCATTTTCAACCAGTCGAATGTTAGGATTGTTCGATAATCCGTCATCGTAAGATATTTTCGTATTATTCATTATTTTTGTATTATTCATATTAGTGTTTTTTGATTCATTCATGATATATTCAATTTCTTTCATTGATTTTGCTTCTTTCATTGATTCTGCTCTAGGAATATCCATCATCAAATATGCTATACTGCCAACTATCATAATTATTAAAGCAAATATTATTGACCATTTTTTATCTTTTAAAATACCCATCTTAAACCTTTTTTTCTCTGATTATTTTCTCTGATTAAAATGACTTTATTAAAATGACTGTTAGTATACTTTTTATATCTTATGAATCAGAAGTAGTGTGAAACCCTTTATAAATCATGTAGTGAAACCAGTTTCAAAACAAGTCATATGCTAAACCTAATGTTTTAAAAGAACAACATTAGTCATTCCCCGTCTTCTTCTTTCTATCAAGCCCTTGCCTTCAAGCCTGTCCAAGATACGCGTAATCTTTACTTTAGTATATACATCATTAATCAAATCTGATTGAAACAAAGAACCCTGAGAATCTATGAGCTTATTCATAACATATTTTTCTCCATCATTCAATTCTTTCAATATTCGAGAATAAACTTTCTTATCAATCTTCTTAATTATATGTCCATTATCTTCATCCTTAGCAAAAAATATAAAATATAATCCCACAATAATCACTGAAAATATTATTACAAGACTTATGTTTGTATGAAATCTTATAGAACCCCACATCGGACAGGTAGGACCATGCGAGCAAGAAGCATTGACTATTTCAGTTAGTGCTCGATTGTATAGCCAAGTAATTATTCCTAATATTATTGCAAAACCACTTATAATAAAACCCACGGATCTATTTCTCATAATCAAAATAACATACACTATTTATTTAAATTTTATGAAACAACACACTAAAAAAATAACTATAGAAAATTATAGAATAAAAAAAATTATTTTAAAAAATAAAAAATATTATTTAGCATCTGTACTTATTGCTGACCACCATGGTTTATCTTCTTTTATAATCTCTCCAGTAGATGCATCAACAACCACTTCTTGTCTTGCAGTAGCAGGTATTATCCCAAGAACTTTCTTCTTTGCATCAACTCTTGCATTATATACCATCCTATTTTCAATATTTACTAAAGAAAGCTCCCTTATTCTATCTTTGTTTCTTTGCAATGTCTTGACTTGTAAAAGTCTTCCAGGAGTGATTATCTCTGATTCGCCTACTGAAAGACCTTGTTCCGAAACAACAACTTCATTAGTGGAAACAGAAAGTCCATCTTGATTTATTAGTACATGATCCCCTTGTGATGAGACAGAAACTACAGAACCATCTACCTCTGTTTCTATTGAAACACCTTTTGATTCTATAAAACTATTACCTACACCTACAGAGTTAGGTGTTACTCTCACATTATCAACAAGTTCTGAAATTTCTTTCAACCTTACTTGCCTTCTTTGAGCTATTAAATCTTTTATTGTCTCATCGATTTCAGACCTTAATTCTTTTAATCGCTCAATATTTAAGCTAGGATCACTAGAAACCAACTCAGACAATCTGCCTGCATAATACTGCGATATTTGAGAAATATTTGTAGAATTATCAACAGGCAACTTATTACATCTTGCTCTAAGAACAATCAATCTATTCTCTAATGAATCTATCTTCTTTTTTATATCCTCAAGCTGTTGCTGTGATGGTTGCATTGATTTTTGCAGATCATCATACTGCTTATATAATGATTCCAATTCTTTCAATAAAGCATCTGGGATTTCACATGCTGCTCTGACAGATCCAGGAACAACATCCACATTTCCAGGAACTAATTCTGCCATACACTTCTTTCTATATTCTTGTATTTCTAATGTTATCTGATTTATTCTATTCTTTGCAGAGTCTAAATCCACATCATTGGGTGATTTCAATAATTGCCTATAATTATTCCATGCATCATCGAGTTTTTCTTTTAAATCATTAGGAATGCTACATCTTATTCCAACGGCCAAGCCTGTTTGCGGTGGAACGACATTTGACCTACTACAGGCTCTTTTTTCTTGCTGTATTAACGCATTTAATCTAGATATTTTACTTTTTAATTCAGTGATTTCTCTCTCTGATGCGGCATTCAGTTTCTTTTCTCTCAATTCTTTAACTAATGAATTGAATTCTTTAATTAATTCAGGATCTACCTGACAATTTATATCGACGCTTTGGGCTAGACCAGTGCTTCCCAAAGTGGTATTCCAAGTAATATTACCAGTATAATTATTTAAGGTATAATTCCATGTATTATTGCTGGTAATATTATGTGTATTATTCTGAGTGTTGTTTGTTAAGTAATACTTACAAAAGAATTTAAAATTACAATTAGGATCATACTGTATAACTACTGATGCACCCATTTCTTTACATTTTGATGATATATCTGATGGAACATCAACTATTGGACAACCTATGGTATTATTTGAGGTATTGGCAGAAAGCATATTACATTCAAAAATAGCCTCGCATTTTTCATTATACTTAACTGTAAATACTCCTCCTCTTGATTCACAAGAATTAACAATATCATAAGCAGGTTTTACTGGAGGACAACGAACATCAAAAACACACTCGTCAATAGGATTAGAAGGAGACATGTATAGATTCTCAGTACAAACATAGCCTCTAACACATCCATTAACAATATTCTTTTTAACAATCATGTTCTTAGAATGACATTCGTTACAAAATTCATTGCTTGGAGGAGCAATATCCGCACATGAGCCAAGAGATGTTGCCTCACCACACTCATAACCGACAACACATCCGTCTTTTATTTTTTGAACAACAATCAATCCTTCTGATTCACATTTTTCCCACAATTCTTTATCTGGCAAAATTAATGATTTACAATTATAAACATTACCTTGAACATCTCTTATTAGATTAGCCTCTCTTGTATATTCATTAACAGCAACCACCATATAGGATAAACTAATTAATACAAAAAGCATCATAAAAAACTTATTGCGCATATCAACCACCTCAAAGATCTATCATCTTATTATAGCCTTATTCTATACCAAAAAGGCTATATCAAAAAATAATTTAGCAAAATAAAATGTAAACATAAATTTAAACAAATATTAACAAAAAAACAGTATACTCACTTTAAAAAAAAAGAATACGAATTTAAAAATTTTTTGTATTTAATTCTATAAGATTTAACTTCAATAATGAACTATTTAAGGAACATTATAAAGAATAAAATATTAAAAAAAAGCCAAAGCAAGGCAAAGATTAATATACCATCCTAAAAGAAATCAAAAAAAGAAAAAAACATAACACAAAAACAGCTAAAAAATTAGAAAATTAAAAAAATATAAAAAACAGCAAGAGTTAAATAAGATTAATACTAATCTCCCTCCATTCTAGGAGCAAGTATGAATATCATCTGAATTTTATCTATTTCTTTGTATTCTAATTTTAATGGATAATCCTTACTGAATAGTATCTCTACATTTGAACTTATTTTTGAAGCTTGAATCATCTTCTTAAGATATTCTATTGAATACTTTGACTTCGTTTTTTCCTCAGTCTTTATGCTTATGAATTCATCTGGTTTTATTTCAACACTTGCTTTCTTTGAATCTCCTGATGCGGCAATAATGAATTTCTTATCTTCAGCTTGAAAACTAACAGATTCGGCAACTATTTCTACATCCTCTATTGCATCATTAAGTATCCCAGATGGACATCTAACCGTTGCTTTAAACTTCAATTCTGGAACCTTCTGCTCTTTCTCATCAAGTTCTATCAAAGGAAGAAAAAAAGTTCTAACGCTTGCACCTTGTAATGTTATTTTTAATTTATTATCTATTAATTCTAACATTAAATTGTCATTTGCTTTCACTCTTCTTAACACTTGCTTAAAATCTGTTAGGTTTATTCCTATAGAAACATCCTCTTTGACAGAATATTCAACAAAGGCACTTCCCAGTAATCTAAAAACAACCATTGCAACATTGGCAGGATCCATTGCGATCATTTCAATAGAATCTTTTTTTATCTTAAATCTTGCTTCATTAACAAGATCGTTTATTATAGTAATTGGTTCTTTTATAAGTTTTGTTTCAGATAAAACTAGTTTCATATTCACACCCCAAACTCAAGTTATACAAATATTTTTAAAAATATTTTTAAAGACCATTCCTTAATGATATTATTTCTTAACTATGCTTCAAAATATTTTTGACTGAATATAATGAAAATATTATTACTTTAAAAATTTGATTATTAAAAACACTAATAACAAGAATAAAAACACACTTATAAAAAAGACAACAAGCATTCATTAAATAGACCTTCATTAATAGACTTTCATTAAATTTTAATTAAATTTTAATACATTAAATCTGAAAAATCTGAATCATCACTCCCAAGGGTGCATTCTTCCTGTTAATAAATAATTACACCTAAAGTCTTTTTCTGTATTTGCAAAACAATTTTTACAAAGATAATTCTTATGATATTGTCTTTCAAGCATTCCTAGAGATTCATTATTAAGGAATAAATGTTTATTAATAATCCATTCAGAAATCCATTCGGCCTTTACTTTATTGATAAAATTGCTATTTAACATTATTTCTTTTATTCTTATTTTTTCATGCCTATAATTCCCTTTATCGAATATTGTTCTCTTATTTAAACTGCTTAGAAAATCTTTCGTATCATCAAAAGATAACATATCGAGATATTTTGTAGAACTGAAGGGAGTTTGAACTATAACTGTATAAATTCTATCAGTATCGATATTTAACTCATTTACAATCATTAAGCCATATCTTGCCGCTTGTTCAAAAAAACTTGGAACAGGATAATATCTTGCAACTCTTCTCTTGAAGTCAACTATTATTGGACTATTATCCATTATTAATACTGCATCTGGGCTTCCTCCATCATCTATAACCGTATCACTATCTTTTAATATTGTGATCTTTTCAAGAGCCATAGCATAAAGTTTATTTTCTGTCTTCAAATACTTCTTTTTTAAGAACTCTTCTGTAATATTCCAATCATGTTCTTTAGGGCGATAATATGTTTTTATTTTAACCTCACAATACTTATCTCTATCAATTGCTTCCAAACCTATTCTTTCAAGAAATTTCTTTTGATTCTCACCAATCTGATTTGCAATCTTATGTCTCAAGCTCCCGCTTACAGCGGAGTCCTCTTTCTTAATTTCGAAAGGATAATTCTTTTCTACAACATTTATATACTTAAGAAAAGAACACTTTACCGAACAATTGCTTGGTCGAGTAATTCGTGCAGAATCGTCTTTAATGATAGAGATATCTAATGGCATTACTTTTCCCTTTTTTAAATTCTGCCATGTTTTATCCTTATTAGAATCAGAATATACTGGAAAATTATTCTCGTTTAAAAAATAAATTATTACTTCAATAGGAGAAATTCTTACTTGATACTTTATTATGTCATTTTCTAATTTTTTAATATCTTCATCAGATATTTCTTTAATTTCTGAATCTATATCTGTTGTATTTTCACCTGCATAAATATATGGATAATCACGTGATATAAATAAATCATGCCTTTTATGAAATTTTTTTGTCTCTATTATTGCAGGAATTGAATTTGGAATACCGTATTTAGCATTTAAATAACCTGAAAGCCTGTTTAATGCCTGGGACTCTAAAAAACCCCTTATAGGAATATTTTTAGTATTCTGTAGAAGTTTCTCTCCAATAATATGTTTTTTAAGATCTTTATTATATTTCTTAATTATGCCATTTATTAGTTCGTTAGCAACGTTTCCTTCAATCATGAAAGCATCATAAGTTTTTAATTCTAAATCAGAAAATATTGCAGAATATTTCTGCCGTAATATCTCCCTATTGAGAGAAATCGCCGTTTCGCAAAGTTTTTTAAAATCAGATATGTTTCTAATTACATATTTAGTCCTTTCATATCTTCCGTTATATGAGTGAAACAACGCTTCTAAATAATAAGGTTCTTTGTTTACTTGTTCATTAAACTTTTTTATAGAGAAAATAGATGCAGCAATATTATAATTTTCTAACCTATTATCGTCATGATAATATCTTTCATTATCTCCTAAAGGTGTTTTGCCTCTTTTTTTAAGAAAATAATTTATTTTTTTTACTTCTTCTATAAAAGGGTTAATTATTTTAACTCCTTTACTGTCTCTTTTTATAGTAAATGGAAACTCAAAAGGCCCATGCCTATAAAATATTATCTGCTCCATTGCTTCTTGAACAGATTTATCGCTCTTCATGTATATTTCAATAAGATATCTTGCAAAATCGGTTTTAGTGCAGAAATCATCGGTATTCACGTGTTTGAAAAAACCTAATGGACTTTCTAATCCGAGATTGTATAAGCCTAACCATATTATGTCATTATTTTTTATCTTATGAATGTTCTCCCTAACTGCTTCATTTATCAAAAGATATTTTTCTACACTTCCACTGTACTTTTTTCTCTCATTATCATCTAGTGCTTGCTCAATTAAAAATTCTAAATTTTTCTTTTCATGATTCTTTATAAGCAGTTTTTCAGGATTAATCCATTTCTCATGAGTATAGTATAGTCTAGAAAAAGCACTTAATGGATTGGAAAGCGAATGTACTGAAGCAAGCATTTTAAAAAAGTAAATTAAACCTATTAATATATTTTACTAATATTACTACTATATAATAAGTATTAATCAGTTAAATATTTATATGACTTATATTTATCAAGAGAATGCTCATAACACACATAGAAATAAAGGGACATAAAAATGAAAAAATACTATTCTATGGAAGAAACAGTCACGGACTTGAAATAATAGAAGAAGAAATATATGTTTTTAACAAAATATTCAAGAATATAAAACCAGTAAAACCATTCGCAGTATCAGAGCCATTATCCGAAAAAAGACTCGAAGAAAAAATTATCGACCTAAAAGCAAATGAAGAATTCGAAAAACTAAAATTTGAAACAATAAAAAATGAAAAAGATTATTTAATATATGCTGAGGGAAATACAAAAATTCTTAAAAAACTCCCAGGATATTTTAAAATAAAACCTGGTTCAGGATTTTTTTCAAGCACAGAACTACTTAGAAAACAATTAAACTTTCCCTTTCCAATAATAAAGAAAAAAAACAACAATTGGTTCTTTGATAGACAAATGACTCTTGAAGAATTCTTAACCTTGAATTCTATATCATTAGATAGCGAATTCATGCATTGGGAAAAAGAAAAAAAATATACAGAATTAAACAATACAATCGAACAAAAAAAAGCGTTCCTTTCGAAATATAATCAAGAATATACAGATAATGAATCTGAAAATGATTTAGATAAAAAAATAATTGATTTCTTGA
The DNA here is from genome assembly GCA_026002815.1 of Candidatus Woesearchaeota archaeon. Classification (GTDB taxonomy): domain Archaea; phylum Nanobdellota; class Nanobdellia; order Woesearchaeales; family UBA9642; genus UBA9642. Next base: position 191,483 of record BPGB01000003.1, on the reverse strand, counting down.
ATCAAAATAAAGGGAAATATGATATAATAGAAAAACCGATGTCCATATCTTTGGCAAAGAATAAAAAAGAAATAATAAACAAGAAACTAATAACTAACATAGAAAAAGCAATACACTTAAGCTATTTATTAGGACAAACAGAAGAAAAGAATATAGAACTAACAACCGGAAACACCCCTGTAAAGGTAATAAAACTTAAAAATGAAGAAGAAATTGTCAAAAAACTAAACAAAATCATAGAGGAAGAAGATATAAAAATAATAATAACACAAAACGGTCCTAAATATGACTTACCAAAACTAAGAGATTTCAAACTAGAAATATTCGGAAAAAAGCCGCAAATAAAAAGCACTTCAGGATTCTTTTATAAAACAATAATCCCTGGGCAAATAATAATAGATCTTGCAGCATATTCACAAAACTATTTCCCTTGGACAATAGATAATAAATATTCAACCATAGTAAAATTAATTACAGGCATAGATTTTGAAAAAAGCATAAGCTATGACGAACAAACAAAATTAACAATAGAAGCGTTACTAGGAAACGAAGATTCGTTTGAGAAAATGCAAAAATATGATTTAGAAGATGTTACCGGATTGTCTTTAACGGAAAAATATATACTGCCGATGATATACTTTAAAAGCAAAATAGCAAAAACAACGCCAGAAACAATAAATACAACATCAAAGGCAAATTGGGCATTAAATAGATATAGATTTGAACACTTTCTTGAAGGAAAAGGATTCTGGAATGGAGAGAAATTAAGAGAATATAATAAATTCTATACATTCAAAAGGTTTGAAGAAAAAACAAAAACCAAAACATCTAATGTTGAAAAAAATTTTGTTGATGCATCACTTTACTATCTCGCACCATTCACTTCAATATATAGAGAAGAATTGCTTAAAAATCCGGACATAAAGGAAGCTTTCGAATATATTAAGACTACTTCTCAATTGGAAAAAACAGACCTAATATTGACAATAGAAGAAGGATATCTTATGCCTTATATTTTTGATTCCTACTTCAAAAAAAGCAAATACGAAGAAGAAATTATAAGAAAATACAAAGAACTAACAAGGAAATTTCCTCCTTTAAACTATAATAAAAATTATTTTTGTTTTAAAAAAAGCGATTCTGAAAAAGAAGAATTCAAGAAACTAATAAAAGGATTAGGAATAGAACTTTCTAATGGAAAACTTTACAATATAAAAAAAGGTTCTTTCATACTTTATGATGGAAGAAACTTCTATAAAAAAGATATTGATGCAAAAGGCACACTCGGTTTTAAAACAATATATCAAGAGGAAATAATTCATAATTTCATAGAAAAACTCTTTAAAACAGGACCTTATGAAGCCATTTCTATTGTTTCTGATTTTTTTAAAAAACTAAAAAACAGAGAATTAGAAAGAGAAAAAATGATTTATTTTAAGGAATCAATGATAAAAGATTACTGGGATTATTCTAGTATAGCACAAAGACAAGAGAGGATAAAGGCATATATTTCATTAGGAATAAAAAAAGGTGAGAAAGTTGCGCATTTCAAGACCCCCAAAGGTCATATAAGAATAGAACAATTCAACAAGATGCCTGACGATATATTATTTGGAGAAGAAATGAGACAATTTCTAATAAGCGAATATATTGGAAAAAAAGAAAAGGAAAGAGTGAAAATGTCAGATAACAGGATAGGAAAATATATTCTTCCATTAGCTAATTTTTATAAAATAACAAAAGAAGAACTTTACGATATAATTACTTCTGGAAAAAATATAAATAAACAATATAAATTATTCTAGAAAAATAAAAAACAAAAATAAAAAACAAAAATAAAAAGAATAAAAATAAAACTAATAAAAAAGCAATATATAAAAAAGCAATATTAATAAATATTAAAAAAATTAGAATCGAGAGAATGTTCAAAATGAAAAAGTGGAATCTAACAGAACTTTTAGAAAGTAAAAAACCTGAAGATATTATTGATGAAATAGAAAAGTATGTTAAGGAATTTAAAACGTATAGAACAAAAAAAATAGATGAAAAATCATTATATGAAATGCTAGTTCTAAAAGATAAAATCCTTGAACATATGATGAGAGTCGAAGGATACTTCTCAATGAGGTTTTATGAAAACACAAAAGATGAAGAAGCAGCATCAAAACTTTCATACATTAAGCAAATACAAACAAGAATTGGAAACGAAATGCTTTTCTTTTCATTATCTTTAATAAAACTTCCAAATAAAAAATTTCAAGAATTGTTAAATTCAAAAAAAATAAGTTCATACAAAAACTATTTGAAAAAAATAAGGAAATTAAAAAAGTATACTCTAAACGAAAGAATTGAAAAAATACTTAATATAAAGAACATATCTTCTTCAGGATTCTTTGACATATATGAACACATAACTAGCTCCTTTGAATTCAAATTTGAAGGTAAAAAATTATTAGAAGAAGAACTAAAAGCTTTCTGCAAAAACCCAGATTATAAAAAAAGAGAAAAAGCATATAATTTATTACTGAAAAAATATGAAGAACACAAATCAGAATTGTCAGAAATATATAGAAACATTGTTCTCGATTGGTATAATGAAGACATACTAATAAGAAAGTATCCTAAACCAATAAGCTCTAGAAACATGAGCAACGATTTAGATGATAAAACAATAGATGTTTTGCTCAAAGTAATACGAAAAAATAACGAAGTCTTTCAAGAATATTTTCGAATAAAACATTCCATTCTTACAAAAAAGACAAAGTATGCTTTTTCAAGATATCACATATATGCACCATATAAAATAAAAGCTAGAAAATATGATTATGAATACTCAAAAAAATATGTTTTGGAAACTTTTAAAAAATTCGACAAGAGATTTTACGATTCTGCAAAAGCAATATTTGATGCGAAACATGTTCATAGTCATCCTCAGAAAAACAAGAGAGGAGGCGCATTCTGCAATCTAGTAAGCAATAAACATTTACCCTACATACTCCTCAATCATACCGATACTATAAGAGATGTATTCACTATGGCGCATGAATTAGGACATGGAATACATGATGTTTTAAGTATGAAACAACCGAATCTCTTACAACATGCACCCTTGCCTATAAGCGAAACTGCTTCAATATTCTCAGAGATGATTATTGCAGAAAGAATGCTTAAAGAAACAAAAAACAATAAAGAAAAAGCCTACATATTATTTAATTTGCTTGATAATCAATATGCATCAATAACTAGACAAGCATATTTCGTAATTTTTGAAATATTTGCACATGAAAACATGTCAAAAGGTATTGAGATAAAGAAGCTTGATGAAGAATATATTAAACTATTGAAAGAACAGTTCGGAGAAATGGAGGTTCCTGAAATATTTAAGAATGAATGGAATTATATACCTCATATTCATGAAACTCCTTTCTACTGCTATGCTTATGCTTTTGGAAATTTATTAGTGTTATCTCTTTACGAGATATATAAGAAAGAAGGAAAATCTTTCATAGAAAAATATGTGAGATTTCTAGAAAGCGGTGGTTCAAAGAGTCCTAAGGAATTACTTTATGAAATGGGATTAGATATAAATTCAGAAGAATTCTGGCAAAGAGGGTTTGAAATAATTAAAGATGAAATAAATCTTTTAAAAACATTACAAAAACACCTTTAATACGAGAATATAATAAATAATATCTTTAATAAGATCTGCTTCTCACGTAATATTGAAACCAGTTAAGCAAACTTAGTTCCTTTGAATCATTATAATCAACAGATGATTGTATATTTGATAAAATATCAATACATAAAGTGTTATTTCTTGAAATAGAATCAAAGATTGTTTTTTTAGAATATTTTTTCGCAAGATCTAATCCTCTCACAACATAATCTTCTGAAGCATCTCCTAAAAAAGATTCAAGCAAATAGGCATGCCATATTGTTGACATCTTTCTATCAAAATCAATTGCATATATGTCATTATTGAGAATTTTTGAGTTTGACAATATTGCACTTTTTAACATATACCTGAATTCCTGTTTATCTAAAACTCTGGACATCGATTCTAAAACTTTATGAAAAGAATTTATGAAAATAAAATCGTTCATATAATTATCCAGATATTGAATGTATGGTTTCTTATTATAAAAGAAAGGCTTATCGTAAAGTATTATCAATTCTATGCCATTAGATTTCTCTCTTATTTTATTTTTCAATTCATCCAATGTTAATTGTGTTGATGATGAATGATTATTCTTGTTCATACTATTTCCACAATCCACCTTAATGTATTATAAATGATTTAATTATAAATGATTTATTTTAAATAGTATTTATGTTTAGTATAAATAGTATTTACTTTTGATAACATATTTAATTATAATACTTAATAAAAATAAATACTTGTAAATTATAATTTATATATTTTATTATATAAGATTTTTATTATATAAGTATATGAATAATTATAAGTATATACCTATCATATAAGTAAGCGTATAATTAAATATGCATATGAATAAGACATATATACGAGTTTTTATTGATATAAAAATAATTTATTTAAATATTAGTTTTTGACCATTTTTTAATAAAAAAACGTTTTTGTTTTCTTTATATCCCATTTCCTCTGCTAATTCTATAAAATTTTCTGCTGTAGTTGTTTCAGAGTGAGTTGGGATAAGGTTTTTTGGTTTAATCATATTTATTAAATCTCTGGCATCTTCTCTCGCACCATGCCCTGATACATGTATGTCTCTGAATATTCTAACTTTCTTCTTTTTCAATTCTGATTCTATTTTCTCTCTGTTTCTTATGTTTTCTTCTCCTGGAATTATAGTACATGAAAATATCACAATATCTTCTTTCTTAAAATTAAAATAATTATTAAACACCATCCTTGCAAGAACTGACTTAGGCTCTCCTTGATGACCTGTAACTATAAAAACATAATCCTCTGGATTTTTACATTTTTTAAGAAAATTTTGGACTTGTTGGCGATACTTTATTATTTTTCCATATTTTGAAAACTCTATAATTTTAATATTCTCTCCTGCACGAATATATTTTTCAATACTTCGTCCTAAAAAAACAACATTTCTTTTTAATTGTTTAGAAAATTCAATTATACTCTTTAATCTTGCTAAATGACTTGAAAAGGTGCTTACAACTATTGCTTTTCCTTTACTATTCGTTGATATCATTACCTCTCTAAGCAATTCCTTCGCAACAGATTCCGAAGGCGTTTTTATTGGACGATTTGCATATAATGAGTCCATTATCATTAATTTAACATCATTCAATTGTGACATCCTTCCAAGATTTGATTTGCTTCCCAATGTTGGCTGATTGTCAAGCTTGAAATCATTAGCATAAACTATCTTCCCATACTTAGAATGAATTACAATCATTACTGTATGAATAACAGAATGAGTTATACTTATGAATTCTATCTTAATATTTTCAGAAATTTTAAAAACACTATTAACATCATGAACTATTAACCTGTTAGGAATCTTAATCTCTTTATCTTCTAATAATAATTTAAGAACTTCTATTGTATAAGGTGTTCCATGTATTGGACAATTAAATTCTTTCGCGAGAAAAGGTGCTGCACCTACATGGTCAAGATGTGCATGACTTATACAAATTGCCTTCACTTTAGGAATCCACTCCTTAATAACATCCACATTAGGAACAGCATCAATAGACGTTAATGTCTTCAAAGAAAGGTCTACGTCATCATCATCTTGTGTATAAGATATATAATTTTGCAAATGTAAACCCATATCTAAAAATTATTACTTCATCATCAATTTTTACAGCAGTACAATTTCGTCCTACTTCTCTATAGCCTCCAACAGGCATTATTTCTATCATTAAATCAATCCTTTAAATTAAACAATCTAAAAAAACTTTTATAAAGTTAATTAAAAAAGGTAAAAAAGGGAATTAAAAAATAATATTTTCAATCAACTCATTATTAACTCCTATGTATTATTAACTCAGGAATTATTTTAATTTCTACTCTTAAAATGAGACATTACATGGTCATAACTATCAAAGACTGGTTTTATGTTATTTATTGGAATCAATAGTAAAATCTATCTGTTCCCTGTTGCCGAATATTTCCCCCTCTGAAACATCTTTATTTGTCATTAATCCTGTACTTGAAGCGATATTATTAAGAGTATAAGGAACTGCTTTTTCTTTAGGTATAAGTTTCATTCCATAACCTATATAATATTTTTGAGTTATAGCATCTAAACTTGATAATTTTTTAGAATCAATCCCTGTAATGCTTTTATACATTTCGGTGCCTTCTTCTGATAGGACGATATAATTTTTTTCCTCTTCTTGAAACTATTGAAGATAAATAATTGTTTTTAACACCTATTTTATCTTCTTTCTCTATGTTCTTAAATGATAACCCTCTAAAACAATACCTAACCCTTCTTTTAATAGGTCAGTATTTTCCTTAAACAAAACTTTCTTTCCATTATAAAGTATGACTCCTGCCGAACTGTTAATGATATTGTTCACTTCTTCCGAAAAACTATACATATCACATCCCTCCTTAAATCTTGTTTAGCTGTTTTAAAAAGACAATAGTTTCTAGAAGTATACTACTATTTTAAAAATTTTATCATTAAGTACTAGTGAAAAATTATTGAAATCTTAAAATATTCATTTATGGAAAATAAAAAAAGTAGAAAATAAAAAATAGAGAATAAAAAAATAGAGAATAAAATTAAGAAGCGTAAAATTAAGAAAATCTGACATTAAGGGAATAAAATTTCGGATAATAAAAATATTTTTTCTTGAAGAGATATAATTCTTAATAAAAGATGCGGGGGGGTAGGATTCGAACCCACGAAGGCACTAAGCCAACAGATATCTCAACCATTCATAATCGAATGATGGATAGGCTAAAGCCTCAGAGTGCTTGAGTCCTGTCCCATTTGGCCACTCTGGAACCCCCGCAAATCAAAAATGCCTAAAGTAAGAATTAATTAATTATTTATAAAACTTATCCCAGTGCTATTAATATTGCTCCAGCAGTTTATTAATGCCGCACCTATCCCTGTTTTAAGAGAAATATGCTCTCCTAAAAATACGAATGCCAAAATAAGCGCGAAAACTACGCTTAAACGATCTATTGGAACAACTTTTGAAACCTCTCCAGTTCTTATAGCAACAAAATAAAACAACCAGGATAATGCTCCTGCAATACCGCTCAATATTATAAAAAATAATGCTTTACTATTATTTATAATAGGAGAAATATCTTTAAATTTTTCCTTGAAAAAAAATGACTCCTATAAGAAATAACGCCATAATGACTGCTCTTACTGCAGTAGCAGTATTAGTATCTATACCTTGTAATCCTATTTTTCCAAATAATGCTACTAATGCAGCAAAAAATGCTGAGAGTAACGCAAAAATTAACCACAAATAATCCATAAAAAGTAATAATAATCAATTAATTAATATATTTTTCTATTCAACTATAGTTTATTTGCCATCTATATAAAATATGATACATATATCTATAAATAATATAATAATTATAATATAATTATATACCTACGATATGATTAAAATAATCAATATATACATATAACCATATAATATAATTAAAATAATTTATGATATATTATGACATATAATTAGAATAATCATAAATTATGTCTTAATAATTAGCCTAATTCTTTGATTTTTGACTCTATTGATGCAAGAGCTGCTTCTAACTTTTCAAGTTCTGATTGCTCGCGTATCTTCTTATCTACCACTTTATCCGCTGGTTTCCTCTCTTCTGCTTTCTTAACATCTTCAGTCTTATTAGAACCGGTTTTCTTTATTTTTAGAATCCTTGCTCTTAACTACTTTTTTAGATTTCTTAAAAGAATTCATTATCTCAACATTGTAATCCGGAAGTTTTTGTAACAATTTAACATTTAAGTAAGATAATTCTTTTATAGATTGTCTAAGATTTTCTATATGTTCTAACTTTTCTTTTCTTATGTTTAATAATTTATGATAATTTTGAAGACTCATTAATGCCTTCTTTGTAGATTCTAGAATATGCCTTCTAGTTTCTAAAGGTTCCTTTATAGAAACATAATATGATTCTTCGTTTCTTGAGATTTTTTTTCTTACCATTTTATGATCATTTTAACATATGATTAATATTGGTTCTAATGAATGACATTATGAAATTTCATCAAATTCATCAAATACTACTCACTATCAAAAAAAGCACTATCTATGAATGCAACCCTCTTAGATATTTCATTAATGTTCCTCTCCCATTCCGCTAATTCCTGGTCTTCTTGAAACTTTAATTCTTTTATTTTAGCAATCTCGGACTTTGTTTCCTTTATTTTTTTCTTCATAACATCTAATATATCAAGTACTTCCCTATAATTATCAATCTTTACAAACACTGGCGCGTTTTGCATATTACTCACCTTTCATATTATTTAATTTTTAATTCTTATTTTTAAAATTTACTTTAAAATACTTTTTTATCTATTAAAATCAATTTTTTATAAATTGATTCCATATTTTCTTTACATGTATTAAATATTATATCTTCCGATTTAAATTTCTCGGTTAATTTTGCAGAAGCTTCCTCTTGAATAATTAAAACATTTTTAACATCTTGTATTTGTGAAAACACTTTACCATAATCAGAGCCTTTAACAAATACATCATATGGAACATCATCAGAAATATGTCTTTCTTCTTCCTCAAATTCAGGAATACCCTCATAATCTTCATGAGTTTCTTCTAATTCCAGAGTATTTGCTGAACCTTCAGAATGTTTTATTTCAAAATCCTCCATCGTAGGAGGCTCGATTTTTTCTTCATTATAAGGATCATAATCTTTCCAATCCGGCTCCTTAGACCCTGTATCAGAAAGAAATAAGTTATTATCTTTAGGTGTATCCTCGGAATGAGAATATACTAAATTATCAGCATTGGATTGTTGTGATTGAGATGACTCTTGCTGGAACTCCTTCTGGAATTCCGTCTGAAACCCTTGTTGAAAATCCGGATTCTGACCATTAGTAAATTGTCCTTGATTTTCATACCCTTCAACATCATCAAACGCTTTTAAGCCAGAATAATCTTGTCGTAAGGTATTATTATCATTATAATTGTCATTAATAGTATGACCTGTATTAACGTTAGTATTAGAGGCACCAATACTTCTTGGACTGTTCATATCATCATAAGCCATGCTACTAGAAGGATTATATCCTTGATATTGATTCCCAGATTGAGTGTTTTGTATGCTGCTTAATTGATCTGCGGGTTGCGAATTATCAAATTCATCTAATGAAGGAAGACTTAAATCAGTTAATGAATCTCCTTTAACAGAAGGCAAATCAGTTTCCAACTTAGGAATAGGAGTATTTAAACTACTCAAATCCGGAGAATTCGTATTCTTAATAGAGTCTTTCTTCTTCAAGAAGTCAAATAATCCCATAAACACCCCTTTTTAAATACCTCTAAAAATAATACCTTTGAATAGTATTAAAAGTTTTCTTATTATTCAATAATGGTAAACAATTCTATTTTATTATATATTTCTGTTTTCTTATTAAAAAAAAGACAATAAAATACAATGAATAAAAAAGAGATATAATAAATAAAAAAAGATATAATACATAATATAATAAATAAAAATAATAAAAAATATATTAAAAAAGGTATAAAAATATTAAAAAATAGAAAAACAAATCATATGAAAAACAAAAATATTAAAAACAATATCAAAAATATTAAAAAAAATATAGAAACCGATATACGCAATCAAACAAAAAAAGAAAAAACGCAACAAAATAATATTTCTGAAACAAAAACCGGTTTAAAACAACATGCTACAGAGTTTTATGAGATAAAAGACTTCTATAATATAGTAGAAGAAAAAATAAACTGCAAATTATGCCCACACAATTGCTTAATCTCAGAAAACAGAAAAGGACTATGCGGAACTCGGGCCAATATTAGAGGAAAATTTTATAGTTTGGTTTATGGAAGACCTTCCGCAATACATATAGATCCCATAGAAAAAAAGCCGTTATATCATTTTTATCCTGGAAAAGAAATTCTGTCAATAGGCACATTAGGATGTAATCTTTTCTGTAGAGGCTGTCAAAACTACGATATTAGCAAAGGGCCTATAATAAAGCTACCATATGTTGAACCTGAAGAAATAGTAGAAAAGGCGCTCTCTTTAAATATAAAAATGATTGCCTATACATATAATGAGCCAACAATATTTTACGAGTATATGATTGATATAGCAAAAATAGCTAGAAAAAATAAAATAAAAAACGTAATCGTAAGCAATGGATACATAAATAAAGAACCACTAAAAAAGTTAATAAGATATATTGATGCAGGAAATATAGACTTAAAAGGATTTACAGAAGAATTCTACAAGACTTATGCTAACGCAAAATTATCCCCTGTATTAGATACTATAAAGACTTTAAAAGAAGAAGGTGTTTGGATAGAAATAACAAACCTGATAATACCTGGATTAAATGATGATATAGAAACAATAGAAAAAATGTGTGATTGGATAAATAATAACATAAAAATGACTCCTTTGCATTTTTCAAGATTCTTCCCTTATTATAAGGCAAGTGAAATAGAAGCAACTCCTATAAAAAAATTAATGGAGGCAAAAGAAGTGGCAATAAAAAAAGGGATAAAATATGTTTATACAGGAAACACCCATCAAATGGATAACACTTACTGCCATAATTGTGGAAATACACTAATCGAAAGAAACAACGATTTAATGAATACGCTAAATAGAGCAAAAATTGTAGGACTCATAAAAAACAAGTGTTCAAAATGCAATACCAAAATTCCCGGAATATTCTAAAAAATAATTTTTATTCTTAGAAGCTTAATCGAATGATGTAAAATAAAAATAAGCAAGACTATTAACTCAATCTTTTGCAATTTATTATTAATATAATATACAGCAATTTACTATTAATCTAATATACCATAATTGGTTTATCTATTTTAATAAATAACCAATCATATATATTCATATTTTAATAAATAATAATCGTAAATTTTACGTTTTGTAAAGAAATTCTCCGAAAAAAATAAGTATAGAAATTTTAAGGCAAACATATTACTTAAGATATGATTTTCAACGGTAAGAAAAATAAACAAGAAAGAAATAGAAATAACTTAGAAAAAGAAAAAAAAGAAAACATTTTCAAAAATATTTACAAGAAATATTTAAAAAAAATATGCATACTTACAATAATAACACTAATAGCGTTATTTTTTTCTAAAGAAATTTTCGCAATAGAATTCTCAGAAATAATGTATAATCCAATAGGAAACGATGCAGGAAGAGAGTGGATTGAGCTTTACAACCCAGAATGTGAAAACTTAGAAAACTATTTTTTATTAGAAAACAACATAAATCACGCCATACGACCATATTCTAATGGAACATCCCCTAATGCTTGTGATTATGTTATAATTTGTAACAACTGTGAAAATTTAATTCTGGAATATAACATTACTTCTCGAATGTATGAAAGCTCATTCACTCTCTCAAATACAGGAGAGTATTTAGCTATAAAAATAAACAGCACAATCATAGATGAAATAAATTATTCTGATTTTATGTCTGAAGCTATGGAGGGATATTCATTAACAAAATATTTTGAAACAGAAAACACAACATGGATACAAACAGATCCGAGCCCTGGAAAATATAAAACAATTATAGGAAACAACTATTTAAATAACAATACACTAATGAACATAAATGATACAAACGAAACATATAACAACACACCACATAACAACACCAACATTAACGATACAGAAATCATAATCATAAACAATAATGAGCAAGGTTGCAATGTTAGTATAGGAATAAAACTTAAAGACAATAAAACAATATACTATAATAAAGAACAAATAAAATTTTATAACACCTTAGACATAACCCCTAATAAAAATTCAGAGTTCTATATAGAATATTGGGTAGAGGATATATATGGTAATATTCTAAAAAACAAGGTTCAAACAAACAATCTTAATGAGAAAAGTTATACACCAAATATAAATGAAAAAACTGCAGGAATAATCTTTAGAAACAAATTATTAAATATAAGCTGTAATGGTACTGAAAAGATTTTAAACGATGAGTCAGAAAAAATAATTCTAATAAAAAATCCGGAATGGAAAGAGAAAGAATGCGAGAAATGCGAGAAATGTGATTTACAAGCGTATGAGGAAACATCAAAACTTAAAATATACATAGAAAAAGATGTATTAACATTAGATGCTTATAGGGGAAATGATAGAAAATATGTCATAAACATAGGTATAAAAAATGAAAAAAACAAGTATGTTTTAAAACAAAAAATAATGCTTGAAAAATACTCTGAAACAAGTATAGAAATACCATTAGATTTTAAAGAGTGTGGAAATTATTCAATAAAAATAGAAGGACTTGGTTTTAAAGACGAAAAAGAATATATTGTAGATTGTAAAGAAAAAATCGATGTTGACTCTGTTGTTAATTATAAATCCTTAAGTGACTCAATGAAAAAAATACATAGATGACAATAATAATAATTTAACAATTTTTAATCCTAACAATAGATTAGAAAATTATAGTCAATATTTTGAACAACATAACAACGATTTGTATAAAGAATCAAATTTTTCAATATATAGCATCATTAACTCAAATATGATAAAAAATAATAATGAAAACAAAAAGCCTAATATTTCTATTAATAATCCAATTAATAAATCAATTAATTATATAACAGGAAATACAATTAGCGGAGATACAAAAACAAAAATAGATACTACGAAAGGTATCTTATATGAATCTAAAAATGAGAGATTAAAAAAATACAGCCTTATAGGCATAATTATAATAATAGCTACAACAATAATATACTTCTCATATATAATCATTTTTAAGAATACATCAAAAGATTTATAAAAAAAAGTAACCACCATCGTTGATATGAAAGAAAAAGAAATAAAAGAGCACATAGAAAAAGGATACATTCTCTGTAGAGTAATATTTGAAATGGTTGGAAATCCGAAAGAACACGTAGAAACAACTTTAAAAAAATACATTTCTGCAATAAAAGAGGATCCCTCATATATATTTATGAATGAATATTTTGCTCCCGCAGAGGAAAAAGATGGTTTGTGGAGTACTTTTTTTGAATCAGAAGTCCTAGTATTGAATTTCGAGAAATTAAACATACTTTGTTTTAATCTAACACCTGCAAGCATAGAAATAATAGAACCAGAAGATTTTAAACTAAAAAATAAAGATCTCACTTACTGGTATAATGATTTACTATCAAAATTACACGAAATATCTATATCACTAAAAAATCAAAATTCTGAAAATACCTTACTTAAGGTAAATTTAGGAAGAGCAATAAGAAATAGCATAATACTTGCATTAAATGAACCTAGAACTATAGAAGAGATCTCTGCAAAAGTAGGAATAGATAAAGAACAATTGCAACCTTTTATAGAATCTTTAAAAAAAGAAAAGGTTCTTGTTTTTGAAGAAAACAAGTATATAAAAGTATAATTCTTTAAACTATTGAGCCTGAATAAAAACCTGTAAAATGAGGAACAAAAAGGATATTAAAATAAAAAAAACAGAAAAAGAAACAATAAATGCGGATGCGTTTCTAGATGACAAAAACAAAGTTGAAGCACTTCTCTTTGCATATGGAAAATATATAGATGAATCTGTGATTTCTGATTTATGTAATATTGATAAAAAGAAAATAAAAAAGATACTTGAATCATTGAAAAACGACTATGAACAAAAGAACTCGGCATTGATGATATTTCAAGAAGGAAATAGTTGGAAAATAAATGTTAGAGAAAAATACTTATCAATTGTGAGGAAAATAGTTGCAGATACTGAACTTCCAAAATCAGTGATGGAAACACTTGCAGTAATAGCATGGAAAACACCGATATATCAATCAGAAGTTGTTAAAATAAGAGGAAATAAATGCTATGATCATATAGACTTATTAGAAGAAACGGGCTTTATATCAAAAGATAAAAAAGGAAGAAGCTATGTCATTAGAACTACTGATAAATTTTATAATTATTTTGAAATAGATGATGGAAACTTAAAAAGCATATTTGAAGAAGTAAAAACGCCGATAAAACAACCAGTAGAAGAACAAAGCAAACTAACTGAACAAATGCTAATTCCAGAAAATATGGAAATTGAAAAAAAGATAGAACATATAGAACTAAAAAAACTTTCAGAAACCGAGGAAGAAATCGTAGAAAAAAGAACCTTCCTAGAAAAAATAGAAAACAAAATACTTGAAATAAAACAGAAAAACGAAATTCTTGAAAAGGAAATAAAAATACCAACAATAGAGAACACTAATCTTGCAGAAACAACTATTGAAGAAAAGATTATTGAAGAAAAAACAGACAATAATGACTCAAAACAAGATATTGATAAAGAACAAAATGAAGAAAAAATAGAAAATAAAAAATCAACAACAGAAAACAATAACACAATTATTGAGCAGAAAAAAAATAAGTCATTAACAAAAAAACAGCTAGAAAAAAAATTCAAAGAAGAACTACAAAGAGTAAAACAGAAAATGAATAAAAATGATAATAGTAAAATGTCCTAAGTGTAAACATAATATGAAATACGAACCACAAAAAGGTCGGATTACAAAAAAGAACAAACGATGCGTATATTGTGGTTATACATTCAAGGTTCATTCAAACATAGAAAAAAGTAGAATAATTAAAATAGAAAAATAAAAAAACAACTAATTCTATCGTCTATAAAACAAGAATTTTTCAACCAAAAACCTTATAAACAAGAGATAATTCTAAAAAGCATATCAAACCATACATAAAAGAGAGAGGAAACACAATATGTCAGAAACAGCTAATAATGGAACAAACGGTTCTAAAGTAATAATCCAGCCCATAGAAGATGAAATGAAAAAATCATACCTAGACTATGCAATGTCTGTAATAGTTGGAAGAGCATTACCTGATGTTAGAGATGGCCTTAAACCTGTTCATAGAAGAATACTATATGCAATGAATGAACTAGGAAATACTTATAATAAACCATTCAAAAAATGTGCGAGAATAGTTGGAGAAGTTCTTGGTAAGTATCATCCACATGGAGATAGTGCAGTATATGATGCACTTGTAAGAATGGCACAAGACTTCTCATTACGCTACCCATTAGTTCAAGGACAGGGAAACTTTGGTTCAATAGATGGTGATAATGCAGCAGCAATGAGATACACTGAAGCAAGACTTTCCAAAATAAGCGAAGAACTTCTTGAAGATATAGATAAAGAAACAGTAGATTTCGTCCCTAATTTCGATGGTACATTGAAAGAACCAACAGTCCTACCGAGCAAAATACCTAATTTATTAATTAACGGCAGTTCAGGAATAGCTGTTGGAATGGCAACCAATATTCCTCCTCATAATCTAAAAGAAGCTTGCGAGGCGATAATTGCATTAATAGACAACCCTAATATAAGCATAGAACAAATTGCCGATATAATAAAAGGCCCGGATTTTCCTACAGGTGCAGAAATAATAGGAAGAAAAGGAATATTAGATGCTTATATAAATGGAAAAGGAATAATAAAAATAAGATCAATAATAGAATTAGAAAAAAAGAAAGAAAGAAACATGCTAATAGTAAAAGAGATACCGTATCAGGTTAATAAATCTTCACTGGTTGAAGATATAGCAAATCTTATTAGGGACAAAAAAATAAATGAAATATCAGACTTAAGAGATGAATCTGATAGGAACGGAGTAAGAATTGTTATAGAACTAAAAAAAGACGCAAATCCAGAGATAGTAAAAAACATTTTATATACACATACCAGATTACAGGATACTTTTGGAATAAACTTTGTTGCGCTTGTCAATAATGAACCGAGATTACTTAACATAAAATCTTACTTGAATAATTATCTTGAATTTAGAATAGGTGTTGTTCGTAAGAGAACGACATATGAATTAAAAAAAGCTGAGGAAAGAGCACACATTCTAGAAGGATTAAGAGTTGCATTAGCAAACATAGACCCAATAGTTTATCTAATAAAGAATAGTAAATCTACTGATGAAGCAAAAGAGGGTTTAATTGAAAAATACTCCTTAACAGAAATACAAGCAACAGCAATACTCGACATGAAATTACAAAGATTGGCATTACTTGAACAAGAAAAAATAAACAATGAACACTCTGAACTAGTTAACAAAATAAAAGAATATAAAGAAATATTGGAATCTGAAACAAAAATAAGGAATATAATAAAAGAAGAGATGCGTAACATTATAGATAAATATACAAAAAATGATGATAGAAAAACGAGAATATTGGATTCTGATGATGAAGATTTAGAAATAGAAGACTTAATACCTAATGAACCGGTAGTAATAACAATAACGCATTCACAATATATAAAAAGGGTCCCTATAGAGTATTACAAGGTCCAAAATAGGGGAGGAAAAGGTATTATTGCGTCAGATTTAAAAGATGGAGACTATATAGAAGACCTATTTGTTGCAAAAACGCATGCATATCTTCTAATTATAACAAATAAGGGAATACTGCATTGGTTAAAAGTCTACAAGATACCCGATGCTTCAAGACAATCAATAGGAAAAGCGATTGTTAATTTGCTTGAACTCGAAGCTGATGAAAAAATAAATGCAATAATCCCTATTAATGAGTTTGATGATAAACATTATCTTGTGATGGCAACTAAAAAAGGAATCATAAAAAAAACTAATTTAATAGAATTCAGCAACCCAAGAAAAGGAGGAATAATAGCAATTAATATTGATTCTGAAATTGACGACAGGCTAGTCAATGTTAGACTTACTGACGGAACAAAAGACATACTTATTGCGACAAAAAACGGATTAGCAGCCTTGTTCGATGAACAGGATGTAAGACCCACAGGAAGACAATCTCAAGGCGTAAGGGGAATAAAACTAGAAAAAGATGATGAAGTAATCGGTATGATAATAGTCGATTCTAACAAGCAAATTCTAACATTAACTGAAAATGGTTATGGAAAGAGAACTCCTGTTTCTGAATACAGAAAAATTTCCAGAGGCGGAAAAGGAGTTAGAAACATCTTATGTTCTGAAAGAAATGGAAAAGTTGTTTCTGTTTTAGCAGTCAATGATACTGATGAAATAATGCTTATAAGTAAGAAAGGAATACTGATAAGAACAGAATGCTCACAGATATCTTCAATAGGTAGAAATACTCAAGGAGTGAGATTAATGAAATTATCACAAGGAGATAAAGCAGTATCTATGACTAAGATAATAAAAGATTAATAATATAATAAAAGATTGATTTATAAGATAAGAACAACATATAAAATGTCTTTGACTAATGATCTAAACCATTTAAAAGAAATCGACAAAGAGATAAGTCTTCTTAATAGTGCGATAAGTCTATTATGGTGGGACAGGTCGACAATTATGCCTACAAAGGCAGCAGAGGAGCGTGCTGAACAAATATCTTATCTTACAATTTTAATTCATGAAAAATCTACTTCTAAAGAATTAAATAAAATAATATTAAGATTATCAAAAAATAAATCAAAACTAAACCACATAGATAGAGCGATAATTAATAATTACTCTTGGAAAATATCACGAATCAATAAACTTCCTAAAAAGCATGTAAAAGAAACATCTAGAACTATTGTAATGGCACAACATCATTGGGAGATTGCTAGAAAAAACAATAACTTCAAAATATTTGAACCATACTTAAAAAAAATTATTGAGCTTAAAAAAAGAGAAGCCGAATACATAGATTCTAAGAATCATCCTTATGAGGTTTTATTGCAAGATTATGAACGTGGAATGAGCTTAAAAATTCTTGATGAAACGTTCAATAAATTGAAACCTGAAATTCACACTTTAATTAAAAGAATTAAAAAATCATCAAAATATGGAAAAGAATTTAATATAAAAAAAATTGAATTTGATGTTGAAAAGCAAAAAATAGCGTGTCAGGATGTTTCTACACTTATACTAGAGGATAATGAACGTTTTCTAATAACCGTTTCAATGCATCCGTTCATGACAAAGATAAGTC
Source organism: Candidatus Woesearchaeota archaeon (assembly GCA_026002815.1). Lineage (GTDB taxonomy): Archaea > Nanobdellota > Nanobdellia > Woesearchaeales > UBA9642 > UBA9642. Next base: position 173,299 of record BPGB01000003.1, on the reverse strand, counting down.
CCAATGATCTAAGAATAACTACTTCATTCAGAAAAGATCCGTTATTTTCATTATTCTCGACTGTACATGAGTCAGGCCATGCTTTATATGAGTCTGAATTCGATCAAAAACTCAAATACTCAATATTGCATGACGCACCCAGCCTCGGGATTCACGAGTCCCAGTCGAGATTATGGGAAAATCAAGTTTGTAAAAGTAAAAACTTTTGGAAGTATTATTATCCAAAATATCAAAAGCTCTTTCCTAAACTAAAAAACATCTCATTAGAAAGATTTTATGAGTCAATAAACATCGTAAGACCTTCACTTATAAGAATTGAATCTGATGAATTAACATATCACTTACACATAATAATAAGATATGAACTTGAAAAAAAGCTTATAGAAGGAAAAATAGCTGTTTCTGAACTTCCGGTTCTATGGAATAAATTATATAAGGAATATCTTGGAATAACTCCAAAAACAGACACAGAAGGAGTGCTCCAAGATGTTCACTGGTCACAAGGAAGTATAGCATATTTCCCAACATATACTCTTGGAACAATATATTCTGCTATGATATATGAACAGATGCTTAATGAAAATCCTAAACTAGAACAAGAGATAGAAGAAGGAGATTTCAAATTTATAAAAAAATGGCTTAAAGAAAACATACATAAACATGGCGCAGTGCTCTCTACTTCAGAAATAATGGAAAAATGTTGTGGTAAAAAAATAAGTGAAGAATCGTTAATAAAATATTATAAAAACAAGTTCGGAAATATTTACAAAATATAGTGTCTCTTTATAGTGTCTCTTATAAAATTAGAAAAGTCGATGCAATAGCCGAATAATCAACGAAAAAAAAACATTATTGTCCCGTTCTTCTGATAATATCTATAGATAGTTTTCCTCGTGAATACTATGGAAAGACGATTATTGAAATTGTTTTATGCGGTTATTTAATTTTTATTATTATAATTAAGCATTTAATCTATCAAAAAACCGTTGTTCCTTTTTCACACTCTTTTTCCCGAGTCGCCAAATTTCTTAAAATGCTTGCTTAAAACAATTTCAGGCCCCGATCTTTTTTTCCATTACCAAAAGCGAGTAACTTATCTATTTTTCCCACTAAACACTGTTAGATGTTTTTGTGGGCGATATTATCTTTATGAACTAACTTTGCTCTCGCCTTCAGCACTTTTGTGCGGTTTGAGCTATGTTTTTTCTCGCTGATCTCCCTATAACACCTCCTTCGGCAATTGCATCTAATGTAATTTCTTTGCCGTCAACACTTTTTTAATACATTTTGCTCAACAATTGCTTGTATATTGCTCTAATGTATCAGTTTATTTCTTTGAGTTGTTACTTGTCGTTTATGTTTCTAATTTTTGAGTTTTAACCCTCTAAGCGAGGCTTAGAGGGGGTTAAGGATTGCGTGAATACTCTTTAGTGTTCAATTTTTAATACACTTTTTAATAAAATGATAAAAAATGATAAAAAAGGTCTGTTGAACTGATAGTTGTTCAACAAATTTAAAACGACCGTAAATAAGGTTTTAGATAAACTAATGCGGTCGTTGCTCCTCAAAGTTTTCATATACCTTCCTCTTTTGTCCAAAAGAATTTGGACTTTGAAGGGTTGAAATCAGCCAAAACAAATTCTATTGTTTTAAGCGGATTTCTGCAACACCGCAATAACCTTATCCAAGTCTTCCAGCTTCTCTTCAACATTAACCTTTATCTGTTCGTCATACACTACTTTTTTTGAATAGTCGTATAAAATTTCTTTTATCTTTACAGATTCAGTTAATGCTGCTGCTGTTGACTCTTTATTCCGGTCTATTTTTCTTTTGTCGAATTCTTCTATCAATTCAACAAGCCTTGATAAGGAGTAATTAATGCTGTTCGTCATTAAGGACAAATGCATCATCGATCTTTGGGGGTCATTGATTGTTATTTTTTCTTTTTCTATTAATTCGTTGAATCTTCTTAAAGTATTAGTTAGTTCTGATTGAATTAAGGCTACTTCTTTTGAAAGGTTTTTTGAAAATTTCTTATTTTGTGCTCCTTTCTTTTTTTCTGTTTCAGTTATTTGTTGTAATAATTTTTCTGCTTGATTCCTGAAAAGGTATAGCTCGCTTATTATGTTATGAGATGCCTCTTCTATTGATAGTAAAGTCACTTCTTCTATTAATTTCTCTTGTTTTTTTGCAACTATTTTTCCTATAAACAATCCTATTAATGTTATGCTTATCAATGATTCAATTACTGCTAATACCTTACCAAAGCTAACTGGGAAAATGTTTCCGCTTCCAATAGTTAATGCTGTGTTGAAACTGAAATAAATTGCGTTTCCTATTTCAGTCAGGAATGTTGCTTGATAAGATACTGCGCTTCCAATAAGGGATAATCCATAATATAAGGCACTAAATAATGCAACATTTGAAAACCAATATGCTGCTATCTGTTTAATGGTAAGTTTCTCAAATATTTCTGTCCTCATTTTCGTTATGGATGTTTTATCTCAGTTATGCGCTAATGAAATATCATCATCGCATTGGGGAGTATCTTGGTATACGCTTTTGTATACCTATATCTATTTTATGGATATAACTTATATTTAAATTTTTCGTTTTATGCTCAAGTGTGCGTAAAATAACTGAAAAAACAATAAAAAAATCATAAAATTCAAACAAATAAAATAATACACAAAATAATAAATAATAATACATAAAGTTTAAAAAACAAATAAAATTCATAAAAAAATGCTGAATAAATATGCACGAGAGGAACTCGAAAGGCAACAATACAGGATTATCGGAGAACACTCCGCAGTCAAAACTTGTGGTTGGACTAAAAATATGATAAAAGGAAAAGGCGGTTGCTATAAGCTTAAGTTCTATGGGATAATGAGCAACCAATGCATGCAAATGACAACATCTATTTCTTGTGCTAATAGATGCACATTTTGCTGGAGAGGATATAAGGCACCAGTAAGTAAAGAATGGAAATGGGGGGTTGACGATCCAGAAATGATTCTTGAGGGAAGTATAAAGGCACACCACAAACTCTTAGAAGGATATGGCGGCATGCCTGAAGCTAAGGAAGCATATCAAAGATCTAAAACAATAAAGCATGTCGCGCTCTCTTTGACTGGAGAACCCATAATATATCCAAGAATAAATGAACTAATCGATAAATTCAATAAAAAAGGAATAAGTACGTTTCTTGTCACTAACGCACAATACCCCGAATCTATAAGAGAACTTGCACCAATAACCCAATTATATGTTAGCTTAGATGCACCAAATAAAGAATTACTTAAAGAAGTAGATCTACCATTATTTGAAGACTATTGGGAGCGATTAATGAAAAGTCTTGAATATTTATCACAAAAGAAACAAAGAACATGTATAAGACTTACAATAATAAAATCAATAAATGATATAGAACCAAACAAATATGCCGAACTAATAATGAAGGGGAATCCCGACTTTATAGAAGTTAAAGCATATATGCATGTCGGTGCATCAAGACTCAGATTAAAAAGAGAAAACATGCCATCACATGATGAAGTCACAGCATTTACTAAAGAACTAATAAAATATCTTCCAGATTATGAAATGGTATCAGAACATAAACCTTCAAGAGTGTGGATGCTTGCAAAAAAGAAATTTAAAATAAACGAAGAATGGCATACATGGATTGATTTTGAAGCATGGAACAGGCTGATTAATTCAGGAATAGAACCTGAAACAACACAATATATCAAAAAAACACCCAAAACCACTCTTTCTGAAGAAACAATTGAAGAAACCGAACTTGACTAAGAATAATAAATAAACATAAATACTAAAAAAATTTAAATACTTACTTAACAGAAAAATAAAAAAGAGGAATCTATGAACATAAATAAAATTGATCTTCTAAAAAAAGGATGGAGCATAAAAGAAATAGAAGATGCTTCTAAAATAATACAAAAAGCAGAAGACAATAAATTATTGAGAGCAAAAGTGTTTGATAAAACAATATATTGGGCATCACTCTTCTTAATAATAGTAGGCAATATAATATGCTCAACATTTCTAATACCCTTTGCATTCGCTCTTAAGGGTTTTGCAATAGTATTGATAGTTGCAGTTACAGGATTTACTTTCGGAGTACTTTTTAGCATACTCATTTTAGATATTATAAAAACGGAAAGACAATTTATGAAAGGACTATTGGTTACTCTTCTCACTAGTGGAATAATAAATTTCGCATTAATATCAAGAGTATCAATAGAATTCAGCTTAAAAACCATGCTTCCATTAAGATATAATCCATATATTATAGCAGGGATTTATTTATTATCATTCCTAACGCCCCATATAGTGGTGATGATTACACAAAAAAGTACGACAAAATAAGAATATTAAAGAAATAACTAATTTTAAAGCAAAAATCAACGACATTTTAAGACAAAATCAGATAACAACAAAATAAATAAAACAAACAAAAGAAAATACATGATTTAAAATGAAAGAATTAATTGAATGGACTGAAACATACATTAAACATAAAGATTTGACATTAAAAAAAATAAAATCTATAGATAAAAAAGAAAATGTAATAACTGTTAAATATCTTGATAAGGAACAAACCTATCATGTAATCGCTTATTTGAATGAAGAGATTTTGAAAAAAGAAGGGATTATTGTTTGTCTAAACACAGAAGATAACTTTTCTTTCTTAATAAAAAAATGGACTGAGATTTCGAAAATAAAGAATTTAAGTATACTATTTGTTAATCTAAATAGAAATGAAAAATGGTTCATAAACCCCTATATACATAATATGATTGCAGATCCTGCAAGCATCGTTCAGGGATTAAAAGCTATGTTCGATACTACAAACGGTACTTTTACAGAACCTAAAAAAGAAAAAAAGAAACCTGAATTATTTGAAAATAATGACGAAGATGAAGAATAAAATATTTAGAATAATATTCAAAAAACAACATATTAAAATCATATCTACTTAAGAGTAGAAACATTTATAAACTGAGAAACTTCTCTTACAATATGACCTTTGAATCAACAAAATTTTACATAAGAAGAAAAGATGAAAAAAAATTGAACGAAATTATAGAAAAAGAATACTATAAAGAGCTAGCTATAAACACAGAAAAAGAAGCAGGAATAATGATTTTTAAGAAAATAAAATCAAAAGAAATAATGACAAAACAAGAATTTAACAAATTAATAGATTACTTAAAGATAAACAATACACGAATGACTTCAATAATAATGTATGCACACACAGAAGGGGAATATTATATAAAAAAACTTTTAGAAAAAAAATATTCTACTGAAGGCATAAACTTGGTTATTGAATCAAACGAAATTCACAACATACTATCACACACAGACTTAGAGAAAAATGTTACAAATTTTATGAAATGGTTCATTAGCAATGAGCACAATTTAGAAACACAAATACCAAAAAAAGGAATGGCCATATATAGAATAAAAATAATAGATATAAAAGGTTATGACTCTAAAGATACGTGGGATTTCGTAAAAGAAGCAAGCAAAGGTTCTTATTTTAAAAGACAGAGTTTTTAAAGAAATATAAAAAAATATTAAATAAAATATTGCTAAAAAATATCAAAAACTCACTCTTCATTTCCTTCTGGAGCATTAGGTATTGCTGATCTATTAATAATCATTATATCCCCTATGCTCTTTACCAGATTATGAGGAATAATAACTCCCTTTGCTGAACCCAAAACTTTATTTAAAAACGAATTCTTAGTGGCCCTAACTCTCCAACCAGAGATTTTTGTATTCTGAATTATTGCCTCCTCGACATCTCCGAAATAATCTCCAGTATCAGTAAAAACTCGCATATCATAAGTTTCAGACATTTTTTTCATTTTCAACATACCAATCACCTTTAACCAATATTGATAACAATAATAGGGTGCTAATTTAAATAAGTTTCGATTTTATAGTAAGAAACAGAACCTTAAGAATATTACATTTAATATATCTATCGCTACATTTCTAAAGATCACTCCTTAAGTAATGAAGAAACCATCTTTGGCCGGAATATAAACGCATCCTTCTCATCGAAATAACCGCATCTAAAAATATCAAGAGGCAGACCTGTTCTTTTACTTAACATTAAAGCATAAAAATTTGTCTGAATAGATGCATATTTTTCCCTGCGAGCATTAGGCTTATAATCCCATATCCATATTTTATTATCTTCTATACGGAGAACATCGATATGTCCAGTCAATGGTTCTTTAGTCATTAAAATATTCTCATAATTTGAAAGCTCATCACTTAACAACCATATTGGAACCTCTATGCTAATAGTTTTATCATCGTTTTGAAGCATAAACATCTGAACATTGCTATGTGCAGTCTTAAAACGAGCATTTTTTAATCCTAAATATGCAAGTTCAGATACTTCATGGCCTTTAATTAATTTCAGATCTAAGTCTAGATTCATTTTTAATCTTGAACTTCTCGGACCATATTGAAAATATTCATCAGGACAATTATTCCTTACCTGAAGCAAATACTCTTTCAGTGATTGTAAATTATAACATAAAGATTCTGTCTTTGGAATATGAACCCTATAATGATAAAACCATCCGTGCTTAAAGGACTTATGAAGTATCATACTAGAAAAAATAATAATTAACAATATAAATTTATTGAAAAAGTTATTAAAAAGAAATTAATAATTAAAAACAATAAAATAAAAAAGCAAAATAATTAAAAAACAATACGTAAAACATTAATTAAAATATAATAGTCATTTAAAGGACTATTTCTTTTTCCTCTTACCGAGAATTTTTTGTTCTTCCTCTTCTATTCGTTTTTCTTCATTCAATATCTGAATCTCTTGCTTTGCAATAACATGAGTCATCTTCTCAATATTTTCATCCATTCTAGCTATTCTTCTCTCTAATAATACGAGAATCCTCAAACTATAAACTATTGCTGCCAAAGTACCAATGATAATTGCTAATATCACAGTATCTAATCCCATTTTAACACCTCTTTTTAAATCATGATTTTTATACCATATCGTATAGCACATTTAAAAATTTTATTGTTTTAAAAATTATAATTTAAGAAATATTAAAACAATTGATTATTTTCCTATTAAAGTATTAAAATCAAGTCCCTTTCTCTTTGCGATAATAACATCAACAAAAAAACTTTTATCCTTCAACTCAAGATCCTCTACGTTTAAAAAAAACCAGTCTATCCTATCAAATCTTACAGCAACCCAAGGTTCTGCACCAAATTTTTTAGCAAAATACACTAATTCTTCGATTTCTTTTTTAGTAAAATACTTCTTTGTATCATTTACTGCTTTACACTCAATAGCAAGTCTTCTAAGATTGTTGCCTGCGAGAATGTCAGGACTAGGATACTGCATACTTCCAGAACCTGCGCTTCTTATCGCAACCCAATCATTTAAAAAAAATCTATGAATTAAATCTCTTTCCGCATTTGAACCTTTAGCCTTCTTATTCATACGCTCACTGTTTATACTTTTTATACACTTTATACTGTTTTTGTAGATAATTTATTATCTTTTATAATATAAATATACAAAAAATAAAAGTTATTCTTAAACTATTTAATATTTAAAATAAAAGAGCGTCTTTATTTATAAATTAATTGTTGTAAATGTCGTACGTAATCATTAAACTTTTTATCTCTTCTTTCTTTATTAAGCAATCTAGCCCAAATCAAGTAATGGTCTGAATATAATGTATGTTCAATACCGTGCGATATATACTCCATATATGAGTCATTATTCATAATTATTCTATCATAAGCGCAATCGCTTTTCGTTGAAGTAGTGTCATCCGAATCACCAATAAGCCAATACCATCCTAGTAAAAAAGCATTTTTTTGTGAAGCATTATAATAATAACAATCAGCATTTAAATCTCCTAATACGACAATATTTTCAGAATTAACATCTGCCGTATTATCGATTAATTTTTCTAAATAAAATAATTCTATAGACACATTCGAAGGTTTTGTATGAATATTATAAAAACTTATTGTATAATTAGTTTTATTAAAGAAGACACTTATTTTAATAGGAGGACGTTCCCACCTGTCAAAAATGTCAGGATTATAATCAAAAAAGGAAACATTTAAGTCTTTCAAATAAACAACACCGTACTGCTCTTTTGAAGAACTCCTGCCTGCTCTTGATGATACTATACACTTATAAGCATCTAATTTTTTGCATAACTCTTGAAAGGCACTTCCATCTTTGTCCCGTATTTCCTGTAGGAAAACTATATCAAAATTTTTTATTACGTTGGCATAATATTGAAGAATTTCGCTGTTATTTGCCTTTTTGTCTCCGAAAATTTGTAAGTTCCAATTTGCTACGGTAAATGTTTCTGATAAAGAATAAGGCGTATTATTGAAAGTATAGTAAGATACTATAAAAAAAGATAAAAATATTACTATTAAAATTATTGATAGAAAATACAATATTCTTATTTTCTTATTTCTTATTCCTATTTTCGTATTCATCAAATAATAATAGAAAAAGCATATTTTAAATTATTTTATAAAAATAAATCGAAAAATTTTCATATATATTCACTGCGTATATTTCAGATAAAACATATATTTCGCTTTAAATTATATCCTCCTCTGCAAGAACTACAAAATCCCCTACAGCAATTACTGCTGAGAACGGAACTAATATCGAACCATCTTTTGTTTTTTCCAACTCCAACTTTTCGATATAAGATGTGGGATTTACTAATATTAAATGTATTAATTCTCCAGATTTAGTTTCGAAGATAATATCACCAACCTCACCAAATCTCTTTCCTGACTTCGAAATAACTGTTTTACCTATTAATTGTTTTGAAAATTTTTTCTCTTCCATACTTTTTGGATCAGCTTTCATTTCTGGCATAAAAATCACCCTTAATAACAAAATATAATATATAAATAAAAATAAACAGCCACTATATATAAATTTTTCTATTTAAATTTTTCTGTTAAACAATAATCTCCCTACATTAAGCACATTCAATAATAAAAAATCCACATAAAAAAAATCAAGATCTTCTTTTTTCTAATGCTTCTTCTAATAATTTTTTCATAGACTGATCATTATAGCATATTTCCCTGAAAGAACACTTTGAACACTTATTCTTATTACTTGTCTTTTCAGGGGGTTCTTTTGAAGATAAAATCTCTCTAACATTAAATATTGTTTTCTTTATTTCTTGCTTTAAAAAAGCATCCATTACTAATACCCTATTTTCTACTACTTTTCTATTTTCCTTGCATGAAACATATTTGATTAATCCTTCCCCTGTTTTCTTACCCGATTCTTCTAGTAGCAACAAATATGCACCCAATTGTATTCTATGAGTATCCCATATACCTTTTGAAGGTATGCTGCCTGTTTTTAATTCTATAGGAACATATAATTTTTCTAGTCCTTCATGTGAAAAAGTTTCATGCACCTCTATAATATCTATTATTCCTGAGATTCCAAGATTTTCAGACTTAAAATATTGTTCCGAAAGTATTTTAGGAGTTAACTTCTCCCATAATTCTTCCCCTAATAAGTTGCTCTTTTTAATAAAAGAATAAATATTTGATGCTCTTAAGATTGCTTCCTCCTCAAAATTGGGCCAATATTCTTTAAATACTGAAATCATCGATATTTCTAATTTTTTCAAAGCTGATTTTTGAGAAATTATTGCTTCTCTCAAATATTTTGCAAAAGTCCTCTTATACAAATCAAATATCTCTTCATAATTGTCTGATTTTACAGAAATAACAATATTTTTCTCTCCCTTATTTATTAAGTCATATGTTTTATGCCATATGCTTCCTTTAACAAGACTCTCTTTTGAAGGTTCTTTTAATTGTAAAACGCCGCTTATGAAAAGTTTTCTCGGACAATAAATATATTCAGAAAGCTGAGTTACATTAATCATTATACAAAAAATGTTTTTTTATTTAAATAATTTTGCCAAACCTGTCCAGTATGTTTTAAAATCATTAATTACACATCATATGCATTCTCAACTAAACAAAGTAATCTTAATTATTACTTCCTTTGAATTGTTATATTCTTTAAATCAATTATTATACTTTTTAAATCAATTTTTTGTTTAAAGTCTGATTTTAGCATGATAATTATAAAGAGTATTAACAACACAATCTAACAATGTGAAAAGCGAAATTTTATAAATATAAAACACAAATAAAAATAACATACATCGATTATATAAAAGAACATATTTATGAGGTGAGTCATGGAAACAAAACTTCTTGAAAAACCAACTTTCTTATGGACCTATCCTAAAAAAGAAGTCATAAAAAAAGTTACTGGTGAAACGATTTTGTTTCAATGCAAGTTATCTGAAGAAATTCTCTCAGAAAAAATAATTGTTGAAGTATGGACAAACATAAAAGGCAGATATCATGGATATGATATGATATTGAAAAATGGAATTTATCAGTTAGAGTTTGAATTAAAACATAGCGGGATATATAAGGCAACATTCAGATGGAGACACGATCAGCATGAATATTGGCATTGGCTCACTAGCCCTGAAGAAAAAGATTTTGCAGAAATACATGTTGATCCTTCATACATAGATGAAAGCATTGTTTATAACGCGTTTATAAGATTTTTTGGACAAAAAGAAATAGACAAAAGCGGAAGACCAAAATTAGGACAATCAGGAGCTTTCGACGATCTTAAACATAGACTTGATCAATTAAAGAACATGGGAATAAAAATCCTTTACCTTAATCCAATACATCCAATAGGGGAACTTTATAGAAATTATAATCCTCATGATTTATTCCCGTCATACATGCAACCAGGATGTCCTTATAGTATAAGAGATTACAAAGCAATAGATCCAGAATTATCAATAGATAAAGATCACACCCAAGGGCCTTATGCATCTCTCTCTGATCCTATAAAAGAATTTAAAGAAATGATAAAAGAAGCTCATAAAAGAGGAATAAAGGTATATATGGATTTAGTTTTTAATCACACAAGTCACGACTTTGTACTACAGAGATTACATCCAGAATGGTTTCTATATAAAGAGGACATAAAAAGTCTTGAAGCACCATATCTTTATCCTGAGGACTTAAAAAAAGGAAAACCATGGGGAGATGCGAGATTCACAATGTGTCCTTATGATCATGGATATTGGTGGGAGGACGCGGCACAATTAAATTGGAATTATAGGATACCGGAAGGAAAAAATTCTCCACCAAAAAACCCAACAATAAAAGAAATGTATACGTACTTTAAAGCAATACCAAAGTATTGGATAAAACATGCAGGTATAGATGGATTCAGATGCGACGTCGCATATAGAATACCGCTTGATTTTTGGAGAGAATGTATCATTGAAGCAAGAGATTTTGCAAAAAAAGAACATCCAAAAAATGGTTCGCTAACAGGAGATGTTGTTTTTATTGCAGAATCATATGTTGATGACATACCAGAATTATTTGAAGCAGGATTTACTGCAGTATATGGTGATTTCTCTAACAAATTATACACTGTAGAAACATTAAAAGGATACCTTGATTACATGTACAATATTTCTGGAAAATTCTTCCCAGAAAATGCTCGATTCTTCATCTTTCCAGAATGCCATGATTTCATAAGAAATACTAAAAAACTTTTAGGACAATTAAGTCATGACCAAATACTTTCTGAAAGAGCGAACAAAAGCAGATGGGTAATAACTGCAACCATTCCTGGAATACCGATGATATTTAATGGTTTTGAAAAATTAGAATGGCATCCAATAAATCTTTTCTCATACAGCAAAATAGATTGGGAATCAGATAAAGATTTAAAAAGACATATAACAAAAGTTAATAGCATAAGAAATAAGCATATCGCTTTACAAAAAGGAAAATACATATATGTGCCAACAAGTCAAGGAATAAATAGTCAATCACAACTTTTCAGTTTCTTAAGAGTGTATAATAGTAAAAGTCACAAAAAAGAAAAAAAGGAAATAATGCTTATATGCGTAAATATGGACATCCATAATAAATGCAACACACAAATATACTTAGATGAAAATTCTCTTATTGATTTCTCAAAAAAATATTTGATAAAAGATTTGCTCAACAACAAACAATACATAAGGGAAGGAAAAATCTTAAACATAATTTTAGAACCCGGAGAAAGCCATATATTTCAGGTAATACAAAAATAACCGCATAAAAGATATAATAAAAATAATCAATAAAGCAATATAAAAAAGTCAAAGATAAATAATAATAAATAGTCTAAAAAGATGAAAAAACAAAAAGAAGCCTGGATAATATCCGTAGATATGGGATATGGACATCAAAGAGCAGCATATCCTTTGAAAGATATAGCTTATGAACGAATAATAACAGCCAATAGCGATAAGAGTGTATCAATGAGAGATCATCGATTATGGGAACAGGCAAGAGAATTTTATGAATTCATATCAAGATTGAAAGATATTACGTTCATTGGAAAGATAGCATTTAAAATTTATGATAATTTACAAAAGATAAGTCCCTTTTTTCCTTTCAGAGATTTAAGTAAACCAAATTTTAGCGTTCTTAGATTAAAAGCACTAATAAAGAAAGGATTCTGTAAAAGCATAGTTGATTATACTTCAAAAAAAGACATTCCTGTAATAACAACACACTTTATACCAGCAATGGCTTTTAATTATTATAAAAAAGAAGTTTATTGTGTAGTAACAGATACAGATATACATAGAATATGGGTTCCTGATAATCCTAAAGATTCAACAATAACATACTTTAGTCCATGTAGACACGTAACTCATAGATTATTACAATACGGGGTTTCACCAAGAAAGATAATAGAAACAGGTTTTCCATTACCAAAAGAAAATATAGGAAATAATAAGGAAATAGTTAAAAAAGACATATTATCAAGGCTTGTAAATTTGGATCCTAAAAAGATTTTTTTTCAAAAATACGCCCCCCTAATTAAAAAACATATAGAAAAAGATTTTAATATTAAAAAAATAGAAAGATACAAAACCCATAGATTAACCTTAATGTTCACTATTGGGGGTGCAGGTGCGCAAACAGAAATTGCAGATAAAATAATAAACTCTTTGCATGACAGGATAAAGAATAATGATATAAAATTAATAATCTCTGTAGGAACAAAAATTGATTTAAAAGTATATTTTGAAAAGAGACTAGCAGAATTTAATAATCAAATGGTTGAAATAATATTTTCTATTGATAAAAAAGGATATTTTGAAAAATTCAATGACGCACTAAGAAAGACAGATATATTATGGACTAAACCAAGTGAAATGTCCTTTTACAGTGCTTTAGGAATCCCTATAATAATCGCTCCGCCCATAGGCGCGCATGAAGTTAGTAATAAAGAGTGGCTTGAACATATAGGTGCAGGATTAATTCAACAAACTCCGGAATATGTTAATGATTGGCTTTTTTATTGGCTAGAAGATGGAAGACTGGCCGATGCTGCAATCCAAGGCTTTATGGATGCACCACTTACTGGAACATATAACATTGAAAAAGCAGTATTTAAGGAAAATATTTAAATATTATACATTAGATAGAATTTATCTATCTAGAAAAGATTATTTAACCACCTAAAAAAGGACAGTAAAATAAAATAAACAAAATGAAAAAAAGTAATAAAAAAACAAAAAAAAACACAACAATAGCAAGTATTAATTCTAAACTCGATACTATAATCCAACTACAAAACAAGATATTAAAAGAAAATATTAATATAGAAAAACAAGAGAATTTTGTATATGAAGAAGAAAAAAAAATAAGCAAAGAGAAAGAACAAGAATTAGAACAAATATCCGCTATTAATAAAGATATAGATTCAACCAAAAAAATAGAAGAACAAGAAATACTTGAGTTGAAAAGATTAGAAGAGGAAATAAAAAAAGAAACAGGAGATCATCCTTTAAAAAAATTTGGAAGAAAAGACATAATTAAAGGATTTGTAGGCGCATTCATTGGACTAGTTGTGCATTATACTTTTTTTTATGGAATAAAAATATCTGAGAACATAGACATTTCCAGAGCAACATTTCTATTCATACTTGCATTCTTTGTAGGAGTTTTATTCTTATATGCTACAGGTTTTAGAAAAATAAAAGATCCTAAAATATTAGCATTTATTCCTCTAAGATTATTGGCTTTATATATTATTTCGATTATAATGTCCATAATGGTTTTATATTTATTTTATCCGAAGTTCGGTCATGATTTTATAGAAAGTTATAAAATGACATCTGTTGTACTTATTGCGGCAATAATAGGTGCATGTACTGCAGACATTGTAGGTAAAGAATGAAAAAAGAAACTAATAAAAAAATTGAAGAACAAATAATGCTGCTTATTAAAACAATGAAGAGTATAATAGAAACAGAGCATGAAAACATATTATATTATAATATGAATGATCCTGAAAAAGCCATACAATATATTAAGGAAAAACAAGAACCTACTCTTTTAAAAATAGAAACTGCTTGTAAAAATTACTTCCCTAAAATAACAGATACAGAACAAAGAGGATATTTTCTTAAGATAATAGAAAATTTTGCAAAATACAAGGCAATAATATATACAATAATAAAAAAACCTGATAAAGAGTTATTGAAAAGAATGATGGAAGAATTAAACGAAACATACGAGAATCTTAGAAAATCAATTAAAAATTATGAGGAACACATATTAAGATAAAGTTAATCTACATTATAAATAAAAATTTATAAATATAATATTATTTCTTTCTAAAAATGAACAACAATTCTGGTTTAAAAGAAAAAGATTCTGAAAAAGAAACAATAAGTTTTAGTTATACTCAACAAATAAACAGTGCACTTGAGGACGAGAATAGAATACTAAGGGAAGCTATTAATTCTTTGAGAGAGGAACTTGAAAGATTTAAGGCGCCGAGTCTTATGGTTGCAGAAGTTTCAGAAGTAATAAGTGAAGAACATGCATTAATAAAAATACCTAATGGAAACAAATTTTATGTAAAGGTGTCTAAAAACCTTAAAATAGAACCTGGAGATTCGGTTTTAGTAGAACAAAAAAATTTGAATATAGTAGATAAAATAAATACTTCAAAAAATTTTGATGTGGAAAGATTTGTAATAATAGAAAAACCGAAAGTTGATTGGAGCGAGGTTGGTGGTCTAAAAAATCAAATAGAAGAAATAAAAGAAGTCATCGAACTTCCTCTTACAAATCCTAAATTGTTTAAAAAAATAGGAATACAACCTCCAAAAGGGATACTTCTTTATGGTCCTCCAGGTACTGGAAAGACTTTGCTTGCTAAAGCAATAGCCAGTTCAACAAACGCCACTTTTATAGAGATTGTTGGTTCAGAATTAGTACAAAAGTTTATTGGCGATGGTGCGAAATTAATAAAAGAGATATTTTTGCTTGCAAAATCAAAAGCGCCATCAATAGTTTTCATAGATGAGCTTGATGCATTATGTGCTAAAAGAATAGAGTTAGGAACTTCAGGAGAAAGAGAGGTTCAAAGAACTTTTATGCAACTTCTTGCAGAACTTGACGGGTTTAAGCCTTTGGATAATGTAAAAATAATAGGTTGCACTAATAGAAAAGATATACTCGACCCAGCAATTCTTAGACCAGGAAGGCTTGATAGGCTTATAGAAGTTCCAAATCCGGATGTAGAAGGAATAAAACAAATATATAAAATCCATATGAAAAACATGCCTGTTGATAAGAAGATAAATATGCCTAAAATATATGAATTATCAAAAAATATTTCTGGTGCAGAGATAAAAGCAGTAGTTACAGAAGCAGGATATTTTGCAATAAGAGAAAATAGAGATATTGTAAAAGAAGAAGACTTTATTAATGCAATAAGCAAAATTAAAAAAGAGGAGGATAAATACAGTAAGGACTATATAGAAATGTTTGGTTAAGATATATTCTTCAAAATATAATTATGTATCAAATAAAATCTTCTATTCCTATAAAGTGGTAGGTTCTATCTTTATTTCGTTATAAGCCGTATTATAATCAATTTTATAAATAAAGGTTCTTTATTTTAATGGTGCGCGATGAGGTTGTGAACACCCGATGACCGATTTAATCGGAATGATTAACGGAAGTAACTGCCGAGCGCACATAATTCATTAACGATTAAAAAAAAGTAAAAATTTTTACTTCTAAAAAGTAGTTATAATCGAAAATTTTTTAAATAAGCTAAAGTACAAAAAAATATAGCAATAATAAAATTTAACAATAAGTGATTTAAATGAACATATTAAAGAAATCCATCCTAAAAAAAAGTATTAGAGAGACATTATCGGATCAAATAATAGAAAAAAACAATCTTTCTCTTCTAGAACAAAAGATAGAAACAATGTGCTATCCTGAGAACATTCTCAATATCCCTAATAAAGAAAAACCTTATACTATAGATAAAATTTTTAATGACATAAAAGGCATTTACAAATATTATTTTAATCCTGCCGTAAAAACAAACAAGAGAGCATACACAAAAATACTTTATAACGAATTAAAGAACAAACAATACCCCGATAGGTTAGCAGAAACATTGGCAAAAGCAACACCTGTGCCTATACAAAATAAATATTTAAAACACATATTGACTATTGGTTATGCGATTACAATCGGGAGAAGCCTATCAGAAAGACATATCACATGGATATCACAAAAATCAGGAATAAAAGAGAGACACCTTACAAGAGCAAGTTTCATATTAGAGATACCGATGCATATAATAACCGCAGGACAATTATATCCACAATTATATACAGTAACAAAAGGTTTTTCAGAAACAATAAATTCTTTAATTAATAAAAATATAAACATAACACCCACTTATGAACAAGTACTTTTTGGATTATGTCTTTTAAGCTTATCACAGGGAATATATTCAGAATTAAAAAACAAATATGTTAGAGGATATCATGGGGCAACAACATTGCCTTTCGGTGCAATAACCTTCTGGTCATCAACATTTCATGATAAATATTTAAAATATCAAGAAAAAATAAGTATACGAAAAATTAATTAATAATTTCAAAATCGACACAAATCCTAAAAACACGAGGCGCGTGTTGACCGCATTTTACAATATTAATAATTCTATAATCCCTGTTGTTTCTTTTACAAGCTTCACTTATCTTAATCTTTGCCTCATCAAAATTAGACTCCTCTAAAAAATCATAAAAATGTATTACCGTACTTTTTTTACTTAGCATTAAAGCATCATCTAAGAATTCATCAGCAGTCTTAGGAAGAGGCATAATTATTCTATCATATCTTATGTTCTTATTATTAAGCTCTGGAACTATAACATGAACATCTCCGCATATTAATTCAACATTTTTACACTTATTTATCTTAATATTTTCTAAACCATATTTGTGTCCATCAGGATTTATCTCTATGCCTAAAATATGTTTTGCAGGAGTGTTTTTCGACAAAACAACAGGATAAGGTGCTGCACCAGAAAACATAACCAGAATATCTTCACCAGGCTTAACCAAGCCAGCTATTCTTTTTCTCTCATTACTTAGTCTTATTGAAAAATAAACTTTTTCAACATCAACTAACAAAGAAACATTGTTTTCCTTATATAATGTTTCAGTAGTATTTATTCCTGCTAAATATTTCATTTTTTGAGTTCTAAAAACGCCTTCATGAGCGTCTGCCTTCTTAAGAACGGTTTTTATGTTTTTATTTATTCTTAAAAGAGTTTCTGCAATAAATTTTTCTTTATGTTCTAATTCTTTAGGTATTTCTAATATAGCAATTGTACCTATTATGTCATGAGACGCTTTTAGAATAGATAATTCTTCTTTCGATAAAAAATTAATAAGATTGGTTTTTAAATCGCCAGAATTTTTTGATTCTTCAAAAGACATATCCACAAATGAAATATCCCCGCGCAATACTTCGAATCTTCTTAGAATAGGAAAATAAATAAAGCTATCATCCTTTTTAAATCTATATTTATTATTGAAATTTTTCGTTTCAACAAGATATTTCTTCCACTTTTCAGCTTCCTTTAAAGGAACCTTTAATGATAGCATCATATTAGGAGCATTCTACAATTTATAAATTTAAAATAAAATAATAAAATATCATCAAAAAAATATTGATTTGTATTAAAAGATAATGAAATAAACTAAATAAGTATTTTAAAATAACCAATAATTATTTTAAAAGAACTCTGCAAGTCCCTTCTGAGATTTTGGATGCTTATGAAGAGTTTCAAGTATCTTCTTAACACGTTCTTCAGAAAAATCATGCTTTTTACATAACACATCTATAACTTTCTCATCGTCAACTTCGTTAAAAACAACTCTATAATCGTCTGTCGTTTCTGTGTTCTTTATTATGTTAAAAACTTCTTTCCAATCATATTCAAAAAAAGAATCCCATTTCACTGCTCTAAATAATTTTTCAAAATTATCCATTCCATCACCATACTCCTTCACTAATTTCAACGCAGTCTTATGACCTATGCCTTTAATTCCTCCAATATTATAATCTGTTCCAGTAAGCATTGCTATAACTATCAACTGATCTAGGGTTATGCTAAGATTCTTTAACGTATGATCCAAACTTATCAATTCAGGAGTTATTGAATCATAATTTAATTTTCCCGCTTGTTTTCTTCTACCTGTCAAAGTCAAATTTTTAACAACTAATGGACAACCAAAAATAAGAGAATCAGCATCTTGACTCAAAGATGCATAAGCCTGTTTCCTCTTAACTATCAGGGCAGCCTGTGCCTCTCCTTCTGAAGGTGCTTGAACAATACACATGCCTAAAGCACTTATTAATTCCTTTGCATCGGCAATCATCTCTTTTGTCAATTTTGAAGTTCTTGCAGCATATTTTTTCATTCCATCTATATCCTCTCTTTCTTTTGCTTCCTCATATTTTTTCTCTGCTTCAAGCTTTAACTCTGTTCTACGTTGACGTTCTCTTAGTTTTAACTCCGGAGGCTTGCCATCAAAAACAAATATGAATTTTATATTATACTGCATTAGCTTAGTAAATCTATAAAATATGCCGTTAAGATGACTTGTGATATTTCCTTGACTATCCTTCAATAATTCTCCGTCAGGCTGTCTTATAGATGCCAAGAACATATATAATTGATTAAACGCATCTACAACAATTATTTTATTTCTGAGTTCGTCTATAGATATTTCCTTGCTCTCCAAAAGATCAGTTATTTTGGTACCCATATTAAAAAACCTATTTCAGTTTAATAATCAGTTTAATTCAATATTTAATTTAATCTCTTTTAAGTCTAATTAGCGTTAGGTTTTTAAACTCCTTCTGTAACATGGACTCTGTTTTCTTTGTTAGATTGCCGTCAGCAATAAAAATACAAGGCATGTTTTTTTGTTGAGAATAAATTAATGCTGTGCTTAAGTCCCCTTCATTTATTGTTTTTTTTCTTTTTGCAACACAATAAAAGTATTCGTTAGAATCATGGTTTTTTAGAACAAAAACATACTCTGTTTTCTTAACTTTTTCTTTGCTTATTATATCTAACCCTTTTGCATGTATCTCTTTTGTTACAATACTTAAAAAATCTTCTTTTTCCTTTTTTAATTTGCTTTTTTCTTCAGAATTCTTTTCTTCTTCAGAAATACTCTTTTTAATTTCTTTCTGTTCTTCATTTACGAGTTTATCAACAGAAGATTTCTTATCAGTAATGTCTTTAATTATTTGTGTGTCTGTTTGTTTTTCTTCTTGTAGTATTGATTGCGGTGTTTTTTCTTCAACGTTTAATTCCTTCTGCAATTCTTTGACTTTATTTTGGATTTCTCTAGCGATTATTTCGGCATCTTCTTCGCTAACTAGAAAGTATCTATAAAACAATACTTCGTCTATAAGAAAGGGTTTTGCAAAATCTTTTATTGTCCTTAGAGAAACTCTTGTTAATGGGTCTTGATCAGAATCCTTTAGGACTTTTTTTTCTTTTAGTAAAAGCGCTGTTTTCTTATCTTTTTCATTAAGATAATTCATAAATTCTTCAAGCCTTTCTTGATGTTCAGGAACGTAATATAAAGGGCTCCCTCCTATTTTTAATGAAGAATATCTTATCTCGCCAGTGCTTATCATAGTAGATAATATCGCACCGATAAGCATGGTGTCTCCACCAACAATCTTTACTATTTTGCTAGGTATGGTTGGGCCTTGCTTAATGACTTCCAATATTTTTTCTTTAGGTATGTTTTTTAGCATAATATTACGTAATTGAAATCATTTAAATAATTTGTTGAAAAGCATTGCTTATTATAAATTATTAGAGTATGTTAATAAGACAATATAAATAAAAAATTAATGATTTAGAAAATTGATTAAAATCATAAGTTTATAAAAAAGCAAAAAAATTTACTTACAATGTAAGTAAGAAATTAAATATAATATATACTTACAATGTAAGTATTTAATAAAAATGTAATTAAAAAAACAGAAAAGAGGAAAAAATCCGCTATTTATGAAAAATAAATTGTTAGACAAAATAAAAATTCTTAGAAAAAAACACATACTCGCTTCAGAATTTTAATTATATCATTTAATAATCTTTTACTTTTAATATATGTGGATGTTGTTCTATAATCTATAACATAATATAGTTAATCAAACGTTTATTTTTGAATATTTTTCAGAATATATTTTTTCAAATTGCTTTTTCCAAGAATCGATTTCATAAACCGCGTTTTTATTAGGTTCTAAGAATGAAACAAGATACTTCGCTTTTTCAAAAAATTCATAGTCTATCATTATTTTTTCAAGACCGACTAATAAAATCATTTTAGAGAAAAGATTTTCTAATGGCGTGTCTTTCAATAATTCCTTAATTGCTTTTGAGTATCTATTATTAATACCGATTCTTAAAATTTCGTTTGTTACATCTAATGCTAAATATTTTTCATACTCTTTTTTTATCCATGGTTTCATAAATTCTGGAAATTCAGAAGTTATGTTAAAAACAGAAATATACATGTTTACATTTTTATTAACATATCTGCCGTCTTTGACAATTTCTTCCAGCATTGAATAATATTTATTTGTTTCATCATCTAAATTTGATTTTTTTTCTAACTTGGTTATTTTTTTATTAATATAGCTATCTATAACTTTTTTAACAGCATTCATTTCTATTCTTTCTATATAGGAATCGTCAAACATATTTAATATATCCATACTAATTGAAAAACGAACTTATTTATAAAGTTTGTTATTACTTAACAGTTATCACTTATTTCTAAGGTTTCAGCCATTTTATCTCATAATAAGTGACATCTCCTTCGTCATCAACTATACCCATCATTAATCTTTTCTTTGTAGAATGTGCAACTCTATTTTTTGCCGCAAACTCATACCATGTCAACGTTGAACCTTCATGAACGGGGTAGATTATCCATCTAGCATGATCCTCGCCTGGCTTAACACCCCTATCATAAACCCTAAAGTCAGCACCAAATTTTAAGGCTGTTTTTATTATATATCCCCTGTTTCTCATGTCTTTAAATACACAATATCGTATCCAGAAATTAGGCTCAATTTTAGTTGCTTTCTTTAGCAATGCTTCAAAATGTAAAGATTTATTTCTTGAATCGGTCAATTCTAGTTTGTTCTTTTCTAATAAGTATAACGCCTCTAATAATGATAATTGTATTTTTCCAGAATCTAAAACAGTACCATAACGGGATTGATTATATAATTCTCTTGCCTCATCAGAAGATTCTACAATAACCCTCTCATTTGCAAACACTGCTTTAATCTTCTCCTTCCTTGGCCTACTATCTATTATAATATCTTTTACTTTTAAGTTAGTTAAATCTGCATCAATAAATTGTTCAACCATAAATAAAAATAATTTGTTTTTATTTTTAAATCTTTGCAAATACTTTAATTGTTAAAAGTTGTTAATAGAGATTTATTATAAAATAAATTTATAAATATAAATGCGCAGGAAAAAAATATGCGAAAAATCACTTCAGAAGCAAACTTTCTTTGGAAAATATTAATAAAAATAATGCTCACACCACTAATATTTATTTTATTCCTCTTTGGAAAAAAAAGTTCGAAAGAATTATTCCAACCAATATTGTTACTTTTTGAATTCATAACAGAAGCAAAACTAACCATTTCATTAATAACAATAAATATAATAATATACTTTACAGCATTCTTATTTCAAAAATCACTTTTCTTACAATATCCTTCGGACTTATTCTCTAATAGAGTATATACTATAATAACCGCAGGATTTATGCACGCAAATATATTACATCTAATAAATAATATGGTTGCACTTTTTATATTTGGAAGAGTTGTTGAAAGAGAATTAGGATATAAAAAAACTTTGGCGATTTATTTTTTATCATTAATACTTTCTGGGATATTTTTCTCAATATTTAACATGAAAAACAACATTCCAGGTTTAGGCGCATCAGGCGCAATAATGGGATTGATAGCGACAGCAATACTATTGAAACCGTTTTATATTACATTTGAATTAATAATACCCTTGCCCATTATGATAATAGGATGGATTATGCTTTATACAGATATAACAGGCATTCTTTATTCTTCAAACGATGGAATAGGACATATTGCACATATCGCAGGATTCTTATCAATATCATTAATAATGTTTGTTCTTGAGAAAAAAGATAGAGAAAAAATAAAAAAAGGATTTTTTATAAACGTAGTTTCTGCAATAATATTTGTTTTAGCATATCTTTTTTTAATATGAAAAGACATAAAACATATAAAAATATTATAAAAACATTATATAAAAACATATAAAAAACTTAAATACTTTCAAAGATTATTTCTTATAGTAAAATTTTATAAATAAAGGACGCTTCTTTATTATTATGGAACTAACATTTTTAGGAACATCATGCATGGTTCCGACAAAAGAGAGAAACGTGACAGGCATATTTCTTAGTTATAAGACCTATGGATTATTATTTGATTGTGGGGAAGGGACACAAAGGCAGATGAATATTGCAGGAATAAACAGAAACAAGGTTACACATATATTCCTATCACATTGGCATGGAGATCATGTTTCTGGACTAATAGGTTTAATACAAACACTTGGAAACCAAAACACACAGAATGAAGAAAAAAAGAAAATAATAATTTTCGGTCCAAAAGAAACAGAGAAAAGAATGGAACATTTACTACAAACATGCATATTTGAAAATAAACTAATAATGGAAATACATGAATTAAATCCTAAAAAAGGAGAACTACTTAAAATTATTGATAAAGAAGATTTTTACATTGAAACAACCGCGTTAGATCACGGAATACCTTGTATCGGATACCGTTTTGTTGAAAAGGATACACGAAAAATAGATATGAGAAAAGCCATGGAACTAGGATTAACAGAAGGTCCTTTAATTGGAAAAATACAAAAAGGTGTAGATGTTGAAATAAATGGCAAAAAAATCACTCCAGAAATGGTATCTACAATAAAAAAAGGTAAAAAAATAGGAATAGTCCTAGACACAGGATTATGCAGGGGCGCATCATTAATAGCAGAAGATGCTGACTTATTGATATGCGAGGCATCATACGCCTCAGCTATAGAAGAAAAAGCAGAAAACAATAAACACTTAACAGCAAAACAAGCAGCATTACTTGCAGCTAATTCGAATGCAAAAAAAACTAATATTAACACATATTTCTCAAAGATATAAAACATCTAGAGAAGTTCTCGAAGATGCAAAAGATGTTTACGAAAATGTAGAAGTTGCATATGATTTTATGAAAGTCAAACTGTGAATAAGAGTTTTTCTTCATTAGGTTTTTTTTACTTCTTTATTTTTAACTCTTTTTTTCTTTCCACTATTTTGATTTAATAACCACACTTTCTTTTTTGAATACTGAACGGGGTTCTTTATTTTCTTACAGAATTCATCAGGGTTACAAAATTGAGTATCTATCATGTAACCTTTATTATTACAATTTGGAGGAAGCATCTTTTCCTTCTGCATCTTATGATATCTTAATTGTCCTTTGATGTAAGTTTCTCTCAACTTGTCAGGTTTATTTCTCTCATTCCATTTCATAATATATTCTTCAATCATTTCATAAGTCCAATTGCAAGAATAAAGAAAATTTATGAGAACAAGCAAGGCCCTTTTCTTCCCATCCTCTAATCCGAGAGATATTTTCTTAATGCAAGGAGGAAAATGTTCTTCAGATATTGCTTGTGATTTGTCGTCAAAAAATAAAGGCTTATTCTCTGCTTTTTTAACTGATTGAATGTTTTTTTCACTGCTAAAATCAAATGCTTTTTGGAACAGAATATCTGCTTCACCTTTCTTGCATAATTCTCTCTCTAAAAATGGATAAGGTTTTACTTTGGAAGGAATTGCCTCGTTTTTTTCAAACTTTAATATTCGCTTGATATCAAAAGGCACAGATACCAATCCTGTTTTTTCATGAAGTGAATAAGGCATTCTGTAGAGGTGTCTTGAACTTATTAAAACCGTGTCTACTGCAACTATTTTAGATAAATCAAATTCGCTTCTTACAGAATTAGAACCGCATGAACATAATTGTCTGTTCAAAGGATATTTTTTCATTATTTTTTTACATTTTGGACATAACATGAACGAAACATCTCTGTCTTCTATAACAGTCTCACAATTAGAACATATATATTGAAATTTTTCCTCTTGTGATTTATTCACTATATTATCGCAATTATTGCATTTCAATAATATTGCTTCATCCTTGCTTGTTTTGGTCTCCGATAGTAATTTTGATATAGGTATACTTATTTTTCCAAAGAATATTGTGTCATCGCTTATTTTTATAAGATGTTTATTAACATAATTGACGAGATATTCGGCTATTCTTCTAGGTGCTTCAGGAAACAAATCTTTCACATAATAGTAATTTCCGTTGATGTAATATTTTTTTTCAGGAAATGCTTCAAATGGAACTGCTATGTGAAAACCCTTGGAACCAGAAAATTTTACAGTTACAGATTCTATTCCGTGTTCTTTCAGTGCTTTTATAAAAACATAGGTGGCTAATTTACTAAATTTCCAATAAGGACAATCTATGTCTAAAATTAAATCCCATCCCTTTCTCAATTCGTCCATCTCATTTTTTCTCATATTAGGGTTGAGTTGTAATGGATTAGTCCATAATTCTTCTGAGCAATGAAAGGATGTCGCGCCTTTTTTCGCACATTCTAGGATATCGTTTGGATAAGTTAATGTGTCAGGTCTTTTTCCAAAGAAATTATTATACCTGACTGCAATTTCTTTTTCTTTAGAATATTTTAACAATAATTCTTGAATATCTTTTCTCTTATAATATGATAATGATTGTGAAAGGGATAGCATGATTGATGAAATTAAGTAACGTTTATATAGATTTTGGATGAATGATCAGTGAAATAAATGCCTGTTAAGGTGTTTTTTCAGGTGCTTTTTCAGGTGTTTTTTTCTTTTTCAAACAAACACCACATATTCCTGTAACGTCTATTTGAAAATGACATATTGTACCGTTTATGTTCTTTTTTATAGGAGTAATGTCCCGTATGATAATGTGCTCTTTTCTTCCACATAATTGACAGGTATAATGACAGTGATTATTTAAACTCATGGAATATATTGTTCTTCCTTCACAAAAATATTTATGTAATTCTCTGTTTTTTACTTTCATATTTAGAAAACGATATATTGTTGCTATACCTATTCCTTTTTCTTTAACCTTTTTATATAGTTCTTCTGCATTAAAAAAATCTTTTATACTAATAAGTTCCTTTTCTAATAATTCTTTTTGCTTAGTTTTTCTTGATTTCATTTTTAAAAAACCCCTTATTGATAATAAAAATCAATAAGGTATTTAAATAAGTTATTATTCTACACATTATGAATACAATAATATTGTATGGAATATTAAGCACAGTAATAGTCAGCATTATTTCGCTCATAGGAGTATTGTTATTGTTTCTAAAAGATTCAAAATTAAAAAATACAATAACATACTTAATAAGCTTTGCAATAGGTGTTTTTTTAGGAGACATATTCGTACACATATTGCCTGAAGCGTTCACAGAGTTTGACAATACAAAAACTGCAGTATATATTCTTTTTGGAATAGTGTTTTCTTTCATTCTAGAAAAAGCAATACACTGGAAGCATAGACACATTCATAAGCAAGATCATTCACATAAGAAACACCCACACACATATGCAATAATGAATCTATATGGTGATGCATTTCATAACTTTATAGATGGAATAATTATTGCAACAAGTTATGCAATAAGCATACCTGTAGGAATAGCAACAACAATAGCCATAATACTTCATGAGATACCACAAGAGATAGGTGATTTCGGAATATTACTCGCTGGAGGATTCTCAAAAACAAAAGCAATACTTTTTAATCTGCTTGTTTCTTTAACTGCATTAATTGGAACAATAATAGGATTCATTCTCATAGAAACGAAAGGTATGCTTTCGTTTTTATTGCCATTCTCAGCAGGAACGCTATTATATATAGTGCTTGCAGACCTTGTACCACAGTTACATGATAAAGCACATGAAGAAAACAGCATAAAAATAAGCACCATACAAGTTATAACGATAATAATAGGAATAGGCATTATGCTTGCTATGACTTTTTTAGAATAAAAAAACACACCAATAAATCAATATTCAAATTAATAAATTATTATTACTAACAAAAATTATCACTAACACAATCACATTGATTCTAATCGTCTTATCCTTTCTTCTATGGGGGGATGAGTTGAAAATAAGTTTGAAAAAGAATTCTTCTTAAAAGGATTACTAAAAAAAAGATGCGCAGTAGCCTTAGTAGCTATTTTTGTTCCCTGAACCGAATCCTTCTGTATCTTCCTCAATGCATCAGCCAACCCCTTAGGATGCCTACTCAAAATTGCGCCTGTTGCATCCGCTGCATATTCTCTCTTCCTAGATATTGCTAATTTTATTAATTCAGAAATAATTGGTGCAAGTATTGCGAGAAATATTCCGATAATAAATATAACTACGTTGCTTCTCCCACTGTCTCTATCATTACCAAACCACATGCTTCTAATAAATAAATCGCTCAATAAAGCAATAAGCCCTACTAATATTACGGTTATAGTCATTAAACGCATATCGTAATTTTTTATATGAGCAATTTCGTGAGCGATAACCCCTTCAAGTTCTGTACGATTTAATTTTTTTAAAGCACCTTCAGTAACAGCTATGCTTGCATGATTCGGATCTCTGCCAGTAGCAAAAGCGTTTATAGATTGATCAGGAAGCACATATATATTAGGAGTAGGTATTTGTGCAGCGATTGCCAGACCCTCAACAGAGTTTATATAATGTGCATGTTCTCTCTTATTAGCAGGTCTCGCATTGCTTATTTGTAATGCCGCTTTATCACCCCAGAAATAGCTTATAAGAGAAAGTATTATAGAAATAAAAAATGCTATAAAAATAAATGAAATAACGATTATTTGATTGCCTTTTCCATACCATAACCCCATAACATATGCCAAACCAATAAGTATTAGTGCAAAAAGAAACATTAAAAGATAGCTTTTAAACTTATTCTTTGCTGCCTCATCAAATGCATTTGCCATAAACAACACCCATTTAACCTGAAAAAAATCTAAATA
Source organism: Candidatus Woesearchaeota archaeon (assembly GCA_026002815.1). Lineage (GTDB taxonomy): Archaea > Nanobdellota > Nanobdellia > Woesearchaeales > UBA9642 > UBA9642. The sequence continues at coordinate 145,536 of BPGB01000003.1, read as the reverse complement.
TCAGTTATTAAAATCTTTATTTTTATTAAAATCTCAGATATTTTTTTATAAACATTAGTATTCACTCATGTTTAATCATTTTTACTATTGAATTATAAATATAATATTCGTCTTATGAAAAACATCTCTCTTATAAATCGTTTTATGAATATTTAACAATTAAATAAACAACAAAGATAATAAAAAATAATTAATCGAATTTTACAGCAATTGATTCCTTCTCTTTTTCCTCTGTTTTAAAGAATTCTCTTGATTTAAAATTAAACAATCCTGCAACTATGCTTCCAGGAAATTGCTGAATACCGTTATTATAACTCAATACAGCATCGTTATATGCTTGCCTTGCATAAGCAATCTTGCTCTCAGTTCCGGCCAATTCTTCTTGTAACATTTTAAAATTCTCGCTTGCTTCAAGCTTAGGATAATTTTCTGCAACAGCAAATAAACTCTTCAATGTTTCAGAGAGCATATTGTTTGCCTTAGCTTTTTCTGGAATTGTTTTTGCTTCCATTAATGCAGTCCTGGCTTTTGTAACTTCTGTAAAGACCTTTTTTTCATGCTTTGCATAACCCTTGACTGTTTCAACTAAATTAGGTATTAAATCATATCTTCGTTTAAGTTGAACATCTATTTGTGCCCATGCATTATCTATCCTGTTCCTTAGAACAATAAAACGATTATATAATATTACAATAATAAGTACAAACAATAAAAATATTCCAACAATAACCCATAACATAATCTCACCCAATAATGTTAAAAGAGTTTTTTTTATAAAGTTTCTGAAAGTCATTTAAAGAAAAATTTATAAATTAATATCACTAAACCAAATCATTGCCGATTTATACAAATCGTTGGAGGGTGATAATATGGCAAAAGAATCTACGGATTTATTGGCAAAGGTAGGAAGTTGGGCATTTATAATAGGTGTAATAGTTGCACTAATCCTTGGCATTTTTGAAGACGTACAGAAAAATGCAATAGCAACTTCTATACTTGTCGTTTTAGGATTGATAGTTGGTTTCCTAAACGTGACTGGAAGAGAAACAACACCATTCTTGCTAGCATCACTATCGTTAGTGCTAGTATCAGAATTTGGAGGAAACGCGTTAGCACAAGTAGAATATATTGGTAGTGCTTTAGGAGGAACACTTACTGCGTTGTTGTTCTTCGTTGTTCCAGCAACAATAATCGTTGCATTAAAAGCAATCTATGCACTCGCACATGACGAGTAATTTTTTCTATTTCTTATAATTCTTTTTTCTTTTTATTCAAAAATGAATATTTTTTGTTAGAAATATTACTTGCCATTATAAAAAGATCATAACAAAAATTCTTAATGTTTTTTATTTTTAATCCTAAATAATCTAAATGATATTATCCGGAATATGTCTTAAATGTATCTTGAATCAATCTTAATTGATCTTGAAATAATAAAACATAATAAATAAGAAAAAGATAAGAAACAAAAAATAAGAGGTAATCCTCTTATGAAAAAATTAATTATTTCTTCTTTTTCTTTCTTCCGCCTCTAGCCATCTTTGCTCTAGAGATATTTCCTTTCTTGTCTACGAAATATAAGTAGCCTTTCTCCTTCTTAACACCTACTTTAGCTACTTTCTTTGATCCCTTCTTTGCTTTTCCTCCACCTCTAGCCATTACTGCAGCAGAGATGTCTCCTTGTTTGTCTACAAAATAAAGAAATCCTTTTTCTTTCTTTATACCTACTTTTGCAACTGTTTCCATGTTTAGTCACCCCAACTCATTCGAGTTACACTCTTTCTTGGAGATACTAATTTATAAAGTTTATTATTTTTCAGTCGGAAAAAGGTTTTTTATTGACGAAAAATAAAAGTTATTTCTTTTATCGACGATATTTATATTTATTATACGCTTTTTTCTATCTCAAATCTTTTACAAACAACACATCAACAAATAATATAATTAATACATAAATATAATTTAAATATAATTTAAATATAATCAATAAATATAATTAATAAATATTATTAATAAATATAATAAGTGTGATTAATAATTATAATTAATAGATATGCAACAATATATATGCAAAGTAATAAATGCATAATTGTATATACTATGTATTATTAATTAGTATAATTAAAAGATTATTTTAGAATATAAGTTTATTTTAGAACATATTGTGTTTATAGTTTATTATCAGTTATGTTACTTACTTTTGTTTTTTAATTTTTCTGTTCTATCCAAATACTATATAGTAATGATATTATACAACCGATTATAAAAGAAATCAAAAATAACCACCCTATTCCAATGAGTGTGGCAGATGAGAAAACCAGTGCTGCAAAAACAACAACCGTTACAAAAACCAAAACAAATAATGTTCTCGAATAATAAAACAACCCTAAACCATCAGAGCCCCCTTCCATTTTAGAAGGAGTGTCTATCTTTGGTATTGGTAAAGTGGAATAAATCGCGAGTAACAAGTTTATTATTATAAGAGATAAAAGATTTTCCTCTCTTCCAGTCATGAAAAATATTGGACCTACAATAAGAACTATCAAGATATGTGACAAAGGCCCTGCTAATGCAACTCTTGCTATGTCCTTTAGATTAATACCATACCTAAACTTACCCAGTCTTAATTTTGGTATATGCTCAATCATGACAGAGCCTGGAAGAAGAAAAGCAACATATCCGAATGAGAGGAATGCAAGAAATATTGTGAATAAAACCCCGTTTAGCCAATAACTATAAGTTGCCTTGTATCCGAGTTTTATGGCCACGAGTTTTTGTAAAGAAACATGAATATATAAGCTTAATAAAACGGCAATTGTTGCAAAAAACAAATTAAGAATACCTACTGTAAAATCAACAGATTCTCCGGAACCCCATTTTCTAAAAGAAAGTGCAAATCCAAAAGCCAGAGAGGTCCAAAATAATTGAGAAATCTCTGACCTGGAAAAATTAAAATGCTCTCTTACGGAAAACCAATAACCATACATAAAGAAGATATTTGCAACAATATTATTTAAATTTTATCATAATTTCTGTTAGTTTGAAAAACCTTTGTATTATTTAATAAAACATATAAACGAGATATCATTTAATGCAAATATATTTTTCATAACTATGTCAATACAAAACGTCACAAAAAATTAAAATAATTAAAACCAAAAACATTATAGTCTTAAAACTTTTAAAAGTGCGTTAAGAGTTGATCTTGATTTCATATGCAAAGGTTCTTCAGCCAAACTAAAAGAAACTGTTTTAAGATTATACTTTCTTGATAATTCTGCATTTTGAAACATTCTACCAATTGATTGAATTGATTGAAGTCTGTTTTTTGATAAAAGATTTTTGAAAGAAAAAACGATACAAATATCATTATCTTTAGCAAGTTTTGCATGCACCTGATTTAAAAAAGTCCTCCTATAATGAAAAGAATCCTTACCTTCACACATTTCAGAATCTATAATATAATCGACTTTTGACTCAAAAAATATTCTATCAGCTCTTGCGAATACGAAATTAAATTTTTTTCTAGCAAAAGCAATCTTGTTAACGTCTTGACAAAAAAAAGCAGTATTAACTTTTATTCTGTTTGATACATAAGTATAGTTTATATCTTCAGAAAGGAAAGTCACTTCTTTATAACCTAAAAACAATGCTGTGTCTATAAATTCTTCTTCATTACTATTTGGAATAACAACATCAAACATAATAATTAGGTATTGAAATTATTTTAAAAAGTTTTATATATAAAAAGAACAAACTTAAATCATGGAAGAAAGAGTTCATAAAATAATTTCTAATTCAGGATATTGTTCTAGAAGACATGCGGAAGAATTAATAAAAAAAGGGAGAGTCTTTGTTAATGGGAATAAAATAAAAATAGGCGATAAAGCAGATCCTGAAAAAGACATCATAGAAGTTAATGGTGAACGAATACAGAAAATAAATAGAATATATATAATGTTAAACAAGCCGAAAAATTACGAAGTAAGCATGGCCCCAAACACAAAGTCTGTTCTTTCATTAATACCTATAAAAGAGAGAATCTTTCCAGTTGGCAGATTGGACAAGAACACTACAGGTCTTCTTTTATTGACTAACGACGGAGATTTTGCCAATAAGATAATGCATCCAAGATATAAAAAAGAAAAGACATACTTTGTAAAATTAGATAAAAGAATAGCCCGTGAGGATATTGAAAAAATAGAGAAAGGAATAAAACTCAAAGATGGATGGATTAAAGGAAAAATAAAGATGTTTCAAAAAGACCAATTAGAGATAACTGTTCAAGAAGGTAAAAAGCATATAATAAAAAGGCTTTTTTTTAAATTAGGCTATTATGTTAAAGAACTTTCAAGAGTAAGAATAGGACCTCTTAAAATGAATGTAAAGATAGGAAAATGGAGATATCTGACAAAAAAAGAAGTAGAAGAATTAATGAAGTGAGCAAAAAACCATAAAAAATAATTAAACTCCGTAAAAAATATAATTCTATATATAATAAACCATATATATAATAAACCAATCCAATAAGAATAAAATTTAGAGAGCAACTACTCTTTCTCTATTTCTTTTATCTCTTCTAATGCTTCCTTCAAAGCAATTTTCTCAGTTTCCCAAGTAAGCTTTGAATTAACATTATCAAGCATTGCCCATAAGTAATTGTCATGTTTTTTTGAATTTGCATAATTCTTTACAGGAATATTCATTGAAGCATTGACTAGGTAAAACTGAAATACGTGAGTATCCTGCCCATCTTGAAATGCACATGTTGAGTTAAGTTTTTTTATAACTTTATACTTAGAAATACCTACCTGGTCCCTTACTAACCTATTAACAGCATCATCTTCTGACTCTCCTTCATCTAAAAGTGTCTTAGGAAACTCCCAACCTTTCCAGCCTTCAACTCTTCGTAATATTAAAAAAAACAATTCTCCATTATTATCATAAGTTATTATTTGGACGCCTTTTTTCTCCATTATTAATCACCAATAGCGAAGTATATATTTGTTTTAAATAGTTTTTGAATTAACGATCATATTTTAAATAAAACAGGATAGAAAAATATTTAATAATTATTTTCAAATAGTGCTTATTTAAGTAACAATCAGCACTTTTTCCAAAGGAAATTAAGGGGTTGTTTTTGTATACTGATATCATAAATATGGCTTTTTCTGTGCTTAAAAATCAAAAAATAAGCACTCCATAGGAAGAGCAGGTTTGTCTTTAAAAAATGACAGCATGCCTTTGTTTCCTGTGGAACCTTTTCTTTTCTCTTTATCAAATTATACATATAGTCACAAACACAAAACATATTATTTATAAATAACGAAATATTTCTATTTATAAATAAAATATTTTTAAAACGAAAAAGATATTTATTGAAATAACCACTATTGGTTAGGGGGATAAAAATGGCAAAAAAAACCTTGAAAAAAACACCGGAGAAAAACCAAGAAACAACAAAAGAACTTCAAATAGTGAATATTGTTGTTAGTTCTTCTTTAGAACATAATATTCCTTTAGAAAAAATGGCCGCAACACTAAGTAATACAGAATATAATCCAGAACAATTCCCTGGACTGGTTATTAGGATAAAAGACCCGAAAACATCTGCATTAATATTTAGTTCTGGAAAAATAGTTTGTACAGGAGCAAGAAGCATACAAAAAGTAGAGGAGTCAATACAAAAAATAATAGAAAGCTTGCAAAAAATCGGAATAAAAATAACAATAAAACCAAAAATAACAATACAAAACATGGTCGCTGCTGGAAGCATAGGAATGGATCTTAACCTAAATAATTTAGCAATGAAACTTCCAAACACAGAATATGAGCCTGAACAATTCCCTGGACTAGTTTATAAACTCATAGAAGCAAAAGCAACATTCTTGCTATTCAGTAATGGAAAAGTAGTGTGTACTGGAACAAAATCAGAAGAAGAAGCAAGACAGGCCCTTGATAAATTAGTAGTCATACTAAAAAAAATATAATTAATGTAAAATAGTTAATGCAAGAACCTAAAAAATAAGCAAATTTTTTATAAATTACTAAGTATAAGAGTTAATAGTATTATTAATAATATGTGGTTAATTTAATATATTTTATTTTGAAGATTATTTTTAATACGCTTAAAAAGTTAATACATCTTAATAATACTTTTTTGTTTGGGGGCAAAGATGGACGTTACAGAACAGATAGAAAAATTTCACGAATTCTTTGACACATTATATAAGAAAGCATTACATCAAGCAGTAATCAAGGGAGAAAAATCTATAAGTATTGATTTTAGCGATTTAAGCAAATTCAACATAGACCTAGCCCAAGAATTAATAGATAACCCAGAAGATACATTAAGAGCTGCAGAAATAAGCATAGAACAAATAGGTTTTAATGTTAAGGATTTCAAAGTCAGAATAAGAAATCTTCCAAAAACACAACAAGAACAAATACGTAACATCAGAAGTATACATCTTAATAAATTAATACAGGTAACTGGAATAATTAGACAAAAGTCAGACGTTAGACCCCAAGTTACTTCTGCAAGATTTGAATGTCCAAGCTGCGGAAACACATTAACAGTATTGCAATTAGACACAAAATTTAGAGAACCTACTAAATGTGGTTGTGGAAGAAAAGGAAAATTCAAACTCATAGGAAAAGAAATGATTGATGCACAAAAAATCGTTTTAGAAGAATCTCCTGAAGAACTAGAAGGATCTGAACAACCCAAAAGATTAGACGTCTTTTTAAAAGGAGATTTAGTAAGTCCGATGTCTGAGAGGAAGACAAATCCTGGTTCAAAAAATATAATAACAGGAATATTGAAAGAGGTTCCCATATTAGCAAGAGATGGTGGAAAACTAACAAGATTTGACCTCATGCTTGAAGCAAATCATGTTGAAGCAGTCGCGGAAGACTTCAGCGAACTTGAAATAACTGATGAAGAGATAAACGAGATAAGAGAATTATCAGAAGACCCTAAGCTTTCAAAAAGGCTCGTAAATTCTATTGCACCATCCATTTATGGACATGAAAAAGTAAAAGAAGCATTAATACTCCAATTATTTGGGGGAGTTAGAAAGAAAAAAGATGATGGATCAGTAACAAGAGGAGACATACATATATTATTAATAGGAGATCCTGGTTCAGGTAAAAGTCAAATGCTTAAAAGGGTCTCAATTGTTGCACCAAAATCAAGATATGTTTCTGGAAAAGGCGCCAGTGCTGCAGGATTGACAGCAACAGTTGTTAAAGATGAATTCTTAAGAGGCTACGCCTTAGAAGCCGGAGCATTAGTTCTTACTAATAAAGGAATATGTTGTATTGATGAACTTGATAAAATGACTAAAGAAGACACTAGTGCAATGCATGAAGCCCTAGAACAACAAACAATATCTATAAATAAGGCTAATATTTCTGCAACATTAAGAGCTGAAACGACAGTACTTGCTGCGGCAAATCCTAAATTCGGAAGATTCGATCCCTATGAATTAATACCTAAACAAATAGATCTTCCTTCTACATTAATAAACAGATTTGACTTAATATTTCCAATAAGAGATATACCTAATAAGGCAAGAGATGAACGAACAGCTGATTTTATACTTAGATTACATAAAGAATCCTCAGGTGGAGAGACAGATATACCCACAGAACTTTTAAAAAGATATATTGCTTACGCAAAACAAAACATAAATCCACAAATGACAGATGCCGCGCTAGAAGAAATAAAAGAATATTACGTTAAAATGAGGTCTACTGGAGAAAGCGATGAAGGATACAAATCAATACCCATATCTGCAAGACAACTTGAAGCGCTTATACGATTAAGCGAAGCAAGTGCGAGGTCTAGATTATCCAATAAAGTTACAAAGAGCGACGCTAGAAGGGCAATAGACCTTGTTCATTTTTGCCTAACACAAATAGGAGTAGATCCAGAAACAGGAAGAATAGACATAGATAGCATAACTACAGGAATAACTGCGAGCCAAAGAAGCATTATAGGAACAATAAAAGAAATAATCAATGAATTAGAAAAACAAATAGGAAAACAAATACCTGTAGATGATATAATAATGAAAGCAAAAGACAAAGGCATAGACCAAGAAAAAACTGAAGAAGTGCTTGATCGTTTAAAAAAAGCCGGTGACATATTCGCACCGAGGCCTAATTTCATAAGCAGATTATAATTGAGCAGATGATAACTATTATAATTTTAATAAATATTCTAAAATGAATGATGAACAAAAAACGGATTTTAGAAGACAAACAGCATATAAGTGTAGTGTTGAAACACTTATTAACGGAGTTTTTGTGAGAACACCGGGATGGGAATCTAGTTATTTAATGACTGAATACGGTGATTTTTCAAGAGTTAATGTTGTTGCAGTAATAGTAGAAAAAGATGAAAGCTCTATAACTGTTGATGATGGTACAGGTAAAATAACCGCAAGAGTATTCGATAATAAGGAATTAATAAGAGATATAAACATAGGAGACGTTGTTATTTTAATCGGTAGACCAAGAGAGTATAATTCTAAAACTTATCTGACAATCGACATAATAAAAAAAATAAAAAATAAGGGATGGATCAATTATAGAAGAAAAGAACTTTCTTTAATAAAGAAAATAAGAGATAAAATTGTGCCAGAAGTAGATGCTACATTAATTGAGAGTCAAAATACGATAACTTCAAAAGACAGAATAATAAAAATAATAAAAGATCTAGATAGCGGTCAAGGTGCAGATATTGATGAAGTTATAAGATTCTCAAAAATAAAAAACGCTGAAGAAATAATAAAAGATTTCATTCTTAAAGGAGTGGTTTTTGAAATTAAACCCGGAAGAATAAAAATACTATAAAACAAAAAACAACATTATAACATAACACGCAATAAAACCAAAAGAACTTATTAAAAAAATAATTTATGAGAAAATAAAAGGCGTAACCCACACTTCTAATACTGCTGCTATGAATATTGTTATTAATGATAACATCAATAAGTCTGCAGCATCTAAAAGTATATGTTCAAACTTTCTTGACGCCACTTCATGATTGATTATTGCTATGCTTATTATTCCTCCTGCTAGTGCTGCAAAAAAGTACGCCAATATTTCAGGAAAACCGTGTATAATGTATTTTGTTAAACCAATTGATACTACAGAAAAATAAGAAGCTATTCCCGCATTACCCTGTGCTAATAATAGAGAAATATTGCTCCTAATATAGTTTCCTATGGCCGTTCCTATTACTGAAGCATTCCATAATAGAATGAATATTGCACCTGCACCATATAAAAAACTGAACAATACACAAAAAAGCAACACTTTCACATTGTTAAAAAATATTCTGGAAAATGCAGATATTGTGCTACTGCTCATTTGATTTGTTGCATCTCCGGTGATTGTTGTATCATAAATCTCTGAAGCCCTACCATTTATAGATATTATAGTAGATGTTTGACTCTCATAGATTATAGATATAGTATTTGATGGTAAAATTACATACCAAAAGACAAAAGCCAAAGTTGCTCCAAGAAAAAGATACATAAATGCTGAAAGCGCTTTCCAGTGTTCTTTGAGTAAAAAAACTTCAGAAACATCTGTCAAGTCTTTTTCCTCTTCCAATTTTATTATTCTATATATTAAAGGAATACTGGCTATTGTTGCAAGAAATACCATAAAAAGACTTGAGTACTCTTTAAATATCATATACGATAGAAACATTGCCAAACTTGTATAAAGCGCCCCTAATAATGCAAGCAAAAAAGGTCTATTCTCTGCCTTCTCTGGACTAATAAGAGATTCTAAAACCATAATTACATTACAAAAAGTATATTTATAAATTTATTTATAATAAAATTCTTATATTTAGGTTCTTAATAATATTAATTAAAATAATAGCTGAAAAAAATCAATAACCGTAATAATCATTAAAATTTGTTTTTTGAGAAGTAATACGCCTAACTTCGTATTCTGATTGAGGTATTCCTGAATCATAAAATTCTTTGTGTATTAATTCATGCTGTTTAGTTCTATATTTCTCAGGTCCTGGAAGATTTCTTAATACAAAAGGTTTTGGATTACCAGGAATAAACATTCCCCTTATTTCCCAGCCAATACCTGCACCCAAAAAATCCACCTCAACAACATCATAATCATTATTCGGGATATAATAAGAGGTATAATAAGTGAATGATCCTAAAATATTTTTAATAATAGGTTCTTGATTTGATGTTTTTTTATTAAATGACGATTTATTTAAAACAGAATTAATATATATAATATTAGATAAAGTATGACTATTGGACAAATTGTGACTAAATAAAGTTTTTGAAGAGTCTATTTTTTCTTCCAATTTTTCTTTTGAATCAGATTTTAAATCAGGTTTTTTTAAATTAAGTTTTAAATTTTTTTCAGGATCTTGATTTTTTAAATAATTAAACATCAAATCACCCATCAATAAATTTTTATTGTACTAATCAATTTTTGTTGTATTAATTACTTTTTATTATATTAATTAATTTTTATAAACTTTAAATAAACAAATTATTTAAACAAATAAATTACAGACTTAAAAAAAGTATTTTTAATACAATAAAGCATATAATTCAGATTTTTATTACAAAACAATATATCGATTAAAAAATAAATGTTATGAAAAGAAATATGAAAAGATTTATAAGTTATTTATTGTTTTCTGATACTATGAATTACGAAGAAATGCTTCAGAGGGGAAAAAAGAATCTTCCAGAAATAACCACAACATCAGAAAGGTTTGTTGTTCCAAAAGTAACTGGACATATTGAGGGAAATAAAACAGTAATAAGTAATTTTTTTCAAATAGCATCTACAATCGGAAGACCTCCAGAACACTTATTAAAGTTTATATCCAGAGAAACTGCTGCGAAGGGAGAAATAAAAAAACAATTGCTAATATTTAATACAAAACTTTCTAGTTCAAAAATAAATGAAAAAATAGAACAATATGTTGAACAATTCGTAATATGCAAAGAATGCGGCAAGCCTGATACAAAACTTTCAAAAGAAGGCATTGTTACATTCATACGATGCCAAGCGTGTGGTGCAAAATCGGTCGTTAATTCTAAAATATGATATTTCTAAAATAATATTTCTAGAAGACAGTAAATAAGCACATTAAGATATTAAGATAATTATATTAAAAATGTTAATGATAAAAAAATTAATAAAAAAATTATGCTTTTATTTAATACATCGATTAGTATCTTATTAATCTTATGTGTCATCAAACCATCTTCCTAATCCTGCTTGGCTTTCAGTTTCTTTTCCGAAATAATTTTCTATTCTTTGCTTGGTTAATTCTATTGTTTGTTTTAGATACGATGAAATATTAAATTTTTCTGCCAAACTTATTGTTGGATTGAGATATTTTATAATAGAACCTTCAGATATAGTAAAAATTATTTTGCCATTACATTTTAAACATCGTCCTATTAAGGGAGGTCTTCTGTATTTCTCATTACAATTACTGCACCTAAATTGTTGTGTTGAAAACTTTCTTAAATTACCTTTTATGTCTCTTATAAAGTGTTTTTCAATAACCATTCGAGCAACATCACCACTATCAACAGCACGTATTTTCATAGCTAGTTCCATTTGACCTAATAGTTTTTCCTCCATAGACGGCAGAAGCTTATATTCTGAACATAATACTCCTGCATTAAAATCATCAGTGTCATGAGTGAAACCCATCCCTTCATATTGCAATGGAGTGCCTATGTGTTTTCCTATTTGATTTATTTTTAAGTTGTGTGGTGCTTTAAATTCTTTAGCTGATTCGTATAATTCTAAAGGATAACTCCATTCTATATCTAAATCAAAAACCATATCATCAACTTCTGCCGGATTTAGAAGATATGTTAAAACCAAAGGAGCATCCATGGTTGCCCCTCTCTTATTAGATAGGTATTCTTTTGAAAAATTTAAAAGCCCGTCTAATAATAATAAGATACACGATTCGTCTCCATCAGCATCTCTTCTCATTGCTGCATGAAACATTGGATGTGCAAGGTATGCTTGTGTTTTTGAAAAACCTATTATTCTACCGAGAATACCTGCGGAAGTGTGAGGTGCTAGACCGATCACTAAATGACCTATTAAGTCTTCTTTAGATTTTAACTTATAATATGGTTTTTGACCATAAAGCTTCTCTAATAATTCATCAATAAAATTTGCCGTTCTGAATAATACTTCATCAGAAGGTTCTTCAGGACTATCTGGACTACATGGAATGACTATGTCTTGTGGTTTAAGCTCTAAAATCTGATCTTCCCTCTCTAGAGGTCTTCCTTTTGTATCTTTAACATATCCTAATTTTTTAAGTTTCTCTACACTTACACCTATTTCCTTAGGCTTAAAATGTGTCAATGGTACTTCTGATATATCATACCGTATGGTTCCATCTTTAAAAACACAAACATTGTATTTTGCACGTAATACTCCTTTTATTAAATGTTCAGGTATATGATTTGCATTAGATGTTCCTTTTATTCCTTTTATAAGGTCAGGGTATATTTTAGTGTTTAGTTTTTTTAGAATATGCGGAAATATATCGTTTATATTAATAGAATAGTTCGAATAAGACATTTTATTATGAGACTCATCATTACAATCTATATTCTTACATACTGTGCAATATAATTTCTTCTCAGTAAGCCTGTCACAAACCTCACAAACACTAAAAGGTGTTTTCCTTTTACACTTATTACAATAAAATATGGGAAAATTAGAGGTTATTTTTCCTGTCTCCATTGCTGATTGAAGACTTCTCATCTTACCGCCTTCTTCACCAACTGGAAAAAGCATATTGGGCTGACCAACTAATTTTCTCATCTTTGCTTTCTCGGGACGACCCATTCTTGAACCAATAAATATTCCTGCCTTATCCCTTACTATAAATGGAGCTATTCTGTTGATTATCTTAAGAATTAGTTCTTCTTCCTTATCTGGATCTGGTTGTGTATCTCTTATTATTCTATTTATTGACTCTATGTCTTCTTTTAACAAAAATTCATGAATATTTAATGTTGCCAATAGTGCCTCTGCGTGATCTCCCTCAATAACTACAAACTCGTTATTAACAAAGATATGAGGAACGCCTAATAATTCTAAAGCCCTTTTAGCATCATTTTTTGGAAGAACTATTTTTTCTATCCTGCTATCTGATTTACCTTCATAATGTATTATTTTTGCTTCCAAAAACCAGTTTACTAAAGATTTTAATTCATAAACATTAATACTCTTCCAAAAATATGTATAATAAGGGTGAAGCGGAATATTCATCTTTTTAGATATAAATATTGCAGCTTCAGCAGATAATTTTGTTCTTAAGGGTTTTCTGAATATTAATTCTAGTTTTTCTTTAGAAATCCTTAGGTCTTCAGACATTTTTTGAAAATCTATATTGTTAAAATCTATGATTCTTAAGTCGGACTCTTGAATTAACTCTTTTTGCTCCAAATATTTTTGTGTAGGATATTTTTCTAAGGCCTCTTTTTTAAATTCTAAAATCCAATATTCTTGACAATAACCTGCAGGAACCAATGGATGATTTCTATTGAAAAAGTCCCCGTATGAAACAAGAATATCTCCTAAATAAAGTATTTCTTTTATTTCTTTTTTATATTGCTTGGCTAATGCCTCGTTTTCTAAGAATACTACATTTCCATTATATAATTTAACAATAGGGCCATCTATAGTATCACAACTCGTTATTGCTGCAGCCTTTCCTGGCCTCTCAACTTTTAATTGAGTAGCTATTGCGATATAACCATTAAGAATGTGCATTGTTGCAGGATGTATTGATTGTGCAGAATACCCTGAAACCCTTGAACGACCATATCTTAATCTGAAAGCTCCGTTTCTTAATGGATATCCTAAAACAGGTCGTCCTGCAACCAGATCCTTTATATACGTATAATCAGGGGAAATCTTTCCTACTTGTTCTGTTTTTTTCTTCATAGCTTTTGCAGCTTTTTGAATTTTTAAATAATTCTCTAAGAACATCCAATCATCCATATCAAAATCTTTTCCCCATTTACTCAACTGCTTCCATAATTTTGCAGCCTTAAGCGGTATACAATCAGTATAAATAAGACAAAAACCACTTCTTATTATATTAGTGGGTACTCTTGGAAGATCCTTATAATTAGAAACCTCATACCTCTCAGAAGGTTCTGCACCAATCTGTACAGGAACATTCCTCATTAAAAAATCAATCTCTTCCTTACTAGGAAAATATTGTCTAGGACTAAATCTTGTATGATAATCTTCTATCTCAGAATAGGTTCTTTTTATTTCTAATTCTGTAGCATCATATTTTGCATAACCGAATTTTTTTCTGATATAATCTGCTATTAGAACACATACTGCGGCTGCTGTTCCACCTGCATTTCTTATTGGTCCAGAAAAATTTACACAAAAATATTTTCCCTGACCATCCATTCTATCCATTATATCTATATGCGTAAACCCTTCTATGGGACTTGAAACCACACCAACAGTAACATAAGCAAATCCTGTTCTTATGCCTACTTCTATGGCCTCTTTTTCATCTTTAAACTTACAAAATTTTTCCCTAGCCACTTCCTCAGCTATCTTAAAGGCTACTCTCCAATCAAGGACGCCATATTCTTTTTCTAATTCTGTAATTCTATCAGTTGCACCACTATCTTTTAATTGTGGAGCAATAACGCTGATTAAACCAATTACTCTCTCTGCCATGTTTTTAGCAAGAATTATTTCTGGAACATTCACAGGGTCGTATCCCTTTTTTCTTGATTCAGAAGCTATCTTGAATTCTCTAAAACACTTTTCTTCAAGCTCCTTAAAATATTCACCCATTTCTTTTGAACACTCTACCATTTTAACCCAAAATATATTTATTTTTATCCTCTGAAATTTTATCATCTGATTCTTTTGATAAAAAGTTTAATATCTTTACTTCTCTATTATTCATGTTTACAACAAACGCTCTTCCTGGCTGAGGATCTAGACCTCTTCTTTCTTGTTCTTCTGTTTTTGCAACCCAACAAGAAGCATTGATGCAAGTTATGTTTCTATAGTTATTAACTGTTGACCTATGGACGTGTCCGGAAAAAAAGAAATCAGGGACCTTATCTATAATTAAAGGATCTTTCTTACTATCAGGAACATACAAAGTTGATGTGTGACTTGGAGCAAGATGTCTTCTTTGAAGAAGATATTTCATAACTAAGTCAGACCGTGTAGCACCGCCATTTTTTCTTATTGATTGAACATTGTTAAAATAGTAAAAGAATGAACCTCCATGATATAACAGCACATTAAATCCCTCAAAATTATCTGAATAAAAAATATTTACCATAGAAGGATTGCTTAAAGCAATAACATTTGGCAACATCCATAACTCCTTGCTATATTCATCTCTAAATCCGGGTTGAGGTTCGCTTAATCTTCCAACGTCATGATTTCCTGGACAAACTATTATAGGGATTTTTATATTGCGCAAATACTCTGCAAGTTTTTTATACTGCTCCTTAACATCTATTATGCTCAGGTCGTATTCTTGATCAGGATATATTCCTACACCTTCAACTAAGTCTCCAACAATAAATAAATATTTTATTTTAGAAACTATGTCTTTATATTTTTCATTCTCTCCATTAATCCATTGCAAAAATTTTTTAAACTCTTCTTCTAAAAATAATTTATTTCCTATTTGAGGATCAGTAATTACAACAAAGTAACCTTCTTCAGGTGATTTTTTTAATTCTTTTGTCAGGGGAATGTCTGGAATAATTATTTCATTAGCAAAGATTAATCCATCATATAATCCAGTAACTCCTATTACTTCGTCAAGTTGTATCTCTTGTGCCAATAAAAATAATTCCTCTTTAGATTGTGTAACGACGACTTTTATTAGTCCAGTTTGGTCTTCAATAGTTAATATTATGTTATTATTTTTTGAAAAAGACTTGTCATAAACCATTCCTATTATTGAGACAGTGTCTTTTTCTTTTTTAGATAATATTCTAGAAATAGATGTTGGATTTTGCAGTTCTTTTCTTGAGCGAAGTATCTTTTCTAATTCTTTAAAACGAGAATTGAAGAAACCTACAAAATCCATTACTGTTCGCTTCTTATTTTTTTCTTTGTAATCAAAGATCACTCTTATACGATGTTTCTTCATATATTCTTCTTTATATGCATCTATGTTTGATTCTGATAATTCTTCAGGAAATTCTTCTTTGTTTTTTTCAACAATCACTAATGAATTTTTATCTTCTTCTTTAGAAATTGGAGAATCTTGCTTATTAGTAATATTTATATCAAAAGAATTTTTGTTTTCCTCTTGCTCAATATTGTCTTCCTTCTTAATATTAAGTAGAATATATTCTTTAAACTTTTCATATAATCTTTTATTATAATTTTTTTCTTTTAAAACAAAGGCTTTTTCATAATCATTAACATTAATAGGTATTTTATGCTCGGTAATTAATAATACATCTTTGTTTAGAACTATAAAAGGAGTGTTTATTGGAAAAGGTATGTTTAAGTCATCTATTAATTCAGGACTTATGAGAATATTATTTTCTATATAAAATTGTATTATTTGTTTCTTTTCCATTTTTTAAACAATTATCAATAATAAATAATTATCAATAAAAACGAATTTTAATAAAATAATTAATAGTTAATTAAAAAAATAATTATAATGAAAGTGCTGTTTCTAGTATAGATATTATTTTTTGATTTAATGATTCATTTGTTATTATATTAACTTCTCTGGTTCTTCCATATCTTCCCTTGCTTATAACTCTTGCGTTTATTATTCCTAATAAATCAAATTCAGATATTACATCAGACACTCTTCTTTGAGTAAGAGGTCTCATATTAGTTTTTAAGCATAAATCTTTGTAAAGAGCATATATATCTCCAGTAAATATTGGTTCGTTTGCTTTTTTTCTTCCAGCAAGCAATAATATTGAGTAAAGAACCAATTGAAATTGTTTTGGTTGTGTTGTTATTATATCTATTACCCTGTCTTTTTCTATCTTTTCCTCTGATTCATCAATTTCTTTTAAAGTTATTTTTGATAAACCTTTTCTTTCTGCTATTTCAACAGCTACTCTTATTAACTCTAAAGCTCTTCTGGCATCACCGTGTTCTCTAGCTGCATAAGCCGCACACTTAGCAATAACCCCTTCCTCTATTACTCCATCTTTTACTGCTTCAGAACAACGTTTTTTAAGTATATCTTGTATTTGTAAGGCATTATATGATGGAAATATAATCTCTTCTTCACTCAATGAACTTTTAACACGTGGATCCAAATCATCTGCGAACATCACGTCATTACTTATTCCTATAATTGAAACTTGACTTTCTTTAAGTTCAGTATTTATTCTTGTCAGATTATATATTAATTCATCACCTATTTTTTTAACCAATTGATCTATTTCATCTAGGACAATAATTATTATTTTTCTTTCCTGATTTATCGCTTTATAAAAAATATTATAAACTTCATCAGTAGGAAGTCCTGTTGGAGGTATTGATTTTCCTAAATGACGTGATATTTCTGCTATCAATCTATATTCCGTATCTGCAATTTTCTTTAACTTACAATTTATATAAACATATTTTAAAGGAATGTTCTCTCTCTGGGCTATTTTCATTAATTCTTTTAATGTATATTGTACTGTTAAAGTTTTTCCAGTGCCTGTTTTTCCATAAACAAATATGTTTGAAGGCCTTTCTGAGCGTAAGCTAGGTGCTAATATTTTTGCTAGTTGATTAATCTGTTCCTCTCTGTGAAGCACTTCATCTGGAAAATATGCACTTTGAAGAACAGTCTTATTTTTAAATAAAGATTCTTTTCTTATGAAGTTTTCTAAAAATTCTCCTATACTCATTTTATTTTCCTTTCCAAAATAATTTTATAAAAAAATAATATCAAAATCAATTCCAGAAGAAATAAAGGTTATATAAATGTTGTGTATCTATAAAATATATTTAATAAAAATATTTTTAGAATATATTTTATGAATAAGAGATTTTTTGAATAATATTTTAGAAAAAATATACCACCCCTTTATTTCTAATGGAGATTTTGGCAAGAAAATGAATGTTTTAAAAAAATAGTTATTATATATAAATGTTATAAAAAAGGTAAAAAACCTAATAAAATAATAAATAAAAACAATTAAATCCTTATATTGTAAAAATAAAGTAAATAAATTATAATTTTCTTATAATATATTTTATAATAAAATAATTTCTATAATACAATAGCTTTAATATAAAATAATAAATATACACAGAATAGTAGAATAGTCGTTAAAAAATTATATAAAAAATACATATAAATATAAAAAATACATATAAATATAAAAAATACATATAAATATATAATAAAAATAGTACAGAACACATATATTTAAATATAGATATAATAGATATTTAAAAATAATATATTAAATATTTATTAAAAATAACAAGGAATAAATATTTAGAATATCTTTTGTAAACTATTTTTTACAATATATTTTTTATAAAATCTATTTTGTAATATATTCTATTTCAAATTTATAATATTAAATATATAATATTAAATATATATTATATATTTATTTTCAATATAGAAATAAATAAAAAATAGTTATTTTTTTAAGTAAATCTTTTATCTTTTCTTTTTTAAAAGAAACAAAGGGGTCGTTATTAACTTATTAAATATACTTTAAAGAACACTTAATAAAATATAAAAGAACCGAATGTTTTTAAATGAAAATATTCTAAAACGAATATATATTCTAAAATAGACGTATATTTTCTAATATAATATATATTCTCAAATTCTAAAATAGAAAAAGATATTCTAAACTAATATTATGCTTTAAAATACTTAAAAAGTTATATTTCTAAAAACAGTTATTTATCTAAATAAATAAAAATAGTTTTCACTCTACAATAGCAACTAAATGAAAAAATTTATAAAGAAATAATACTTTCCTATGTTCAATTTTATAATTTTTCAAATAAAAAAGTTAGTTCAAAAAATCGTTGGGGGTTAAGATTATGTTATTACAACCAGAATTAATAAAAAAAATGAAGGATTTTGGATTAAATTCTTATGAAGCAAAAATATGGGCTGCACTATTATCCAGAGGAGTTAGTTCTGCTGGAGAATTAAGTGATATTTCTAATGTTCCAAGATCAAGAACTTATGATGTTTTAGAGTCATTAGAAAAAAAAGGTTTTATAATAATGAAACTAGGAAAACCAATAAAATATATGGCAATACCGCCTTCTGAAGTTATTAATAATATAAAAAAGAGGATAAAAGAAGAGTCCTTACGAAAAGAAAAACAAATGGAAGAATTAAAAGAATCACCTGTTTTAAATCAATTAACAGAATTACATAATCACGGAATAGAAACCATAGATCCTACAGAAATGGTCGGCTTAGTCAAAGATAGAAATAATGTTTATGAAAAAATAGAATCATTAATTAAAGAAGCAGAGAAAACTGTTTATATTATGACTTCTTATGAGGGTTTAATGAGAAAAATAAATGTTATGAAGAAAACTTTGAAGAGAGTTTCTGAGAAAGGAATTGAAATAAAAATAATAATACCTCATTCAAAAGATAATAATACTGAAGCATTTGCAGAAGAACTAAAAGGAATAGCAGAAGTCAAGGCAATGCCTAATATGAATTCAAGATTTGTTTTAGTAGATAACAAGCACATGCTATTTATGCTAACTGATGATAAAGAAACAAATCCAAGCTATGATTTAGGCGTATGGGTAAGAACCACAGGTTTCACCTCAACATTAAAAGAAATGTTTGAACAGATGTGGAAGAAGAAATAAATTTATTTTATAAGAATTTTCGGCGGTGATTATAATGAATAATGAAGAAAAACGTCAAGGAATTCCTTATCTGATAAACAATATTAATGAGGATTTTGATGGAATAAATATTAATTTATTCGGATTAATATCTGAATATGAGGGAAAAGGAATCGCTATTTCAGGCGTGATTAATGCATCAGATAGTTATAATGGTGTTTCAGTTTCAGGCATAATTAATTATTTTTCCAAAAATAAAGGATTATCTGTTTCACCACTAAATTATTCTAAGAATGCAAAAGTTGTATTGACACAGATAGGTCTAATAAATATTGTCGATGAAGAAATTAACAAAGATACTTGTGTGATGCAGTTAGGATTATATAATAGGATCGGCGGAAGGACGTCTCCACTACTAAATTTTAAAAATTTATTTAGGAAAAAACCTTCTGACTTAGAAAAAATAATATCTCTTAAAGATACATCAAAATCAAACAA
Source organism: Candidatus Woesearchaeota archaeon (assembly GCA_026002815.1). GTDB lineage: Archaea > Nanobdellota > Nanobdellia > Woesearchaeales > UBA9642 > UBA9642. Next base: position 125,163 of record BPGB01000003.1, on the reverse strand, counting down.
CAATATTACTAATTAAATGGGAAGTAAAAAATGATTAACACATGGAAAGAAGTTTACACAAAGAGTCAACGAGAAAACTTGATTGAAAAAACAGTCGCTAGTCTAACAGAATTGGTTAATGTTGCAAAACAAGAAGAAATATTAGAAGATAAAATTTTAAGGTATATAGAGTATGCCGGCTCTAGCAGAGCTTTCGTATATATATCGACAAAAGGTATATTAATGGAGCATCGTGTCTTTTCATTATCAGATAAACCTATAGAGAAAAAATATTATTCGCAAATTATTGAAAAATATAATTTAGAGCCTAAAAAGATTGAAGAATTACTGTTTAGATTAAAAAACAAATAATTAAAATAAATTTATACTAACTCACCTCTTTTTCCTGAGTCGAGTCAACTTTTCTTGACTCGGCTTGGGTTTCAAAAATGAGATTAAAAGAAATTATTGATGACGAATTAGAGAGAATATTTTCTTATAATAAAATAGATGTTAAGAAAAAAATAATATTAGAAGATTTTTCTAACGAGTTAATTAATTATTTGGTAGAAAAAGGTTTAATCATATCTGAAAGATTTAGTGAAATTTATGGTATTAATGAATTAATATTTCAAAGTAAAGTAATAAAGAATGAAGATGATTATTCTGTTCCATTATATGAGAATGCTATAAAATTATTATTAAAAGAGAAATATACCATTCCAGAATACAGGATATTAATGACTGCGTTCATTTCTTCAGGAATAGATACATATATAATAAATTTAGAAAAAGAAAAGTAGTTTATATTTTTAAAAATTTTTTAAAACATCGCCTTTTATTTTTGAAACAAGTTTATTTAATAAAATATTTTTAACATACTTTTAATAATAAATTATTATTTAAAACATGTAATAATTGCTTTTTTGATAATTAATTATTTTAATAAGAATATATTTTTTTAATAAAATATATTCTAAAAATTAATAATATTTTAATAATAGTGTTATTTTTAGTTTTAATTATAATATTGTTTTATTTATAATATATTATAATATATTTTTATAATAAAATTAATGCGTATAGGAAATAATTAATATGATTATTAGATAAAATATTGTATTTATCTACTTATATGATATATTAATATTAACTGATATAATATATTTATAGTAACTATTATAGTAAATATTGACAATTAGGAGAATCTATTAAGTGCATATAATAAAAGATATATTATAATCGAAAATGACTATTATATATAAAAATATAATTTTATTAGGGACAAGCCATATAGCGAGTCAATCAATAAAAGAAATAACAGAAGCTTTTAATAAAATAGACCCTGACATTGTTTGTGTAGAACTAGATCATAAGAGATTACATGCACTATTAACAAATGCGAAGCCAGATTATTCTTTATCAGGAATAAGAAAGTACGGTTTACAAGGATATTTATTTGCAGTCATTGCCGGATTATTGCAGAGAAAACTCGGAAATATAGTCGGAGTAAAACCTGGAAGTGATATGCTTACAGCAGTAAATCTTGCAAAACAAAACAATAAGCAATTGATGTTAATAGATCAAGACATAGAGATAACTCTTAAGAGATTCTCTAAACAATTCACATTCAAGGAAAAGATGAGAATATTATGGGACGTCATAAGAAGCCCGTTTGCTCCAAAAATCAGGATAAACCTTAATCAAGTACCTAAAGAGGAATTAATAAACAGGATGATAGGAGAATTAAAGACTAGATATCCTTCACTATATAATGTGTTGATCCATGAAAGAAATATCGTGATGGCAAAGAACCTTGTAAAAATAATCGAGAATAATCCGGACAAGAAGATTCTTACAGTAATCGGAGCAGGTCACGAGAAAGAGATGGTCTCATTAATTAAAAAAGAAGAAAATAAAAGAGATAAAATATATTAAAATTTTTTATAGTATCTTTTCCTACTTCTTTCTGTCTAAGCAAATAACGATATACAAATTACGATTGTAAGAAATAATCCCAAATCACTCGAACTGATTGTGGTATTAAACAACTTATCAAACAAACCAGTAAAATTATCCACTAACCACGTCACTATTAAGATTATAATCAGATAAAATGCTTTTTTATTCCTATTATATATAAATTCTTCATTTTTTTTCTTATAATTTTTTCGAATTTATTTTCTGAAGTATCAGTCATATCATGATAGCATCCTTCATGATAATTCTTGGATTTTTTAGTAATATATGTCTGCCATAATTTGATATCTTCATGACAAAATTCGCAAACTCTCATATTGTCATATTAAATTCTTATTTTATAATGTTATTTTTGTCAGAATTAAAAAAATAAAAAATTATTTCACCATAGGTTCTGACACTGCTACTCCTCTATTCGCATACATTGGATAATAAATATTATCTCCTGGAAGTTCGATACTTCCCAAAGATTTCAAAGAATTTTCCAAATCATTCACTTTGATGAATTTATTGCTTATAGTGAACAATTCATTATCCATTATTATACTTCTAGTAACAGATGCCCTATCATACCAATTATAGTATGAAGAACTTCTAGAGTCGTGTTTTACTTTTCCTATCAAGTCAAAACCATCTTCTGTCACATTAAAAACATATGCTCCATCCCAGTATGAGTAATCATAACCATATCTTCCTGTGTTTCTTGAAGTTATCTCAGATACAGGAATGACCATTATGTCATTGAATAACAAGAATGCCTTGTGTTCATACATTATTGGCGTATCTGTTCCTTCCATTCCTATATCGAATGTATCGACTTCTTTTGGTTTATTAAAATCTGACACATCAAATAATGAAATCTTAACACCCTGTATTGATGTTCCGCCCCATTGATTCTCTCCAGTATTCTTGCCGACACCGATTATGAAATTGTTCTTGAAAGGGTGTAGATACCTTGAATATCCCGGAATCTTTAATTCCCCTAAAACTTCAGGAGCTTTAGGATTTGACAAATCAATGACAAAGAATGGGTCTATCTGTTTGAATGTCACCATGTATAATTTGTCGCCCATGAATCTTGTCGAGTATATTGTTTCATTAGTTGCCACATTCTCAAGGGATCCTACAGTATCCATGTTTTTGTCTAGAACGTAAACGTTATTATATGTCTTTCTGCCGCTGTTCATCCACAAATCAACGGTAGTTGCAACTCTCAAATAATCATTATACTCGTCTAGACTGAATTGATTCAATAATCTTCCATCAACTTCTCCCTTCGCAACATAATTAAGCACTCCATTATCTACTGCAATCTTATGTATTATCGTCTTTGAATTCTCAAGCAATTGCCTTGCATCATAATCATTAAGTGCTGCTTGAATATTATCAAACATGTCTTGATATTGGTTCTGCATGTCTTCATTATCTTTCATTTCTTTGAAAAACTCAGTCAACTTATCAGATATCCTACTCCACTGCTCATCATCAGAGATTCTCTGTCTCAAAATATTTTCTATATCTGTCTTTAATGTTCCTTCTAATAATGGAACAACAACTTCAGTAAATCGCTTCTTATCATATGTGTCGTCTCTACAATACCATCCCCAACACCTATAAGGTTGCTTCTGATAAGCAATATATATGTTGTTTTCAGACATCATCAAAGTATTGCTATACCCTAATAAGTATACCTGAGAATCAACAATCTGTTCTTTATCCACATTTATAGAGACTATCGTATTATAATTATACTGCTCTTCACCATTATCAAAATAATATATGGCTGGAGAAATCATCTTGTCAGCATATATCATCGGAGGCCTTACTGGATAATCAGCATACTTTACAGCGACCAAATAGACCATATCACCTATCATTCTTGATTGAAAATAAGATCCTGTTGCTTTAAATTCTTTATTAAGAACAGGATTCTCTTTATTAGAAGCATCATAAATTAATACTTTTGTTATTGATTCATAATATTTTTGTGGCATAATATCGTATTTCATGAAATAAATTGACTCTTCATTTGATTCTCCCAATATCACTATCTTGTCATTATAAACATATAAGTTAGCAGAATACAAATTTTCAGGAAGTTCGGTTTCTGAAATTATTCTTTTGTCTTCACTATCAATAATTATTAACTTATTGTTATTTAAGATATAAATATATTTATCATCATTCTTAACAAAATCAGCTTCATCAACGCCTTCAATCTGAACATTAGTCTGCGAGTAATCATTAGCACCACCGCCACTTGAAGATTCTGCAACAGCCCCAGATGTTTTAACAATTGCATCCATCATGACGCCGCCACGATAAGCGGAAGGATAATATGATTGCCGGTCCTTCAAGAAAGAATCCAATTCTGCAGTAGAATTGAATTTTATAACGTCACCAGATAATTCAATTTTTCCTGGGGTAGGATCTCCTGTATTAATTGGAGTTTCAGAACATCCTGCAAGCAAGACGATTCCTCCAAATAACAATAAACCGACAATATATAATGATAAAACCTTATTCATAATTATTCACCAATAGATTAATTATTAGCCAATATATAAATGTTAATATGGTTTTAAGCAGAATTGAAGTAATTAAGCACAAAATAGTAATATTTAAAAATTAAAAAACAAAATAAAGACAAAGGTGTGGTATGAATACAAAAAAGGGGTTTAAATTATTGTATTTTTTTATTTTAGTTACTGTTTTTGTATTGCTTGCTTTTTTTATAAGTGCTGCTACATATGATACTTGTATTCGTACTGCCGTTAATAAGTATAATGTTAATAATAGATACGCTTTTTCACAAACAATCCAAACAGAAGAAAACTGTGAAGACATAGGTTTTAATGTTAATATAGGAAATGATTACACAATTACAACAACAACGTTACCCGGAATTAGCAGGGATTGGAGCGGTGAAAGATTTGATGGTGATGGTGTACGTACTAACGGAGATAATGTTTATGCTGTTTTTCCACCAACATGTTTGAATGAAAACCTTTTTTCTATTTTGAGTAATGCAGCAAATTATTGTCTATGGCCTGAAACAGGAACATCTTATAATATATATAAAATATCTTCAGGATATCCTTCAGGAAAATCTTATACCCCTAGAACGGCTTGTACTGCTCAGTGGTGTGGTGATTGGAAGTTAAACATAAGACCAATAAGTAATGAAGGAGTCAATTTATACGATTCAACAAGATTGGTGCCAAACGAGTATCTTTCTCTTCCTAACGAAAATAGGAGATATGTTTTTAATACATGGGGCTATGTTAATAGAACCTTGATAGATTTAGCTTATGGTATATCCGTAAACAGGATTGCTATTTTTGAGATATACTATTATAATACGTCAACAAGGAATTTAGAACAAATATATAGCAAAACATTTACAGTGCCAGGAACCCACTCCAATAACGACCTTCCTAGTATTGAACAAGGATGGTATCTTTTTAAAATATTATATATATCTTGGAGAGATAATGAAAGGGTTTTAGATATAAACTTTTATCCTTCAGGAAGTAATTCTAGACCTCTTTTAAGGGAATATTTTCAAATTATAAATTCCTATGGTCCTCTCTCTTTTTATGATGGCGATGTTGATAAATACTCTTGTGAAAACGATCCTTATTTTGTTGGAATGAGATATTGGAAAGATGGTCAGCCAATAGGAAAGAGTTGTTGTGGTGATGACGCTAATGATTATGGTTTCGTCTCCACAGATGGGAAAATATGTACCATTGATGGGTGGTCGGATGTTACTGATTTATGTTATATAGATGGAGAATATAAGCAAGGCACTCATTTTATAGCATCTCTTCAATATAATAATACTGCAAATGATGGCTCTGATGGTTGTTGTGGAGATGACTTGCCGGGTTGTTATAGTAGAATTGGTTTTTATTATCCTCCTGCTTGTAATTATAATACTCAAATTTCTTGTGAGTCAAATGATTATTGCAAATGGATTGACAATATTTGTACTATTAAGACTCCCGAAGAATATTGTAATCAGTTTTCTGTAAATGATTGTCCAACAAATATTTGTGAATATCGCGTTGGAGATTATGGTTATGTAAGTCCTGATAAAAAATATTTGTGTTATAATACTTCTAATCATATAAATTCTAATGGAGGAGGTTTTAAATGGGTATCTTCTAATGACAATATCTTTAATGCTTCAAGAATTTTTTTATTAAATAATAAGGAGGCAGATTTTATTTCTAATGCCGTAAATTGGAGTTATTGTAATGCGAGCAATATTGATTTATCAGCCATTCCTGTTAAAGAATACTCTTCTTTTCAATCGAAATATAATTTTAACAATGCTCTACAATGTTATGAATTCATGAACTTATTAGGTTATAATTTTAACGGAGCATGTGGTCCATCTAATACTGAAAATTGTTGTGTTAATAGGTTGGTTTACTTGACAGATCCTTCGACTTTAGAATCATGTACGTGTTATACGGGCAATGGAGAGCTTACTAATGTTTGCAGTTCTAGTTATGCATCATTATTTCCTTTTTGTGATGTTCAGCAAGGGTTTTCTGTAAATAATGAGTATATTGAAAAAAGTTTATGTATGTTTGATTTTATTAATTGTATTGATCAAGATTATTATGATCCTACTAAAACTTGTTCTCAGCAAATTCCTCCAGGAACAGTATGTAATAATCAGCAAGTATGTGTTAATGGTGTGATAATAAATGCAAAAAACACTCCGGCAGATGGATTTTGTTGCTATAGTAAGAATGATGAAGAATCTTGTATAGATAAAAATAATATTGATTGCGATTCTGTAAATGGAATTATTTTTGATATTAATAGTCAGGAGTGTATGGCAGGTTATTCCTATTTTAGGACAGATAATAATCAATATTGTTGTTTAGGTCCTGTGAGACAAAAAACATATGATATAATGTCTTTATTTTCTAGATATAATAATGATTCTTATATATGTTATAATGAGAATAATAATTCTTTATTTGGACATTGTTGTTATGATGATAAGTGCATGTACCCAGAAATATTATTAGGCACTGTTTCTCTAAATCAATATAATGGAAGATTGTTTTATTCAGGAAACGCACTACACACCGTTTCTAGTTATGATAAATACGCTCCTGAAAGAGGATCTGTCATTGATTATGTTTTTAAATATCGCACAGCTGGTAGTACACCAACAATTGTTGCCATAGAAAACAATATTTCTCTTTCATCGTTTAAATATCTAGAATTTAGTATTGTATATTCTAATAAGAATCTGATAGGGAATGTGGCTATAAATAATGTAAATTATGGTCCATTATTAAATTATATTATTGGAAGTGATGAGTCTATGAGGTGGCATAGGGTAAAAATACCTATACATAATATGAATAAAAACGAGCATATTAATTCATTAACCATTACAAAAACAGGTTCAGGAGACTTAACTATACTAATAGATAACATTATCCTTTTACCAGAACATACTAGTTCAGATAATTATTATTGTTCAGCAGGGTTTGGAAAATGGATCCCTGATTTAGACACAAATTTAACAAAATATCCTTTCGGTCATGAATTTTATACAGGAAATGACGCTTGGAAAAATAAAGGTGTTTATGAATATGCTTGTAATAGCGTAGGCGGATATTACTGGACAGGTCATCAATGTTGCGGCGATGATACTTCAAAAGATAATTATGGAGAATTTTATAATGATACTGGAGCAGGTTGTTTTAATGGTACTATTGTTTTTGACAAAAAAACTGTTTCATACTCTTATAATATTCAAGAAACTGTTAAGAATCAGTTTGAATCTTTTATATATAAAGATTTAATATATAATGACTCTTATTTCGTAGCATGTCAGGTTAACACAACCAACAAGTATTCAGATATGAAAATAAGTTATGATGGAAAATTAAGCACCTATCCCGGAACTAATCAATTATCAAATTTAATAGTAAATAATATTGCTAATTCATGCACTAAGATAGGTGATTATTATTGTTTTAACAATGCTTGGAGGCAAAACATCAATGGTGTAGGATTATTAGGCTTAGATTACAACAATTCGTTATCATTAAAAACAGTTCCTCCAGCAACAAATTTAATAAAAAATAGTAATTTTGGAGGAGATTGTCCTGAAAATATTTGTCAACAATCAATTTCAACATGAAGCGTAAAATAAAAAACAACTTTATTTTTAGTAGTATATTAGTAAGTATCTTGTTTTTATTAGTTTTGTCTCCGCAAGTTAGTGCAGATGAATGTGCAGGTCTTAATTATACTAATTGTTTGAATATTGATGTATGTCGAGTTGCAAACTTGCAAACATATAACAAATATATCTCTTTTTATGACTGTTGGTACCAAGAACCTGAATGTGATCCTGGAAGCATATTATTATCTGAAGAATATGATGTGTTTGATAATTTGTGTTGTGATTCAGATGGCAATGGCGAATGTGAGTACCTATATACCACAAACGGTCCTGTGATTAGTAATATAACTTGTTTATCTGCTTTTGATTGTTTTTCGAATTGTGGTACAGATCAAATACCTTGTGTTGCTCAAGGAGTGTGTGTAAATTATTTGAGCGATAATAATAATTGTGGTTCTTGCGGGAATGTGTGTCCTCAGGGAACAACTTGTCAATCCGGTAATTGCGTTTTTCAATATATGCCTGTTTGTGGAAATGGAATTATAGACCCAGGCGAAGAATGTGAGAAGGAAAAATGGTGTGGCGGAATATATGGAGGGGATAGGTGTAATAACAATAATGATTGTGTAGGTTCTTTATTTGGTGAAAATTGTATGCTTGGGGAGATAGGCGTTAGTTGTGATCCGCCTTATGGTGGTTCTTGCACTTATTGTTCCTTTTTATGTAATAACATAACTATTTATGGCGGCTATTGTGGTGATGGCGTTTGTAATGATCTTGATGAAACTATTTCGAATTGTTTTAGGGATTGCGGCAGCATTCCAGGATGGAATTCTATTGATAATGGATGGAGTGTTAATGAAGAAAAAAGATTAATAGGAACAGCTTCTAACACTGACATCAATATTTACTCTGACACATTCGATGTTTATGCAAATAGAAATTATACTCTTTCAGGAGAAATATATATTGTATCTGGTGATTGTCAGAATGTTTTTATAGATATCAATGATGGTAGATGTTTAAGCAGTAATGATTTTAATATAAAGAATTGCTTCGAGAACAAAAAATTATTATCAACAGGACAGATTAATACAAAAATACAACCTTTTAATAACAATTATGCATCAAATGGTCTATTAAAAAATGTAAGTATAAGAATCCACGTCCCTGCAGGATGTACTGCTAAATTTGATAATATATATTTTATTGAAAATTCTGAGATAAACGCATACCAACCACTTCAACCAACGATACAATCTTCTAGCGGGTGTTGTCCGGATAATTATTGTTGGGATGGTAGCGAGTGTGTAATTGCTGATTATTGGAATGCTTCAAACAAGTCAAATATATGGAGTCCATTGAACATAGATTCTTTGCTTAATAAGCATTTAAACAGTTCATTGAAATGGCTTTCAAGAGGTTATAGGTGTAGTGTTGATGATTCTGGATTAGCTAATTGGGTTCCTGCAGAAATAAAGTATGACTGGAATTATGAACAATCAGGTTATTGCATAAGAGAAAGTGATTGTTTCGTAAATCATTCTTTCATCAATTATGAAAACGGCGGTTCTAGTTGTATAAAAGACGGTGAAGTAATAAGTGAGGCATTTGATTTAGGAAAAGGAGGTCATTATTGTTACAATGGTACATGGACCACTAAAACATCTTTAATAGCCAACTTGTTAGAAAACATAACATCAGGCAAACCTTATGTTTTATTTTGTGATGTTACAGGCAGAATATTCAACAGCAATATTAGTACGGAGTTTACTTCTGATGGTATGTCAACACGTATCTCAGGGGGTTGTGTTCTGCTATTAAAAGAAAATGATGCTGAGAAAATAATAACTGGATTTTATTTAGAAGACCCGTCTTATTATCCTGCATGTGATCTTTATAAAAACGTATATTTTATGCGTTATAAGACATATCCGGATTGTAGTGCGAGTATAGGTGGAATAAGCTCTTGTACCGAACTTTCTGGAAGTTATTTAAGATGTGTTGATCTGTCTGAAGAAAACTTTGTGCTTTATTACAATAACGAATCAAAGTATTGGATAGTAAGTAATGATAACATTCAAGAAATAGAGCAAAATCTATTTTATGTTATCTGGAATAGTATAAAGAGATTCTTCCAAAAATTATTCGGATACACACCAAATCAGCCATTAGGTTTAGCAAGTCAGACAACTAATTTTGAAAAAATATATATTTTATCAAATAATACTATAAAAGTGTCAGCCTTAGAAGAAAAGAAATATGATGAAGAATTAGTAAAACAAATGGTGTACATGTACCTTAACATGTCAGGACAGAACATTAATTCAGAAGATAATAAGTTTAACATAGAGTTTATCAACTCCACATTAGGAGGAGTTTATTATACGCATTCAGTGTTACAAGACAACAATTTATTAATAATAAAATATTCTAGGCCAGCAGAATTATGGCCTTACATTACTGCAATGATAAGAGACAGGCCTTAGTGTTCATTTAAAATAGTATTCATTTAAAATTATGTATTATATTGGATTGTGCTATGTTTATTTTTTCTGTATTGATTTTTAATTATTTTCTTAATTAAATTTTTAAATCACACAAATTTCTTTAAATTATGGAGCATTCTTTATGGACTGAAAAATATCGACCTGAAACTTTTGAAGAAGTAAAGGGACAAAAAGAGATTGTTAAAAGGATAAAAGCATTTGTTGAACAAAAAAACATGCCCCATGTTTTATTCGCCGGTCCTGCTGGAGTTGGTAAAACCACCCTTGCATTAGTCATTGTTAAGCAATTATACAAAGAGTCTTGGCACGAAAATTTCTTGGAATTAAACGCGTCAGATGAAAGGGGAATAGACGTAATAAGAATAAAAGTAAAAGAATTTGCGAGAACAAAATCTATAGGAGAAGTTCCTTTTAAAATAATATACTTAGATGAATGTGATGCGTTAACAAAGGAGGCACAGCAGGCATTAAGGAGAACAATGGAGAATTACTCACAAACCTGTCGTTTCATATTAAGTTGTAATTATTCTTCAAAAATAATAGAGCCTATACAATCAAGATGTGCTGTTTTTAGATTCAAACCGCTTTCTAAAGAAGAACTTTTCGAAATAATAAATAATATTGCTTCTAGAGAAAAATTATCAATAGACAATTCTGGAAAAGAAGCATTGGTTGAAGTATCTGAGGGCGATGTAAGAAAGCTTGAAAACATAATGCAAGCGTGTGCTATTTTAAGCAACAAGATAAACGAAGCAGTTGTTTTTGAGGTTGCTGGTTTTGCAAGGCCTAAAGAGATAAGTCAGATACTAGATTATGTTTTAAAAAAAGATTTTGATAAAGCAAAAACCAAATTATTAGATACGATGCTTAATTATGGTATGTCAGGGATAGATATTATAAAGCAATTGCATAAAGAAGTATGGAATTTAAGTATTTCAGCAGAAAAACGGCTTGAAATGATGAAAGAATGTGCAGAGATAGAATTTAGGATGGTAGAGGGAAGCGATGAATTCTTACAATTAGAGGCATTAATTGCAAGGTTAATATTAATAGTTTCCAAATAAAAAAAATTCTAAACAAAATATATAAAAAAAGATCATAGGTTTATTTTTTGTACTTATTATATAAGAACCCTTAGAATGTTAAAAATTAAAACATTAAATATTTAAAAAATTAAAAAAATTACCCTATGCTTTTTCTTATCGTTAATTCTTTATTTATGTGTTGTAAGTATAAATAAGTTGCTTCTACATCGATAGGTACTTCAAATATGCTGTCTGTTGATGACGCATCAATAGTACAATAAAGACTAAACTGTTCTTTTCCAGAACCATCTTTGTAAAGTCTTAGATATCCTTCATTTGTTCCAGTCATATCTGATAATCCCGTACATACAGGCGTTACTTGTGAATTTCCAATCCTTACAGGTTTAACTGTTATTTTTATTTTTCCTCTTTGTGTATTTGATTCTACATCATTACATGCACTCGGTTCGTTAAGATCTCCTCTCGGATCAAAGAATGCATCGCCGTTTCCTAAATGTGTTATAATCATAGTGATTCCGATTTTTCCATTACCTGCAAAACTTTCTTTTAATGAAGTAATTTGTATTGGCGCACCAGAATTTTGAGGATATTTCTCTCCCTCTACATCACAAATCTTCTTATCGCCTAGTAATAATTGAGGATCTTTCTTTATACATAATTGTGTTGTTGTTTTAGTGGTGTACTTATAACATATATCAGCCCATACTTGTTGTACAAGATTTCCTTGAATAGAAGGTACATATGCTAGGCCTCCAAATTCTACTGTAGCAATCCCTCCGTTAAGTACTGATCCATCAAAATTCTTTTTAGCACCAGGAATTGGTGTCTCGAAAAATTTTTTAGGAGTAGTCATTCCATAAGTTCCCGGGTCAAGACCATTAATTTTCACGAAACCCTCATTTGCATCAATATCATCTTCACCAATATTTTCCAGTTTCACAACGATTGCAAATGTTGATTGTCTATTATCGAATATTTCATTAGGAGGATTTCCTCCAAGGAAAGACGTTCTTAATCCTTCTGTTCCTCCAATAAATGCCTTGCCTCCTTTATTTGTGCTATCACTGCATCCTGAGAGAATTAATAAAGCCAACATTGTTAAGATTATTGTTGTTCTCATAAAATCACCTTTTTTATATTCTTTTAATTAGTATTTCTTTATAAATATTTTTACTATAGCCATATCCTAAAGAGACTGTTAATGGGGCCTCATAAGCTGCTTCTGATATTCTATCAAGGTATGCCGTACAAGTAAATTGTCCATTACCTGATTGATCAAGCCTTATTCTTCCTCCGCCCGAGCATGTATCTGTTATGTCCATACCTGATAGTTCAACAGACAATATATCTACTATATTTTTGTCAGATGGCTTAATGACTTCCCCTGCATGGGGATCACATTTGTAAAATAATTGATTAACATCAAACAAATCATCTAAACTATTCTTCTTATTATGTTTGATATTTATTGTAAGTACGACCTTTCCTGAACTTGACTGTTGTTGAACTCTTGTTACTGCAACAGGTGCTCCTTGTCCTCCGGAGAGAGATACATCTCTTGCAATACATGCTTTCTTAGCGTTACTGTTTGGTTTAGGATCAATACAAATCATTGTGCTTGCTCTTGTTTCATACGTATAACATGCAGTAACCATTATTGGCTGTCTGAATTGTTCAAGAGACTCAGGAAGATAGTAGATATATGCAGGAAATTCATAAACTTCCATTCCACCTCCAGGATTTTCAGGAGTATCTCCAGGGAGTGCTATTACGGTATTCCATCCAAAATATGAATTCAATGCTCCAAAAGCAGTATTTGCAAGTCTCATTCCAATAATGTTATTATCTAATTTGAGATTTAAGTTTAATCCTACTATTTTTCCATCATTTGTGAAAACACTTCCACCATAATACTTACCATTCTTGTTCCACCCAATTGTTGTTTTTGTAGAACCACCCTTTCCACTAATGCCTACATAAATATTTCCTATAGAAAAACTCAATAGACCACTTTGAAAGTTATATGTTATGTGATTCCTAGTAGGTGTCGCTCCTCCAGCTACCTCTATTATATTAGGATCATATCCGTGAATATATAAAGAACCGAAAGCATAAGATGAACCTTTGTTTTTTAACTCTACAACAATAGGTATTTCATTATATCCTTCAGGATCGTAATAGAATCTTGAAGGAGGACTTTCATCTAAAAATCTTAATTCTAAACTATCGTATCCTTGATAATACTTTTTAATATAATTGCTTCCCTTATTCGGACCTACACTGCATCCAGAAACAAATATTAAAAGGAATACTATTATAACCCACTTCTTGTTTTTAAAAAACATTTTATTATCCTTGTATTTTTAGTATATAAAGATTTTGTTTTTAATATGGATTGTTTCTTTAATAGTTATTTGTAATTATTTTTAATATTTATTAATTTATTATTGTTTGCATTATTTTGATTTTATGTTTTGTATTTTATCTTATTTTTTATCTTTTTATCTTTATATTATTATTTTATTTGTCATATTTTTTTATTTTATGAATCTTTTGATATCTAACTTGTCTTACAACATACAATTGTTTCGTCTCCTGGGCAATAGCCTCTTTTTATGGTGTTATTTATACATGTATCAATATTATTACAACTATAATTTTGTAAGCCGTATTTATATTCGCATTCAGTTGTTTTAGAACATTTCTTATTTATGCAAACATAGTTTTGTCCACATTCGTATCCGTCTGGTTTATCTCTACATTCATCGCTTGAACAGCAATAACTATTTCCAGGGCAGTAACCAAATACACACTTACCTTCTTTATTTAGTGCAAGACAAGTCTCCTTACTACACGCACAACTAAAGTCAGACGCGTCAGTCCATTTAAAATTTTCAGGATTTATATTTCTTGTACATTCAGGACTGGAAGGATTGTTAACACAATATTCGCATAAAGAAATACACAACCCATTTTGTTCGATTTCATAATATCCGCAAACATTTCTTTTTATTGTAATTTCATTAATCCTTTTTATTTTAAGATTAAAGTTTTCTGAATCAACATAATTATATTCCAATAGCACTCTTAAAAGAGTTATATAATTAGTTGTTTTTACTTTAAAATTTGTTAAGTCTTGATCCCTGACCTCACACCTGGCTATAGCTTGACCATCTACTAATCTTATTATTTCAGGATCACATTCTAGCTCTATATCTGCAGATATCCATGCTTTAATTTTTAACTTATTTATTTTATCTGCATGTATTGAAGGATTTTCACAAAGAGTTGATTCAGGAGTAAGGGTGTATCCTTTCCCCATGTTTTTAATATATATCCTAAAAACAGGCTTTATGTTTTCGCCACTACGTAAGCGAAGCATTTCAGTTTCTATTTTAGTTATTGCAATAGGAGCGCCTTGTCCAGAATTGCTCGTGAATGTTTTTGTTTTACATGCATAACTTCTTTGATCGGCTGTGCGTGTTTTAGTATCTATGCATATTTCAGTTGTTAAATCGGTTCTATAATCATAACAGATGTTAAAGTTTATTTTCGTATCCGCGCTTTCTCTTATAACCCCCAGTTCTTTTGAATTAAAAACATATTCTATGTAATCAGAATCTCCGTTTGGATTATCTCGGTTTCTTCCTGCTAATGTTATTTTTTTAGATTTCTCAAAACCAGACTCTCTATTGTTGAATTCAATAAAATAATCATCAAAATTAATCATAATTTTTCCTTGATTAACATTTTCTGCACCTAAGTTTTTAATAAATACCCCGAGAGCAAAGGTTTCATTTTCGTAAATAACAGAAGGGGTTCCTGAAAGTTTTTCTATTGTAAGACCTTTTGTTCCTATTTGAAAATTTTTTGTTGTAGTGCTTTGACCAGTACATCCGTTGAGCAAGGTGGCTATTATTATAAGTACGATAATCCCTATTAATTTATTTTTCATTTATCCTCCATAATAATCTTCAACAATAGTAACAGTCGTAGTTCCCTCTATAGTATACTCGTAAGTAGCCCGGGCAGTGAATGTTTTTATCGCAACCAATTCTCCATTAAGAAGAGTTGCCGGATTAACAACATTCATTCTACACGTAACGCTATCAAATGTTTCTTTTATGTTTTGATTGTTAATGTTAAAAACATATTTTGTTCTTCCATCTCTTGTTTTTTCTTCAGAAGTTATCTGTCTTATACATTTATCAAGTTTTATTCCTTCTGGAACTTCTAATTCATAAGAAAATCCTTTGTTAATTTTTCCTTGTGACCATTTATTATTAAGAGATACTCCAAAGGGATAATCTCCAACATATTTTGAATTATCAACGCTTATTCTTAAAGGTTGATTTAGAGATGGTAAGCCCAATTCAACAGGGCCTCCTGTGTATGTGGCCACAGTTTTGTCTGGTATTTTTATGCTCGAATATAATTCAGGTCTTGTTTTTTCATCAACAAAATAATATTGTATATCAGCATCTGTACGATAAGTAAATGTTGCTGAAACAATAATTTGATGAATTCCTTTAGGTAATTTTCCTAAATGACAGTCTATAATATTTTCATCATTACCAGTCATCATAATAACTTCAGGGTATGTTCTTCCTTCTACTTTATCTTTGATATAACACTTGGTTTTTACAGGAACATCTATTGAAAGGTCTTTGGCTCTTATTTTAGCTTGAACATACACTTCTGAACTTGTGAAATAGTTTTTCTCAACAGGACGAACATTCTCTATCATTATTCCTTTTTGTTCTTCTTCATTCGCGTCATATTTTTGTCCTGTAGCTTTTTTTACAGCAATATCAAAAGACCTCTGAGTATTTTTAATGGTTTTATCTATGGTTTTTAGAGTGTTTCCAAAAAAAGACATTAGCAAATCTTTAGAGTTTACTATCGTAGGTTTTCCTGACTCATATGTTCCTTGAATCGTAGGGCTGTTTAAGAGTTGTAATAATAAATACATTATTATAATCAACATTATTAATCTATAAATCTTTTTTCCGACACTGTCTTCCGGATATTTACTCATCAAATAAATAATAACTGGCGGAAATAATAAAAACAGACCGAGAAGATCTACTATCCATTGGTAAGGGATATTTTCTCTAAAATAATGTATTGTCCATGGAAAAAGCAAAGTAAATACGATTACAGAAATTAAACCTAAAAAATCATTATCAACCCATTTACTTGATTCAGTCTTGGTCTTTATTAGTGCATAAGTAATTATTAGAGTATAAATTACAACAACTATATAATTAGGAGGCCTGCTAAAATCAGTAAGAAAATCAAATATATATGCGATAAATGAAAGAATCAATATAAAAAATCCAGGTCCTCTGTCCATACTTGTTTTATAAGCGGACGTTATGCCTTTTCTTAAAGAATTTAATCTATTAAGAATTTTTTTATCTTCTTTGTTTTCTTCTTTATTATTATTTTTTTCTTCTGTTTTTTTATCTTCTGAGGTACTTTCTTTATTATCTTCTTTTGTTTTAGGTCCGGTTATTTTATTATATATTGTAATATTTGTTTTTTCTGTTTCTATATTATTTTTTTCATTCATAGAATTTTTTGAATCAAAAACATCTTTAAATTTTTCATTTGATTCTATTTTTCCAGTTTCTTTTTCAGAGAATTCCATTTTAGATTATCTTGCAATTTTATCTTACTTTTAATTATCTTACTTTTATAAGTTCAATCTTTAATTCTGCTATATTTACATCTTCTCTAGGTATTAGTTCTATACTATTACTTCCAGGAACCACATACTCGTCAATGTTCTTCTTAAATTCGATATCTCTTGTATCTATAGCAATTTTCCTGCCGTTAATGTTTATGTCAATTTTCTTTCTATTTTCGTCATCAATAAACCGTACTGTTAATCTTACATCATAATTTGAGTCAAGAGATTCATCGAATTCTTTATATGTAGAACTTATCTCATTACAAGAACTAGGTCTAGAACCATCTTCGTCTCTGTACCCTGATGGACATAATTCGCACTGTGAATAACTAACAGATGCTCTACATCTGTCCATGAGTCCTGTTATAGGCACTTCTTTACAGAAAAAATAGTCTTGATTTTCTTCCCAACAACAATCTGCATCATAATATTTCGATGGAGAAGGGCAACTGCTTGGACAAACACCATCATTATTATTTCCACATTCATTTTCACAAGTGTCCGGTGTGTTGTAATATTTATCATAATAGCCCGTAGGACATAAGTCACAATCGCCCGGATCTACATAATATACGCACCTGTCATTAGGATTCCTTGTGGGTACTGCACACCAATTTCCATTTCTTCTAAAGCAACAATCTGCATCGGTTAATTCTGAACAGCCAGGCGGGCAAGTATTATCATAATCACCACATCTTGCAGTTTCAGGGTTCTTATAAAATAATTTTTCTGACATGTCAAAGTAATATACTTTATAAGACTCTTTTTTTAAAACGAGTTTAACTTGAAGATTATCTAATAAATAAGATCCTTTCTCAGCACTGAACTTTAGTTCATTACTTCCTGCATTTATGTTTTCTATATTTAATGATGCAAAGCTTCTAGTTCCGCAATCAGCTATTGAATTATATATTATTCTTCTATTCAACTCAATTTCAAGAGGTCCTACTTGAGATTGTGTGCATACAGGTCTAAAATAAAGTGTTGCCGATTCTAAATTATTTTTTTCAGATTCTGATATAGTGAATCGTTGTAATGAAGAACTACCGCTATAATCAGTAACATCTGCTGTCATTTGGATGTTCTCTATGGAATACTTGTTGCTTTTCCAGAAAACAACTCCCGGATTTGGAACAGAGAATTTTAATTCATTATTAGCATATAAGTCTGAGTTAGCTATTTGTAAGAATTTGTTCCCTTCAACATATCCTTTAAATATCTCCCTTCCATTTAGAGATATTATTAACGGTCCGTAATGGTCTTTTACTGTGAAACTAATTATTAGATTGTTTGTTGTTCTATGGTCGTATTCAAATGTTGTCGTATATGTTGATTGTTCTTTATCAAATAAACTATTTTTTATGTATATTAAAGGAACGGCCTTAATAACTTGTCCTGATGTTGTTGAGTAAATACGAACAGTAGGTATGTCATAGTATTTTTCTTTATCTTTAAGATAACTTACGCGTCCTATGTTTTCTCTCAGCAAAATGCTGCTTTGTTCTGTATTTATATTAGTACCTGTTCCTCCGCCAGCAGATCTCCCATCAGATAGTAATTCTTCCCTAATATCTGGAGGCAAGAACAAAATATATAGTATTATTACAACAGTAAGTATCGCAATAAATGCAGCCGCACTACTAGAGGATTGTCCCTTACGCATCAAGCTCACCCTTTAGGTTTTTTATTTTTTGTTATTTTTAATTTTATTTTTATTTAATGGCTATTAGTTTATAATCTTTATAATAGTCATGAGTTGCTGACAGATTATTATTTAAGCTATATTTATAGATGTTGCTTTTTATTGATTACTCATACATTTCTCGTTGTTAATATTTATAAATATTACTATATACTTTTAAATATTACTATGTGAAATATTCCTATATTAATAATATTAATACATTTGAATGAGTCATTAATATGTGTAATTAAAAACGCGTCATTAAATTTAAATAATAAGCACGTTATTTGTTTAATATGAAAATATTAACTAAGGATTTAAAGCATGGAATAATAAAGATTAAAGTAGATTCATCTGAAGACTTGTTTTATCTTGAAAAAATAATAGAACCAAAAGATCTTGTTAGTGGTATGACCGAGAGAAAAATAAAATTAAGCAGCAGCGAGGAAAAATCAAAAGTTTCTAGGGTACCGGTATTCTTAAAAATTCAAGTTGAAAAGGTTTTATTAGAAGATGCTTTGCGTATATCCGGTCCAATAATTGCCGGTCCGGAAGATATTCCTAAAGGAGATTATCATAGTTTTAATGTTTTAGAAGGAAGCATAATAACTATTGAAAAGGCTAATTGGGGGCGTTATTTTTTAAAAAAAATTGATGAAGCGACAAAGCAGTCAAATTCTCAAGTATTAATTGTTGCTTTCGATAGGGAGGAAGCAATATTTGCGCTATTAAGAAATAATGGTTACGAAATATTATTAAATTTAAAAGGCGATGTTGTAAAAAAAGGTTTCGAAGACAAAAAGAACACTTTTTACAATGAAATAATTGAAAAAATAAAGGATTATAATTCGAAATATGAAATTAATAATATTATTTTGGCTAGTCCCGCATTTTGGAAAGAATATTTAATAAAAGAAATAGATGACGATTCATTAAGAAAGAAAATAACCCTTGCTACTTGTTCTGGAATAGATGGGAGTACTATTAATGAAATATTAAGAAGACCAGAACTTTCCACTATTTTGGATAAGGATAAAACATCGAGAGAGAACTCTTTAATAGAAGAACTTTTACAAGGAATAAGAACCGAGAATGCTGCATATGGCATTGAAGAAGTAATAAACAAAATAGATTCAGGAAACATTTCTGTTTTATTATTATCTGAGAATTTTATAAGAAAAATGCGAGAAGATAAACAGTATAGTAAAATAGATTTTTTAATAAGTAATGCAGAGTCAGTAAATGCAGAAGTAAAAATAATCGGCTCAGAAGATGCTATGAAGAAACTCGATGGGCTTTCAGGAATAGCATGTCTTTTAAGATGGAAAGAAAATTATTAAAAAATTGAAAAAAAGAAATATGACAGAAGAAAAAAAGATAATAGAAGAAGATATAAGAGAACATATAGGAGAAAATGCTTCCTTTCCATTTATTGAAGAAATAATATCTGATATTAAAAAAAAGAAGGAACTGCGTTCATTAGATGAAGAATTCATTAAAAGGAAATTATTGGATTTTTTTAATGATATAAGCAATTATCAGTATAAAGAAAAAATTTTGAAAAAACTTTCTAAAAGCGAGAATTATAAGAAATTTTCTAAAAGTAAAGAGCACGATTTTTTAATAAAAAACCTTCGTTCAGAATTAAGAAAAGTTTATGGTGCATTCATTTTGAAAGACTATGAGTTTAAAAATAAGATTCTTAAAAAATTAAAAAGCCCAGATGATTTTGAAGGACATGTGGCGTTATTAAAACTTCACAAATCAACAAATGAGAGACTTAATCATTATAAAGAATTGTATGATTCAATATTAACCAATGTTTCAGGGAAAATAAAGATATTAGACTTAGCGTGCGGACTTAATCCGATATCAAGTATTTTCATAAGAGATAGAATAAAAAAGTATTATGCTTCTGATATTAGTACAGAAGATTGTGAATTTATTAGTCAATACTTTAATAAAGTAAAACTTGACGGCGAGGTTTTTGCTTTAGACTTAATAGAAAAAGAGAGTATTAAAAAAATATCATCCATTCCTGTTGATGTTTGCTTCATTTTTAAAACTTTAGATGGTTTAGAACGTGTTGAGAGAGGGATTACAGAAAAGATATTGGATTCAATAAACGCAAAGATTATTGCAGTAACCTTTCCAACTCTTTCATTATCAGGAATTAGGCCCATAAAAGAGCATAGGAGAATATGGCTAGAAAAATTGTTGAATAAGATGAAATTAAAATGGGAGAAAAAACCTATAGAAAATGAACTTTTATATTTGATATATAAAAGATAATTTATAAAATAATAATGATTTATAAAAATAATCAGTTATTTAATTGAATTTTAATTTCTATTAAAAAATAATTCACATATCAAATTCATAATTAGAAGAACTCTTGATGAGAAAATAATATAAAAAAAGTAATATTGCAAACGCATTTAAATGTATTTGTTTATAAATTATTTATAACTCTTATAATTTTAGCACTTGCTTTGCTGGTTTCATTTCTTTCCAGGCAAGTTCGAATAATTCCTCTAGTGCGCTTGCAAAGAAGGGTGTATTAACCCATATTCCAACATCATAGGTTGGATGCACTTGCGAATCATCTGTTATCATAAACAGCAACTCTTTCTTATCAACTATTACAAATCTTGCTTTAGAATCTGTATGTCTTATTTCTGCGATATTTCCTAAATCTTTTATTGCAGGTATTGCATCTTTTGTTAGAGGAGCACTGATTCTTATTTTTACACCTCTTTTTTTCAATTGCTCGAATACAGGTTTTAATCCTTCTATTTTTCTTAATAATCCTTGTGTTGTAGTCATTATTGTAACAGTTTCTTCTGCGTTTTTTATTGTTAATTCCATGTGATTATATAAATTATGTCTTCCCTTTAATGCGCCCGATAACTCTGTTGGCTCAACAAGTTCTATCCCTTGTGTGTGAAGATTGTTTAATTCTTCCACTATGTCTGTTCCTTTTAATTCTTCAAGCCTCTTTAATCGTTCTTCTGATTCTAGTCTAACATTCTTTTTAACCCTATCCACTATTTCTTTCGGTGAAACAGCAATATACTTTATAGGTTTTCCAATTTTCATGACTACGAATCCTTTTTTTTCTAAAGATTCGAGAATATCATAACTTCTGCTTCTAGGAACATTTGCTATGTCAGAAAGTTCCCCTGCAGTGCTTATTCCTCTAGAAAGCAATGCCGTCCAAATCTTGACTTCGTATAAGTTTAACCCAAAATATCTCCTTAGTTTGCTTAAAAATTCATCTTTAACTATCATTTTAACCTCCGGCAATCTTTCTTACCGGTCCTCACCCCTATTTTTTATTATGTTATGAATGCATATGAATACTACTTTAAATATGTTACGCTTTTTTACTTTTTTATAATGGTTTCAATATTTTATCTTTATTAAGGGAAGAAGCTTTTTATTATGCTATTTGCTTCTGTTTTTATAATTGTCCTTTTAATATTTTGTTTGCTAAGAAATTGTTATTGATTAGTCGTGAATTGTTTGTTCTCCTCTATAAAGGGTTAATTTTATAATTTAAATAATAGATAGTTTTATATATTTGTTATGTTTTAAATAATTAATTTTGGGGGGTTACATAGTGGACATACAAGCAATACTAGATAAACTACATCCATTAGAACGGAAGGTTTTGCCATTATTAAGTAAAATAAATACTTTTCCAGAACTATTAAGTAATTCTGGTTTAAAAGAGATAGAACTTAGTAGAGCATTACAATGGTTAAAAAACAAAGGATTAATTGAAATAAGGGATGAATTAAAAGAGCAAATATTTCTTGATAAAAACGGGCAAACATATTTAAAACAAAAGCTTCCAGAAAGGCGATTCTTAGAAAGTCTTAATAGGGAAATGTCCCTAAAAGAGATAGAAAAGGCATCAAGATTATCTAAGGAAGAATTATCTGTAAGTCTAGGATTATTGAAGCGTAAAAACGCAATAAACATATCAAAAAAAGGTAGTGAAGTGTTTGTTTCATTAACAGATATCGGAAGAAATATGCTAAAAAAAGAGTTCTTAGAAGAATTATTTTTAAAAAAATCTTTTCCATTAAATCCTAAAAACCTCTCTTCTGAAGAGATATATGCAATGAATGAATTATTAAAAAGAAAAAACATATTAAAATCAGATGTACAAAAGAATAAAATAGTAAATTTAACATCATTAGGACAGGCAGTAATTAATTCAAGTGCTAAAGTTTTGGAAAAAGAGGTTATTGATTCATTAACTCAAGAAATAATAAAAACAAAAGGATGGATGAATAAAGAATTTAGAAGATATGATATAAATTCTCAAGTTCCAAAAATCGCATATGGCAAGAAGCATTTTGAGAACGAAGCAATAGAATACATTAAGTCAATATGGTTAAATTTAGGATTTAAGGAAATGTATGGAACAATAGTTCAAACAGCCTTTTGGGATTTAGATTCCCTGTTTGTTCCACAGGATCATCCAGCAAGAGAGATGCAAGACACATTCTACTTAAAGAAACCACGTGTTGGAAAATTGCCAGAAGATTTAAAGAAGAGAGTCAAGCAAGTTCATGAAAATGGAGGAGATACAGGCAGTACCGGTTGGAGAACTACATGGGATGAGGATAAGGCTAAAGAGTTATTATTGAGAACACACACCACCGTACTTTCAGCGCAAACAATTTCGCGATTAAAAAAAGAAGACCTTCCACAAAAATTCTTTTCAGTCGGAAAAGTTTTTAGAAATGAAGCGGTTGATTGGAAGCACTTGTTCGAGTTTTATCAAGTAGAAGGAATAGTGGTAGATCCTGATGCGACTTTTGAAACACTCAAATGGTATTTAGAAGAATTTTTCAAGAAAATGGGTTATAATAAAATAATGATAAGACCTTCACATTTTCCGTATACAGAACCTTCAGCAGAAATAGCAGTTTATAATTCAGAGAGAAAGGAATGGATAGAATTAGGGGGTGCAGGCCTGTTTAGGCCAGAAGTCACAAAGACACTAATGGGCTTTGAATGTCCTGTGCTTGCATGGGGTCTTGGACTTGGAAGAATAACGGTTCCTTATTATAATATAGAAGACATACGGGAATTCAATAGGAACGATATAAAACAGTTGAGATCAATTAAGAAATGGATGTTACAACCAAAGTAATAAAATAATCATAAGGGGAGAATTGTTAAAAAGAGGTGGGAGCGTTGTATGGACGATCGAAAAATTTACGAATTAACAAGATTAAAACTCGCATATTACAAGCAAATAGTTTTCCTTTCAGGAGCCATAGCATTAGTATTACTAGGGATGGTCCTGTACATAATAAATGTATACCGGTTTGATTTTGCATTATTCATAGTTTCATTAACAATAATACTCACTGGATTAATAGGAATAATGACTATAGATGAAAAAATAAAAGCAATATCGGGAAAAATAAAAAATTTGGAGCGTTAAAATGCCAAGTGTAAAATTTAGTAAGAGCATGCTTTTAGAGTTACTTGGAAGAAAGATATCTGATGAACAATTAGTAAATAGAATAAATTATTTAGGAGCAAACGTTGAATCATTAGAAGGAGATGAGCTTTCTATAGAAATATTTCCTAACAGGCCTGATTTTTTATCGGAACAGGGATTAGCACGCGCGCTCAAAAGTTTTCTAGGAATTAAGACTGGATTCAGAACATATATCGTAAAAAAATCAAGTGTGAAAGTAATAGTAGATAAATCTGTAAAGAATGTAAGACCATATACTGCGTGTGCAATAGTCAAGGGATTAAAATTCAATGATGAAAAAATAAAGTCAATAATACAAATACAAGAAAAATTGCATGTTACTTATGGTAGAAATAGAAGAAAGGCAGCAATAGGCATTTATCCTTTGGAGTATATAAAACCGCCGATATATTATAAGGCAGTACATCCTGAAGAAATAAGATTTAAACCATTAGATATGAATAAAGAATTATCAGGAAGTCAAATATTGGCAATTCATCCTACCGGAAGAGAATATGCTCATCTTCTTGAAGGTCTTGAAAAATTTCCTGTATTTATTGATAGTAAACTGAATATAATGAGTATGCCGCCAATAATTAACAGCAACACTGTTGGAAAGGTTTCTTCTCAAACAAGAGATGTATTTATAGAATGTTCTGGATTTGATTTCGATTATTTGCACGTTTGCTTGAATATACTTGTGACTTCATTAGCAGAAATGGGTGGAGAAATATATAGTGTTGAAGTATGCTATCCTGAAAAGAAGAGGATAACCCCTGTATTAGATGCTAAAGAAATGAAATTAGATATTAATTATGTTAATAAAATATTAGGATTGAATTTGAAAGAATCAGAAGTAAAATTGCTCCTAGAAAAAATGGGCATAGGCTATAAGAAAAACAAGGCACTAATACCTGCATATAGATCTGATATTTTACATCAAATAGATTTAGTGGAAGATATAGCAATAGCATATGGTTATGAGAATTTTAAAGGTAAAATGTCTGGTGTTGCAACAATCGCTGCTGAGAGACCAATAGAGATTTTTATGAACAAAATAAGAGAAGTATTGATCGGAGCAGGCCTTTTAGAAGTTAAAAATTATCATTTAACAAATACCGACAATCAATGTAAGCTTATGAACTATTCTGCTGAACTTGTTGAACTTGAAAATTCCGTAACACAAGAATATACTGTTTTAAGATACTGGTTAACTCCTTCGCTGTTAGAGACCTTAAAAATAAACAAGCATAATGATTATCCGCAAAACATTTTTGAAATAGGAACTATATTTAGAATAAATAATGCTTTTGAAACAAATGTAAAGGAGAGTGAGCATTTAGCAATAGCTCTTTGTGGTAATGATGCTAATTTTACAAGAGTAAAACAAATCATAGATTTATTAATGAGTTCATTGGATCTTAAGTATTCTATTATTGAAGCAGATCATTCTTCATTCATAAAGGGAAGAGTTGGAAGGGTCCTTGTTAATGATGAAAAGATAGCGATACTTGGAGAGATTCATCCTCAAGTTTTAATGAACTGGTCTATAGAAATGCCTGTATCAGTTATAGAACTTAATATTTCTGAATTATTCAAGATACTAAATATTGTTGATGAAGATATTATTGTCGGATCTGCAGTTGAGCATCATACATCTGAAAGGGTGCATGTTAAAACAAAAAAATCTTTAAAGAAAAAAGCTAATAACCGATCAGAAAAGAATGTTTCTAAAAAACCTTCAAAGAACAAAAAGAAATAACATTATTAAATTGATTTTATTAAACTTTCAAAAATTTTCTAAATAATACTTTTTTATTAAACGATGCTCTTTATTATATTAATTGAATTATAGATTTTTATAAACAGCGTATTTTTATTGACTTTTTTTATTTTTCTTTATTTTTTTTATTCTTCTTTTTTTCATATAATGTTTGCTCAATTTTTTATTTAACTTGCTCTCGGTTAAATCTTTATACAGCTTTTTTTTATGTTTCTTAATAATATCTGGTTCTATGATGTTTCTTATCTTCTCAGCTGATTCTAATTGTTTATCAATAATATTAATTATAGGATAGGCAAATTCTTTTATTATGTTTTCAGTTTTATTAATTATTTTTTTTACATCCCTTTCAGTGTTTAGGAAACTTGTTGCTGTGTTTTGTAATGCATTATTAAATGGTCTTGCAAATATTAATTCAAAGAAAAGTTTCTTTTCATTTATTCTTCTTGAAACTTTAACCTCTTTAATATTCTTAGAGAATATTATTAAAACCAATGATCTAGCAATTGTGGATATTATAAATATCATCATTAGTGTGGATATTGAAAACATTTCAGGCAAGTTTCTTACCAAAAATACACCAGTCAGACCGCCGATAATTACTGACACGCCGAATATGCTATTAAAATATGCAAATCCTATTGCTCTCTTTTCTGGACTAACTGTTTCAAGTATGTAATTAAATGTGGTTAGTTCAAAACCACCCCATGCAAAACCAGACATCAACTCAATAATTATAAGAGCATAAAACAAAAGCATGTTTGATTGAATGAAAAAACTAGCTAAAAACCATTGTAACGGTATTAAAGCAATCCAAGCGCCGGTTATAATCAAAATGTTTCTGGTTCCAAATTTATCAGAATATCTGCCCCAATAACTAATTGTAAAAACTTTAGAAGCCATCGGTGCCAACACTAAGATGGTATATTGTATATAATTAAAGCCTAAATCTTTTAAAAGAAAAACAGAAAAGAAAGGGCCTGCAATCATCACTGCGAAAGCCATAAATGACCTGAATAATATGAAATTTCCAAAATTAGTTCCCGGAGTTCTTTTTATGAAAGATAAAAAAGATTCATCTTCTGGAACATATATTGTTTTAGGTTCAAATTGTTTTTTAAGATAATACCAAGATACTAATCGTCCTAGGAAAGAAATAGAGAATAATATCCCAAAACCAATCCAAACATTTGTCTGTTCATAATAATGAAGTATCAATCCTGCTGTTAAAACACTAATCATAGTGC
Source organism: Candidatus Woesearchaeota archaeon (assembly GCA_026002815.1). Lineage (GTDB taxonomy): Archaea > Nanobdellota > Nanobdellia > Woesearchaeales > UBA9642 > UBA9642. The sequence continues at coordinate 97,567 of BPGB01000003.1, read as the reverse complement.
TTGCTACTACGTACTTATTTCTCTTACTAAAGTAACTTGCTCTCTCTTCTTCAGGAACAACATCGGAAATCCAGGAAGACCATGCAGGACCAACAATGTTTGCGAGTATATTATATAAGGTAAATAAAACAGTTAGAATAAACATGCTTTTTGTAAGGAATGGTATAAGAAACAGTGGAAGCATAATCATTGCTTGTATTAATACAAAGTTTGTAACGATTTTTTTTCTACTTTTATATTTATAAGCAAGTTTGGCTCCGATGATTTGAAATATTGCACCGATAAATGTAGGAACAGAATTAAGAACACCTATTTGAGAAGCTGTTGCTCCTATCTTAAGAGCAAAAGGAACTATATATTGCTCTCCAAATCCATACATCACACTCCATGCGGAGCCGTCTTTTATGGAGTATTCTTTTGTTTTTTTTATTTCATCAGTTGTATTCATACTTTTTTAGAAAAAAGTAATTTTTTTATTCATCGAATGTTATTGCTGCATAACTTACTGAATTCTTGTAATCAGACTCTGGATCAAGGTCTGCTGAAGTATAGTATTGTTCTAGTCTGACATTGCAGGGTTTTATTGTTTTAAGAAGAACAGCTATGGGTATAAATCCACAGATAGTCATTAAGTTCTCCTGCACATATGACAACCATCCGTCAACATCAAACTTCTCTATAAATTCTATTGCTTTCCTGTCTATTTCATAAATATTCTTCTTAACATTAGTGCTGAATGGTATGTGATGATAATTTCTACCATAATGTGTGAAGTCTGAACTTATTATTAATATGGCGTTTTTTCCTGTTTCTATTAAAGCATCTTTTATGTCAAGTGCTAGTTTAGAAATATCTATATTAGAGCTAATAATTATTGGAAGTATTTTTAATTGATGCATCTTGTCTTTTGTTACGAATTGAAGAAAAGGTATCTGTACCTCAACAGAATGTTCATTAACAAAACCTTCATCATAGTCTTTAAGTTCTTCATTTTTTTGCAATAGTACTCTTGCAAATTCTTGATCGACCCTTGCTAGACCAAAAGGTGTTTCGTAACCTTTAGTTGTTAAGATATTCGTATTATCACTATGATTAGGCCCTATTATTATATAAAGATCCGGGAACTCTGCTTCAGCAATTTCTTTGTATGCCCAAGCAGCACAGGGTCCTGAATACATATAACCTGCATGGGGCACTATTATTGCCTTAATTTTTTTTGTTCTCTTAGTCAATGGCAAATCTCCTGGACCGTTTTTGTCCTCAAAGCAAGAAGTTATTTGTTTTTCTAATTCAATAGGCTTTTCCTCATAAAATTGACCTGCAAATTGTGCTTTAACCATAATTATCACCTTTTTTTGGCATATATTTAGATTTATATGTTTTATGGAACTTTATGAAACTTTATATGGAACCTTTGGAAACTTGTTTTTCATAAAGCTTAAAAATTAATTTTTATGGTTTTATGATAAAATATTAATACTAGCAATCCTTTTTACAATCATGAAGGGGTTTTACGTTTTATTACTTGTTTTATTGTTGTCTTTTGGATGCGTAAATAACATATCAGACAATAAATCAAATAATAACAAATCAAATAATAACTCACATAAAATATTATATAATAACTCATATAATAGCTCATATAATAAATCAATCCCACAAAGCGAGGTGTATAACATGAGAATATACAGTCCAGAATTTAATGATAATTCGATGATCCCAAAAAAATTTACTTGTCAAGGACAAGATATCAATCCGCAATTATTGTTTGAGGATATTCCGGAAAATGCAAAAACATTGGTCTTGATAATGGACGATCCTGATGCTCCGATGGGGACATGGGTCCACTGGGTGTTATTTAATATACCTTCTGATGTTACAGGAATACCTGAAGACTCAGTTCCAGACAATGCTGTCCAAGGATTGAACAGTTGGTCAAAAAACAATTATGGCGGGCCATGTCCGCCGTCTGGAACCCATAGATACTTCTTTAAACTATACGCTATAGACACAGAATTGGCATTAGATGATACTGCAACAAAGAAAGATGTAGAACAAGCAATGCAAGGCCACATCATAGAAAAGGCAGAATATGTCGGGTTATATAAAAAGGAATAATTATTTTATCTTTTTCCTCTCCCACCGCCTGTTCTTCCCCCACCAAATCCTTTATTAATTGATGGTAGAAAGAATGTTTTTCCTTTAGTTATTATAAGTAAGAATATTAATATCACTATTGCAAGTATTATGTGCCGATTGTCTTTCCAGAAATTTTTCTCTTTTTTAAATTCCCCCGAATCATATATTGTGTAAGCCAGAATTGCAAATGTGTCTATAATCCCGTCGTTATAATTTTCTTCATCAATCTGCGGCTCAAGATATGTTCTTCCAATTTCTGCGAGTTTCGCATCATTAAGAACTCCTTCAAGACCATACCCGACAAGTATTATCCACTCATTATTTTGAATATTGACGACTATTAAAATTCCATTATCTTTATTTTTTTCCCCGATTTTATTTTCATCAAATAATCTAATTGCATAAGAGTCTATGTCTTCACTAAAATTTGTAAGAACTATCGCAGTTTGAACCCCTGTTTCGCGTTCTAATTCGCTGCATAATTCAGAAATTTTTACAGTCTCATAAACAAGACCATATTCATCATTAAGACAAGGCACTAACGCGTTTACAGAATGCATTACTAAAATAAAAACAATAATTGAAAAAAATATTTCAAATTTCATTTCTACTATATTTGAATTTTTGGAGCAGTGTTTGCACCATCTATTGACTCATAATAAGCTTTAGTTTTATATCCTAACATTGTTGCAATAATGCTGTTAGGGAACGTCTTTACATAAACATTGTAATCTTTTACGGCATTATTATATCGTTGTCTTTCAACAGAAATCCTGTTTTCGGTCCCAGAAACCTCATCCATCAAACTCCGAACAGCTTCAATTGATTTCAATTCAGGATAATTCTCGTAAACTAAAAGCAATCTAGATATTGCTGAATCAAGTTCGCTTGCTGCGGTAATTTTTTCGTCAGGACTATTAGCATTAATCCATCCAGATCGTAATACAGTGATATTTTCTAGAAGATTCGATTCAAATTGAATATATCCCTTAGTTGTTTCAACAAGATTTGGTATCAAATCAATTCTTCTCTGATACTGAGTTTCTACTTGCGCCCATTGATTATTTACATTCTCCTCTTTTTTTACAAGAGAATTAAATGTGATTGTAGCCCAAAGCAATATGAGGACTAACAAAACTAGTGCGGCCCATAAGTATTTGTTGGTTTTCATATAAAAAATATACTGTGTGGATTTAAAAATTTAGTGGCAAGATATTATTCTAGGCGCAAGTCAATTCCATAAAATTTCAATTCCATAAAATTTAAATAGATTCTCAACGGTCATTTTACTAGGGTGATGTCATGACTGAAAAAATACTTCCATTAGCAGCAATGGAGAGGATTTTAAAAAAAGGAGATCCTAATGTTAGAGTTAGTGAGCCTGCAAAAGAGGAGTTAAGAAAAGTTTTAGAAGAATACGGTGAGGAAGTTGCAAGGACTGCTTCAAAATTTGCGATTCATGCAGGCAGAAAAACTATAAAAGCGGAAGACGTGCAGTTAGCAATCAAGCACAAATAATTTATTAAAAATGATAGGTAAAAAATTAGTTATAGGAATTACTGGAACCATTGCTTCTGGAAAAGATGTTGTTGCAAGTATTTTGAAGGAAAAAGGTTTTCAAGTAATAAGCTTAGGTGAAATAATTAGGGATGAATTAAGCTCTAAAGGAATACCTATAACTAGAAAGTCACAGCAAGATTTAGGTAATCAACTGAGAAAGGAATTCGGTGGACAGATACTTGCAGAAAAAGCATTAAAAAAATTCCAATCATATTCTACTCCATTAGTGATTAATGGTATAAGAAATGTCGATGAGATAAAATATTTGAGGGAAAACGCAGATTTCCATTTAATAGGTATTGATGCCCCATTAGAGATTCGTTGGGAAAGATTAAAGAAAAGAAACAGGGATTCAGACTTATTAAATCACGATAGATTCGTAATAGACGATGCTCGTGATAAGGGATTTAATGAGCCATTAAACGGTCAACAAGTAGGAATGTGTTTAGTTCATGCAGATTTCTTAATAAGTAATGATGAAGATTTCTCAGGGCCGATAGAAAATTCTAAATTATATAAAGAAGTGAATGATATATATAGGAAGATTAAGAGTAAGTATTCTTAATTTATTAACTTACTATTTTTATTATTTTTCTTATTGTTTATTTTTTTTAAAGACAAATGTTGGTTTTATTTCAATTCTTTATCTTTTAAATCATTTATTATTTTAGTCATATCTAGTATTGCAAGAGTCCTGTATGTTAATGCAAATTTTGTTTCATCAGAACCAGTATATTCTCTTCTTAACCCATCGTACCAATACTGAAAATTTGTTTCTAATGTTGCCATAATACGGGTATTATATGGTATTTCAGAAGATCTTGAAGTAACCATTGATAAATACTTTATTTTATTATATTCTACTTTAGATATTACTCCGATATGCACGTTTGTTCTTTGTTCTTTTCCCTTAAACGGACCTTCAAGAAAGTATCTATTAAATATCACTGCTTGTCCTTCTTCAAATTTTTCTAACCCAAAATTTTCAGGTATAACTTTATCATAGCCTTCTGAATAGAATATTTTTTTATGATCCTTATTATGAAAATAATTTATGTTTTTTATTTTATTTTTATCAAGAAAATTTAAAAAAGAGCTTATGTTTCTTATTTTATATTCATTTCCAGGTATTTCTTTCATTAACTTTTCTAAATCAATTCCAGAAGTAAGTATTGGTAATATTATTTGATCACTACATACGCTAGTTTTAGGGCTTGTATTAAAATAATCCCCATACATGTTGTTGTAGTACGATAATATTTCTACGATATCTCTTCCAGTGATTTTTTTATTTCTAAACCTGTCTAATATAAAGTAAGGGGCATGTTGTCTTTTGATACAAATTCTAGACATTCTCCTGTTTCGGATATTCTTATTTTTATAGGAACAACGTCTTTTAAACTATACGCTGTATGCACTTTTAGTATGTTGTTTTCATTATATGCTGCAAACGGACCATTTATAATAACTGCTTTTTTAATGTTAAAAGTTATTTTTTCTTGTTCATAAGATATAGTTACATATTCTGTATCATCAGAAGGATTAAATATGCTTAATTCTTTTTCTAGCAATATTTTTTTGTTAAATATTGTTTTTGTTTGTGTATAATTTAAGTCAAAATCTTTTGATTCGAGGTATGCATGTTCTCCTGGCAGTAGAATGATTGTTTTTCCTATTAAGCTCTCCGTGTGTTTTATATCTTCAGGTCTTATTAGCCTATTGAATATGTCTTCTATGTGTAATGATTTTTTTTATGTGTTGTATTGATTTTATTTTCTTTTGTTATTATATCTTCTAAAGAACTTTTTCTTATTTTAGGAATATCGTTTAGTCCAATATACATAAATATTGCAAGAGTTGTTAAAGCAATACTTCTGAGGTTCATGAGGTATTTATTCTTAAGTAGTATTTATTTTTTATTAGTTTTCTTTCCATTCTGTATCAAATATCTCTTTCAAAGTCTTTGACTTCTTAGGACCGATAAGATCAACTTCTTGCAATTCTTTTTCAGAAGCATTAATAATATTTTTTACGGTCTTAAAATGTTTTAATAATGGTCTTGCACCCCCTATTCCTATGTTTGGAAGCGCTGATATAAAATATTCTTGTTGTTCTTTTAATGATAAGGGTTTTGCAAAATGGTATGTTATGTCTGATTTTTCTTCCTTCTGCTCTCTTCTAGTTATAATCAATAATAATTCTGCGGTTTCTTTAGGATTTTTTGTCTGAATTATAGGTATTCCATAAGAAACTGTTATTGTGGCAATCATTCCAAGTATTGCGTTTGGATGAATTTTTCTTGCAGAATAAATGTCTTCAGTTCCTTCAATGATTATTATTGGTTTTTCATATTTTTTTAATTCTTTTAATTGGAATAACAATCTTCCATCAATTATTGAATCGACAAAGTCTTGTATTGTCTTGTATTCAACAACAACTTTACTACTTAATAAAAAATCACCAATTGATAGTTTCTCAAGTTGTAAAATAATGTCTTTATTTGCTAATTCTTTTAATACGTTTGAACCTTTCTCTCTATAATCCGCAATTATTTTTATTTCTACAGATTGATTGTGATATTGATTGCTTAATTCTTTATTATCATCTGTGTTGTTAGTAATATCGGCATTATTATTTATGTTATAGTCATCGAGAGTTTTTGTTTTTACAGTATTTTCTTTAGTTATGTAAACGTCTTTATTTTCCTCTTGAGAGTTTAGGAAAGATTTTAATTGTGAATTGGTTTTTATTACTTTTATAGCATTATACATTTTCTTTTCCTTGTTTCTAGACACATGATAATATACTTCATCAAGAGTGTCTTTTGTTATTAGCATAATTATTTTTCCCTTCTGTAATCGTCCCGTTCTTCCACTACGTTGTATCTTTCTAATTGCACTAGGCACAGGTTCATAAAATACGACCATATCTACTTGTGGTATGTCTAATCCTTCTTCTCCTACAGAGCTTGAAACCAATATGTTGAATTCTCCTCTAGCGAATTGTTCTATTATTTCTTTTTGTTTCTTTTGACTTAAGCCAGTGTCTTTTTTCTTTGCCTGTCCAACAAAAAGTTTTGCTTTAAATCCTATTTCGTTCAGGGTTCTTGTTATTTTATTACCAGAATCTCTATATTGAGAGAATATTATTATTTTTATATTCTTTTCAGGATTATCTCTATCTGATTTTGATTTATCCAATTCTTCGCTTATGATGTTTTTTAGTTCAATCAGCTTCGGATGCTCTATATTGACTATTTTTTCAATATGTCTATATGCATTTATTATGTTGACATCCTTAATGATATTTTGTGCTGCCTTAGTTTTTCCAGAATGAGCTTCATTGAACAATTTTTGAATATATTCTTTTAATGGTTCTATTCCTTGCGTTTCAAGCAACTCTATTGCATAACTTATCTTCATTATTTCTGCAAGCAAGCTTAAACTTTTTAGTGTTTCAAAATCTTTTTCCCCATGAGCTATCTTTGCGTGAAGAGCTGATTGTATTCCTATAAGATTTTTTTTGGAATAGTTAGAAACATCATTTATTCCGTATTTTTTTAACTCTTTTATTCGTGATTTTATTGAATCATCAAAATATTTTCTTATATTCTTAAAAACATCTGGTAGTTCAACATAAACTTTTTGTATATCTACTTCTTGAACATATGGCAAAACGTCTTCATCTTTTGTTGTTCTAATCTCTATTTTTTCTATGAATAGGTTCTGGCATACTTCTTGTATTTTTTCATTATCTGAACCCGGACTAGCAGTAAGCCCGATTATTCTGGGGTGTAATGCTTTTTTTATGTACTGTTTTGCAATAAAATTATAACTATAATCTCCTATGCTTCTATGGCACTCATCAAACCCTATTAGTGAAACATCAGTTAATGAAATCCTATTAGATAGTATGTCGTTTTCTAATCCTTGCGGTGTAGAAAATATTATTTGAGCAACCTTCCATAGTTCTTGTCTTTTTTCTGGACTAACATATCCGGTGAATATTGCCATTTTTTCTTCTTCAATATTGAAATATTTCTTAAATACAGAGTAATATTGTTCTATCAATGGTCTTGTGGGTCCGAGAAGAAGAATCTTGCTATTAGGATAAAGGTTTAATCTATAAGCAGCCATCATTAAGAATATTGCTGTTTTACCTATTCCTGTTGGAAGAATCACAAGTGTGTTGTATTTTGTGCAGGTATTGAATATAGCTTCCTGATACAATCTTGGCTGGAAGTCTTTAAGATACATTTTATGCTCCGGAGTTTTTGAAGGATATTCTCTTAGTGTAATAATCTGTGAAGCAGTATTCATATTTAAATATGACTAGTGTTTGTTTAAATACTCTGTGGCAACGTGTCGAGTGTGGGAAGTGTTCTTATAAATTGTTTTTATATATCGCGCTACTTTTTCTTGGAGAGTGATTTTTTCTTTGTATTATTTCACTTCTTCAACACATTTATAAAGATGTGAATTTTCTTGCACTAGTGTTTTATCTTGCTTGAACGTTATAATAGCAAGGGAGGGAAAAAATGATAACCATATATTCAACACCATCTTGCCCCTGGTGCATAAGAACAAAAGATTTTTTAAAACAACACAATATATCATTTACAGACATAGATGTTAGCAAAGATAGAGTCGGAGCAATGGAGATGATAAGAAAGTCCGGACAAATGGGTGTTCCAGTAATAGATATAGACGGTGAAATAATTATTGGCTTTGATAAACAAAGAATATCGCATTTATTAAACATAAAAGCATAAAACAAAAGAGTTATTAAATTATAAAACGTAATTTAATAGTTATATGAATATATTATGAATATATAATTTGTAAAGGTGAATAACATGTATGATTTAATAATAGTCGGTGGCGGATTAGCAGGGATAACTGCAGCAATATATGCTGCTAGAAAAGAAATGAATTTCTTAATAATAAGTCCTGAATTTGGCGGAGAAATAGCAAACACTCCTTATGTAGAGAATTGGCCTGGAGAGAAACATATTGGCGGAATGGAACTCGCACAAAAATATGTAGAACACATGAAGAGTCTAAATGTAAATATTGTAGAAGACTTTGTAACTGAAGTAAAAAAAGAAAACGACAAATTCATAATAAAAACATATGAAAAAATATTCGAATCAAAGACAGTCATATGGGCAACAGGTTCAAAATACAGAGAATTAAAAGTTCCCGGAGAGGAAAAATTTAAGGGAAGAGGGGTCACTTATTGTTCTACATGCGACGGTCCATTGTTTAAAAACAAAAATGTCGCAATAGTGGGTGCAGGAAATAATGGATTAACATCGGCAATATACATGTCCAGCATAGCTAATAAAGTTTATTTAATAAACAAAAACCCAACAATAAAAGGAGACCCTATACTCGCTGAAAAATTAATAAATAACCAAAAAGTAGAAATAATACACAATGCAAGAGTAAAGGAAATAAGAGGAGAAAAATTAGTAAGAAGCATAATAATAACAACTCCAGAAGGGGAAAAAGAGTTAGATGTTGAAGGAGTAATTGTGAATGTAGGATATATTCCAATAACAGAACAAATAAAAGACCTTGTGAACTTAGATGCTTTAGGATATGTTTCGGTTGATCAGAAAAAAATGACTGTCGTTCCAGGTTTGTTTGCAGCTGGAGACGTTGTTAACAACCCGTATAAACAATTAGTCATTTCAGCAGGAGACGGATGCACTGCAGCACTAGGAGCATACGATTATTTAAGTATGAAAAAATAATCCACGAAACCTCACATGGAGAAAAAAGAAAAAAACTTAACAGGCAGAATATTAAAAGTAGAAACAGCAAGAGGTATAGATGATGTGCTGTATCAGTTGATAACATTATTTGTGACTGGTTCAGGAAAAGAACAAATAATTCTAAAAACAAATATACCTGAACTCTATGAAGGTCATAAAATAATTATAAATTATGATGCTTCGAAAAATAATTTAAAAGTTTTTGATGTTGATTTTAAAAAACATTATATGACGGGGTTTATGAAAAATATAAAAATTTATAAAAAATATGAAAATCAATCAAAACATCCGAAATTTAATTAAAAAATACAAATATTAAGTAGAGAGTCAGTTAATGAGGAGGTTAATATGATAAAAATAAATGGAAAAGCACCGGATTTTTATGAAGACGCATACATTAATGACGATGTAAAAAAAATAAGTCTAAAAGATTATCATGGAAAATGGGTTATTCTATTCTTTTATCCTGCAGATTTCACATTTGTTTGCCCGACAGAACTCGGAGAATTAGCAGATCATTATGAAGAGTTTAAGAAGCAAGGAGCAGAAATAATATCTGTAAGCACAGACACTTGGTTTGTGCACAAAGCATGGCATGACAATTCAGAAACAATAAAGAAGGTAAAATTTCCAATGTTAGCAGACCCAGCTAGAAGGGTTTGTACTTCATATGGAACATTAATAGAAGAAGAAGGTTTATCTTTAAGAGCTACATTCATAATCAATCCTGAAGGAATAATAAAAGCATACGAATTTCATGACAATAGCATTGGAAGAAGTGTTGATGAATTGCTTAGAAAATTAGAAGCAGCAAAATTTGTTGAAGAGCACAAGGGAGAGGTTTGTCCTATGAATTGGACTCCAGGAAAGAAAACACTAAAACCAGGAAAAGACTTAGTTGGAAAGATATAGTAAAATGAGAAAATTGTTATTATTGTTGTTTTTATTATTATCTTTTTCTGTTTACGCAGTAGAAACCGAATGTCCTTTTGGATTAGTAAATGATACTGCGCCAGGTCAATGTGCAAGATATGTTGATACTAATTACAATGAAATATGCGACCTTTCTGAACCATATAATTGTACAACGGAATCGAGCAGTAACAATCCTGATGGAATAGAATTGTCTGGAACACAATTAAAAGAAATGACTGTTGAGGAAGTTGCTAATACTTATAATATAAGCCCTGTGGTGCTTGCTAATGAATTAGGAAAAATTCTTAATACAAAAGTTTATCCAAAGGATTCTTTACAATTATTACATGATAATAATGCTTTAGGCATGTCACAAGTTAAAGAAGTTGCATATGCTATTAAAAATAATATTAAAAATTCTTCAGATAATAATGTGAAGAAAAGCAGCAGAACAAAATATTATTTGATACCTATTGTGATTATTTCAACAATTGCATATTTTATCACTTTCTTTTTATCAAAGAAAAATATAATAACCTTAATTATGCATAGGAAGATATGGAACTGGTTATTATTAGTGTTTTTTGTTTTTACAACATTTTTTGCCTTAATATGGTTGTTAAATGCGGAATATGGCTTAGGAATAAGATTGCCTATTAACACATCTTATTGGCATGTAATTACTGGAATAGTTATGATCATTATTTCTATATTTCATATTCTATGGCATTTAAACTATTATTTTGTGAAAAAAGTTTAATATTTTGTTAATGCTTCTCAAGAAAAAGTAAATAAAGTCAATATGTTCTAAATTCTATATCCATATTTGCAATTTTATCATATATCTTTTTATCTTTATTCAATGGCCACCAATCATAAAGAATATTACTTATAGGCTTCCACATAGCAACCCATCCGCTTATTGTTAGTCCTTCGACAATAATATTGCTTAATATTGTATTATAATTATTGGAGATTATTTTTCCTAAAATCAAGCAACTTGCAAGAAATATTATTCCAATAATGAAACTTAGTTGTCCTTCTTCTATTTTCTTTCTAATACTTCTTTCGGATATCTTTTTTCTATATTTAAAATGATGATGTATAGCTCTCTTTATTTCATCTTCGTTTATCTTGTTAAGCTCTTTTTTAGGAAGATGGATAACTATTTTCTGCTTCACTTTTAAAGGATGCTCCTCTACAGATGAGACAATATACTCGAATGCATCGTCATCAAGGTCTTTTTCTAGGAAAGGGCTTGGATCAAAAGAATTAAATAATTGATTTATCTTTTTTATTTTTATCTCTATCAATTGTATTTTATTTTTATCAACGTACTCGTATACTGGTTGAAAGTCTATCTCTTGAAAAGTTTTATTTTTTTCAGTCATAGTATCTGCACATATAATTAATATAAAAAATTTACTATTAATAAAAACCGATGAAAGAAAATAGATACTAAATATTACATGAATAATTATAATCACCATATTTAGGAAGAAAAATAATTTGTTATAGAAGAATTTAATGTTATTATTAACATATTTAAAGTTTATTTTTTATCGAAATATTATCAAATCAATATTTTTTCTCACAATACTCTTGTTTGAGCAATAATCCCATATATTTTCTGTTTCCAATAGAATAAGTTTTTAGATAGAATATTCTAGTGTCTGTTTCAATCATAATCTCTTTAGTTGATTCGAGATTATTCAAATAAGATCTCACATCATTTAAACTCTTTATTTCTTTATCATCTATTTTTATTATTTTCTCATTTAGCGGAAGTTCTAAGTTTTTTGTACTTATAGTATACCTATTATTGTCCACACCAATTATGCTTACTCCACACGGGACATATATTGAACTATAAACAACACTCATGAAAAGCCAGAAGTAAATTATTATAAATAAAGGATTTAAAATTAATAACATAGCAATCCTCTTTGTTTTGTTTTTAAATTTCTTTAAAATAAAATAACTAGACAATATTGCACAAAAAGGATACATTAACAATATCATAATTAATATTAATAATACTAGGTTATTTATTTCAAGAACAATTCTTAATCCTTCTTTTAGAATAATATTTATTGCGAGAGAAAAAACTAGCGCGACAAGTATTGTAATCCAAAAATTCACCTTATTAATTTTGAATAGCTTACTATTTACTGTTCTTTTATCATAAGACTTTATACCATATAAGAACCCAAGGATTAGGAACGCAAAGAGTATTACTGCAAGATTATACTTAGAGATACTTACGTCTTTCTGTATTATTAAAAACAGCACTCTTATGAATGCAAATAGCATTATTGCAAATATCAAGAATATGTCTGCACCAATTATTCCAGCAGCAATTCTTTTAAAAAAGCGTTTCATCTAATCACCCAAACAATCTGATATACGTTTGTATTTATAAATTTTTGCGTAGTGACATTGCTTTTCTATGTTATAATGAGGACTTTTTTATAAAATTATAGAAAATGCATAAATTTATTTGTAAAACAAAGATTCTCTATCAAGTATTTGTGCGAGAGAAAAGAAGTAAGTTAATCATCCAATGGACTTTTAATGTTGCGAATATTCTTGTTTGAAACTTTTGTATAAATTAATGTAGTACTAATATCCGAATGACCTAATAAATCCCTAATATACCTAATATCAGTACCATTTTCTAAGAGATGCGTTGCAAAAGAATGCCTTAATGTGTGTGGAGTAATACTTTTCCTTATACCTGCCTTCACAGCAGCATTTTCGATAATTTTCTGTATTGTCCTTTGTGTATATTTACCATTCCTGTTTGTCAAGAAAACATATCCTTCTTTTTTAGGTGTAAGATTCATTAAACCATCTTTAACTTTCAACGAGAGCATGACAATTCTGTCCTTTTTGCCTTTTGCTCTTTTCAAATGAATGAGATTTCTGTCAAAATCAATGTCCTGCCATTTAAGATTTATTATCTCGCTTACTCGTAAACCTGCCGAATATCCTATTTGAATGATTAACCTATGATTGATATTTTTTGTAGCTGAAATAAGCATTTCAATTTCTTCTTTTGAAAGAATTACTGGAAGCTTCTTCTCTCTTTTAAAATTGGGCAAATTGTTCAGAATATCTTGTATTTCTGAGCCCTCTTTTTTGATTGTCTTGAAATAAAATTTTATTGCAAAGCCTGCAGATCTTACTGTCTCGTCAGAATTGCCTTTCTCGATAAGTGCAAGTAGAAACTCTCTTGGTGATTTTCCAGAAGACACAAACTTCTTAATATGATGTAGATAGTTGTCTATCGTCCTTTGTGAATAACCCTTAAGTTTACATTCGTTCATAAGAATATCTTCATAATTCATCAATATAAGATGAAAAATATAGATTTATAAACTTATTTCGTAAAAAACCGTAAAACCTCCAATTAAACGCAATAATATTACGCTTAATAGATGTTAATTGCAATCGGGCTACGGCTGGCTTTTAAAAATCAAAAGATATTTAATACTAATTGTTTTATGTTTCATTATGAGCCAAGAAGAAACATTTGTTGAAAAACAGAATATTGGAAATGCCGGAGAGTATTATCTCGCTTCTAGATTATCTGCTGAAGATTTTATTGTAACAATAACTCTCGGCAGAGCAGAAAAATATGATATGCTTGCAGTTAATCCTTCTGGAAAAACTATAAAAATTTCCGTAAAGACCCGTTTCCGCTCTGATGTCCAAAGATTTCCACTTTCAAAAAAAGATGAGGTGGGAGGAAGTGAAGATTTTTATTATGCTTTTGTAAGGTTGAATGAGTTTAAGAAAGAACCTGACTTTTGGATAATCCCGAGCAAGAGGGTTAATGAATTATTAACAAAATCTTCACACGTTTATTATAAAGAAAGAATGAGGAAAGATGGAAAAGAGCATGTTGATGTAGGATTAAGAAACCTCTGGATACAAATGAATAAAACTAGTCGAGGGTTATTTCCGGATAATTGGGAAGAAGAACTAACCAAATATTATAAGAACATAAAACAATTAAGATGATATAGCCCGCCTCCGCCCGACTTCTTCGCTCACTCCGTTCGCTCGACCCCGTTGCACTCTCGCTTCGCTCGGGTCGGCTAACAGGAATTTAACGGAAACCTCGTTGCACTTCGGTTTCCCAAATTTTGCTCACGAGGAAACCTCGCCCTCGGCTTATGCCAGGAGTGGCTCGGTTTCATCTCTGTTCGCAAAACTTCGTTAAATTCCGATGTTAAATTCAATAAATTTGAATTCCTAAAAACTGAAGAGGGCTTGGGACTTATCGATGTATTTATAAAATACTTATTCTATTCATTAATATCATGTTACCTTTTGACATTAAATCCAATATTTGGAAGATGTACTTAGTAAATTTCCTTAGAAATTTACAATTTTTTGGAGCAGTTGCAATTCCATTCTTTCTTGAGTGGGCTAAGATTAGTTACACAAGAATATTCATCTTAGAAGCTTTTTTCATGTTTTGGATATTTGTATTGGAAATCCCAACTGGTTTTATTGCTGATAAATATGGAAGAAAAGTTTCAATAATATTGGGTGGACTATTTTCCGCTATTTCCATTTCAATATTCGGTTTCATAAATAATTACTGGGCTTTCTTTTTAGCTGAATTTATCGGTGCTTTTGGATTCACTTTGCTTTCAGGAGCAGATAAAGCACTTATTTATGATTCATTAATCCAGACAAAAAACGATAAAGATGCTAAAGTGTTTCTTTCAAGATACGAGTCCGCTGGAACTTTAGGTATTTTAGTTGGATTTCCTTTAGGTTCTTTGATTGCAGGTTCAAGTTTATTACCATATCCAAAGACTCTCCCATTGACTTTCATAATTTCTGGAATTTTCTTATTGCTCAGTTTTTTTGTTGCTCTAACGCTAACTGAACCAAAAAGAAAAGAAAAAGTTGAAGAATTTATCAAAGAGGGAGTTGATGGATTTAAGTATATTTTCAAGCATAAAAAATTACGAATCTTTGCATTGAATTTTGCTCTTATTTCTGCAACAACCTTCTTTATGTTTTGGTTTTACCAATCATTAGCAGGAGTAGTTGGAATTGATGTTAAGTATAATGGATTTATTGGAGCTGGTTTCAATCTTTTTAGTATGTTATTGCTCCTGAATATTGGAAAAATAGAAAAATTATTCGGAATGAAGAATACCTTATTTTATTCTGCAATCCTTCCAGGATTATTTTTCATAGGATTATTCTTTTTTAGAAATGTGTATTTTGTTCTTGTAGCAATATTTATGATAACTGGATTGAAAATAATGAGATCTCCAGTTTTATCTGATTTTATGAATAAACATATTGAAAGCAGAAATAGAGCAACTGTTCTTTCAGGAGTATCAATGCTTGAAAAAATCATTATAATGATTCTTTATCCTATTGTCGGATTGCTTGCAGATTTCTCACTATGGGCAACATTCTTATTTTTAGGAATTGCAACCTTAATATTCTCATTAATGAATAGAATTGAATCTGAACATATTGAATAAAGTCCCAAGCCCTTTGATTCTGTGTCTTGATTGCTCACTGTGTTCGCTTGATTGAATACGCCCCTGAAATTACCTTGATTTTTTGCTTTCGGAATCGATTAGATCCGCAATCGATAAAATCTTATAAGTGGTTTTTGTAAAACTTTTTATATAAGAAGGATTTAATTTTATTATGAAATGCTCTTTTGATTATAAAAAATGGATTATATTAATATCATTCATAGGTGTTTTATTTTCAGGATATTTGACATTCACAAAAATCTTCATAGGATACTGTCCAATAAATGAAGGATGTGCAATATTATGGGGTTATCCGGTTTGTGTGTACGGATTAATAATGTTTCTAATAATATTTTTATCATCCCTGACATTCTATTTTAAGAAGGATTTGTTTAATGCCTTGGTTATCACTAAAGTTTCATTTATAGGTATATTGTTCTCTTTATACTATTCTATACAAGAAATATTTTTTACTAACACACCAGTAAAATATTCTTTAGGATTACCGACTTGCGTGTATGGACTAGCAATGTATGGAGCAGTTTTTATGATTATTATTAATTCTAAAATTATTAAGAAATTTATTTTCAGGAAGATAATTTAATTTGTATTAGTAACTTTTTCCAAAGTAAAACCATTCTTTGGATTCTGCACCGCAAGCAACGCAAAAGCTTTTCTCAGAATCATTATTCAACGGCGCATTTAATGTTTTGCTACCAGTCATTTCTTTTATATTCTTTTCACATTCAGGATTATTACAGAAAGGTGCATAAACTATTTTTCTTTCATCTATATATTTCTTAAATGTTTCAAAATCATTTGTGACTATTATAGATGAATTAATGAACTCTCTGGCCTTATCAAGTAATTTTTGTTGTATTTCATCAAGAATTACGTTTACAACATCTTTAATTTGATTGATTGGAAATGTCTTCTTTTCATTAGTATCTCTTCTAACAATTACTGCTTGCTTGTTTTTCAAATCTTTAGGACCAAGTTCTATTCGTATTGGAACACCTTTAAGCTCCCAATAATTATATTTATATCCTGGAGTGTAATTTCTATCATCAACAATTACTTCTATAAATTCATTATGATATTGTATCTTACTTAGTTCCTTCATTAAATCGTTACTCTCTCTTAAAACATCGTCCATGCTATCATCAAATAATATTGGTACTATGACTATGTGGATAGGTGCAATTCTTGGAGGAAGTATTACTCCTTTATCATCACCATGTATTCCAATCATTATTCCTATGCTTCTAGTGCTTATGCCCCAAGAATTTTGCCATGCAAATTCTTTAAAACCTTCCTTGTTAAGAAAAGAAATGTTAAATGATTTAGAAAAATTTTGTCCTAAAAAATGAGAGGTGGCGCCTTGTATTGCTTTTCCATTTGGAAATAATGTTTCAACACTCATAGTATATACTGCTCCTGCAAACTTCTCGTTTTCAGATTTTTTACCAGCAAGTACAGGTACTGCGTATAGTTCTTCAAAAACTTGCTTGTATAAATTTAATATTTCTAAAACTTCTTTTTCTGCTTCGTCTTTTGTTGCGAAAACAGTATGACCTTCTTGCCATAAAAATTCTCTAGTTCTAAGGAAAGGCACAGGATGTTTAAATTCCCATCTTACGATATTACACCATTGATTAAGCTTTAAAGGCAGATCCCTCCAAGACCTTATCCATTTAGAATAAGAATAATACATTATTGTTTCAGAAGTAGGTCTTATTCCTAGTTTTTCTGGAAGTTTAGAAGAACCTCCATGTGTAACCCAAGCAACTTCCGGGGAAAAACCTTCAACATGTTCTTTTTCTTTATTGAACAAGTTTTCAGGTATCAGTAATGGAAAATATGCATTTTTAACACCCATCTTTTTTATTTTTTTGTTAAAATATTTCTGAACTTTCTCCCATATAGAATACGCATATGGTCTAATTATCATACATCCAGAAACAGGGCCGTATTCAATCATCTCAGATTTAAGTATTGCTTGCTGATACCATTCGCTAAAATCATCGCTTTTCTTAACTGTTATTCCAATATCCTTTTCTTGATTGTCCTTTTTGATATTTTTTTTATTGTTTGTTTCAATATCGGCCATTATTTAAGATTATTAATCTTATTTAAAAGTTTTACTCTGAAGAAAATATTGTCTTTTCATTAAGTAATATTCATAGCAGTCCTCAAATAGTTCTCGGATTCATGATTTAAAGTTATGTTATTATTAAATTTACTTTAATATATTATTATTAAAATTACTTTAATACAATTATTTATACAATTATTTAAGCAGTTAATCAGTAACAATTTCAAGCAAGACAATTAGCTAATATTGCCTGAATTATAAAGAGTCACAATGTAAGGAAATAATTCATAAACTTTAAAAAAAATCATCAAATCATATCTCTGGGTGATGTTATGAAGTATTTTATTTTTGTAATTATTATATTAAGCATCTTACTTTCGGCATGTTCTAAAGAGAATTTTGGTCCGGGTCAATTTGATGATTTAGCTAATTGCTTAACTTCTAACGGGGCCACAATGTATGGTACTGAATGGTGTCCTCATTGCAAGAATCAGAAGCAAATGTTTGGTACATCTTTTAAGTATATAAATTATGTTGATTGTGATAAGTACATGAATGAGTGTATTAATGCAGGTGTAGAAGGTTACCCAACATGGAAGATTAACGGAACAAATTATCCTGGAACGCAATCATTATATGTTTTAGCAGAGAAAAGCGGTTGTTTAAATGAGCTATTAAATACGAGTTAGTTTACCAGCATATTTTTTTTATATGTTTACTTCAGTTATGCAATTATAATAAATTATAATACCTTTTGTATTATTATTTTTTTATTTATAATATCTTTTATATATCCTATTTATGTATGATATATGTTATATTTTGTTTAAATTAAAATTTTATTTAAAACGAGTTATTTAAAATATTTTGATAATATTTAAATCATGTTTTTCATTATTTAAGAATAAATTTTTAAATTATAATCATATTAAAATGATAAGTTATTATTAATATAGGGGATACTAATGATAAAAAGCTCTGTAATGATTGTTTTTTTATTAGTTGTTTTTTCTTTATTTTTAGCATCTTGCACAAGTAAGCAAGAAGAATATATTACACCTATAGAAGAGAATTTTACAGAGGAACCTCTTCAAGAAGAAAATATTATCCAAGAAAAAGAACCTGTTGATGATTTGAAAGTTTTAGCTCTTAAAGCAGGATATATTGGAAAGCCATTGGCAGGAAAAAAGTCTTTTTATATAGATTTCAATATGAAAGATTATAATTATGCTATTGAAAATAATAAATTAGTATTATTAAACTTTCATACAATGGATTGTACCTTATGTAACAAAGACAATGATGCTGCAATTGTAGCGTTCACTACTATCGATTATGATGATGTAGTGGGTTTTAGAGTATTACTTAATAATGATTCAACGTCAGATGAAAACAGAATAGCATTACAGCATGGCATACTTGTGCCTAACACAAAAATAATCATTAAAGGCGGAAAACGTGTTTTTAAAGTCACAGACAATTGGAACGCTGAACAATTTATAGATGCCATAGAAAGAAACATGGGATAGAATCCATAAACATTATATATCAGTTATTTTTTCTTTTAATCTATGAACCCTTGGCATGATGTCGAATCCGGAGAAGATGTTCCTGAAGAGGTTAACGTAATAATAGAGGTTCCTAAAAATTCTACACTAAAGTACGAATTAGATAAGAGAACAGGATTAATAAAACTTGATAGGGTATTATACTCTGCAGTTCATTATCCGGGAGATTATGGTTTTATACCAAGAACATATTGGGAGGATAAGGATCCATTAGATATAATTGTATTATCTAATTTTCCCGTATACCCATTGACTATTGTTCGTGCAAGACCGATAGGAGTCATTCGTTTGAAAGACAATAACGAAAACGATGATAAAATTGTTGCAGTTCATGCAAGAGATCCTAGATTTGACAGGTATAGAGATATAACCGATGTTCCTGAACATGTGATGGCAGAGATAAAACATTTTTTTGAAACATACAAGCAATTGCAGAATAAACATGTTACTGTATTATCTATTGAAAACGGCGCTGTAGCAAGAAAAATAGTTATGCAAGGAATAACTTTATACAAAAAAAATTTTAATAGAAAGAATAAAAAGCGATAAAATCTTTCCTAAATTTAATTAATGTCTATTAAATTAAAATTTATCAATTAAAATTTATCTTATAATTTAATATATTTTTTTTATTTAAAACAGTTTTTTATTTAACATACTTTTTTATTGTTTTTGTTATTTTGCCTTTTTTATTAAAAAGCAAATATTTATAAATAATTATTTATTTCCGTTCTTTAGATATGCTTGATGTATTATGCATCTCATGCAAAATTTATTAAAAATTGCAATTAAAAATTGACGTATATCGTCTTAATTCGCTTGTAAAGAAGCGAATTTTTTAATGGCCTGAAAAGGATTGTTGGAACAACTGTTCTATAAACAATTCAGGGAAAGGCTCATTAAGCATTTATGATGCCTTGAGGCACACCATGAATGCAAAGAAATGTGATGAATAATGCCTAGGACACATAGCCCAAGACATGGAAGTATGCAATTCTGGCCACGAGTCAGAGCAAAGAGACAATTAGCAAGAGTTAGATCATGGTCTAATACTGCAAAAGAACCAGTTCTTGGATTTATCGGTTATAAGGCAGGAATGACTCACGTGATTGCTATAGACACTAGAAAGACTTCCACTTCTAAAGGTGAAGAGATAAGTATTCCTGTAACAGTCGTGGAGTGTCCTCCTTTAAAGATAGTCGGAGTAAGATTATATAAGAAAAAATATCTTCAAAAGCAACCATTCAAAGATTTTTTATTCAAAACAGACAAGTCACTATCAAGATTAATCAGATTGCCTAAAAAGCCTCATGATATAAAATCATTAGACGAAATCCCTATAGCAGAATTACTTGATGTACGATTATTAGTGCATACTCAACCTTCAATAGCAGGCATTTCGAAGAAGAAACCTGAATTAATGGAACTTGCATTAAGTGGTTCTATAGAGGAGAAAATAAACTTTGTTAAGAATAATATTGATAAGGATATACCTATAAACAATGTTTTTAAGGAAGGAGAATTTGTCGATGTACACGCAGTAACAAAGGGAAAAGGTTATCAGGGTTCAATAAAAAGATTTGGTGTAGCATTGAAGGTTCATAAAACAGAAAAAGGTGTTAGAAGAGTTGGAACATTAGGTTCATGGAGTGGTCAAGGTCACACGCTATACAGAGTACCGCATCCAGGTCAGATGGGATATCATTTAAGAACAGAATACAATAAGCAGATATACAAAATATCTAATAATCCAGAAGAGGTAAATCCAAAGGGTGCCTTTGTTGGCTATGGTACTGTTAAATCAACATATATATTGTTAGCAGGAAGTATCCCTGGACCTAGGAAAAGAGCAATAGTATTGTCTAAACCAATAAGAAAGCATGAACCTCATCCACTACCAACATTAATAGAGATAAATAAAGAATCAAAACAATAATTACAATAAATAATAATTACA
This sequence comes from Candidatus Woesearchaeota archaeon, assembly GCA_026002815.1. Classification (GTDB taxonomy): domain Archaea; phylum Nanobdellota; class Nanobdellia; order Woesearchaeales; family UBA9642; genus UBA9642. The sequence goes on along the minus strand of BPGB01000003.1, from coordinate 76,035 downwards.
AATAAATTATTACTAAAGTGCTTAAAATGAAAATTCCAGTTGTTGATAAGGAAAAGAAAGAAATATCGAAAAAGGAACTCCCTAAACAGTTTAATGAAGAATTAAGGGAAGATTTAATTTATAGAGCAGTTGTTACAATTCAATCAAATTCCAGACAACCATATGGTGCTTATGAAAGTGCGGGAATGAATGTTTCAGCAAAACTTTCAAGAAGGAGAAGAGATTACAAGGGATCTTATGGTTATGGAATGGCGAGAACTCCAAGAAAAACACTTTCAAGAAGAGGTACAAGGTTTAATTATGTTGGAGCATTAGCTCCTAATACTAGAGGTGGAAGAAGAGCACATCCTCCAAAGTCAGAAAGAATCTGGACTAAAAAATTAAATATTAAAGAACGAAGAAAGGCAATTTGTTCAGCATTATCAGCAACATTAAATCCTGAAATAGTGAAAGAAAGAGGACATAAAATACCTAAAGATTTTCCGTTTATTTTATCTAATGAAGTCGAATCAATAAGTAAAACAAAAGAAGTAATTAAGATGCTTTATAATTTAGGTTTTAAAGAAGATTTAGACAGAACGGCAACAAAAATCGTTCGTGCGGGAAAAGGAAAAAACAGGTCAAGACCATATAAAGTTAAGAAGTCAATATTGTTTGTGGTTTCAAAAAAATGTCCATTGCATAAGGCGGCATCAAACATATCAGGTGTAGATATTGTAACACCAGATCATTTAAATGCAGAATTATTAGCTCCTGGAATAAAACCTGGAAGATTAACACTTTACACTGAAGGAGCGATTGATAAAATAGGAGAAATGTTCAATTATTGAGGTTGAAATGCAAATTGTAAAGAATCCTTTATCAACAGAAAAATCAATAAGGTTAATGGAGTCACAAAACATATTGATATTCGAAGTAGATAAAAAAGCAACAAAAGAAGCTATAAAGAAATATCTTGAAGATTTTTTTAAGGTAAAAATTTTAAGAGTTAATACTCGAATCGGAAGCGATGCTAAGAAAAGGGCATATGTTAAATTTAGCAATGAGACTCCAGCAATAGATGTTGCAACAAAATTAGGTTTAATATAATTGCGTATAGTTTAATATAAGTATATAAATACTGCTATTGTAATAAACGGTTAAAATGGGTAAGAATTTAACTCAACAAGCAAGAGGAAAAGGTGGTCCAAGTTTTACCGCCCCAAGTTTTAGATATTTAGGAGAGGCAAAATTAAAATTCGGAGTAAGTTCAGCAGAAGTAATAGATATTGTAAAATCACAAGGTCACTTAACACCATTATTACAGGTAAAATATGATGATGGTTCAACAGGGTTATTAGTTGCACCAGAGGGCGTTTTTGTAGGACAGAAATTATTAATCGGAGAAAACGCATCATTAGAATTAGGCAACAGTTTATTGTTGAAGGATATTCCTGAAGGAACGTTAATTTTCAACATAGAAGGCATTCCTGGAGATGGTGGAAAGTTTTGTAGAACAACAGGAAGCTTTGCAAAAGTTGTGGCCAAAACAGATAAATATGTTCAAGTATTGCTTCCATCGAAGAAGATAAAAGAATTTCATGTTAATTGCAGAGCAACAATAGGAATACCTGCAGGTGCTGGAAGAAAGGAAAAACCATTCCTTAAAGCAGGAAAGAAATATCATTATAGAAGAGCAAGAAAGAAGAGATATCCATTAATGTCTGGTTCAGCTCAAAACGCCGTAGATCATCCATTCGGTAATAAGAGAACTTCAAGAAAGAGCAAAGCAAGACCTGTGCCAAAGAATGCTCCGCCAGGAAGAAAAGTAGGATATTTAAGACCTAGGAGAACAGGTCAATCAAAGGGAAAATCACTATAGAGTAGGTTAAAATGGCAAAAAAAGTATTTACTTATAGAGGGAAAACATTATCAGAATTACAATCAATGTCATTAAAAGAGTTGGCAGAGATACTTCCTTCAAGGCAACGAAGATCTATAGAAAGGGGCTTTGATGATGTTAAGAAGAAGATAATAGAAAAACTAAAGAAAAGAGATAGTATAAAAACACACTCAAGAGATATGATTGTCTTGCCTAATTTCGTTGGAAAGACAATATATGTTCATAACGGCAAATCATTTGAACCGGTAAAAATACAAGAGGATATGATTGGCATGTTTTTTGGAGAATTAGTGCTTACAAGAAAAAGAGTACAGCATAATAGTCCAGGCGTTGGTGCTTCGAAATCATCTGCCAATCAGTCTAAAAAGTAATTAATATTTTAGATTAAATAATTCGGATATAAAATGAAAACAGGTTATTCATTTCAAACAAAAGAGAATATGGCAAAAACTTCATTTAGAAATATTAATATCTCTACAAAACATGCTATAGAAATATTTGATTATATTAGAGGAAGACCATTATCTACAGCAAAGAGGCTATTACAGCAAAGTATAGATAAGAAGAGGGCAATTCCAATAAAAAGATTCACCAATGGTCCAGGCCATAAGCCAGGAATTTCCTCTGGAAGATATCATGTAAAAGCATGCAGTATGATACTTAAAGCATTAAATGCAGTAGAAGCTAACGCTAAAAATAAGGGATTAGCAGTGCAGGATTTAAGATTAACTTATGCTGTAGCCCAAAAAGCAGGAAAACAATGGCATTATGGAAGAAAAAGAAGGGCATTATTCAAAAATACGCATATTGAATTAGGTGTTGAGGAAGTAAAAGGATTATCAAGCAAGTCAAGTTCAAGCAAATCAAGCAAGAAAGGAAATTAAGGATTGTTAAAAGGTTTAAAATGATAGAACGAAAATTTGTTGCAGAAAATCTGAAGGAATTCCAAATAGAGGAATATATGAGAGGAATACTTGGAAAAGCAGGAATAGCATATATTAAGCTTCAAAGAACGCCTCTAGGAGAAAAAATATTAGTATGTGCTTCAAGACCTGGAATCATTGTAGGAAAATCAGGTTCAAATATTGCAAAATTAACTAAGGATTTAAAGGAAAGATTTGCTCTTGATAATCCGCAGATAGAATTACTAGAAGCAGAAAACCCAATGCTTGATGCGAATATTGTTGCAGAATCAATAGCAAATTCATTAGAACGATTTGGAACATCAAAGTTTAAAGGAATAGGTCATAAAGCAATGACAGATATAATGAATGCAGGCGCAAGAGGTGTTGAGATATTAATATCTGGAAAAGTACCTTCATCTAGGGCTAAGACTTGGCGTTTTTATATGGGGTACTTAAAAAAATCAGGAGACGTAGCTATTTCAGGAGTTAATACTGCTTATGCACAAGCGAAACTTAAAACAGGAATAATAGGTGTTCAAGTAAGAATCATGCCTTCGACAACTAAACTTCCTGATGACATATCTTATGTGAGTGCAGAGGTTACTGATATGACAACTAATAAGACGGAAAAGTTAGATACGTCATCAACTTCAGAATCAAAATCAGAAGAAAAGCAGAAGAAAGCAAAAAAGAAATCTGTAAGAAAAAAGATTTCAAAACCTAAAAACTTAGAGAAGAAAGAGAAATCAGAAAAGAAAGAGAAAGTAACTAAGAAAGAAAAATCAGAAAAATCAGAAAATTCTGAGGAGAAATCCACAGAAGAACAAGTTCAATAATATTGAGAGTTAAAAATGAAGTATGTTGAATTGAAAAAATTAAGCAAGGAAGAGCTTGAAAAAAAGATTACAGATATGAAAGTTGAATTAATGAAATTAAACGCTCAAATAGCAATAGGTACAACTCCAAAGAGTCCAAAACAAGTAAGAGAGTTGAAAAAGAATATTGCAAGATATGAAACCTTAAGAATGGAAAATTTTCATAAGGGATTAGAATCCCTTAATATCGAGCAAAAAAAGAAAAAATATAAGAGAAATTAAAAAAGGAGTCATTAAACTGAAATGACCAATATATGTAACGTATGTGGATTGCCAAAAGAACTTTGCGTATGTGAGCAAATAGCAAAGGAGAGCCAAAAAATAATTATAAAAGTTGTTAAGAAGAAATTTGGCAAGCAATATACTGTTGTAGAAGGTATCGATACTAACGAAATCGATATTAGGGATGTAGCCAAGAAATTAAAAAACAAATTGGCCTGTGGAGGAACAGCAAAAGACGGAGTAATAGAGTTGCAGGGGAGTCATTTAACTAAGGTTCAAGAAGCATTGATTGAACTCGGGTTCTCTCCAGAAACTATTGAGCTCAAATAAAAAAATAATTGTTCGGAGGCAATATGAATACAACAATAAGAGATGGATTTATCGGCAAAGAAGCCGAGATCATACGTTCAAGGAATAAACAATTATTAGGCTTGAAAGGAAAAATTGTTGATGAAACAAAAAACAGTTTTAAAATGCTGATAAGCAAGAGAAATTTCAGAGAATTTAAAACAATACTTAAGTCAGGAAACACATTCATTATCGGAAATAAAATCATAGAAGGGTCTCGAATAATGAAGAGATCTGAAGAAAGAATAAAATTAAGAGAATAAGGTTTGAAAATGAAAAAGGAGATTAGAAACATAGGTATTAAAACAAAGAAACCTGAAATAGTTCCAAAAGTAAAAGATGATAATGATCCATATTTTGGAAGCATAAGATTACGTGGCAGAATATTTACAGGAACAGTTATTAGTGATAAGATGATGAAAACCGTAACTGTTGAGTGGCCTAGAAGAGTTTACAATAAGAAATATGAGAGATTCGAAGTTAGAAGAACAAGAGTAAAGGCTCATAATCCTGAATCTATGAATGCTAAAGTTGGAGATAAGGTTAAAATTGCAGAAACAAGACCAATAAGCAAGACAAAAAATTTTGTTGTTATAGAAGTAATTAAGAAAGGTCAATAAATTATTAATAATGAAATTATTAAAAGATTAAAATGAAAGCATTAAAAGCAAACATAACTAAAGCATTACCTGTAGGGGCATATGTAGAAACCTGCGACAATTCAGGTGCAAAAATAGTAAAAATATTTTCAGTGATAGGTCATAAAACAAAAAAAGGAAAGAAACCTGCCGCAGGAGTAGGCGATTTAGTTATGTGTTCAGTAAAGAAAGGAAAACCTGAAATGAGAAAACAAGTTGTTTATGGAATAATTGTAAGACAAAAAAAAGAGTATAAGCGCGTTAATGGTATGAGAATAAAATTTGAAGATAATGCAATAGTTATATTGAAAGATGAAAAAGGAAATCCTAAGGGAACTATCTTTAAGGGGCCAATAGCCAAGGAAGTAGCTGACAGATGGCCAGCAGTAGCAAAGATAGCAAGTATGATTATTTAAAATAATGTAATAAAGACGTGATTTATTATGAGAAAAAAATTTTCAAAAAGTTGGAATTCAAGTAAGAAACCAAATAAGCAAAGAAAGTTTAGATATAATGCTCCGTTGCATATAAAAGGAGAATTCCTTAATGTACACTTATCAAAGGATCTTAGAAACAAATACAAGATGAGAGCTGTGCGTGTAAGAGTCGGCGATAAAGTAAGAATTTTAAGAGGACAATTTAAGAAACAAGAAGGAAAAGTTGAAGAAGTCGATGTAAAGAGATCAGTGATATATGTATCAAAGATAGAACATGTTAAGAGGGATGGAACTAAGGCAAGATATCCCATACAACCTTCAAATGTTATGATAATAGAGTTAAATACTGATGACAAGAAAAGATTCAAGCAGAGAAATGTAACAAAAAAAGCCTTGTCAAAAGACAATACGGAAGATACAAAAAAAGAAACTAAACATAAAGAAAGTGTAAATAAAGAAAAAACAACTTCAGAAGCTAAGAATTTAAAAAAAATAGATTCAATAAAATCATCTTCAAAATCAGAGAGACATAAAAAAGCAATTACAAAAAAAGCAGAAGATGCTAAGAACTAGTCAAATAATACACAGAAAATAGTTTGATAAACTAATTTCCAAATTATTATAAAAAATTTACAAAAATTACGATTGGAGAAAAAATGAAACGACACTTAAAAAGGATCAATGCACAAAAGACATGGAAAATTCAAAGAAGAGGAATTAAGTTTATAACTAGAAGTAATCCTGGAGGAATGAGCAAATACTTTACCATGCCAGTATCAAACTTATTAAAGTACGAATTAAAATTAGCCTCCACAACAAAGGAAGTAAAGTATATTATAACCAATGGCGATATTCTAATAAATCATAAGAAAATAACAGATTATAAATATCCTGTTTGTTTTACTGACATTATATCACTTCCAAAAACGAAAGAACATTATAGAATGATTATTACTACTTTAGGAATATTAAAACCTATTCCTATTACAGAGGCCGAGTCTAAGATTAAGATATTAAAGATTATAGGAAAAAGTTATGTTAAAGGCAGAATGCAATTAAACCTTATGAATGGTTTGAACCTTTTTTTTGAAAAACAGCATTATAAAGTAGGCGATTCATTAATAGTAACCGTGCCCGATAATATTGTTAAGGAACATCTTCCATTAGAGAAGGGCGCTTTGGTTCTATTATATAAGGGAAAGCACGTTGGCAAGACAGGAATACTACAAGAAATAAAAGAAAAATCTGTTATCGTTAAAACTAACGAAGATGTATATGAAACAAAGAAAGATTATGTTCTTGTAGTTGGTAAAGATAAGCCTGAAATAAAAATGACCATATGATTTTAAAACATTATTAATGATTAATGAAAATAGATAATTAAGAAAAATGACAAATGAAAATATTATGCGGAAAATATATGTAGAAAAAGTTACTTTAAATGTAGGCGCAGGTAAAGATCAGGTAAAGCTCGAGAAAGCAGAAAAACTGTTGAAACACATAACAGGAATACCTCCTGTCAGGACTAAAACAGATAAGAGAATTGCAGCATGGGGTTTAAGACCAGGATTGCCTATTGGGTGTAAATTAACTTTAAGAGGAGAAAAAGCATTAGCTATCATTCCTAGATTATTATATGCTGTTGATATGAAACTTAGGCATTCATGTTTTGATGATAATGGAAATATCTCTTTTGGAATAAGAGAGTATATCGATATAAAAGATACAAAATATGATCCTGAGATAGGTTCAATGGGCCTTCAAGCTACAATAACTTTGAAGCGACCAGGTTTTAGAATAAAAAACAGAAAAGTACTAAAAAGATCTATTCCAAAAACTCATAGAATTTCAAAAGAGGAATCAATTAATTTTATGAAAGAAAATTTCGGATTAAAAACAGATAGCGAGGAGTAAGGAGCGTAAAATGACTTATACAGATCATACAAAAGTATTAAAACAAATAGAACATAAGCCCGGGAAGCTTGCAAAATACAAAAAGTATTCCGTTCCAAAAAAAAGAGTAGGAGGAGCATTAAATAAAAAATGTTCTAGATGTGGAAGAACTGGCGGTCATATAAACAAGTATGGTTTAAAGCTTTGTAGGCAGTGTTTTAGGGAAATAGCAAATAAAATAGGATTCAAGAAATATAATTAAAAAAGATGAAATTAACGAGATGTTCATGATAAAGGTGTAAAATGTTAAATGATCCATTAGCAAACGTATTGTCTTATATAAACAATCATGAAAAGTTGGGAAGAAAAGAGATTGTAGTAGCAAATAATTCAAAATTAATAAGAAAAGTGTTAGACATATTGAATGCAAACAATTACTTAGGAACTTATAAAGAGATAGATGATGGTAAGGGAAAATTATTATCCATACAATTAATAGGACAAATTAACAAAGTAGGAGTGATAAAGCCACGCTTTAATGTTAAAAAAGATGATTATGAAAAATTCGAGAAGAGATATCTTCCAGCAAAAGATTTCGGAATAATAGTTGTATCAACATCAAAAGGCATGATGACACACCTTGAAGCTAAGGAGAAAGGATTAGGCGGAAGATTAATATGTTATTGTTATTAACTTTAATTGATTAATTATTTAGAAACAATATAAGAAATAATAGAGAGAATAAAATGAAACCAGCAAACATGGAATATAGAGTGAGCATACCTGAAAAGGTCACTGTAAAGTTAGATAATGGATTAGTTTCGGTAAAAGGACCTAAGGGAGAAGTTCAAAGAAAGTTTGTATTTAAAAAAATATCAATGAAGTTAGAGGGGAATTTTATAGTTTTTAATGTCATTAAGCCTACTAAGAGAGAAAAAGCAGCAATATTTACAACAGAAGCGCACCTAAAAAACATGTTTAAAGGAGTTTTAGAGGGTTCAGTCTATAAGTTAAAAATTTGTTCAGGACACTTCCCTATGAAAGTTACTTTGAAAGGTTCAGTTCTAGAGGTAAAAAATTTTATGGGAGAAACTGTTCCAAGAACGTTAACAATAAAGCCAGGAGTAACTGTTGAGATCAAAGAACCAGAAATAATAGTGACAAGTCCTAATAAAGAACTGGCCGCTCAAACTGCTGCATCAATAGAGCAAATATGTAGAAGAGCAGATTTTGATAAAAGAATCTTTCAAGATGGCATATATATAACTGTTAAGGATGGTGTTGAACTAAAGTAAAGATAAAGTAAGTAAGATATTATATGTAACTAATTAAATCAATATTTAATATTTTTAACAATTACTTAAGAGGATAAAAATGAGTAACAAAAAAGAATTGCTTGCTGTGAGAGAAAAGATAAAGTCTAAGAAGCCAGAGTTTTTACAGCAAGACTATCATAAGAAGAAGAGATTATCAAAGAGATGGAAAAGACCAACTGGAATTCAAAGTAAGATGCGACATCAATTTAAAGGATATAGAAGAAGAGTTAAACAGGGATGGAGAAGTCCAGTTGAAGTTAGAGGTTATCATAAAAAAGGTGTCGAACCTGTTTTAATAAAAAACCTCTCTGATTTAAATAATGTAACTAAAGATCAAGGGATAATAATTGCTAAAACAATCGGTACAAAGAAAAAGTTAGAAATATTAAAGAAGGCAGAAGAATTAAAATTAATGGTTTTAAATATAAAATTAGAGGAGTTTTTCAAGAAGGTAGATACACAAAAGAAGAAGAAGGAGGAAGAGAAGAAAGAGAGATCTGAGAAGAAGAAAAAAACAATAGAAGACTCTCTGAAAAAAGCAGAGAAAAAAGAATCTTTAAAAAATGATTCAAAAGAAATTTCAGAAGAAGAAAAAAAAGCAGAAGAAAAGAAACAAAAAGACGAGGTATTAATTCATAAACAATAATCACATAAACACTAATTAATAATAAATTAAATTTTACTTGTCAAATTAATAATAAAAAGTAAATTTATAATCAAAAACCAAGGAGAAAAAATGTTACGAGTTCAAAAGAGACTTGCATCACAAGTGCTGAATTGTTCGCCAAAGAGAGTATGGTTTGATAATGATAGATTAGATGATATAAAGCAAGCGATAACAAAACACGATATACGCTTATTAGTAGGCGAAGGAGCAATTAAAGAAAAACCAACAAGATCAACATCTAAAGTAAGAGTAAGAAAGTTAAAATTACAAAAGAGTAAAGGCAGAAGAAAAGGTGAGGGAACACGAAAAGGAACTCTCAATGCAAGGATAAACCTTAAAGAACAATGGATGAAAAAACTAAGAGTTCAAAGAACATTTTTAAAGGAATTAGTGTCAAAAAAAATAATCACCAGAAAAGCATATAGGGAACTTTATTTAAAATCAAAAGGTGGATATTTCAGAAGTAAGAGGCACATAAAATTATTCCTTGAAGAACATGATGAAATGTTAAGTTCAAAATCTCCTGTTGAAGAGGATAATACAAAAAATAATAAAACAAGAAGCGATAAAAAAATAAAAAATAACTCGAAGTAAATCAAAATGAAATTTGTACCATATAAAAGAAAGAGAGAAGGAAGAACGAATTATAAGAAAAGGTTAAAATTACTTGTTAGCGGATCTTTAAGGTTGGTTGTTAGGAAAACCAATAAGCACTTAATCGTTCAATTAGTAAGATATAACGATTCTGGTGATAATGTATTAGTAACAGTAACAAGCAATGAGTTAAAGAAGTTGGGATGGACTTTTTCAACAAGCAACATTCCAGCTGCATATTTAACAGGTTTGCTCGCTGCGAAGAAGTCCGTAAGTAAGGGTTTTAATTCTGCAATTGTAGATATAGGATTGCAGACTCCTTCAAGCGGTTCGCGGATTTTTGCAGCAGTAAAAGGGGCAATTGATGGTGGTTTGGATATAACTTGTTCAGAAGACGCATTTCCTAAAGAAGAACGATTAAACGGATCACATATTAGCGAGTCCGTTGCGAATCTTTTTGATACTATAAAAAACAAAATCATGAAAGAAAAATAATTATTTCGGTGTAAAATGGTTAGAATAAATGAAAAAGAAGAAAAAGTTATCATAGAACCAATATCAGAAGAAGCAGTAGAGGTAGTTACTGTATCTGCTGATGTTGAAAAATGGACTCCTAAAACTGAATTAGGAAAAAAAGTAAAATCAAGAGAAATAACAGATATTGATAGCGTATTAGAATCATGCAAGCCAATACTTGAGCCAGAAATTGTTGATATATTATTGCCAGGAGTAGAATCTGATTTGTTAATGATAGGTCAATCAAAGGGTAAATTCGGAGGAGGTTCAAGGAGAGTATTTAGGCAGACACAAAAGAAAACAAGAGAGGGCAACAAGCCAAAATTTGCGACTTACGCAGTTATAGGAAATAAAGATGGTTATGTCGGATTAGGTTTTGGTAAGGCTAAAGAAACAGTTCCTGCAAGAGAGAAAGCAATCCGTAATGCTAAATTAAATATTATAAAAGTAGTACGAGGATGTGGGTCATGGCAATGCGGTTGTAAGAATCCTCATTCAATACCTTTTGCAGTTACCGGAAAGTGCAGTTCCGTTACTGTTGAATTGAAACCTGCGCCTAAAGGAACGGGTTTAAAAGCAGAAAAAGAGGTTGCTAAAGTTTTACGATTAGCAGGTATAAAGGATGTTTGGACTAAAGTAAAAGGTCAGTCAAGAAACAAAATAAATGTTATAGTAGCTTTAGAAAAAGCATTACTTAAATTAAACACTATGAAATTACAAGAAAAATATTTAGATTCATTAGGAGTGTCAGGTATAAAAAAACAATCATAAAATAATCATAGGAAGATTAAAATGGTCAAACTTGCAATTATTAGGTTAAGAGGAACAGATGATGTAAATTATAAGGTAGAATCAACAATGAGAATGCTAAAGCTTCATAAAAAACACACCTGTTCCGTTTATGACGATAAACCAGAAATAAGAGGAATGCTTGAAAAATGCAAGGATTATGTTACTTATGGCGAATTAGATGATGATACTTATAAGTTACTTGTTGAAAAAAGAGCTATTAAGATTGATGGAAAGGTTCAAAATTATTTTCATCTTAACCCGCCAAGAGGAGGTTTTGGTCCTAGAGGATTAAAGGCTGCTTTTACTAATAAAGGCGCTCTTGGTTACAGAGGTTCAAAAATAAACGATTTAATCAAAAAAATGATTTAATGATATTAAACTAATTTATTAAACAATACATATTAATGTTAAAGATCAGAGGTTAAAATGCTTAACAGAAGAAAAAAAACAGTGAAATTCAGAGGACATCATACTCATGGATATGGTTCAAAGAAGAAGCATAGAGGTTCTGGTCATCAAGGAGGCGTAGGAATGGCCGGAACTGGTAAGAAAGCAGATCAGAAAAAACCATCGATTTGGAAGGATAAAAAATATTTTGGAAGATACGGCTTTAAATCAAGAAATCCAAAAATGAAGTCTATAAATATTTTTTACATAGAAGAACATTTTGAAAAATTATTAAAAGATAATAAAATAATAAAAAAAGATGACTCTTATTTAATAAATATTAAGGATATTGGTGTAAATAAATTATTAGGTAGTGGAAATCCAAAAAGAAAATATGTGATTACTTGTGATTATGCGTCTGCTTCTGCTGTTGAAAAAATTCAAAATGCCGGAGGCTCAGTTGTTTTAAGTAGTAAAGAAAGTTCTTAGTAATATTAAAATAGGCATTTATTATGTTCTTATTTTTATTTTTTCATATTCTTAATTATAGTGTGCTTTTAAAAGTACTTTTTTCTAATATTCTTATCGTAACATTTATATATTTGTATTTCAAAGTTTCTGCTGAGGTATATGAATGTCAGCACCGATAATTAAAGTAAAAGGCGTTTCTAAAGTATTTGATAGACGAGTGATTCTAGATAATATAGAATTAGATATCTATGCGGGGGAAATATTTGGAATAATAGGTGCTTCTGGAAGCGGAAAAACTACATTACTAAACATAATCATCGGATTCTTAAAGCCTGAAGCAGGAGATGTAGAATTCAGAAATGAGCACTTATTAGAACATAAGGACACTCATAGTTTTAGAAGCGTGTTTAAATATACTGATGATTTAAAAAAAATAATTGGCATGGCAAGTCAAGTTCCTAGTTTTTATACTAATTTAACAGTTAAAGAAAACCTTGAATATTTTGGAACATTATATGGTTTAAGTAAGGATACATTAAAAGCTAATACACAAACGCTTATTAATTTAATGGATTTACAAGGTTCTGAAAAAAATTTAGCAAAAAATCTTTCAGGTGGAATGCAAAGAAGACTTGACATGGCATGCGCGTTAATACATGATCCTAGAATATTAATACTAGATGAGCCTACTGCAGATCTGGACCCGTTATTAAGGAATCACATATGGCGTCTTGTAAGGAAAATAAATAAGAGAGGAACAACAATAATACTTTCAAGTCATCATCTTTCTGAATTAGAAGAGTTATGTAGTAGAATTGCAATAATAAAAGAGGGAAAAATATTGTCAGTAGGAACTCCTAATGAAATAAAAGAGCGATTTAGCAAGCATGAGGAAATACATTTAGAATCATTCCCAGGAAATTATAATCTTATAGCGGATTTTAAGGATAAAGATGTTTTGAAAGAAGTAGTCAAGATTGAGGATAAAGGTACAAAGCTTGTAATATATACTTCAAAACCAGAAATAGTCCTGGCAGAATTAATAAAGAAATTAGAACAGCATAAGGAAACCATAGTTGACTTAAAAGTTACTAAGCCATCTCTTGATGAAATATTTATAATGATAGCAGAATCAGAAAGTGATAAGGCCGAAGAAGCAGAAGAAATAAAAGAAAAGTTAAAAAGAAAAAATTCCAAAATAGCAAAATAGCAAAATGGCGAAATAGCTTTCGTTGTCAAAAAACATTTTTACACAAATATTATTTTATAACAATGTTACTTAAAGATTTGTTAAAAAAGCAAAAGTACATAACGTATGAGTAATAGGTGAAAATTTAACAAAATTTAACAGGTGAGTCATGAAAGTCCTAAAAATAACTTTTAAAAATTTGAAATTATTAATGCGTTCAAAGACAAGCATGTTTGTGACAATATTTGGTCCATTATTAATAATGTTATTTGTTGGTTTTGCATTTAATAATCCTTCAGCTTCTAAACTTAATGTGGGTTATTATTCTCCTGAAAAAAATAATCTTACATTAGCATTTATTGAAGCATTATCAGACAATCAGTATTTCTTTGTTGCAGAATATAACAGTCAAGAATCTTGTGTTGAAATGATAGAGCAAGGTAAAGTGCATGTATGTGTTATTTTTCCAAAAGATTTTGAAATTTCAAATAATCAAAAAAACGAACTGATATTTTATGTTGATCAATCAAGAACTAACTTCGTATATGCGATTCTTGATACTATAAATAAGAAGATATCCATAGCATCAACTCAATTAAGCACTCAATTAACTAATGAATTGTTATCTGTTATTGTTTTCTCACAAAAGACAAACAATGAGAACATAGCAAAAATAATTGCCCTAAAATCAAGTATTAGCGATCTAAACAAAAAAATATCTGATATTAAGTCAAAACTAGGAAGTATAGACCTCTCAGCTGCAGATATAGACTCTTCAGATTTGATAAATAAAATAACAGCACTATCAAAAGATGTAGATACTTTAAGAAACAACGGTAAATCTTTAGCAGATTCTAGCTATTCATTAATAGAATCACTCAATCAAGATGGAAGCGGTTGTTCTGGAAATTGTACCAGCATTGTTAATTCTTTTGAATCAGACGTTGACTTATATAATTCTGAGATAAATAAAACACATAATTTAACTAAACGTGACATATTGAAACTTTCTGAGGCTCTTGACTCTTTAGATCAAGAATTAAATCTTTTAAATGAACGTCTTTCAAATGCTAGAGATACAACAACAAGTAGTGCGAGCACCCTATCAGATGTTCAGTCGAGCATAGATAAAATAAAAGAAGATATTGATTCTATCAAGATAGCAACGGAGAAAGTTAATGCACAGATAAACGCTTTAAAAGTAACTTCGGCAGAAAACATTGTAAGTCCAATAACAACAAGAGTTGAGCCTGTAACCGCGAAATCAAATAATTTAAGTTTCATATTTCCATATTTGGTTATTCTAATGATCTTGTTCATAAGCATTATGCTTTCAAGCACAATAATAATAATAGAAAAGACTTCTAGAGCATATTTTAGAAACTTCACAACACCAACAAAAGATTTTACTTTTATAGCTTCAGTGTTTTTAACAAGTTTCTTTGTAATAATTATACAATTAATTTTTGTATTGATTATAGCATATTACTTCTTAAATACAACGATATTAACAAACATTTATCTAACAATATTAACTCTTTTGATAGCAATAATAGTATTTGTATTCCTTGGAATGATAATAGGCTACTTATTTAACAGTCAGGAAGCTGTAACAATGGCAGCCATATCTGTCGGAAGCGTGTTGTTATTCTTATCAAATTTGGTACTGCCCCTAGAGACCATGTCAGTAGTAGTTCAACAAGTCGCTAAATATAACCCTTATGTTATTGCTTCAGAATTATTAAAAAAGGTTACTTTGTTTAATCAGGAATGGAATTTAATAAAAGAAGACATTTTATTGTTGATGTTGTTCGCAGCAGTTTTCTTTTTCTTAGCAATAACTGTTCATAAAATGTCGAAAATAAAATACATTAGTAAAAAGCCTTTAGCGAAACAGATAGTTAAAAAAAGAAAAGAAGAATTAGTTGATAAATATTTTAAGTTGAGAACGGGCATATTGATAAGAGATGAAAAAGAATTATTGAAAGAATTAAGGATTATGTCTGACACTACATTCTCTGAATATGTAAGCAACACGAAAAACGAATTTTATGATTGGCTCGTTTTAATAGGAAAAACAGAATTAGCCAAGTATATAGAGAAATCGAGAACAAGGGAAGAGATGATTCTTGCTATAGAAAATTATTTTAAGAAAATTAAATAATTAAAGTGTTGTAAAATAAGTTATTATTTTTAATATTTATACAATTAATTATTTTTAATAATTATATAATATAGTAATATATTATTATAATAAGTAATATATAACCGGCAATTAATATATAAATAGTAAAATAAGTATTACAAAATATTACAAAAAATAGTAAAATAAACAATAAAACAAATAATAAAATAATCACTATATACATAATATAATTAAATTAACTAATAAAAAGAGTTTTACAGTTATATTGTAAATGTAATCTTTATGGGACCAGAAAAATTTGCAGGACTTTTTGATTTAAAATTAGAAGGCCTTAATATTATTAGGATAGGAAAAAATTATTATTATGCCGACGAAAAACTAATAGAATTGAGGTCTCAAGTAAAAAAAGATGTATTCTCTGTTGGAATTTATTTAGGGTCAGAATCTGGAAAAGATTTTTATCCAAGTCCTGCATTTATAGATATTTTATCAAAATTAGATGGTTCTGATAAGAGAAAAATATTTGTTGATAAGAAAATCTCCGGATTATTCCTATATGGAAGAAATATTCTAATAGATTCAATATCAAAAAACCCTTATAATATAAATTCAGGATATGTGTTTGTGCAGAACGAAGAAGACGAGAACCTTGGTTATGGCGTGTTTCAAAAACAAGGCATGCAAATAGTAATCAAAAACCTCCTTGATAAAGGGGTTTATTTAAGGAAGGAATCAAAAAAGAAAAAATAATTATAAAAATAATCATATAAAGAAATAATCATATGAGAATTATACGCGACAATAATAATAGAACCGTATAATTACATAATTATAGAACTACTATGATACACTAAATATAAAAAACTTATGAATAGAAATACACTTAATTAATTGTATATCTATGTTATGTCATGAAACTCTATCTCATTTTCCTTGAGAGCTTTTATTGCTGGCAACTCCTTTCCAGAAATATACTCTAGACTTGCTCCTCCACCAGTTGAGACATGTGTATATTTTTCTTTCCAAGGAATTATCGCTTCTTCAGTATCTCCTCCACCAATGATTACTGTCTTTCCAGAATCTGCTAAATACTCTGCGATTGCACGTGTCGATTCACCGAATTTTTCTATCTCAAAATATCCTAACGGACCATTCCAAAATATTGTTTTTGCCTTTTTTATATACAATTTGAAAAGTTCTATAGAGTCAGGACCAATATCTAAACCAATCATGTCATTAGGTATTTCGTCTTCATGAACTATTTTTGTATCAGAATCTTCGCTCTTTTTATTTGCACAAACTATATCATCAGGAAGTATTATTTTCTCGTTATTTAGAAGCATTTTTGCTTCAACAATATACTCTTTCTCATATAAGGATTGTCCTACTTCATATCCTTTTGCCTTGTATAATGTAAATATCATTGCTCCGCCAAGAAGAAGATAATCAACTTTCTTTATAAGCTCCTTTATTACAGGCATTTTTGTAGAAATCTTAGATCCTCCAAGTATTGCAATGAATGGTCTTTCAGGGTCTTTTATTGTAAGATATTTTAATTCTTTTTCAACTAGAAAACCGATACATCCTGGGACGAATTTTGTTATTCCAACAGTTGATGCGTGAGCCCTATGCATTGTTCCAAAAGCATCATTAACATATATCTCGGCCATTTTTGAAAGTTTTTTAGCAAACAATTCATCATTCTGTTCTTCTTCAGGATGAAACCTTAGGTTTTCAAGCATCACTATTTTTGCATCAGGTATTTGTACATCAATACAATCATCAACTTTTACAACAGTAGTGCCTAACAATTTTTCTAGCCTATCTGCTATTTTATCCATTTTAAGTTTTTCTACGCTTTTACCATCTGGTTTTCCTAAGTGACTCATTAAGATTATTTGCTTAGAATTATGCTCTAGTATGTATTTAATAGTAGGCAGAGATTCTTTTATTCTCGAATCAGATAATATATTTCCTTCTTCATCTAAAGGCACATTATAATCAACCCTTATAAGAATTATCTTATTATCAAGGTTAATATCCTTTATAGTTCTCATTTTAATTATTTTATATTTATTTTTATTTTATGATTATTTTATTATACTTAATGTCTATTTTATAGCCTTTGAAATAATCATGTATTAGTTCACTTTATAAGTTTGATTTATATATTATTCGTTTAAAAATTTTATTAATGAATAATTATTTTATTAATGAATAAGTTATTAATAATATCCGTAGCATACAATAAATAATTTATAAAAGTTTTTTATATAATAAATAGAAAGTTTGCATAAAATTCATATTCGGTAACTGTTTTTATTTAAAAAGATTATCATCATAAAATTTATGAATATTTAAGTATTACCTTTATTTAGTTACATTTTGTTAAGAATCTATATATAGTGTCTTTATATGTCATTTTTCGAATTGTTATATTTTTATACTGATTTTATAGTATATACATTTGTAATATATAAAATATGAATTATTATATAAAATATGGATTATTATATATAAATGAGTATATTATTTATTTTATTTATAAACAACCTATAGTTTTATAATGACTAATATTTGTAATAAAAAATTTTGTAGGTGATATTTTGGAAAAGGGACTTCACGGGCTTCATGTTGCTTTGAGAATAGGGAATTATTACTATAGTCCTGCGCAATTCGCCATAGCATGGATAGCAACAAAAAAGAAATCTGAATTAGAACACTTATTAAGTGAGGTACATTTGAAAATAAAACAAAAAGAAAAAGAGATAACGGAAAAAAGAACACCTTTGCTCGCAAATTTACTTAAAAATAATTCCCCAAAAGAAGCAATCAAGGATTTAGAAGATATAGCAAAGAAATCATATGGTTCTTTAAAAATAATAAGAAACGATGGCGCAATATTTACTGATTCAGAATTCTCAAATACTCAATCAAAAAATCAATATGATGATGTTAGAATGACCTTAAGAGAGAATTTCTTTGCAATAGTAGATACAAGGGGCAGGAGAACCGCTAAAAATCCGGCATATAAAGTTTCATTATTTAATGTTTTAGGATATTCATTAACAGATATTATATCAAATTTTGAATTCAAAGGAGGGACTCCGCATTCGTTTTACATGTCGGATGAATTATCTTACTGGAGCAAAGGTATAGAACGAGAAAAAAAGCATATAACAAATATAGAAAAAAATTTTGGTCATGAAGCATTAGCCGATTATAATCTTCATGTGGATATAGTTGATTCAGCAGTGGCCCAAGTTCTTATAAAGTTAGACAACATGTTAAAAAAAGAAAATACGAATAGCGATTCAAAATCTTTAAATAATATATTAGAAAATAATATTTTTAAAAAAGACATAGCAGGCATTGGTGATTCTAAAAAAGAACTAACCTCATTATTACCTTTTGACTTCAATAGGGCTCCAGATCTTGCATTTGAGGCGTTTCTTAGAGTAAATAAAAATAAATCATCTGAAACAGGATTAAAATCTTTATCGAATAAAGAGAAAAAATATTTCTCAACAGATATCATGCTTATCAATTATTTTGAAGAATTTACGAGAAAAGAGTACATTGAATTAAGGAGAAAGGGATTAGCTTCAATAGAGGTTTTCATATCTGGAAAATATTTTCCTAAAAAAGAATTCTCTTGGGCAGTTATTCAAGCATTAGAGAATCATATGTTAAGAAAAGAAAGAATTTTCTCAGGATATACTTTAGAAAAGATAGGTAATGAATATTTTATAGGAATTTGTTTTAGAAATAAAGATAAAAAAGAGCGTCAAACAAGCATAAGGATATTATATAATGATTTATTTTACCCAGTAGTTCTTTATAAGACCGTAACTCATGACGATTTGCCTATGGGAACAGCCCTTCATCCAATGAAATTATTAAATTTTTCCAAACCAAGAAACAAGTATGATGTAATTTGGCGTGATATAGATATAAAATCAGGTAGAAAGACTATAAACGAACTTTTCGAACCATTACCAGATATAATGCTAGAGGCAGGAGAGATACTTTTGGAAAATAAAGTAAACTTCATTAATGGCAAGTTTTTCAAAACACCAGAAAGCATTAAGAATTACATACTTTCATCATACATAGAAAAAAGAAAGAGCTATGAAAACTCTACGAATGATAAAAATTATATAAAAGATGCGTAAAATAGCATAATTTTCTAAAACTTTAAAAAGCGCAGATTGTTCTTTTTTTTAATGAGAAGCAAGAAAAACGTTAATAAGAATTCAAGAATAGTTAAAAAGGATAAGGAAGAAGTAAATGATACTGAAGCAAGGGAGTCTATAAAAAAGATGCTCCTTGATATAAATGAAATAATTAAAGAATATAACATACCTGAAGATACCTCTAATGTAAGGGCTGTTTTAGAAAAGATTCGTGAGAGACTTGAATATTATATAAAGATACTAATTCAAGTATTACAGCCAGAAGATTTTCATTCATTACACGAGTGTAATATCTTTACGGATTCTGAAAAATCGAAAATTTTCAATATTTACAAGGATTTGATGATATTACATAGAGAGATTATTAAGTCAGAAATACAAAATGAAGAAAAAAATATCATCGCAACTATAAACTATTCTCATTCTGAAATCAAGCGATTTAAGCCGGAAATAATAAAAATTATTGAGAAAATGCAAGAATCATGGAAACGAACTGGCAACAATGGTAGAGTAAGATACTTTGGATGAGAGGTGAATTTTGATGATAATATCTTTTTTTGGTCCACAAGGTTCTGGAAAAAGTACTCAATCCTTTTTATTAGCAAAGAGAACAGGGATGTTGTCTTTCTCAATGGGAGATGCTCTAAGGAGAGAAGTAAAAGAAAATACCGAGATAGGACAAGTAATTAAAGAAATTCTTAAAAGAGGGGAATTAGTTCCTTCAGAGATAACAAATGAAATTATTTTAAAGGCAATAAATAGTCCAGAAGCCGAAAAAGGAATAATAATAGACGGGTATCCGCGGAATAAGGAGCAATTAGATTTTTATTCAAAAAATTTTCATACTGATTACGCTTTTGAGTTTTTTATTAGCGATGAGGTAGCAATAAAAAGATTATCTAATAGAAGAGTATGTCCAAATTGCGGACTAAATTATAATATTATGAATTTAAAAGACACATACAAATGTACAGTATGTAATGTTGAATTAGTTCAAAGAGATGACGATACTCCTGAATCTATAAAAAGAAGACTTGAAATATATAAAAAAGAAATAATCCCTATAAGAGAATATTATAAAAATTTAGGAGTTCTTCATATTTTAGATGCATCAAAATCAATAGAAGAAGTTGATGAGGATTTGAGAAAAATATTAAACATTAAGTAAAAAATATGTTTTATTAATCAGAGTATTATTTTTTTAGTTGTTTAATACATAACTGTTTAAGAATAAACTGATTGCTTAAAAAATTAAAATTGTGATTTATTAAAAAATAAATCCTATAAAATGGATAATGAACAACTAAATATGTTATATGAGAATCTTATTTCTAAAGTAAAATCTTATAATCCACACGTGCATTATAAAATAATAGAAAAAGCAATATATTTTTCTGAAAAAATACATAAAGGAAAAAAACGAGAGTCCGGAGAGGATTACTTCTTGCATTGTTATGAGGTTGCAAAAATACTTGTCGATTTAAAATTAGATTCTCATACAATAGTGGGTGGATTATTGCATGATGCATTAGAATTTGATGTAAAACCTGAAACTATAGAGAAGGAATTTGATAAGGAGACACTTAATCTTGTAAGTGCAGTAACTAAATTAACCAATGTTGGAAATAATTTGACTTTAGATGATGAATATGAAAGAAGAGCCGAGAATATAAGAAAAATAATACTGGCGACAGCAAAAGATATACGAGTAATATTAATAAAAATTGCGGACAGGCTTCATAACATGAGAACTCTTAAATTTTTGCCAGAAGAAAAAAGAAAGATAATATCCAAAGAAACTTTAGAGATTTATGCGCCAATAGCACATAAACTTGGAATGAATAAGATAAAAGCAGAATTGGAAGACTTATCTTTCAGATTCCTTGATCCAAAAAAATATCAGGAAATAAAAGAAAAAGTTTCAAAGAAAAAAGAAGAGAGAGAAGAAGAAGTAAATAAAATAATAAGATCAGTTAAGGAGAAATTAAAAGAACATCAAATAAGTGCAGAAGTAAATGGAAGAGCTAAACACTTCTATAGTATATACAAAAAAATAATGAAAGACAATAAAAAAATAGAAGAAATATATGATTTGATAGCCATAAGGATAATAACAGAGAATGTTGCAGACTGTTACAAGGCTTTAGGAATAGTTCATCAAATGTGGCCTCATATGCCGGATAGGCTTAAAGATTATATAGCAGTGCCTAAGCCTAATGGTTATCAATCAATACATACCACAGTAATAATACGAGACGGTGTTGTGTTGGAAATACAGATAAGAGATAAAGAGATGCATAGACAGGCAGAAGAAGGCATCGCAGCGCATTGGAGATACAAGGGCAAAGAGCAAGATAAAAAATTCGACAGACAAATAGTCTGGTTGAAAGAGTTTTTAGAGTGGAAAGTTAATTCGCAGGATGCTAAAGAGTTCGTAGAATCACTAAAAATGGATTTATTTCAAAAAGAAATATTCGTATTCACTCCAAAAGGTGATTTGATAAGTCTTCCAGAGAATGCAACACCCGTAGATTTTGCATATGCTGTTCATACTGATATAGGAAATCATTGTAAATCTGCAAAAGTAAATAATGTTCTCGTTCCATTGGATTATACTTTATCTCCGGGAGATATAGTTGAAATAATAACTTCAAAAAGCGCTTCTCCCTCAAGGTCTTGGCTGAGTTTTGTAAAGTCAAACAGTGCCATAATAAAGATAAAACACGCTTTAGGAATACCTATAGAGCATAATCCTAAAAAGAATGAAGAAAAAGAAAGAATTAAGCAGGAGCGTCAAAAAAAGTTTAAGAGTATAGAATTTAGAGATGGCACAATAATCTTTGAAGGAAAGTCTCCTAATATAAAAATACCTAAGTGTTGTTCACCAAAAATCGGGGATAAGATAAGAGCTTTCAAATCTAAAGATGGAAAAATAGTCATACATAAAGCAAACTGTATAAACCTTTACAGCTACGATTTTTCAAGAGAGATACATCCAGAAGTTACTAAAGAAAAGAACGAATCAATAACTATTCAGATAAACGTTAGAGATAGAGTTGGGCTTCTTGCAGAAATACTTCATGAAATAGCACAAATGAGTATTTCAGTTAAGAATATTAATACAAAATTCGGTAAAAACGATTTAGCAATAATACTTGTTGAATTAATAAATGCTGATAAGGTTGATATTGATAAATTAATAAACAGGATTTCTAAGATAAAAAATGTTGAAAATATAATCGTATAATTAATTAATCATTTAATCTTATATTTTATAATTATTTTATATTTTATAAATATATTTTATAATTATTTATAAATAATTAGTTATGATTTTATTATTATGTTATTATTTTATTCTGTTATTGTTTTATTTTGTTATTATGTTATTAGAATAATGCTTTTATTAACATTGTTGCATAACTTCCCTTAGGAAGAAAAAATTCTAAATAAATTTCTTTGTCGTTTATTTTGTAATTAATATTTGTTTTTATAAAGCATTTCCTTTCTATGCCTTCAACACTAAGTTCAGGGAATTGTTTAATTATGAAATCCTTACTGCTTAAACCTTTTTCTTTTAGAATAGGATTGTCATTGTCAAAGCCGACAAGATTAATACTTAATGATTCTTCGTAATTTCTTTTTTTAAGAAACGCAAGAGTTCCATGACGATACTTTCTTAAATAATAGTCCCCCATTTTAATAATTTTTTGAGTTAATTCTAAATTAAAAAAATATGCTTGAACAGAATGAATATACAATAAAAGCGTTTTTAAAGGAACATTTCTCAAGCAATTAACATAATTGTTTTCTTTCGCTTCTAAATTAAGCAGTTCACAAGCTCTTTTGAAATCTCTTTTTAAAATAGATATACCTATTTCGAGATTATTCTGAGAAAATCTTTGGTCGTCAAAATAGTTAGGAAAAACAAATTCTTCACTTATTTTTTCATTAAAAAGTCGCAATTCTTCTTCAGTTATTTCTCTAATAATTATTTTAAATTTATTACCTATTAAATGACCTAAACTTAATGGTTCATTGTTGAAAGAAACAAACTCGAGTTTTAAGTCATCATTGTTTAGCATCAGTTTTCCACTGTCTTTATATATTGATATGTATTGAGTAGTCAATGCATGCTTGTCCTTCAAACCAGCATATTTTATATTCTTTTTATTTATTCTTAAATTTTTACATAAGTAGTTTATCGCCGATTCTGTATTATAATTTATTTTTGTCAAACGATAAATAGCATATTCTCCAAAACCAGAGAAAGAAAGGGGAATCTCCTCTACAATAAAGTCTTCAGGTAATTTTTTGATAATCACATAACTAGTTTTTTATTAATATTTAAATATATTTAGATTTTTTAACATTTTTTTAATATTTAATTTATTATTCTATTTTTCATAGTTTTTTTTCTTCATATTTTAATACAATTATATTCATAAAATTTATATATCTTAATTAAAATAAACAAGTAATCAAGAATAAATACGTAACAATTTATTAAGAAATAACTAAGTATATTAAGAAATAACTAAGTAACAATCTATTCATTAGGTTTTATTTATTAAAAATGTACGAGATAGAATTTATAGGAAGAGGTGGGCAAGGAGCAAAATCTGCTGCGGAAATAGTTGCAAGGCAAGCGATAAAGAAAGGATTATTTATTCAAAGCTTTCCAGATTATGGTCCTGAAAGAAAAGGCGCTCCTGTAAGAGCATTCACAAGAACTTCTAAGGCGCCAATAAGAGGGTGTAGCAGTGAAGCAGATCCTGATATTGTTGTTGTAATAGATCCAACATTATTGTCTTTAAACGGTTCATTTTTTAAACTTAAAGATGACGCAATATTGTTAGCAAACTATTCCGGTTCTCCTGAAAAATTAAAAGAACAAATAAATTTTAATGGAAAAATATATACTGTTAATGCAACAGCCATTGCTTTGAAATATTTAAAATCCCCAATAACAAACACCACTATGCTTGGTGCGTTATCAAAGGTAAGTAATTATTATACATTAGAAGAATTAGAAAAAGAGATACGCGACGAATTTGCAAGAAAATTAAGACCTGAAATAATTGAAAAAAATATTGAAGCCGCTAACGAAGCATATAATCAAGTAAAGGGGATATAAAAATAATTATAAAATAAAAGTCAGTGATTATTATGTTATTAAAAAAAGATGAAATATCAAAAGGCGCTAAAACCGAAGGAGGAAGTTCAGAGGAATTTAATACTGGTACATGGAGAGCTTTAAGACCAATAATAGATAAAAATATGTGTATAAATTGTATGCTATGTTA
The DNA here is from genome assembly GCA_026002815.1 of Candidatus Woesearchaeota archaeon. Classification (GTDB taxonomy): domain Archaea; phylum Nanobdellota; class Nanobdellia; order Woesearchaeales; family UBA9642; genus UBA9642. The sequence goes on along the minus strand of BPGB01000003.1, from coordinate 51,255 downwards.
CTTATATTGTCCGGATAATTCGATAACTATTATAAAAGAAGGACCCGATGGAAACCCGGTAATAAAAGGAATAGATTTAAAACATTGTAAAGGATGTTCAATATGCTCACAAGTTTGTCCTGTTCATTGCATAAAAATGATTCCGGAGGAAGAGGCAAAAAATGAATGATGAGAAATCTCTTTTAATAGTAGAAGATGACTCTGATTTTAGAGATAGTTTAATGATAATTTTTAAAAATGTTTTCGGTAAAGTAGACGTAGCATCAAATCTCGAAGATGCATTATCTTTAATACAGAAAAAAAACTATTCATGTATAATTACCGATGGAGTGTTTCCTGAAAAAGGAAATTATAAAATAACACATGCATCTCCTGCCGATTTTAGAGGTAACGCAGTAATTAATGCTGCTAAAGCTAGAAATATATTAGTCATAGGAATTAGCTCTGAACCAAAATATTTTAAGAACGCGGATGCAATATTTAAGAAACCCATAAACATATCAGAGGTTAAAAATTTTATAAAAAAGAGCTTATCCATATAATATATTTTTATTTGTTGTTTTATATTTTGTTATAGTTAGTTATTGTTATAATATTTATTTTAAAATAATATATGCAATGTATAAATGTAAGAATTAACCAAAAATGAGCAAATCAACAAAAGCATTAACAGGGGCAGAAGCTGCAGCCGAGGCAATGATGCAACTAAACCCTGACGTAGTTCCACTATATCCAATAACCCCTCAAACGCAAATAGTTGAAACATATTCTCAATTTGTAGCAGATGGATTAGTAGACTCTGAAATAGTCAGATGTGAATCTGAACACTCCGTGATGAGCGTTGCGATTGGTGCATCAACTGCCGGTGCTAGAGTAATTACTGCAACTTCTAGTCAGGGACTAGCTTTCATGTTTGAACCATTATTTATAGTGCCTTCATTAAGGCTACCAATAGTATTGAATCTAGTAAATAGAGCACTATCTGGACCAATAAACATTCATTGTGATCATTCAGATGGAATGGCTGTCAGGGATTCTGGTTGGATATCTTTTTATTGCGAGGATGCTCAAGAAGTTTATGATTATAACATTATGGCTATAAAAGTAGCTGAGCATAAGGAGGTTCAACTTCCAGTAATGATTTGTCAGGATGGTTTTATAACCAGTCATTCCTTAGTTAATGTTGATGTTTTAGAAACTGAAACAGTAAGAAACTTTGTAGGTAAAAGGGAACCGGCATTCGATTTTTTAGACACAAAAAAACCTTTATCGGTTGGTGTTTTGGATTTTTATGATTATTTTTTTGAACACAAAAAACAAGGAATTGATGTCATTAATAAATCAAAAGAAGTAATAAAAAACGTTTTTGAACAATTCTCTAAAATAACAGGAAGAAATTATGGTTTTATAGAAAAATATTATACGGAAGATGCAGATTATATAATAGTTGCTATGAGTTCTGCATGCGGAATATTGAAGAATGCCGTTGATGAATTAAGAAGACAAGGAAAAAAAGTAGGATTGCTAAAAATAATATTATTCAGGCCATTTCCAGAATTAGAGGTCGCTCAAGCATTGAAAAATGCTAAAGCAGTAATTGTTCTTGAAAGAGCATCTGGATTTGGAGCATACAGTCCATTATATTCAGAAATTTCAGCAGGATTATATCATTATGAAAAGAAACCAAAAATAGTTAATTACGTTTTTGGCTTAGGAGGAAGAAACTTTGGCATGAAAGATGCTCTTGGATTATATGCTGAATTAGAAAATATAGAATCACAATTCCTTGACGAAAATAACAAATTAAGGTATTGGGGAGTAAGAGAATAAGTATTAAACCTAAAATTAAAGATATAACAGAATATTTTAAAATATTATTTATTATTTTAAATATAAAATGGTTAATATAAAAGAATTTGCAAAAAGAGAAGTTAAAATAGTTGGTGGTCATAGATTATGTGCTGGTTGTCCTGCTCCGACAATAGCGAAACTGGCATTAATGTCTGCTGATAAAGAAGTAATAGTTAGTTCAGCGACTGGTTGCTTAGAGGTTTCAACAACAATATATCCTTATTCTGCTTGGAAGACTCCTTGGATTCATACTGCTTTTGAAAATACAGCAGCAAACATATCAGGAGTAGAATCAGCGGTCAAAGTATTAAAAAGAAAAGGATACATAAGCAATGACAAAGACTTCAGGTATTTATGTATTGCAGGAGATGGTGGGACTTATGATATTGGCTTACAATCATTGAGCGGAGCAATAGAGAGAGGTCATAAATTTCTATACGTGTGTTACGATAATGAAGCTTATATGAATACTGGTGTGCAAAGGTCATCAGCAACACCATTGTATTCGCAGACAACTACCGACCCGGTTGGTAAAGTTAGAAAAGGAAAACAAGAAATTAGAAAGAACTTTACCGAAATAATGGTTGCTCATAATATGAAGTATGTTGCGCAAGCATCTTTGAGTAATATTCAAGATTTAATAATTAAATTAGAAAAAGGATATAAAGCTACTGATGAAACAGCTTCATTCATAAATGTTTTTAGTCCTTGCATACCTGGATGGGGAATACATGATGGTGACGCAGTCATGCTTTCAAAAATAGCTGTTGATACCTGTTTTTGGCCATTATATGAAGTTGAAGATGGTAAATATAAGTTAAATTATAACCCTGAAGAACAGGGGAAAAAACTTCCAATAATAGAATTTATAAAAGTACAATCAAGATTTAAACACCTATTAGAACCAGGAAATGAGCATTTAATAGAGGAGTTTCAAAAGGATGTAGATAAGAGATGGAATGAACTAAAAGAAAAATGTGGAATAAAATAAAAAGGATTAATATTTATTAAAAATAAATATATAAACAAAAATAAATAAACATATACTGAATATAAGCATTAAGAAACTTATGAAAAACATATATTATACTTTTCTAATACAAGAATTGCAGGATTTTGAAAGTCAAGGACAAGATATAAGTATGATTAAATACATACCTGATTTTTTCAAAATATTGTCAGATATGTTGGATTATGAAGAGGTAGATAAAGAATCGAGAATTTTGATAAATGCAGCTTTAGGATATTTTGTTAGTCCTGATGATGTCTTACCTGATGATATTTATGGTCCTGAAGGATATGTAGATGATGTTTTCTTATGCACTTATGTTATAAGAAAATTATATCCTTCTTATAAGAGTCTAATGAAAAAACTATGGAATAATAATGTTGATTTTGAAATAGCAGTTGAAGAATCGTATATAAAATGTAAAAATTACTTAATGGAAAAAAATTTTATAGAAAGAATACTGAAATATTGTGGTTTAGAGTAAAAATTTTTAGATTAAAAAAATATATTAAAAATTTATATTTTATTCTTTATCTATTAATCTATCGGTGTTTACGTCTTTTTACAAATTTAATAATTCTTTAGCTTCTATAGCCATTTGAAGTTCTTCATTAGTTTTTATAACAAAGCATTCTATTTTAGAGCCCTTAGATGTTATAATAAAATCATTAGATTTATTCTTTTTATTATCTAATTTTATTCCTAAAAACTTAAAATTTTCAATAACTTTTTTTCTAATATAATCGGAATTCTCTCCTATACCACCAGTGAAAACTATTCCATCAATACCATTTAATTCAGCAGTATACGCTCCAATATAATGAACTATCCTATCTATGAACATATCAAGTGCGAGTTTACAGTCCTGATTATTTATATTCTCTAATATTTTTCTCATATCACTATATCCAGAAATTCCTAATAATCCAGATTTTTTATTAAGAATAATTCCTAAATCATCATAGCCTATATTGAGTGTTTTTTCTAAATGAACTGCAATGTATGGGTCTAGACTTCCACTCCTTGTGCCCATAATCAAGCCATCCGTAGGAGTAAAACCCATGCTCGTGTTGAAGGATTTACCATTCTTTATGGCAGTTATTGAACATCCATTACCTAAATGGCAAATTATATATTTTGGATTTCTTTTTTTCTTTATTTTATAATAATCCTGCATTAATGTAGCGATGTACTTATGACTCGAACCATGAAATCCATACTTTCTTATTCCATATTGCTCATAGAATTTTATAGGGATACCATATAGAAATTTTTCTTTTTGAATAGTTGAATGGAATGCTGTGTCAAAAACGGCAATCTGCTTTACATCTGGATACATTTTCCTGAAAGCTTTTATGCATACAACATTGTAAGGATTATGTAACGGAGCAATATTTGATAAACTCTCTATTTTTTCTAGGGATTCATCATTTATTATTGTAGGTTCGCTAAATAATTCTCCGCCATGAACCACTCTATGAATTATTGCTTTTATTTCATCTAAACAACCTAAGGATTCAGAAGATAATAATTCATTTATTATTGTTTTTATACCTTCCTCGTGATTTTTTATCATGATATTTTTCTCGATGGTTTTTTCTCCAAACAGCTTTAAACTAGAATTTTCCAAACCAATCGCATCTACTATTCCTTTCAGTAAAACTTGTCTTGAAGTCATTTCTATTATTTGAAACTTGATGGAGGAAGAACCAGAATTGATGATTAAAAACTTGTGTTCATTCAAATGTTTTTGTATGGCCTTTATAATCTCATCTCTTTCAGAATATGTAAAATCAAAAATAGAATCTGATAATTTTTTCAATTTAAAAACATATCTTATCCAGTTAGAGAAATCATTTTTTTCTTTATTAACATGATATTCAAATGTTTCCTTATCTATGTTTTTTAGTACGCTGATTAATTCCTCTAAAGACTTTATCGTTCCCCCGTTTTTAAGAATAAAATAATGACTAGGGTTAATCACACACTCACCTCTTAGTAGAAGAAGTAAGAAAACCATTATTTAAATATTGTGGAAATATTAAATAATAAAATTACTGAATTGGAATTCTCATATTTAAATTTGAAAATGAAATCAATCAATTCGAATCAAAACAAAACTTATAATATGCTTGCTATACTCTCTATACTTAATCAACTTAAATCTTAGTTTAAGAAATAATTATCTAAACAGGGTTTATAGAACAGGTATTTCATGATTTACAAAACATATAGCGACTAATGCCGTTCCATGCTTTTTCTTTATAGTCATACTCTTTTTAATTATCTTAACATCTTTAAGATAATATTTTTCTGAAAAACCGTTAACATAAAGTTCGTTAATGCTTGCTTTAAGTCTCTTCTCCACTTCTTTCTCATCATAATTGCCATTATGCTCGCATACTAGACCGCCGAATTTCTTTTTTGTTTTTTTATCATATAACCATCCATAGATTATTCCAGCAGTAGCTTTTTGTCCCTTTCTACCATGTGCAACTGCCATTATTGTTTCCATAACTGCTCCATGGACAAGTTTAGGTTTAGGAATTTCTCTAGATATTGAAGGCATTATAGAGGAATAAGTCATTATATTGCACATTTCTATGCCTGCATCTTTAAGTGCGAGGTGATATGATCCGGCATGTATTGTTATGTCTGATTCTCCTTTTCCGGACGTAATAAAATAATCTTTAGGAACCCTCATTCCAATTAAAACCTTCTTCATTTATACCTCCATCAAGATTTTTTTAAGAATTGTTTTTTGTATTATAAAGTGGCGAGAAGAAATAGTATTTGAAGACATAAAACCTCCTATTGTAGAGAGTGCTATAAGTTTGAATAGTATTAATAGTATTTCTATGTGCCGATAATTTGTTGATTCGTACACTTTTTTCTTTTAATGGTTTTTATTACTAAAAATGCGAAAATAAAAGTAATCTATTTTTGTTTATAAATATTTTGTTTTCAAGAAGACATAATATTGTTTCATTAGTCAGAGATATTATACATTTTGATTGCTTTTTTAGATTCTACATAATGATCAACTATTGGTGATGGATAATCTTCTATACTATAGTCGTATATATTATGTATTGTTTGTATATCAACCTTTCTAAGCTCAGGGACCCATTTTTTTATATATTCACATTTAGGATCGAATTTTTTTTGTTGAAGCCATGGATTAAATATTCTAAAATATGGTTGTGCATCACATCCTGTGCTTGCAGACCATTGCCAGTTTCCATTGTTTATACATGGATCATAGTCAACAAGTTTTTGTGCAAAATATTTTTCGCCTAAACGCCAATCTATATGAAGATCCTTAGTTAAGAAACTAGCAACTATCATTCTTACACGATTATGCATGTATCCTGTTGTATTAAGTTCTCTCATTCCAGCATCCACAATAGGAAAACCTGTCTTACCATTACACCACGCATTAAATTTTTCTTCATCAAATTCCCATTTTATTTTTTCAAACTTTTCATTAAAAGGTTTACCAAAAACCTTTGGGAAATGATACGCTATGTGATAGAAGAAATCTCTCCAATATAATTGTCTTATTAGTGAATGTGTTTCCGTTAATTCTTGTACTATTTTCCAGTATGCTTCTCTTATAGATATCGTTCCAAACTTAAGATGAGCAGACATTTTAGTGGTTCCTTCTATTGATGGGTAATCTCTGACAGACGCGTAATTCTTAAATTTGGAAAAATCTATCTTTAAAATATTACTTCTTCCTCCAGGCATTCTAAAAGGATTAGCAGTGTATTTCGGTATATTTTTTTCTAAAGAGATATTCCTTATATAAAATTTAGTATATTCATGGTTTTCTATTTTAATAGGCTTATTAACAGGTAATTGTGATGCTTTTTTCCAAAAAGAAGTAAAAACAATATAAGGTGAGCCATCGGGTTTTAAAACATATTCCGGTTCGTTCAACAAAACATCTGGAAAACATTTAAATGAAACATTGTTTTTCATACACGCTTCTTCTATAGCAGCATCCCTTTCCTTTCCAAAAGGAGTATATTCTTTATTAATATAGACAGCATCAATTTTTTCTCTATCTATCAATTCCGAAATAATATCTTCTGTAATGCCTTCAAATACAAATAATCTTTTTTTATGCGCTTTTAGCTGCGAATTGAGGTCGTTCAATGATTCTATCATAAATTCAAAAGCATTAGTTGAAAAAAAAGGATTATTATTCTTAGACTGCCTATTATCAAAAATAAATGCGGGAATAACTTGTTCAGAATCAATAAGCGCAGATATTAATCCTGTATTGTCCTCTAATCTTAAATCTCTCCTAAATAAGAACAAAGATTTTTTATTTTTTTTTGTCATTTTGAAATATTGTTTTAATACTCTATTTATAATTTTTTATTTAAAATCAACACATCTTTGTTTGTTGTGTCTTTTTCTAAAATATATTTATCAACATGCATAGTGGTGTCTTTATTATAATTGTATGTATTATAAAAAGAATTTTGTATATTGGGTGTTATTAAAATATTTTCTTTAAATAATTCGTATTCGATTGGTAAATTAATTTTATTTTTTATTGAAGTGTCATTATTCGTTTTAGAATATTTATCATTTATAATTACATCTAATGAACCATTTAAAGAATAGATTAAAGTTGTTAAGTAAAAAAATCTAGTATTCATTTTTTGTAAGCACTTAATGTTTTATTAATATTTTCGATATATACTTTTTGATATAATTACTATTAATAGTTTATATTATACGTGTTATATTTGGTATATATTATATATGTCATATTATTTAATATTATGCTTTTTTATTGTAATCAGTAGTGTAAATATTTTATTATAACTATATTTTATTATAACTATATTTTATTATAACTATATTTTATTATAACTATATTTTATTATAAATATATTTTATTATAACTATATTTTATTATAAATATATTTATATACTAAATATGCACTATTTAATATATGAAAGTGATTCACGATTATGATAATAAGCGATTTTATTGCGTCATCGATGGAAAGGAGTGTGTTGTGCAATATCATCTTGATGGAGATGTTATTGATTTTTATCACACGTATGTTCCCATTTCATTAAGAGGAAAAGGAATAGCAAGACAATTATATGATTATATTTATTCTTGGCTTGAAGAAAATAAAAGAAAAGGATTGAAATTAATAGTGAAAACATCTTGTTCTTATGCATATAAATATTTTAATGAGTTAAAAGATTTGAATAATTCTGTTAGTTAAAAGATGATGCTTTAAAAACAAATATTTAAAACAAATATTTAAAATAAATATTTAAAATAAATAAGGAATAAAAAATTAGTAATCAATTTGAAAAATATAATTAATATTTGATGTTAAGAAAATAAATGATATAAGAACAATAAAAGTAATATAAACATAAAATGAAAATAATATAAAAAATAATTATACTGCAGCTTCTAAGCCATCTTCTCTTACAAAAAATGCTGCTTCACCATCAGGTATATTAGGCGCATCTACAAGTTTTGCGACCCTCGCACCTTTTTTTCCTTTTCTCAAATATATTCTAAAAGTACTATTATGTCCAACAATATTACCGCCTATTGCTTCAGTAGGGTCTCCGAAGAAAGTATCGGGTTTAGCCATGACTTGATTTGTGACATAAACAGTTAGATTGTACATGTCCGCTAATTTTGCAAGAGTGTGCATATGCTTATTTAATTTTTGTTGTCTATCAGCGAGCGTTCCTCTGCCAACGAATTCTGCCCTAAAGTGTGCAGTTAAGGAATCTACTACTATTAGCTTAACGTTTAATCCATTTTTTATTAATTCTTCAACTTTTTCAGCTAATAGCATCTGATGATCCGAATTATATGCCCTCGCAACTTTAATATTTTTTAAAACTTGATCAGGGTCCAGTCCTGCACCTTTTGCAAATTGAACTATCCTTTCAGGCCTAAATGTTGATTCAGTATCAATATAGACTGCTACGGCAGTAGGGTCCTGTCTTTGTATATTTACTGATAGTAAGTGTCCTATTTGTGTTTTTCCTGAACCATATTGTCCAAAACACTCGGTTATTGCTCTTGTTTCAAAACCTCCTTCGAGTAAGGCATCAAACGGTTCACAATAAGTAGGTATCTTATTTACTTGCGCTCTTTTGGCCATTACTTCATCTCCTGACATGAAACCCATGTCCATTGAAGCCCTTGCTGCTTGGATTATTTTTCTAGCAACTTGTTCAGAAACACCGGATGCTTCAACAATTTCTCCTACAGTTGCTACTGCTATGGCTAGCAAGTTATCGAAACCGGATAGGGAAAGCTTTTCTGCAGTGCTTGGTCCTACTCCTGGGAGACTTGTTAATGAAAGATCCTTTGTCTTTTGTATCTTACTTAAGTCTATATTTACATCCTCATCCATCTCGTTTTCTTCTATTAATCTTTTTCTTGCCATGATATCACCTTTTTTATTCGATTTTCATTCCTTAATCTAGTTAAATAAAAAATAAAAAAATACATTGCTTTTAACAATGTCTTGGCTCTTATGATTTTTCTTTAGTATATATCTTCTTCTTCCTCTGAGTTGAGAGCCAGATATTCGTAAGCTTTCGTTAGAACCAAGACTGCCTTAGGTATGTCTGTGATTCTTAGAGAATTTGTTTGCTTCCATTCATCATCTTTAATCTTTATAAGACCTTTCAAAAGAAATTGTCTTATATGATACTTTCTTTCCATCTCTTACTGTTTCATTACTCCAAACTGTTGCAGTAATTGCTCCTGCCCTGAACTTCTTTTCAGGAAGATTTTTGCCCATCACTTCATTAACAGATGGGACTTTTACTTGTACTGTTTTTATTTTTTCCATTTTTTACCTCTTGCTTATCGCTTTTTATTTCAATCGCCCTTATATTATGATTGCCCTTGGGGAAAGAAACAATCCAGGCGACGAGGTTTTTGACGCAATTGCATCAATATTAATATGTAAGAATTCTTTTGTTTATATACCCTATGAGCCTGTGTCCAGTGTGGGCAGTGAGTTTTTTGTAATACTAAGCAGGTTTAAAGAGCGTATTTGCCCTTAGTTTGTTTTATTAAACGGTGGAAGGGCATTCAGTTATTAAGTGTCTTCCGCTTATGAAAAAATATTTAAGTTCATTAAAAATGATTTACTTTATGAGTAAAATAATGCTATTATTTATATGCTTATTATTGTGTTCTTTTTCAGTTTATGCTGTTTCTATTAAAAACCTTCATATAGAGGATTTTTTGAATACTGATTTGTCTATGAGGGAAGAAATATTTTTATCTATAAAAAACAACACAAATAATGAATTTAGACTTACATTGCCTGATGATGCGTTTGATATATCAATCAATAATATCTCATTAGCAGAGAACTCAAGTGCTTATGATGCATTATACTGTATGGATTGCGATGTTATAATTTCTTATAGCTTCTCAGATATAGTGTTTAATAGTTCCTATTTTTATCAATTTTATAGGAGAATAGATTTCCCTATAAATGTAGATTTTTTTTCTTACAGCATAATTATTCCTGAGGGACATGATTTGTTAAATATTAAGGGTTCAATATTTCCTGATGATTTTATTGTCGATTTTTATAAAAATAGTTCGAGGAAAGGTTTTTATTGGAAGTATGACAATATCACTTTTCCAAGAGATTTTGGAATACGATATCAATTAAGTGTATCAGGTAATTATACACAAGATACTTTGCAAGATGCCACTTTGCAGGATAATCATACTTTTCAAAATAATTTTAGAAAAAATGAGAGTGAAGGATTATGGAGTGGTATTAAAAAGATTGATTATCTTTCTATTTCCATAGTTGCTGTAATCACTTTTTTATTGCTGGTATTTATATTTATTTTTGTCATTGTATCAACAAGAACAAAATAGTATCTATATATTCTCTATATACGCTCTATATATCCTCTATATGTTCTCTACATATTCGCTGTATTAGAAAAGTTTCGTACAGTCATTTGTTCCTATTTAAAAATAGTAATTAGTAATCTTTTTATACTTGTAATATTTTCTAAGGCTTATGAGCCTAGAAAAACATATAAACAAAATATTAGATCTTAAAATAAATGAACCCATAAAAATAAGCGATACACAAACAGGAATATATGCGAATAAGAAATGGGTTGATGAGATTTCGAAAAGAGTTATAGTATATTATTATGATTCTGAATACAGGCCTGATTCTAGGAAGCTTCCTGATTTTATACGTGTAAAAGGGAGAGAATTCGATATAGAATATTGGAGAGAGGAAAGACCGAGAATAGCGACAGAACAAGAAAAAAAAGAAATGTATGAAAGAGTAAAAAAGAAGAAACAATAAGTAATTATTAATTAAATGTCATTTATTAATTGAACTATGCGATTTTTAATTATATTTTAAAATACTATTAAAACAATATTATTTAAAGTTCTATTATTAATTTTATTTAAATTCCCAGAATTCTATGACCTTCTTATTATGTTGGTAAGGGTTAAAGTGTTTCTCAAATACTTTAATCTTGTACTCGTTAAAATATGATTCCATAACTCTACTAATTATATTAGCTGAGAAACCTAATTCATTGTATATTTCTTTACACGCATCATAATTTACCATACCATTTATAGTTTGTTTAAACCTTTTTTTATCTGTCCAGGATATTTGTGAATTAATAAAAAAACGATTCTTCTTAAAATAATTTTGTATTACTGTTAAATCCTTCTTAATATTTCCTGAAATCTTATTTTTTCTCTTGAGATGATCGTATATCTTTTTTCCTATAAATTTTAGAATAAGCTGTATTTTACCTTTATCTCTTAATCTTTTATAAAATACTCTAAACATTGCATAAAAATAAGCATCAAAAACCTTTGGATTTTGAATATTCTTAGATTTAAGCTTATTCTCATGAAGTTTTTCAAGAAATAAATTATTTATTTCCTTTTTTATATATGATTCTAAATCCAGGAACCTGCTTGTCAAATACCAGATAACAGCTATCAATAACTATATCAACAAAATATTTATTAATCATTAAATACCGTAAGATATTCTTATATATTAAACTATCGTTTTTACTCTTAAGTTTATAGCGAATTTATAAATACTTTATAAATGATTTATAAATGTGATACTTTTTTTAATCAAAGCAAAGAGTAAAAATAAACCTCCAAAAATGCACCTATTATTAAAAGTAGTAGTCCTATTATTAAAAACACTCCCCCGTCTTTCATGACATAATTAAATTTATTGGACCCGATATTTTCTCTTAAAACGCCCTGACTCATTATTCCTCCAGAAACTATTGCAAAGAAATATGCTGACGCTTCCGTGAACATGTGAGGGGATACTTTTAAAAAAGTCATTGTAAAATTATTAAATGCATCTCCAGAATGTAGCGCAAAATATCCGAATATGACTCCCCATACAGATGCATTCCATGCTAGAAACAATATACTCCCCGCACCCATAATCAAAGATAGAATAAAAAATATAATAAGAACTTTAAAATTATTAGAAAGTATTTCATAAAAACTATAATTATAACCGCTTGCTGCGCCAGTAATTCCAATTATTCTTAATTGACTATCAAATAATCCATTAATCAGTAAGTTTGGAAATCTTATTGAGAAAAGACCATAAGCAAGAAATATTCCTAAGAATAACAGGAAATATACTTGTAACACGTCGCTATGATCCTCAAGTATTCTTTTAAGACTAAAAACTTTTGCTTTAGAATCTTGTATTTCCTCAATTTTTAATATACTATTTAGAGATGGAACAAGAAGTAGAGAGAGAAAAGCGATGCTTGCAATTCCTTGATTATTTGGAAAGATAATTAATGCAGCGACTATTCCTATTATTGAATAAACAAAACCAATAACGAATGCAAATCGAGGCCTCTTTTCCAACCAATCTGGTTTTAATATGTTTTCTAACATTTTTTTATTTTTTATTTACCTTTTTATCATTCATATATATTATCATTGATATATACTATAATTCATACTATCATTCATGTATATATTATTCTACTTTTTTAAATATTTTTAAGCGGTATTATTTTATTATTAATCTTATTTATTATTAATCTATGATTTATAGTTGTTCTTTAAATATGTTCTTATTAAATCCCTTACCTCTTTACCAGTATATAATTTGTTAATTGAAAAGTTATCTTCTAATTCTTGAACTATTATGTCAAGATTGTTTTTTTCTATAAAAAAAGAATTTTGAATAGGCTTATTAGTTATATTCTTAAAATAATATAATTTTATTGGAGTTATTTCTTTTTTAGAATCTTTACTGATAAATTTTTCCTCATTATGCGATATCATTGTGAAATTATTCTAAATATTCTTCGCTTATTTCAAAATCGTCATCCTGATTAAAGGTTTCTTGATTTACTTTATTCTTATGGTCTATTGATTGTCTAGTATCTAAAACAATCTCCTTTGCATGATCTAACATTGCAATCTCTTCATCAGGATTAAGGTCTGTGAATACCAAATCAGCAGTGAATTCGAGATTTTGCATTATATTCTTTTTTACTCTTCCTAAAACTTTTATTTGTTCCCCCAATAGTTCGGTCTTATAACTTTCAAAATCAGAAGAGTTCATAAACTTTAATATCTGAGAATCATCAAGCTTCAGCAACCTTTGAGTTTGTTGTTTCCAGAAATTAACGCGTATATTTGCTGTCCCATCATCAAGGTATAAATTCAAAATATAATTATAAGAAGGTCTTTGTATTCCATGTTCTTCGCATTCAAAATTTTCTCCATTAAGCCTCAAACGTTTATTACATATAGGACAAACTTCGAAGAATCTTATATCGAAAACCTGGACTATTGTTCCAAAGATTTCAGCTGTTATACCATCTGTCAACTCTGAAATATGTTTCCTATCATATTCAGGCCTTTCTCTAGGAATTACATTGATACCTTGAGGATTTATTATTATATGGCTGTTTTCTCCTATATGCAGCTCTTTTCTGCCAGCGTTTTCTCTAACATACGCGTTTTTTATCTTAATTATATCGTCTTCTTTAATTTGTGAAAACTCTTGAGTTTTATCGTTCCAGAAAACAACACGTATAGTGCCTGTCTCATCAGCAAGAGAAAGATTGGCAACCCTCCCCTTTCTTTTCTCTGTGCTAAACTCTCTTAATTCATATTTTCTTAAGACCTTGCCAACAACATCAACAGACTTCATTCCTATAAGTATGTCTTTTATTTTTAATTCTCCAGAAATATCAAATATTTTTATACCCATTTCATTGGCAATTATGTGTGCTGCACCCTCTTCACTTACGAGACCATATAATTGTTCGACTTTTTCAGAAATTTTCTTATTAACCTCATCTTCAGATAAGCCAGAAGTTTTACAGATTTTAGCAACAATATCCTTTAACGAAATATTAATCATTTCAACCCCTCTAAATAATACATACTCTAGATAGAGGTTTTATTTATTGATTTATATATTTTTGGTTTAATTTTGTTATGAAATAAAATAAAATATATAAAATCCTTTTTAAGAATTCTCATTAGGAAACATCCTTTACAAAAGCACTCATGTAGAATGCATCCATATTATTATTGATTAATCCAGTCACCACTCCTATTTTACTTATTTGATTTTTATCAATAACAATGTTCAAGTCTCCTGTCTCCGCAATTTTATCGAATGGCGGTTTAACATCACATAAACTTTCATTCTTTAATGAGGGACAATTCCAATTAGCATAAACCCTATAAATTATTGCTTTATTATCCATAGGCATTCCATTAATATAAAATTCTGGCCTATTATATGTTAAATAAATCTTATTGTTAACATTATCAATATTTATGTTTATGCTTGTAAGTCCTGGTTCAAGAGCATCTATTGGTTTTATACTTTTAAGATTTTTTCCCAAAGTTATTTTTTGAGACTCATTAATATTATCAATTTCGTTGCCATCTAAATCAACTGCTGTAACTGCAATAAATTTATCCCTGCCAGGATTAAGAGCATTATATGAATCCATACCATCAAGTATGTATATGAATTTTTCTTTATCCTCTACATAGTATAGCTTATTAACCTCTAATTCTATTTTAATATCATTATTAGAAGCGTCTTTTGCTTTATAAAAAAATCTGCAATATTTATCATCAACTAATCCGCATTCAGGTTCTTGATTTATATCAAATGATTTTAATCTATAATAACCAGTATTCAATATATCTATTGTTCTGTACTTTAGAGTGTTTTTTATGCTATTAATGTCTTTATCAAAATCTGTTGTCACGTCACTCATATAAATTTTATAATAGCCTATATCTGGTATTTTTTGATTGTTCATTTTTGGTTCATTCCATAAAACAATGATGGAGTTTCTTGAATTTTTCATGTTCAATAATTCAATATTCTCAATTGGTGGAGGAACATCGTTGTCCTTTATAGTAATTGCGAATTTTACATTTACATTTTTCTTTTTTAAAGAATTTCCGTCGTAATAATCTGTTTTGTAATCTGTCTTCAAGCAGAGTCTATACCTTGATTCAGGAATAGTGCATTTTCTATATTTTGATTCACCATATTTTAAGTAACCCAGCTTTTTAATAAACGAAATATCTTTTATTTCCTTAGAAATAATTAGAGGATTATTTTGTGAATCAACGAAAGTGTTGTATGAAATTATTTCGTAATCATTTCCTGATTTAGTATATTTAAATTTTGCAATATTCTCATCTGACTCAATGGTTATTTTTAAGTTACTGTTTTTTTTCAAATCACATTGACAGTCAAAATCAGGACTTAATGCGCAATCTTCTATGCTTGCTATTAAATTATTGAAGTCTTTTTCTTCTTTTGTTTCATCACAGTCCATGGTTAAACTTACATATGTGTTATTTGAAGCATATTTCTTCCCAACATTGTTATTAAATTCTTCTATTTTTGCTTTCAAGCACTCTCTTTTTCCAAGCTGAGAAATTCTACAATCATTAACTGTTTTGTTCATGAATATTGAAAGATTATTAATAAGTGAAATATCAAAAGGAACCGTTACGGTAAAAGAAGGGTTAACATAATATTTGCCGATTATTCCCTTACTTTCTATTTCATCAATAGCCACTTCTTGATATTGCGAAACCTGTGTTGCAATGCCAGAATAACCCCATCCAAAAGAATAAGTCATTATGCTTTCTACAAAATTATAATCGGCCCAAACATGACAGTTAGCACTATTGTATGCCCTGAGTGCGGCTTCCCAGCCAAAATACTTTTTATCTATCGGTTTACAATTCTTTGTTCCTTTATTATTTTCACAACCACATTTCATATACAATCCTTTTTGTCCATATTCTTTATAATATTGTTTCAATATTCCTATTCCTACTCTAACCTGACATTCTGCATCTGTTTTGAATTTTTCCCAACTTCCACACTCTTTTTTAACTCTGTCTTCATGATAAGATCTTATGACTTGAAAGAGTCCAGTAGCACCAGTACGACTTATAGCATTTATTTTTCCCTTGCTTTCTTGTGTTATCAATCCAAGGACTATCTCTGGAGGAACATTTTCTTTATTTGCGGTCTCTATAATGTATTGTAATATTTTTAGGTTTTCAAGATTATTCCTAGTGGCTTCTATTTCTTTTTGCTGACTTGCAGATAATTGAATGTTTCCTGTAGGTTTTATTTCATTTGTTACTTGAACTCCTTTAGGTTTAGTGACGTCAAATGTTACTTTGTTTCCTTTAACTACTCTTTTTTTCTCATCAACGACTCGGGGTTCCACTGTATATTTTATTTTTTTATCATCCTTTGGCGCTAATAAAACACATTTATTAAGAGATCTTTCAGAGTTTATTTTATTAGAATCCGTGGTAAATGTGCATTTTGTTTCTATGTTAAGATATTTTTTTCCATTATTAGTTTTGTATACATTATATTTTATGTCAGTATCGTAACTATAACTTACTTGTCCTGGGGATTCGAAAACAGGCTTAACAGTAACACTCACACAATCATTTGAGGGATTCTCAATTGTTGTAGTTATAGTGATTGTTTCATCTCCAGATACTTCTTTTTTAGAAACCATAACATTAGTTATCTTCCAATCGTTATTCTCATTTACTTGGCATTCTATTTCTTTTTGTTTTATTATACTACCATATGACTCGCAGAATTTGAATAAGCAACCATATTTTGTATCACATACATAATTATCTGCACAACTATTCTTATCAGGATTACATATGTTTGTGCATCCAAAATTTTTCTCATATATTAGTGGAATATTATTATTTTCAAAATATTCTTTTCCATAAATGCATAATGGATTTATTCTTTTCTTATCATTGTTGTTCCCAACAACAGCTCTTATTTCTTTGTATTTTAGCATTAAGTCTATATTATCATATATTACTTCAAAATGTAAATGTGCTCCTCTAAAATTGTCATTATAGTTCTGTCTTCCACCAGTATCTCCTATGTGCTGTCCTTGACTTACTATATCGCCAACTTTAACATATTGTTTTATAGTGTGCCCATAAACAGTTTTTAAACCAGAACCATGATCTATATATATTGCTCCCCAACTGTCTTCTATCTTATAAACTTTTCCTGATGCAACTGCTTTTATTGGCGTTCCTTTGCTTGCTACTATATCTATTCCAGGATGAGGCTCAGAACCACCAGGGTAGTTTCTTGAACCAAAACAACTAATTATCTTGAAATCATTATCGTATGGCCAAATGAAATTCTTGGTTGTTATTCCTGAGAATGTTTCTCCCTCTAGTGTTTGTTTATCAGAAACATAATTTTTAACCTCGTCTTTTTCTTTATAATCGTTGTTTTTAAAAATGTAAAAAGTATATTGCTTTTCGGCTATTGCAGAAACTTTTGTATTTTTCATATTGCTATCAAAATAATATTTTCTTTCAATGTTTTTCTTCAAATTCGGGTCTTCGCTTTCAGAGAGTCTTTTGTTCAATAAACTATCGAAAAAATAGCCGAAACCATTATTTATATGTGGAAAACATTCTTTTGTATTTGAATTCCATAAGTTATAAACATATGTTCCACATTTAGGTCCAGGATTATCTTCTCCAGATTCTGGTTCTATTTGTACAAACCCGTTTTTAGATGATTCTTGCAATGCATCTTCAGAAACATATTTTGCTACTTGATCGACATATATTAAAAGCTTATTTCCCTCATGTATGGCATTAATCATTCCCGCTTGATACATTCCAAAATAATTATCTTTTGTCTCTCCACTAATAAAATGTATTATTATAAAGCTTGTTATAAGTGCAAAAATTATTGTTATAACTACTGCAACAATATACACTTGTCCTTTTTTTTTATTCAAAAGGCTTAACATTCATCATCACGTATTCTATTTTTAGTATAACATCTATTTTTTTATTGTCTTTTTTTGGAAGTGATGTTTTGGAATATTTTTCCACTACAAGTTTTCCCTTAAAAAGTTTAGCCATAGTATATCCCTCTGTTATTGGGTCTGTTGTTATTGTATGTCTAATTATATTAGGTAAATATGTTGATTCTGATATTATTAATGTATACTCGCCTACCGGGTCATTATTTGTTGTGTTTATTCCTAAAAAAAATAGTTCAAAAGATTTTTCAGTTCTAGAAAAATCGTCATTCATAAAATCTTCTACCAATATGTCCGCGTTAGTTTTAGTATTGTCGTAAAGGTAAGGAGATTTAAGATAAGAATCAAGCATATAATCCAAGTCATTATTTACAAAAGATTGTTGTAATTCTCTTTTTATTGAAGGATCTTTATCTATTATTGCAATAATAAGAAAAAGTAATAATATTATAACAAATATTAATATCGCCCAAAAATCAACAATCAATGCTTCCCCTTTTTTTCTCCTATTTCTTTTATTTAACTTGTTGTTTTTAATTTCTCTTTCTGTATTATCTTTATTTAATATTTTGTCTTTATTTAATATTTTGTTTATTTTCATTTTAAAGTATGTTATTTTTATTTAACTGTTTGGAACTATTACCTCTACAGTCATTATACAATATTCATAATTCTTTAATTCGGAATCATAGGCGCAAGTTACAGGGAAATCTTTTATTAGCATTGATGCTGAACCCTTTCCCTTAACACCAGAATCAATCAAAGTCTTTAAATTATCCCAATTATTTTTATTCAAATATAGTTCTCCAACATATGTTATTTTTTTATAAATATCTTTTCTTTCAATTTTAACTCTTGCAGCAGCATGTCTATTAAATTCATACTTTATTGATTTATCAAGACTATTCGCGTCACTAAACTTATTCATATCCACTATTCCCGAATAAATTCTTAATGTTACAGGATCTTGGAGCATTATCGCATCGGAGTTTATTATTCTATTAGCTATAGTTTCTGCTTGAACATATCTTGTGTCTATTTTATTATTAACGTAGAAGTTTATTAATAAAAAGAACGCCAGTATCGCAATTATTGTGAAGCCTATTCTGAATGCATTTTGCAGTAAATATTCTATTTGTCCTCTTTTCTGATAGTTGTAACCTTTATTTTTCATTTTTTATAACTATTAATTTATCTTTTATTTGTAATATTCTAATTATTCATTTATAATGCTTATTTGTAATATTCCAGTATTGCTTTTTCAGTACTTATAGCGAAATCATTTTGATTAATCTTTATTTCATTTTCTGATAGTTGAACTATTACAAAATATTCTTCAGGTTCTTTACTTGATATATATTTAGAAAAAACACTATCGTAATCTAAAAAGCCATCATATCTTTTTATTTCAGGAGTACTATTAGTTTCTTTTTCATACCATTCCTTTAGCATACACGCCAGTTTTTGGCTTTTAAGAGTGTTAGAATCATCAGAATAATATATTATAAAATTATCTTTATTATAATTAAAAAGCATTGCCAATTCGTTTTTTGCATTAGTTGAAGACCCATATCTACTCAAAATATTTTTAACTGATTGTGCGTGATTATTAACATTATTATTAATAATAACAACATTAAATTTCGTTAATGTCATATCTTTTGATGTTGAATAAGATGGGCAAACCTTTGCTGATTCTATAAAATAGTTAGATAATTTTAATTCATTACCTATTTTAGAAAGTGTTAAAAATTTGTCTGTAGTTGTTTCTTCAATAACTTTTATGTTTTTGTGTTTTGCGAATGGGAATATTGTAGGATTTTTACTCTTTTCTTTAGGATAGTCGTATACTTCTATTGCTTTAGGTGTTAACGCAATCTCTAATATATTATCGGACAGTAGATAGATTTTTGTCAAAGAGTTTTCACTAAAATTTTTTATTTCATAATTTATTACGAAATCCCCTTGATTAATGTTTGCTATATCAGCAATCATTGCCAAATCTCTTGAATAATAATTCTTCCAATAAGTGGTGTTATTAACTACTCCTCTAACTGTTACTATTATTATTATTAAAACCATTGCAAAAGCAAGTAATTCCCAAATAATAAAAAAAAGCGTGTCCTCTGAACCTCTTTTATTAATGATAAAATTTTTATTCATGATAAAATATTTGTATAAATATTAAAAAAGTTTTCGACTATTTTAAATAAATCTTTCTATTTTTTTATTAGAACAAGTGTATGCTTCAGTAAAGTATGTCTTTATCTCAGGACAATCATCTACTCGAGTCATAACTATCGTTCCAGCCGCCCTGAAAGGATTAATAGTGCTGCATCTTTCAATATTTGTTATTAATTCGTATATTTTGCTTTTTGTTACAAAACCATTGCAGTCAACCCCTTCTTTACAAACGAAAACCGGATATTTCTTGAAATACTTTTCAATTTCAGCTTTGCAGTTGTATTTTTTGCTGTTCTGTTTTTTGCTATCAAAAGATATTATGTCTCCAAGTTCAATTATTTTAGCATTCTGATAATTTATATTTTGAGATGTTAATTCCGAAAATTGTCCAATAACCACAGAACAACTAGAAGTGAATTCTTCAAGTATTTGATTATTTAATAATTTTTTACAATCCTCTTCTTTTCCTTTAATACAGGTATACTGTTCTACAACACTACCGACGCAATTCTTATTGCATGCGTTGTTATTGCAGAAATATTCTTGATTTGTGTATGCGATGTAAAAATCTTCGTTAATATTAAAATCCGAGCATGATTTTATTGTATCGCACTTTGTTCCTATACATTCAACTTTGCATTTGTCTTTTTCGAAAACACATTTTGCTTCATGATAAAAATAATCGTTTGCCTTGCATTCAGAATTTATCCTTTGTAAATCATAAAAATCATTAATCACATCTCCATCTCTCTTCCCGCTGCATAATCCTGTTTTTTCTGGACATAACTTCTTTTTCAGTTTTTCATCAAGAAGTCTGTTAGATTCATTATTCAACCACACAAATACTCTTTTGTTATTATTAGCGTTTTCAACTCCGACTATTAAATCTATATATTGTTTTCTATCTGTTCTCGAACAATCATTATTATAATCAACTAATTGAAAATCCGTATTTTCTATTTTAAAATTAGTTGAAAATTGCTTGCAGATTATGACATCATCATCAGCTTCATCTTCTGCCCTATCAGGATCAGAATCGTAAAGACAAAGGCAGGGTTTGTCTTTAATATCACATGTTGAAGGCCTATATATGGGTTTACCGTTATTACACGAAATATAATCTTTATTTGCAGGGAAAAAATGAATTGTATGATCTGTTAGTAAGGCATTGGTTCTAATTAAGTATATTGTTAGTTTAGCAGAATCATACTCTTTATTAGATTTTGACTTAGATTCAATAAGATTAAAAAGAGTATTAAAATTGTCTTTTTCAGTTTTATTCTCGTTTCCAAAAATAGCAGTATATATGCTTATTAAAAACCAGGTCAATAATAGTATTAGTCCAACAGCAAAAACTAGTTTGACGAGAACTGTCGGAATAAAATCAGTAGCACCTTTTTTTTTCATATTTATTATTATTTTTTTTAATGTTAATCTAATTAGTTATTATTGTTATATATTGTTCTTCATTTATTGAAAAAACTCCTGTATCACCGAATACAGTTTTGCATACGCCTGTGTTGCATTTTGCAGCACCCTTTACAATATAACTTTTTGTTCTTTCAAGCTGAAGATTTACAGTTAACATTTTTGTTTCGCCAGGCTTAACAGTGACAGGTCTTCCTTGAACAGGATAGGTTTCTCCAACCTTAGGATTAGCAAAAATGTCCATATCATATTTTCCTTTATTAGTAACATCCATTTTTACAGTTATATCCTTTGGATTATTGCATGTATAAGTATATTTGTCTGTCTCTTTGCATTTGCCTCTAAGTTGAGATTGATCAATGCCTATATTAAATACTGTGAATTTATAATCAGGATTATCAGATTGCGTTTCATCTTGATTATTAGGATCGATGCAGCAAAAAACAGCTTGTTTATTATCCTTAGGCGGGCATCCTAATCCGTTAAATCTCATCTCGCTCGGTGAACATTTTTCTTTACAAACCCCTTTCATGTTTAATGAATTGCTAGTGCACTCGGTGTAATTTTTCAACTG
Source organism: Candidatus Woesearchaeota archaeon (assembly GCA_026002815.1). GTDB lineage: Archaea > Nanobdellota > Nanobdellia > Woesearchaeales > UBA9642 > UBA9642. Next base: position 28,789 of record BPGB01000003.1, on the reverse strand, counting down.
ATCAAGAGGTTTAGAGTGTTTAATTAATTGACTAATAAAAAAAATTAGGAATATAATAGCTAATATTGCGCCAACTAGCACTTTAACACCATTATTACCTCTTTTAGAATTCGATAAACTAATTTTTCTTATCATAAGGCTCACAACAAACTTTATCTGATCCACATTCAAAAGGGACTATTATGCCATTACAAGCATCACCTTTTGGTATGCAGTTTTGGCATGTTGTTCCTTCATTCATTAACTTACCACCTTTTAAAATAAAAAAAACCGATATAGCAAGAACTATCAGCAATAGAACTGCAATAATTATTGTTTGCAATGACAATTCTACGCCTTTATTTCTCATTAGCCAACCACCTTACAGCAATATGTTCCTTGCTTACAATCTGTTTGTTCTTGTGTGGCATAACCTAATTGTCCGCAATCCTCTTTACAAATTCCTCCGTAAGCTACTGAGCAACTCTTAAGACCTTCATTAGTCTTTCCTACATAATTAACCACTAAAAAGGCCAATATCAATAAAATAAGAAGACCTATGGCTGCTATTATAATAACATTCATTGACAATTCAACTCCTTTCTTTTTCATAGTACAACACCTCGTTATTCTCAATTTTGGATTTCAAGTATATAAATTTTTTTGTTTATAACTATTGCAAAAATGATTTAATAACATCAAAAAGCATCTTAACTATAGGAACTAATTGACCACTAATGAGCATAATAAGAAAAAAAATTATTATTACTGTAATAATTATTGAAATAATTACTTTAAAATCCATTTTGATCTTTTTTATTATCTTTTTTATTATTATACTTAAATTTTTTTTAGTTCTGTTTAATTTTTTTTTAAATTTTAGTGCATTTTATTTTAATATATTATTAAGAATAATATATCCTGCAGCTCCTATTATTAAAACTGCTACAATGAACATTATTATGGCAATTATTATATTTTTTATATCTGAAAAATCTTGCATTTTAAAACCTTAAAACAGTTTAATAATCTAGTAACATTATTTAAATATTTAACGGATATTCTCAAATAAATTTCTCTTAATTTTTTTCAAGGTTTTTGATTACTCATCTGATTTGCTTCCAAGTACTGGCATCCAAGTTCAGATATTTGAGTAGCATTATACTCCATGAATTGAATGAACGACATCCATTGAGGTTCTTCAAAAGTGAATGCTTGGATTACTGTCGTCACCCCTATACCTATAAGCAATATTGCATCAGCAACCCATCCAGGAGGACCTGCCATTAACAACAGCGCACCCACGCCTGCAACGCTGGCACCGGCAACGAATATTCCTGTTCTTGCTCCACCCTCCATGAATTCCTGAAGTTCTGTTTTACCTGATACATAAACAAATATTGTAGCGTATTTTTTTGAAGAATCTATAATTACTGTATCTCTGAATTCTATTTTAACAGGTTTATCTTTTATTTCTTCAAGTTTCTCAGTTGTAAAACCTTGGAAGTATTGTGAGTAAGTAATTTTTTGAGTATCTTCCGGATAAATACTTCTTATGTCTATGTTTTCTGTCATAAGAAAGGTTTGAAACTTCTCTATCTTCTCATCCTTCTGCTTGAAATCATATATTGAACATATGTGGCAGAATATTCCTTCTCCCTTGAATAGCTGTGCATTGCCCTTTTGCCATTCATACCAACATCTTCTCATATCCTCGGCTATTGTTTTTTTTGCTTTATAATGATTTTTAGCATCTATGGTTAATTCTCTAGTTCTGCATTTAATATCTGTAAATATTTCCCCTTGAGAGGTTTTTGCGAGTATTGAATGTGCTGCGATGCTGTTTCTGCAGTTTTGTACCTCCATTTTCTCTTTGGTCGTTTGAAAAAACTTGTAAATAGCCGTTGACAATATTATTACAATTAATACAGCAATTATACCTAAAACTGCATCATTCATAAATCCTTTTTTTTTAAAATTCATAAGTCCTAACTTGCTAATATTTCGCATATTTCATCCAGCTTATTAGTGGGCATAACTAGTACTTGATATTCTGATTTTCCTACCGTATCATAGTCTTTGTAGAATGTTACTGCATATATCTTCTCAGATTTAAACTTAAAAATTTCATTATCCCATACCTTATTCATGTCGTTTTTTCCCTTTGAGAATAAGTACTCTTGCATATTGTATTCTGATACAGAAGGTTGATTAAAGTAATCCCAATAAGTGTATTTTGCATCTTTAGGATAATTATTTTTCAAATAATCTACGAGACCTTCGTATTCTTTATTTTTTACATCGATAAATCTTATTTCAGAGCAAATGAAGCAGATATCATCATCTGAAAGTCCTATAATATCTAATTTACTTTCATCATTAGGAAATATTTCTGTTTTTGCTTCCCCGAACTGATACCAGCAATTTCTCATTTCTTCTGCGACAACATAATTAACAATATCATTTGTTAATTCTTTGTATTTACTTATTTTTTTTCCATTAGGGTATATGTTTATTTTTTTTGTCTTATCAGGTTCATAACCTAATTCTACATGATCTGGATAAATATCTATAAATCTTCTTTCACATTCAAGAGATATGGGGCTGCTGCCAAAAACTTCTGTATATTTTTGTGTCAAAACACTTGTTCTACAAGTTTCTGTAGCGCCTTTATTTCCATAATCTGTTGTAATCAAAATTAACACTGTAAAAAGCAGTATTGCTGCAATCAATAAAATACTCAATCTTACAGTTGTATCCATTTGAGATTTTTTTGTTAAAATAAGATGTTTCATTTTATTAGTTCTTCAATGAAGGCATAAATATTGCTAATGTAAGTAGCGTGAATAAAACTATAAAAGATAAAATGATAAATATTAATAACACTATTTTTTCAAAAGTTATTCCAGAGCCCTCATCCATAGAACAATATTTGTTTTAATATATTAATAAATCTTTTTGTTTAATATAAACATTCTGTTATCTTTCTGTTATCTAATTTCGATAATTCTTTAATTTTAATAAGTGATTCTATTTACTAATGCCTCATTTTTTTTACTAGCATATCGCTTTCAATTTGAGATATTATCTTATAATTAGTCTACTTATTTCAATTTATAATTATTTTACTTATTTCAATTAATTTGAGGGCTTTATATTATAAAAACCTTTTTAAATTATGGTTTTTTTCAGTTCTTAGTTCATATTATTGGATGTTTGATTTTGATTAAAATAACAGCTTCAGATGTTACCTGTTTATTTTGATAATATTCATCAAAAATATTAATTTTTGTTATCGTTCGTTTTATCGTTCGTTATGTTAAATTATATTAAAGAATTAAATTATAAATAAAGAATCATACTAAAGAATTATACAAATAAAGAATCAAGTGAACTTAAGAGGTTTAGCATGTCTTTTTTTGATAAGCTTATAGAAAATCTTCCAGAGGTATCCTCTCCAACGCAGAAGAGATTACCTTTTAAGGAAAAACTTAAATGGACCTTAATAGTGTTAATATTATTCTTTGTGCTCGGAATGATTCCCTTGTTTGGTTTAGGAGAGAACGCGTTACAACAATTCGAGTTTCTATCGATAATACTTGGAGCAAGTTTTGGTTCAATAATAAGTTTAGGTATAGGTCCAATAGTAACCGCTTCAATCGTATTACAATTATTAAATGGCTCAGGAATATGGACGTTTGATTTAACATCACATGAAGGTAAAAAGAGGTTTCAAGGAACACAGAAATTATTAAGCATATTCTTCATATTATTCGAGGGAGCAATATATGTCTTTATGGGAGGTTTAGCTCCAAGTGCATCATATCAAGGAACTCCGTTATATTTTCAATTAGAATTAATATTGATATTCCAATTATTTTTAGGTGGAATATTAATAATGTTCATGGATGAGATAGTAAGCAAATGGGGTTTTGGTTCAGGAATTTCCTTATTTATTGCAGCAGGTGTTGCGCAACAGATATTCATAGGTGCATTTTCATTCATCCCAGACCCGAGAAACCCTGATGCATTAACTGGTGCAGTCCCGGTATTTTTTCAAAGCTTAGCATCAGGAGAACCAACAACAGCATTCCTTAAATTGTCTGCAATACTTGCTACAGTTATTGTTTTCTTTATGGCAGTATATGCACAGTCAATGAAAGTAGAAATACCTTTATCCTTTGGACGAGTGAGAGGTCAAGGAATAAGGTGGCCATTAAATTTCTTATACACATCTAATATTCCAGTAATATTAGTTGCAGCATTACTTGCAAACGTACAATTGTTTGGCACATTACTCCAAAATTGGGGACATCCAATCTTAGGGACTTTCAGTAATGGACAGGCAGTAAGTGGTTTCGCATTATGGGTATCAGGACAACCAATAGTAGATAATATTATAACCGGAACATTTACGTGGTCTTTGCTTTTTCATTCAATAGTATATATATTGTTCATGGTTATTGGTTCAGTGATTTTTAGCATATTTTGGGTTCAATCAGCAGGAATGGATGCTAGAAGTCAAGCAAAACAAATGATGGCATCCGGATTACAAATACCCGGTTTTAGAAGAGATGAAAGAGTGCTGGAAAGGTTGCTTAATAGATATATCTGGCCTTTAACAGTCATGGGAGCAATAGCAGTAGGTTTTATTGCGGCAATGGCCGATATGCTTGGTGCATTATCAAGAGGAACAGGAATATTGCTTACAGTAATGATAATTTATCAATTATACGAAAATATAGCTCGACAACATATGATGGACATGAATCCAATGATGAGAAAGTTCATGGGCGGTTAGTTTTTAAGGTATTTAAGGTATTCTTTTAGTATGTTAATTTGATATTATAATATATTATTTTTATATTTTATATTATATTTTTAAGATCTTCTATTTTTCTTAAATTATTTTTTATTATTAAAAATCATCTTTTTTTATCTTTTCAGTCAAAAAGAATATGCCCTTGATTTAAACGCAATGTCAAAAACATTTATAAATAAGATATTTTTCTATGAATCAGGTGATCAAATGACTAATTTTTTAGACACGATATTTAATCCGTGGCTTGGACCAGTACTAAATTTACATCCTTTCTGGGCTATACTAATAATTTCTGCAGGCATAACTCTATTAATAACAATTGTGTATAAATATACGACTAATCAGGAAGAGATGAAACGCATAAAGGAAGAATTAAAGAAATATCAAAAAGAAATGCGAAAAGAGAAAGATCCTAAAAAACTAATGTCAATACAGAAAAAAGCACTCGATTTAAACATGAAATATATGATGTCATCGTTTAAATCAACACTTTACACTTTTATACCGATAATAATAATATTTGCCTGGCTTAATATGCACATAGCATATTATCCATTATATCCTAATCAAGAATTCTCAGTAACCGCAAAATTTGCAGAGGGAGCAAAAGGCAATATGACCCTAAAATCAATACCTGAATTATATATTGATAAAAACACTAAGGAAATATCTGACAACGAAGTCAAATGGACTCTTAAAGGAGAAATGGGAGAGTACAAATTAATATTCAACTATAACAACGAGGAGTATGAGCACAATATAATAATAACAAATGAAAGGAATTACTTTTTGCCTGAAAAACCTATAAAAGACTCTAAGTTAAAGATGATAATTATAGGAAATGAAAAAGTTCATCCATTTGGAAAGAATTTTAATATATTCGGTTGGTATCCTGGATGGCTTGCAACTTACATAATTTTATCATTAATATTTTCTACTTTATTTAGAAAATTATTGAAAGTCTATTAAGTTAATTTATTTATTTAAAATTTATTTTTTATTTATTTAATGCGTATTATTTAGAATTTCAAACTTATTCTTAAGTCTCCGAGTCCAGGCATTTTTATTGATTTAACATTATCAGCTATCTTATATCTCGCGAATTCTGGAATATTGTTATATCCTAAAAATTTTAGAATGTTAAAGAACGTTATTGAAACATCACCTTCTATTTGTCCAATATTAAATTTATAGGTTAATGATGTGCTTAAATAATGTGCCTTTCCAATTAAGTGAGTGCTTTTATCAGACTTTATTCTTACAGTATATCCCCCATTGAAAACATATTGATTATTTAGAAAAAGCCTATCAGTTAAGGGAATTCCTAAATCAATACTCAGAATCTCATTAACTGCTTCATTCATTCTGACACCATTTAAAGTTGCATCTCCTTTAGAAAATTTTATAGTATAATTAAAATCCCCTTTATTTCTTATCATAATGTCTATTCCCTTTACAATCCCTTTATCAGGCCTTTTGTCTTCTCTATATGCGTGAAAATATTTATAGTAATAAGAAACTTCCAAGTCAGATAGTATCTCTTCTAGTTTTATATCCTTTCCTGAAAAATTTAATGTTGAAATATAGTGGTCTCCGAATTGATTCCCTAAATATGATAATTCATAGTTTTTCTCTCCAGAAGAATTATCTACTACAAGCATATTTGTTGGATGATTATATCCGATAGATAATGATGAATTATTAAAAAATAAAGTCGCAATTATTCCTTGAGATGTTAATGTCATAACATCATCTTTGCTTATTCTAAAGCTTGGTTCTAATAATAGGTTGCCTGTTATATGTTTATATTCAGCATATATTTCACTTATTTTTTTACTCTTAGTTTCTTTTAGTGTCGTATTTCTTAAAAAAAATGTTCTTCCTCCAATTGTTAGGTTTTTTGTTTTAATGCTTCCTATTATTGATGTATTGCTGTTATATGTCTTGATTTTGTTTTCTTCATCACCTAATACATAACTTATGTTGTTATCATTTTTTTCATTAGATATAGCAACAGCAAGATTGATATTTTCATTCAATGATTCGGAATGTCTTAAAATTACGAGTCTGTTTGATGAACGTTCATTTAATTTTAAATTATTTTCCTCATCAAAACTCCCTTTAGTAATAGAAAATCTTATCACTGCTTCAGTCTCAGAGGATTCATCGAATATTATTGTATTATTCATAAATTCATAGATATTTGGGAATATTTTTGTTTCCTTTATAGTTCTTTCTAAAAAGCCAGGTATCTCTATATTTCTTATAGAGTTTTTTGTCATTAATTTTTTCTTATTTTTCGATTTTTCAGAATTGTCATCGTTAATATTGAAAGATTCTTCGTATATCAAATATCTTTCCAAAATGTTTGATGATACAATGAAATTATTTTCATTATTTTTGAAGTCTAGTTCCATGACTCCTCCAATAGAAGAATATTTAGAAGAATATGCCGTTTTTTTTATTTTTAAATCTGTAAGATCTGCATTAAAAGAAGATATTCCTCCGTGTAGTTGAGTATTATCAATTATTAAGGGAATATCCTTGTAGAATATTGTTGTAAACTTAGGATCCATATTGTTGATTCTTAATCTAGAGTATATTGGTAGCGTATTAAAAACTCCTGAATATTGTGACATTGCTATTTTGTTTGCATCATTGTAATAAATTGTTTTAAAACCCTTCTCTTTTACATAGGGTATTTTTTCTTTTTCAGACTTAACAACTATTTCTTCAAGTTCAGTATGCATATCGGCATTTATTGTGTCATCTGGAGCAGTTATCGTGCTATCCGGATTTTGAAGTGAATTATTTGTAGGATACTGATTAATATCGTATTTAATTATGTTATTATATTTACTTATATTATCGTTTATTTTATCATTTTTTATAGTATTATTTTGTGCAAAAATGGTGCTTCCTAATATAAGGGAAAAAACAAAAGGTTTTGTTATACTTTTATTTAAATATGATATTATTGATTTTAGCATTGTGTTTGTATTTTTTTATGATTTATATTTGTTTTTATAAAGTATTTTTTATCAAGTAGTTAAATTACTGTTTTAGTTAAATCGATGTTTTAAGAAGATTAAATAATCAACTTTATAAATAGATTTTTTTTCCTATAATTATGCCAAGACCATCAAGAAGATCAAGGACATTAAGACGAATTTATGTTAAGACACCAAAGCAAACTAAACTAGTTTACGCGAAGAGAAAGCATAATAAAGCACATTGCGCTAAGTGTGGAAAAGTGCTTCCAGGTGTTGCAACAGCAAGTCCTTATAAATTAAGTAAGCTTTCAAAGACAGAAAAAAGACCAGAAAGACCTTATGCAGGAGTTTTGTGTAGTTCATGCACTAGAAAAACAATTAAAAGCAAGATAGAATAAATTTTGGTAAAGTAGTCTCTCCCATATTCGGCGACGTTATGGTTCTGTAGAGGCGGAGGATAAAAATGTTTCAAGTTGGAAGAGTTTGTGTAAAAATAGCAGGCAGAGATGCGGGAAAGAAGTGCGTGATAGTAAAACATTTAGAAGGAAAATTCTACTTGATAGACGGTGAGACAAGAAGAAGAAAATGTAATACGTTACATTTGGAACCATTGGACCAAGTGGTTGACATAAGAGAAGATGCAACTCATGAAGAGGTAATGAACGCGTTAGGATTGCCTATAAAAGAGAAAAAACAGAAAATCAAATCAGAAAAACCCTCTCCTAAAAGAAAATCTATTGAAAAATCTTTAGATAAAAAATCTTCAGAAAGCAAATATTCCGAGAAAAAATCAACTAAGAAAAAGAAGGAATAGGATTATTAGACAGTATAGTATTAATTAATAAAAATTTTATTTATCTTTATGTACTTGTTATTTGTGTTTTTTATTTATTTTTTTTATCTATGTTTTTTATTTATGTCTTTTATTTATATTTTTTATCCGTATTATAATTTATCACACTTTTTTATATTTTCATGATTTCTTTGTGTTTCCTTAATTTTTTGATGATTAATTATTTGTTGATTCTTAATTATTTGTTTTTTATTTATTGTAAAATGATAAAAAATTTAAATAAGTGGTAACAAAAAAGGTGTTGCATGAATTATTCAGCAAGATACTTGTCAATATATGATTATGCTTCGAACGAGAACTTAGAATTAAGGATAAGTAAAAATAATGAAATTCTAATTCATAAAAAATACGATGTTATTCAAGAAAATAATTCTTTATTTGTTGAAATGGAAGGCGGGCTAGTATATGTACCTAGCAACACAGTTGTTAATATTACTAGCGAGAACAATGTTACTGGAATAATAGCCTCTAAAGGGTACGTATCTTCAACAGGGAACATTAATCTAATCATTTATGATGATACAATAAAAATTTATCCAAGTAGCGAACTTTTTTTATCTGTAAATAACAAAATCATCAATAGAAATGAAATAAGTTCAATAGATAGACTAGTGGATAACATTAATTCTATATTCGAATACTATGAGAAGTATGCTGAAGGATTAAATAAGCCAAAAGTTGTTAGAACGAAAAAAGGCATACGTGCAGATTTTAGAAATGCAACTGCAGAAATGATTTATATATATGAAGTGTGCGAATATTTTGATATAATATATTTAAGTGCAGAAGGGATTTTAAACATAAATATTCCCTCAATAGAGGGTTTATATAATGAAAAATCAAATAATTTAGATAATAAATTAAATAATTTAGATAATAATATGGATTCTAATTTCATAAACAAGAGTAATTTCATAAACAAGAGTTATGTATCTAATATACATGATAATCTGCTTAATGCTTTATCATCAGAGAACATTGATGAAGCCAAGAAAGCTTTCGATAACTGGTGTAATTATATTTCTCTGAGAGGGAGATATAAAAATGACGATGAGGAAGAAAAAATAATTCAAGGTATAATAAATTTTTTCGATGAAAACTCTTTCGAAAACGATATTAAAAACAAATAATCTTGCAACACACAAAATTTACCTTTTAATCACCTTTTAGTCATATTGATATAATTTTGATCATAAATTTGATTATCAAATAAAATATAAGGTTGAAAACAAGAATGAAGCGATTGATATTTTTAAGCGGAGAGATTGAATTTTATCCAAGTAAAGAATTATCTTATAACAGGAGCAATACTAAAAGAATAATTCAAAAAAACAGCACTATTTATTTTGTAAATTACAAAGGTTACTTAGGAACAACTCCTGATATAATCATAGAAGCGTATAATTCCTCTGTAAGTGGAAAATTAAGAGTGCCCGCATTCATGGATGTTAAGGAATGTATTGACTTACAGGTGTCGCCAGAATTAAAACTTTCAGTAAGAAGTATTGAACAGGGATTGGTCAATAATCAATTAATGACTCCTCTAACGCCTAGATATGCATATGGCGATTCAATATCTAATATTCTGAAGAATCAATTGGCCTCTAAGGAAATATCTTTGTATTTAGATCTTGATAATGGTTATTTTAATGTCAGTCATGATAAAAAAAATACGAAAATATATTTTTATGATTTTTGTAAAGTTAACAATTTGGTTTATATTGATTCATTGAAAGCTCCAATAATAACCACTGGATATGATGAAGAAGACATAGTTTTAGCAGATGATAAAAAATTGAAATCATTAGAGGAATACTTTGTTAAAGCAGAAAAATACGAGAATGCTGCTAAGGTTTTAAAGAGGTTAAAAACATTAGAGAAAAATATCGAATTAAGTTCATATAATAAATAATCTTTTATTTTATTTTTTATTTTATTATACTATTTTATTTTATTAAATATACCTTTGCTATTCAACATAAAATTTATATATTTAGGTTCTTTTGTTTTTTAAATGGTGTTTAGTAGAAAAAGGGGTGGGTTTGTTTGTCGGGGCCGTAATGGTCAAATAACTGTTTTTGTAGTTCTCGCATTAGTTATATTGTTTAGTTTTATGTTTCTTTTTTTTGTAAAAATAAAGTTTGATAAAGAAAAAAGTATCTTGCTTGCGAAACAGCAGATTCAAGATTATATAAATCAGAATTCTTTAAACATTTACGTTACTAATTGTATAGATTCGGTAGCAAGTGAAGCTGTAATAAGGGCATCATTACAAGGAGGATTATTTAATTTTACAAACAAAACCTATGGAAAAGATTATTTAACAGTATATGTTCCAGAATACAATAGAACTGTAAATGTTTCAATAGCAGTAGTTCCAAATAATAATTGTTCAATAGTTTATAATTCTCCCTGGGAATATCCTTATCCTAATGTGTTTATTTATCCATCATATTTTTTAAAAAACATATACAACGGACCAAATTCTTGCAAGTATTCAGGAGATGCTTTTGATTTTAATTCAGGTTTTTTTGGAAGAAATCAATTTCCAAAATTATGTAATTGGAATGGTACAAACAGGCTTGGCGCAACTCGTACGTATATAGGTATGCAAACTTGCGAACAAGGCACTTATAGTAATAAAAATTTAACAAGCATTCAGGAAGAAATGGAACGTTTCATAGCGGAAGAGATGGATAAATGTATAAATTTCAATGAAGTGTTAAGTAAAACTTCAAGCAATATAACACAATCAGGCAGACCTAAAGCAATAATTACTTTTGGTGAAAATAATTTTAATGTACGAGTCGAATATCCTTTCTTGGTGGTTATTAGAGGAAGAATGCCTATAAAAACATTCTATGATTTTTCAGTAACAAAAAATATACGTTTCAAAGAATTATACGATTATTCTTATTTATCGTTAGTAGCAGATGTTCAGGAAGCAGGATTTAAATTTACAGAGTTTACTTCTGTTGAAGATACTCAGCTGTTAAGTCGATTAGCCATGCTTTATAGGGGATACATAATAAGTATAAATAAAAGTATTGATTCTAATCATAATGATTTAATAAAAATAATAGACAACTCCTCAAAAATAAATGGTCGCCCATTAATATTTCAATTTGTAATAAAAAACAGGGCGCCTGCATTAGATTATATAACGAATTATTCTGGAAATTTAGGTGTAGATATTGTCGTATCATATAACTCTTCATTCTCAATTTATCCTCAAGGATACGATCCTGATGATGACTTATTAATATATTCTTATGGTTCTTGGAAGGAAGATTATGATGAATATTTTAACACTTCAGATGACAAATGTACTGGTGCTGGTGGTCAGACTCTTGTTTTTGAATACATAAAAGAGAATTGTTCTATAAAGAATTTAACAAGTAAACCGAAAAATTTCACAAGAAGCATATTATATTTGACAACAGGCAAAGATGCAGAGTATACGCCCGAAGAATATGATAAAGGATACCATCTATTAAATGTCTCAGTTAAGGAGTCAGGAAGACAGGGCTTAGAAGATTGGCAACTTGTTAAAATATTTGTTTTCGATAGTCCAAAAGCAAACATAACAGGAAATAATACTTATCCCGGAGTGCCTCAAAACATTGCATCTATAGAAGATCCTTATATACTGAATGGAAGCAATTCCTTAGTAGGTTTAAGTCAGATGGAACCTATTAGTAATACCTTCTCATATTTTTTATGGAATGATAGTATGAATGAATTTGGTAAAAGAGTAGATATAGTTTCTGAGAGGAATAAGTCATTGTTTTTGCCTCTTGATTTAAATAATTCAGAAGACATACTTGAAATAAAAAGATTTGTATTTAATAAGATTGGTAAGAGGAACATTACTTTAACAGTCAACACATTTATGGGGCTGTCTGATTATGATGTTTTTGAAGTTGATGTAAAAGTATGTATACCTTATAGAAATAATAGTCCCGCATATCCTTACAATATAAGTAATCCTTATTTTTCAAACCATTCTTGTTGTTCAGGTGATTTTTATTCTCCAAGTATCTCATCGAGCAATTCAGTATGTTATTTATACACTGATTATGGAATAAATAAATCGTTTTTTGATTTTTGGACCAGGCAACCATCTCCGCCACCTCAACCTAAAAATATAATCTATCAAGGAATGAGTAATATTTGGAATGCTCAAAACGATATTTTTAATAGAACATTTGTTAGAAATTGCGACGGAACAAGAGGAAACATATGCAATGGAACTGCAACAGAGTATAGAACTGTACTTTTTTCATGTAATGACGATAACTATAATCCAAATCCCGCTTTTAGCGATGAAAGATGTTCAGGTCCTCCAATGATTTATATTATTGGAAGTAATACAGTTATTCCAACTGGTTGTATAAACTATAGTGCGTCTCAGTCCTTTGAAAGCTTGGCAGGAATTCTAACACGTAGTAACAAAGCACCAGATGGAAAATGTACTTCACAACCACAGTGTGCCAATCCATCAAATCCATATTCTGGTTTTGAAAGTCCAGTCAAAAGATATAAATGTGAGGGTTTATGTAGTCAAGGAAAATGTTCTAGGATTGATATTTCCAGTTGTAAGTGTGACAGCACTTGTGGAGGAGGTGGTAGTGTTTTTTGTAACGGATTATCTTATTCATCTTATTCACAGAATTTACCTAATAATTTAATAAGTTGTCAGGGAGGTAATTCTTTATATGAAGATTCTTGCCTTAGTTGCGGTTTAGTAGATAAGGTGCCTAATATTTGTAGAGTCTCAGGTTCAGGAAGAATCGGATGCACCGCTCCTGACATTCGATGCGATGGGAAACAAGCAAAAAGCATAATTAATGATGATGGAAATGAGGCATGCAGAAATAATTGTGCATATTTAAATTGTGGAAATTACAAGTATAATACTATAATGGATGCTTGTTTTAGCTCATGCGTATCTGATGATCAATGTGCATTAGGTTATTCATGTGTTTCTGGTTCGTGTATTATATTAGAGGATCTCCAATCAGAAACATAGAGTATTTTTTAACTTAAAAAACAAAACATATTTAAATACAAATTTGGAGTTATATAGCGTTATATACATAGGTTATATACATAGGTGGGTAGAGGAATGAAATTAAAAAACTTTATTTTAAGTGTATTTATATTAATATCTTTATTTCTCAGTATAAATTTTTCCTATGCAGGATGTTGTGTAAATCCTTCAATTACTCCTCCTTGCAGTTATGCAAGCAATAATCAGGGTTGTGATGGTACATTCTTTTCCCAAAATTGTTCTGAAATAGAATCTTCACAATGTACTCCTGGTTGTTGCTGTATTACAACGGCAGGAGTTATTGGCGGTTCCTTACTATTGAATATCTCCTGTCAAAATACAGGAGGAGCATTTTATTCATTGCCAAATACTTATAATGAATGTAATTCTTTTTGTACCAATCTTCAATCTCAAAGTTTTACGTTAAGAGGTTATGTGAAGAATGCAACACATTTTGTTTCAAATGCCACAGTAACTCTTCTCGACAGAGGTGGAATAAGTACTAATACCTCAAGCAATGGCTATTATATTTTTGATTCAGTATTATCAGGAAATACTTTAACCATAAATGCAAAAAAAGATCAATGTATTGCAACAGTAACCATAAGTCCTTTTGTTCAAAACACCGAGAAAAATATAACATTAGATTGCTGTCAATATCAATGTGAATATACACCTTGTGTTAATGGTCTTCAGAATAGAGTATGTACTGCCATAAATCCTGATGTATGCGAAGTAGATCAATATACTGATTATGATTTAGCTTGTCAGGTTCAATTATGTGAATGGAGTTGTACTGCTTGGAATCCTCCTTTTTCTAATCCAAATAATCCTGATCCAACAGAGCCTTGTCCAGCTGGATATACTCAAAGGACAAGAACGTGTGATCCAATAATTGTAAACAATTGTGAAGTCGGACCGACACCAAATCTTCGTATGGACTGTGTTTTAGCAGGAAGTCAATGTGGTAATGGCATATTAGAACCTGGTGAGGAATGCGACTTTTTAAGCACACCTCCGTACAGCGGTAGTAGCAATTGTCCTGAGGGAAGGAGAACGTATGATTGGTGTAATTCTGATTGTACTTGTAAAACACCAATACAACCGACAGATTGTAATATTAATAATCCAACATATCCAGAATCAGTCACAGTAAGACCTGTTTTAAGTCAGAGAAAAATAAATGTTTCTTGGAGTTTGCCTCAGGACTGTGCTAATTATGTTGATAAATATACTGTTTATGGTTGCGATAATACAACAGGCAATTGTAATTTCATAAATGTTAGCGGAGCATTATCAAAGAATACAAATAATTATGTGGTCTTAAATACGACACAGTTTCAATTAAGAGCGAGACATACATATTGTTTTTACCTGAGAACAAAATTTAATAATACATTATTAGGTCAAGAATTAAATTCGTCTATAAGTTGTATTGAATTGGGTGACGATGTTTGCTTAAAAGAGCATCCTCAACAGTGGTGCGACAATTATCAGCAAGCAGTAGTAGGATGTGATGAGAATAATTTTTTAACAATAATATCCAACTGTGACCCTGATCAATATTGTGGAATACAAAACGGGATAGCAAGTTGCCTGTATGTTAATGATTGTGATAGATGTAATGGTCTCTTTGGAATATTCGGTTATCAAGGTATTGATATTTTCTTGTTAGACGGAAATGGAAAAATAGAGTGCCCTACATTGTCTCAGAGAAAAGCAAAAAAGATTGTTGGTGGAAATGAAGAGTTTGCTGGTTGCTTTTTAGACTATTCTTATACTACTGTTGATAAGATATATAGTTGTGTGAATGTAACAACATGTTATGATTATAAGTCAAAACTTTCATGCGAATCAGATTATTGTGGAAAATTCAACATTGCATCAAATAATAATATTTGCGAATGGGTTGAATATAATAAAATATTCAATAAAGGAGTGTGCAGGCCTAAGAAAGAATATGTTGATCAGGGAATAGCTGTACAGAATTGTTCATTATGTGGAGATCCATTGTATAACAGAATATATGGTAATTGTACTGAAGATACTTGTTCGTTATATGGTTATTGTTATTTCAAGAAATCAACAGGAACATGCATAGATGGTTATTCTGTAAAATGCAGCGATTATGAAAACGAGGAAGATTGTTCAGGGGGCCGTAATGTTGTTGTCGATACCCTATGGAGTCAATCAGGAACAACTTTTACTAAAATCGGAGGATCAAATAATGTAATTACTGAAAGTAGTGATTTGCTTGGAATAAAAAGGTGTGAATGGAATGGAACAACTTGTTTTAGGAATGCAGATAATCTTTCACAAACAATAGGTCAAGTTGGAATTGATTGCAGAATTTTAGATAATAACAAGAGACTCTTGTGTGAGAGAGATATAACTCCCCCATTAACTATTATTTATCCAAGACAGAAGTATGGCAGAGTAATGTCTTTAAAAGAAAGCTTGAACGTGGAAGATATATGGCAATTAGGAGATAATTATTCTGACATTAACACTAATAATAGAACAAAAACTTGGTTATATTATTCAATAAGCGATTCATTTAAGTATCCTAAAAAAATATTAAGAGTGAATAGTGTTGATCCTGAATATAATAAAATTATAAATGTTCTATCCGAAATACCTGATGGATTACAGCAAACAGGTCAGGTTCTATACTTCTTCTATTTTGCTGAAGATGCAGCTAAAAATCTTGAAAGTGTGAAAAATTTTAGTTTTATGCTAGATATAGATTCACCTTATGTATTATTATCTACTAGTTTAAGATCTTATCAGGGAAATTTCGATTGGGGAGAATGGGCAACAGATGTTTTTGTGAATATAACTCTCGTTCAAGAAACAAGTCTGCCTGTAACTTGTTATTATAATATGACTCCTTTAGTTAATAAGACTTTATGGACTGAGAATTATGAGGATAAAAATATACCTTCACCAAATGGTGATCCGAACAATATTATAAATAATATTGGCGGAAGTTTATCAACAGCATATATTAAATTATGGCCTGACAGATATGAGTATAATTTAAAATGCTTTGATGATGTTGAAAACTATTATGAAAGGACAGGAATAATAAGAGTTGATGGTGACTTAACAATAAACAGTCCTTTCCCAGAAGATGGAATATTCAGAAATGATTCCCTGCCGAACAATATAAGCATACATACTACTGCTAATGGTGTTTGCAAATACAGCAGAAGAACTTCGGAATATTCCTTAATGGAAGGAACTTATAACAAAATACAACTTGGGGAGGGCGATTATTTGCATTATTCTCCAATGAGTGTTATTTTTGCTGAAGAATTACAAGAAGGAGAAATACCTTCAGGAGTTTATAAGTTTTATACTGCGTGTAATTTAACAATAAATAATCAAAACAAAATAGTAGTTGGAGATTCAGCTGATCTAATAAGGTTCTCGATTGATGATTTACCGCCAATAACAAGATTACTATACGATCCAGACCCTGATTCTCCTGGAGGTTTAAAGAATTTTACAAATAATGAATCAAGAGAACAACTTCATTTATACTTGCAAAATGATGATTATACTCCTGTTTTAGATGATAATGGCTATGTGATGTCATTTGGTCAAAACAAAACATACTACTGCATAAGGGATGTTCAGGGTAATTGTGTAATTAGAGAATATAACTTATCACTTACAGAATACCCGCAAATTGTCTTTGATTATGGTCCAGGGGGTCAAAGTAACTTACAATATGGTCCTAACCCCGAGTTTTGCTATTATAGCATAGATAAAGGATCTAATGCTGAGAGTCAGAAATGTATTAGATTAAAATTAAGGAATAAAGAATTCCTTCCACCACAGATAACTATAATAGAAAATTAGTCAAATAACAAGAAATTAATCAAATAATAGAATGCTACAACGAATATAAATCAATAACATTAAATTTATCAGTTTAGAATATCCATTAGAATATCCTTTATTTTAATCATCCCGATAAAGTTATAATTATATGAAGTTATAATTATATTTACTATAATTATTTTTTATTATATTTATTAAAGAATTTTAGTAATACGATAATAAAAAAAGTATAATAATAAAAAATTTGATAAAAAATCGATTACGTTAGAAATAACATGTTCAATAAAATGAGTAAAAAAAAGAGTGTGAGTGATGTACTGCTTATTAGAATAGTTCAAATTAGGAGAATACTTAGAATTAGATTATTGTATATTTTTTTATTGTTTATTATTTCTTTAATATTATCGAGCAATGTTATGTCTGAAGTTTATAATACTAGTAGACCGATAATACAAGTAGATTATTATGAAATTCCTGTAGATATCCTATATTATAACCTGACAGATATTAATGGTGCTTCTTGGCCAGTTTATCCGTTATCTTCAACATTAGTAGGATTAAGTCATTATAACTTCACTATAGATTATATTGATAATGGAGACTATGTGTTCTTTGTACTCGCAAAGGATTCAGATGACAATCAAGTTACTGCTACAAAGGAATTTACCATAGATCATGGTGGAATGAAAGTATGGCTTATAAGCCCAAAGCCAGCAATAGGAAAAACTCCGCGATTTAATATAACAGTAGGATCACAATTCCAAGCAACTTGTAAGTATATGACAATACTCCCTGAGAATTGCGATCAAATATGCAGGTATAATAGTGAAAATGGATACCTATTTGATGAAACAGGAAGTAGAACAATACATAAGATTGTAAATTATGCTGCGCCTATAATAGATAGGCCATTATATGTTATATGTAGAAGCGATATTCCAGGAGCAAATTTAAGTGATGAAAGAAATTATGGAAGTACTAGTTTTATGGTAGGATATGATACTCAACCACCAATAATCACTAATTTGTCCGCAGATCCTAATCCGGTTGTTGATGTAAACGCAAAAAGAACAACAGTTACTGTTAATACTAACGAACCAACTGTTTGTCGTATTTATGGGGGAAATGCTAATTTTGAAAATGGGATAATAGATGAATACTTCGAAAATGCAGATCCAACTAACTACTGGGATTATAATGAAACACATCAAATGAACATTTCTTACAGGGTATTTAATAATAACATGATAAACCCTTTTAGGTATAATATTACATGTAACGATAGGGCTAATAGGACAGTAAATGCCAGTTTAACTGTTATTGTTCACATAAATTCTACATTATTAATAACTCAAGTAACCCCCTCATTTGTAGATCAAAGAAACATACTTTATGAGATAAAGACAAATCTTCAAACAATAGGTTGTTACTTAAGTCTTGATAGGGGAACATCTTGGCTTCAAATGAATCAAAATAATCCAAGAAATTACACACTTCAAATTTCTTTGAATCTTGGAGAGAATAATATATCAGTTTATTGTATTGCTGATGAAGTTAAGTATTCAAATTTCAGTGTTACTGTAGATGATGTTGATCCAGTTATGAATCTAATAATGCATTCAGAAACATGTAGTTTAAGTGAAATAAATTTCATAATGAATGCAACGGATGAAGGGACAGGCATAGATTATCTCAATTATAGTATTTGGAATGGGAACATAGTAATAAGACCCTGGACTCAAACAAACGATAATAGCATAACCTTTGAAGCACAGTTAGAAGATGGGGAAATATACACTGTTAAAGCAAACGCGTTTGATAGAGCAGGAAGGATGTCAAATACTGATGAAAAAAATATAATTGCTCACGGCCCAGGTTCAATAGCCTGCGACCTTATAGCGCCAACATTAAACGTATCCTATGTTGGAAACGTTTATCAGAAGAATGTAACAGTCACTTGTACAGATAATCCTGGCGGAAGTGGATGTAAAGATTATTTTGACTATCAAAAAATTACTTCCGGATCATGCAACAGCACATCTTATAATGAAAGAGGGTATTATTCTCAACTGCCTCTAATAATAACAGAAGACACAATATTATGCATAAAAGGTTATGACTTAGCTGAAAATTTTAGATATATAAATATTTCAGTTCCTGTTCAAACAATAAGTTGTGGAAACAACATTGCCGAGCCAGGATTATTTAATAATGATCCAGAACAATGTGATGGTACAGACCTAAGAGGTTTTACATGTTATGATTTTACTTTTAATGGAGGAATACTTGGATGCACTCCGCCAGATGGAACATCAAACGAGTGCAAATGGGATACTTCTAATTGTCAAATAGGGAACAGAGGTTATTGTGGCGATAATGTAACAAATAATTATTATAAAGAACAATGTGATGGTTCAAATCCAATAACTGGTGATTGGGGAGACATACGCGATTGTACTGACTTCGGATTCACGGGCGGAACATTAAGTTGTAATCCTCCAAGTGCACCGGATGGAGAACGATGTATGTTCAATACTAGTGGCTGTTATAAAAATCCTTCAAATCCTACGCCAAATTGTGATGGTTTTGGAGGATCATTCCTAACATTATTAGATCCGACAGAGCAGTGTGAACCATACTTGTTTGAGAATAATGGAGTGCCTAATCTGTCTTGTTCAAGCTTTGACAGCTTTTATTCGGGAGAATTGAAATGTACTAATTCTTGTGTTATAGATATAAGCAATTGTTCTGGTCCACCTCCAGAACCCTTTTGCGGAGATGGAATAATTGGTCCTGGAGAAAAGTGTGATCCTCCAGGGAGCACTGTAGATTGTGATGAACTAGATGATGGAGCATATACTGGTGGAACATTAGTTTGTGGAAATAATTGTCAATGGGTTAATTTTGTATGTACATTAGTTCCTGAATGTGGAAATAATATAAGAGAAGGATTAGAAGAATGTGATGGGCCAGATCTTGGAAATGTTAAGTGTACAGATATACGTAGATATATAGGTGGAAACCTTTCTTGTTTCCCAAAAGAACACCCTGATCGATGTACATTTAATAAAATAAACTGTGATCTGGGTTTTGGTTATTGTGGTGATGGAATAATAAATAATTTTCTAGAACAATGTGATGGAGATTCTTGGGGTAGGATAAGCAAGCAACCAAACGAAGGATGCAGACAGTTTGGATTTGCTGGTGGAACATTAAGATGTTATCCTCCATTTTCAGATCATCAATGTATGTTTGATACATCCGGATGTATTGATAATTCTCCATTAAATAGATGCGGGGATGGAATATTACAATCAGGGGAACAATGTGAATTAGACAGGCCTTTTAATTTATCATGTAATAACTTCGATAGTTACAATAACGGAACATTAAGATGTGATTATAATACTTGTTTTTTTGATATAAGTGATTGTAAAATTACTGAAGCAGTATGTGGAAACGGGATAATTGAATTAAATGAAACTTGTGACCTAAACAACTTCGGAGATCTAGATGATTGTTCAGAAATTAGACCAACATTAACAGGCCCATTATACTGTAATCCTCCCGGAAGTCCGGAAGAGTGTAGAATTGATATAACAAAGTGTGATTCTGTAAATAATGGCACTGGCAATTATACTGGCAATGATACAGGCATCTGCGGTAATGGTATTATCGATTTTTTGAATAATGAGGTATGTGATGGTTCTAATCTTGGCGGTATGACTTGTGATAGGTTTTATCAGTTTGTTGGTGGTGAGCTTAGATGTTTTCCTCCTACTGCTGGTGATTTGGCTTGTACTTTTGATAAGTCTCGTTGTGATGAGGGTTTTGGTTATTGTGGCGATAATATAACAAATGATTTTCCTAATGAGCAATGTGATGGTTCTGATCCTATCAGTGGTGATTGGGGTCGTATTAGGACTTGTAGTGATATTAATCCTTCTTTTGTTGGTGGCACTTTAAGATGTGATAATTGTAGGTTTGATACTTCTTTGTGTGATGATGGTATTGTTTCTTTACAGGTTTGTGGTGATGGTGTTGTTCAATCTGGTGAGCAGTGCGATCCTGTTGTTGCTAGTACTTTGTCTTGTTCTAGTTTTGATAATTTTGATTCTGGTACCTTGTCTTGTAGTTCTGATTGTAATATTTTATTGAATGATTGTAGGCAGGAGTCTAATCCTTGTGGTAATGGTCAGATTGAACCTGGTGAGCGTTGTGATGGTTCTAATCTTGGTGGCAGTGCTCTTTGTGCTGTTCGCGAGCCAGGGATTTATATTGGTGGTACTTTAAGTTGTAATCCTCCTGGTAGTGATAATGAGTGTATGCTTAATTATGATTCTTGTATATATAATTCTTCTTTAGGTAATGGGGAGTGTGGTGATGGGGCTGTTAATGCTTCTGGTGAGGAATGCGATGGTTCGGATTTTAGGGGTGCAACTTGTGCTGATATTGGCGGTTTTGTTGGTGGTACTTTGAGGTGTAATCCTCCTGATTCTGCTGGTAGGTGTACTTTTAATACGTCTAATTGTGATATTGGACATGGTTATTGTGGTGATGGTATAGTTAATAATTTGTTTTTTGAGCAGTGTGATGGTTCTGATTGGGGCAGAATAAGCAAGCAGCCTAATGAGGGTTGTAGACAATTAGGTTTTTCTGGTGGTACTTTGAGGTGTAATCCTCCGTATTCTCCTAATCAGTGCTTGTTTGATACTAGTTCTTGTACTGGTATACCTGGTGGTTATTGTGGTGATAGGATTCTTAATCCTGGTGAGCAGTGTGAGTTGGATAGGCCTATTGTTGGTAATTGTACTTTGTTTGATCATTTCATAGGCGGCTTTTTAGGTTGTAATTATGATTCCTGTACTCTCGATATTTCTGATTGTATGCCTCCTACTTTAGAGATTTGTGGTGATGGTTATATTTCTGGTGATGAAGATTGTGACGGTTCTAATCTTGGTGGTTTCCAGTGTACTGATTTTGTTGGTCTTGTTGGTGGTACTTTGAAGTGTAATCCTCCATCAGCAGGTAATCTTTCTTGTAAGTTTAATTTTTCTTCATGTATAATAGGTTCATATGAGGAGTTTTGCGGTGATGGATTATTAAATAATTTCCCCAATGAGCAGTGCGACATGGGAACAAATTCTTTAACATGTCTAGATTTTAACTTTACAGGAGGAATACTTACATGTGATAGTAATTGTAGTTTTAATACCACATTATGCACTTCTCCGTATAGTACAGGGTATTGTGGTGATGGTCATCTTAATCCATCATTGAATGAGCAATGCGAACCTAATATACCATTAGATTTAACATGTTATGATTTAGGATTTGCTGGTGGAGAATTAAGTTGTAATCCTCCTGGATCAGCTAGCCCATGTAGAATTAATGTTTCTAGTTGTATAGAAGCAGTAAATGAGGGTCGTTGCGGTGATGGATATATATTATCTTCTAATGAATCATGTGATTCAAATAATTTAGGAGGGGCTGATTGTACTTTATTTGATGACTTTGCAGGTGGATTGTTACAATGTGATGATCTTTGTTATTGGGATACTTCTAATTGTAATACTGGTAAAGGTTATTGTGGTGATGGAATAATAAATAATCCCTATAATGAGCAGTGTGATGGTTCTGATTGGGGCAGAATAAGTAAGGAACCAAACGAAGGATGCAGGCAGTTTGGATTCACAGGTGGAACATTAAGTTGCAATCCTCCAAATAGTTCAGAAAGATGTACTTTTGACACTTCACAATGTATTACTCCAATACCATATGGAGTTTGTGGGGATACAGTTATAAATAAAGGAGAACAATGTGAGAGAGGCAAATCATTAAATGTAAACTGCACAGATTTTGATAGGTACATAGGAGGCAATATTTCTTGTGATTATAGTACTTGTAATATTGATTTATCTAAGTGTATCTTACCTGTAGAATCAGTATGTGGTGATGGTTTCATAACAGGAACAGAAGATTGTGACGGCCTATTTTTTGGAGGAATTACTTTATGTTCTCAAATAGATGATGAATTCATATCAGGATCACTAAAATGCTTCCCTCCAGGTCACAGAAGAGAGTGTCAATTTGACTTTTCAAACTGCGAGTTTATCGATTTAGATAGTACTTGTGGCAATGGTATTGTTGAAAGTTATGAAGAGTGCGATGGTGAAAGCAGCATTTTCACATGTGAAGATTATAGTTTAATATCTGGAACATTAATGTGTAATAATTGTTCCGTAAATACTTCCTCTTGCATAGGAGGCGCAATGACTTTTAATCAATCATGTAACAACAGTATACTTGAACAAGGCGAGGAATGTGATGGCATAGTGAATGTTTCTGAAATGTTTGAGCAATCATTTATAGAATTATACTCTTGTCAAAATGGAATGACTTGTTCTGATGCTTGTACAATAGAGTGTTTGTCGCAGGTTTTATACACATGCAACAATTCAATAAAGGATGGAGATGAAACCGGATTAAATTGTGGTGGTTCTTGTCCACCATGTGATGATGGAGAAGCTTGTAATAATGATTCAGATTGTAAATCGAGAAGTTGTGTTGAAGGATTATGTGCAGTAGATAGTTGCAATAATGGAAATTTGGACAATGACGAAACAGCTGTTGATTGTGGTGGTTCTTGTCCTCCATGCAGTGATGGAAGTACTTGCATATCAGATAATGATTGTCAATCTGGAAAATGTGTAGATGGTGTATGTATGGAAAGTCAGGTATTAGATGAGAAAAAGAAGCCTTCAACAGCAGGAATAATATTAATAATATTAGGATCAATTCTTATACTAGGAGGTTCAGGATATGTCATATATGAAGAGTATTTTGATAAAAAAAGAGTATCTTCAAAAAATATGCAAGGAACACCCGTAATGCCTTCTCAACAACAAAGACCACAACAGCCTTTAATGAGTATTGATCCGAAAGTTTTAGAGCTGCAGAGGAGAAAACGTGAAGAGAGAAGACAACAAGAACAGGAAAAGAGAAAATCATTATTAGAAGGATTTGAAAAAGAATCCAAAATAAAAAAAGAAGATGAGATAGAAACATTAAAGGAGAGAAAAGTAAATAAGGAATTACTTAAAGATTCAGGTTATATTGACTTAGCCGAATTAAAAGCCAGTAGTAGCACTGAGTCAAAATCAAAAGATGTTTTCGAAAAGTTGAAAAAGATAGGCAAAGTCGATTATAGTAATGATGTAAGCTCTGAAACCTCTAATGTTTCTGAATCTATTATAAAAGACGATTCTATTGATGAAAAACTTCAAGAAAAAAGATTAGAACGTTCTTCCGAATCAGGTTTGTCAGAATCAGATAAAGGAAATAAAAGCAGAAAAATTCCTAAAATTATAAAAGTAAAAAAGAAATCGAGTACTTTCGAGAAATTGGAAAAGATAAGTAAATCTAATATTTCAGAAAACTCATCACAAAACGTATCTAATGTTCAATCTGAAAGAATATCTAATGATACCTCTCAAAAAATAAGTGACTTATCAGGAAAGAAAGAGTCAATTGTTAAAAAAATAATTGATTCTGAAAATATCTCGCAAAAGCAGGCAATGACTTTATTTTCAAATCTTGATAAACAAAAATTAACATCAGACGTGTTTAAGGAAATAATAAAAGATTTAGTTGATAGTGGAAAATTAAGCAAGGAAAATGTTTCCAGCGTATTATTCGAATATATTGATAAAGGAGTCTTAAGTAAGGCAGAGGTGGCACAAATATTATCTGAGTTAAAAATGCTTTGATTAAATCTTTTGAATGTTATTTTTTAATATATTTTATTAAATAATATTTATAATTGAAAGATTTGTTTGTTGATTGATTTTATGGATATTTAATGTACGATATTTTTTTATAGCATCATGATATGTTATATTATTTTCAATACGATAAATTTTAATAAATACTATAAATTTTTGTAATACGTCGATTAGTGGTTATAATGAGTAAGATATTTTTTAATAAAAAAGGACAAGTTATAGGTCAAATATTTATATTTATAATGGCTGCTTTAATAATAGGAGTAATTGTATTAATAGGCTATAATGCTATATCTAAAACATTATCTAAAGGATGTCAAGTAGAACAACTATCTTTCAAAACTAAATTAGAGTCACTCATAGAGCAATATAATGGTTATGGGACCATAAAAAAACAATCTTTAATAGCCCCCTGTGAGTATGAAATCGTATGTTTTGTTGATGTAACAGAGATAGGGAAAAGTAATCCTCTACCATTGTGTAATGATAATATTATAAAGAAAAGTGTTAAAGATGGAGACTTGAAAAATATATTTGTATCGAATCAAAAGAAAACCATTCCAATAGGATATTCGTCTATGCTTAGAACAGACAATCCTAGCAATTGTACTTGTGTAAAACAAAAGAATAAAAATTTTAACCTCAAATTTATAGGAATAGGTATAGGGACAATAGTTAGAGATGAGAATTATATCGGTCAAAGCAATTATCAAACAACATCTATGTTAGAGGATTAAAGATGTCAAAATTTAAATTAACTTCTAGAAAAGCAGCTATCGAGATTCAGTTCAATTGGATATTTGTATTAATTGCAGGTTCTATTATTTTTATATTTATAGTCAGTTTAATATTGAATCAAAAGAAAGATGCAGATATACAAATAAGTCAAGACGTTTTAAAGAAAATAGCTACAAATATAAGGGGAAAACAACAATTAACAGACACCATAAGTCAATTAGAAACACCTTCAACATCATTTACTTTCTCATGTGATGTTCGTGATTTAACTGCAGATTTTAAAATATCAGGGTCTCAAAGAGAACAGCTTTCTTCTGAAATAATATTTGCTCCTAAAGAATTCACTACTCAAAGAATAAATGTTTGGACGCTTGATTTTAGTATACCTTTTATTGTAACCAGATTTGTATATTTGTCCCCACAGAATATGATATTTTTAATATATAATTCTACAGGTTATGAGAATTATGCTGCAGAAATTTATAATGCCTTACCCCAGAATATCACAAAGAGATATGTTTCAAGTGTTTCTGAGATAAACTCTTTAATAAAATCTTATAATTATTATAGGATAATCTGTTTCAATAATTGTCCTAATACTTATAAATATATAAGCATACTCCCGTCTAGCAATAGTGAATCAGTATTCGGTTATGGTATAATAGGATATGATGTAATTCCTACAAACAACGATCAGCCAAACAATAATAATCGACTGCAATACTATTTAGGCAAGGCTTCGTTATTTGGAGCGATATTTTCTGATGATAAAAAGTATTATACATGTCAGATGGAAAGAGCATTTAAACAGTTTGAATTAAAGAGAAATCTACATTATCAAAGAATATTATTATTAGAATCTGAATTAGCTTCTGTCAATCCAAACTGTGTTCCTGTTTTGGCACTTCCAAAATCAACACTTCTTAATATGAAAGATAAATCATTAAGCGATGTTCAAACAATATATCAAAG
Source organism: Candidatus Woesearchaeota archaeon (assembly GCA_026002815.1). Taxonomy (GTDB): domain Archaea; phylum Nanobdellota; class Nanobdellia; order Woesearchaeales; family UBA9642; genus UBA9642. Next base: position 1,746 of record BPGB01000003.1, on the reverse strand, counting down.
CGCGTTATCATTAAAGAACGACAATACCGATTTAATATTTAAGGGTTGTCCGCTTATTTATTAATAGTTTGATTTAATAATTACTAGAAATATTATTTAAATATTATTTTAAAGTATTTCAAACGGTTTTAAATTGTTTTACATTTTTTTGTGTATTAAATGATAATGTATTTTAATATTATACTGCATTTGTATTGATAATAAATTTATATAGTATATTGTAATAAATTTATGCAGGATGGATTGATTTTTGTGAATTCAAAAAAATCTCAAATACAAATGGCTGAAAGTATTGCTGTTGTTATAATAGTAATATTCTTATTAGTTATAGGAATAGTTTTTTGGTCTAACATAAGAAAAAGTGATGTTGATGTTAAAAAAATAGAATATCAGGATCTATCGGTTATAGAAATAGCCAAAATCGCATCAGAACTGCCCGAATTGAGATGTTATAATAATAATGTAATAACCAAGGTTAATTGTTTTGATTGGTATAAAGTTTTAGCATTGAACAAAACCATAAGAGACCCTGCTTATAAGGATGCTCTTTTTTCTTACTATAATTATTATTTTAAAAATTCAAGAGTATCAATAAAAGAAGTATATCCGAATGAGACAAGTATTGTAATATATGATAATAATATATCAAAAACAACAACCTTACAAATAACAATACCAATAATTATAGAGAAAAACTATGGTACAGTGTCAAAGAAATCTTTCGGATTGTTGATTGTTGAGGGTTATTACAGATAAAAATTCAAGTATGAAAATATAATAATATGAATGTGCTACTATGAATGTGCTAATATGAACCGTTTCAATAACAATAAAAAATCTCAAATAGAGATGTTTGGACTGGCAATGGTAGTTATACTTATAGTAATCGGTTTTTTTTATGTTTATTTCTTTCAGACAAAAAATGCCAATAGCAGATTATAGAAAGAATTATATCTACGATGAAACAGCTTCAAATTTTATTAATTCATTAGTCAATGTAAACGCTATAGAATGTATTGAGAACGATTATACTATCTCTGATTTATTAAAGTTTTGTGCGAAAGGGGAATCTGTTGATTGCAGTGGGTCTCGTGATCCTTGTTTCATAGTTAATAATACCTTATGGATTATAGCAAATAAAACATTAGTAAGGCAGGGATTTGCATTTGTGCTATATACTCAAGGAATAAATTGGAACAATAAAGAGATAGTAATAAAGAATCTCAATTGTACGAATAGAGAGACAGGTCAGAGAGGAACCATACCAATAAGCTTATACCCTGCGCCAGGTCATGTTTATTTAAGCCTCGATATGTGCAAGTAAGTTAATATAAACTAATTTGGACAAACAAAAATTTTAAATATATATTTAACATAAACTTTAATAATAAGCATGCTTTACTAATGATAAACACTGTAAGATAAATACTTTATTAATACTTATGTGTCGATACATTATACTGATTGGTCGTATTAATCAGTATGTTATAGTTCAATTAAATGTTAAGTTGTTTACATAACTTTTTTAATATTCATTACTTGTTAAATAAAAGTTTCAAAAAGAGGATTTATGGGCATTTTTAAATCATCAAAATCAGATATATCTGCCGGATCAGAAATACCTCTAGATCAAGTTATGGTTATGAAAAAACAAGGATATTCAAATAATCAAATAATACAGACATTACAGCGTGACGGCTACACTTCTAGTCAGATATTCGATGCGATGAGTCAAGCTGAAATGTC
>BPGB01000002.1 GCA_026002815.1 Candidatus Woesearchaeota archaeon | reverse complement strand
TTTTTAGAAAAAAATTCACCTGGGCATGTTAATTCTTTATTTGTACTTACCTCACTATGAAGCAAAATACGTTTGGTAGGAAGGCCATATGCCTTAAGAAATGGTGAGATAACCCTATATGCTGCAATTTCATACATACGGGGCGAAGGAATTTTAAGATCATAACTTCCTAAAAAGGCAATATGAATTGCCGCATTATTATAATCATCTGGGATATCATCCCATTCACACAAATATACAAAAGGACGAGTCATATATACATAAACTTCCTTTTTAACTTCTTCAATTACAAAATTATAATTTACATCTGGAGTTTTATCTTCTAATACTGCATTAAACACAGATTTCATCTGAAATTTATCATTATCTAAAACTAAATCAGATTGAGGATAAAGTTCTCGTGTATGATGAAGAATAATATATTTAATCGGTCTTCTTCTTATTTTTAAAAGAGAAGGTTTTAAATGTATATTCATTCGTTTTTTTATCCTAAACCTAATGTTTTAAATTGGTTTACGGCTGTATTTATTGCATCATCAATTCTATTCATAACAGATTTGTACGTATCTAATTGAAATTGAACGGTCGCGATTTCATCAGGGGTTAGACCAACATCTGGATCGGTTAAAATAGCAATCGGATCTAATTGACCATATTCATTTATACTTAATAATTCTCTTAGACGGGTCAACTTATCTGCTTTCGATGCCACATCTTGCCCACATACACCACCTAAACATAATAAAATATTATTTAATTCTTGAAATGCAATATCAAAACCATATTTTTTTATATAAATCTTCTAAACCTGTAAACTGAATTGCTATTTCCCCAATTAGCGATCGAATCTAAAGCTTGAATTAAATCGCTGGCAATTCTTTTCATATTTGGACCAAAGCTTTTGACAAAATTTGCTGCATTACTTAATAATGGATTATCTCTTAAATATGGGCAAGTTTGAATTAATGTTGCCAATTCATCAAATTGTTCAACCGGAGGGACAATTGTATCCACAGCCGAATCAATTTGATTTTTAACCCTTTCATAATCAGTTAAATTACTAAAAGGTTTTGTTGCTAATCTAGTTTTTAGCAGATCAAGTAATGGTTTTAATGTTTCTTTAGCTTTATCAACTGTATCAAAAATACGATCAAATTCTTCCGAAAGCTTATCACAAAAAGGTTCTAATACAGAAATCGCCATTATTTCCTATCTCCTTTCGGTGTTGAAGAACTTGCTGAAGGTGAACCTCCTGTATTTGTTAATACTTGGCTTCCAGATAGAATTAAATTCCCACTTGCGCTAACAGCAGTTGTTCCGCTTCCTTGAATAATTATGTTACCCAGCGATTTAATATTTAAATTCCCACCAGAAAGAATGTCTAAATTATCACCCGCCGAAATAACTACCTTTCCATTGCTATTCATGTAAATAGCACCATCATCAACATCAATATTAATATACATTCCATTATGAGATTTTATTAAAATCTGTTCCCCATTCTGTCCTTCATTTAATAAAATGGTTGTTTGATTTCCATCAATTCCGTAAACATCATCTGGATTTCGTTTTTTTTCCAGTGATTTCAATTCTTGAATCTTCTGGATCATCGGAAATAACAATAGTCCTTCCATCTGGTGATCGAAATATTACCCATTTATCTTTATTCGATCCTGATTGTATTTCCGGTAAATCTTTATTTTCATTATTATATAATTGCAATGCTCCAAAATAATATGGATGATTTACGTTTCCTGCTTCAAAGAAAACCCAAACCCAACTTCCGATTAAAGGGATGTATGAAGTCCCATATTTTTTATTATTATCTATGTTTCTTCCACCAATTGGATTATTTGCGGGAAGTGCCCAAATTCCATCTGATTCTGAAATATCAATCATAACCATAGGAATCCAGACTTTAACTCTTCCAAAATTATCAGGATCATTATTATCAACAACTTTAGCTCGATAAAAACCAAAATATTCAGATGTTTTCATTTAATAATCCTTATAGGAGAGTTGTGTGCGTAAAATGAATCATGTTAGCATATTCGCGTTGATTATATTTTTTAATAAATCCAGGGACAATATTTTGTCCTCTTAACGAAGAGATATAAATACTTGCATAAAAGCGGCCTGGATCTTCTAAAGCTGGTAAAAAGTTTGAACCAAAAAATCTTACAAATTTAGAACTAAATAAATATTTATTTAATCCAGGCATAATATCAAAATCACTCAATAATTTAATAAAATTTAAAATATTTGACAAATCAATTGTATTGAGTGTAATCTTTTCTTCAGCAGAAGGTACATAAGTAGAAAGATTTGATGCTAGATCAATTTTTGTAGATGTTTTAATATCATTAAAAAAGCTGGAAAGAATATAGAAATGAATTAAAAATTTTAATTTAGCAATCTTTTCCATATAAATTCCTATCAAACCATAATCTTTTCCAAAAAAAACGAACTAATACAGATGCTAAGAAATTTGAAATAGAATTAGCTTCTTCAACTGGTAATTTTTTTATAAAATGAATTTCTAAAAATCAATCCGTATAAAACTAGGGCATAAAGATTTCTCGGATCAATTTCAATAGAAGAAATATCTGATACACCTAATGGGTGTATATTTATAATAATATCATTCGTTTTTAGATTATAAGAAACTGGTAGAATATAATTTTCATAATTAATAGGTACAATTTTAATATCTCTTTTTTTAATTCCATTTATAATTTTATCAAAATGTTTATGATAAATAACAGATTTATTAACTTCTAAAATCGAAACAATTTTATTTACCCCATCTTCAATTATATATGGCCGTAATAAAATAGGATTTACATTAAAGATATTATTAACATTTACCAAAAGATTAAATTTTTCTTTAATATACATGTATTATACCCCAGCCGATCTAATTTCTTCTCTTTCTTTTTCCTTCTCTATTTTAACTTTTTCTTTATATAAATCGATCATAGATTCATAATTCTTTAACTTTTCTTGAACTTTTTGAATTTGTTCCTGTGTTTTTTGCCGACACTTGTCATCTTTACATTTTGATCTTGCCGCTTGTAAAGCTCTTAATTTTTCATTATAAGCTTCTGCATGAACCTGTGCAGCACAAAGACTTTTCATTGCACCTGACATTCCTCGGCAACGTCTTCCAACTTTACTTAAATAAGATTGATAAATTGTATTTGCAAATGACGCTACCGAAATCGCAGTCATCACCGCCGGTAATGTGATCACAAATTCTTGTAAATCTTCTAAATAAGATTCTAAAATATAATATCTATCTTTTTTATTTTTTACCATCGGACAGACTCCATATCAATTTTATTTCGTAAAGAAGAGGTAGAGATAGAAATAATAGAATCTAATGATGGAATAATGACTTTATCAATTATAAAATCTTCCATTGACTGGACACCATTAATGTACATTAATAAATAATCAAAAATTGTAGTTCCATATTCATCATATGATAAATAATGTGGTTTCATATAATACTTTCTATTTAAATCTTTAATAGTTGAATTTTTTAATAGGACATAAATATTTTTTTCAATAACTTCATAAGTAGGTGCAGGAACAATAAAATATTTATTATTTGTAACTAATTTGGACGTTAAATAATCTATATTTAAATTTCTTTTTGAATTAAATTTACTTACATTATCAATTGTTTTCATTTTCTATCTCTACCTCTTTAATTATTCATTTACTACAGCCTTATAATTATCCCGAGTCCATGAAATATCCGTTTTCGTTATGGATAATCTTTCCATAATAAGTTCTTTATCTTCTTCATCAAGATAATCTAAATAATTTTCAATAAAATATTTATAATTACCTTTAATTAATGACATAGGGATTTGAAGAAACCCATTATGAAATTTTTCATGTATAGATTTTAATAAAGTAATATATCCAATTCTATTTTCATAATGTAATTTAATAACTTCTAAAGCGATATCAAACGTTGAAAATTCTTTTTCTTCTTGAATATATTTATTTACAATTGCTTTAACGATTAAAAATAATGACGGGATATGATGATGAACTTCTACCGTAACTTCGGAATTTAATTCATCTGTAATAGCACATTTATTCACTCCCAAAACATCGACTAAATATGATCTCCATTCTTTATATTCAATTGATTTTCTAATTATACCTTCACAGTTTTTAATAAATTTAATCATTGCCTTTTCTGTAGGAAAATCTTTTATTCTCATTGATAGTGAGAATGGATAATTCTCACTATATAATTCTAACGATTCAACTTTACTTTTAATATCAACATCAGATTCTTCAGTTACATTATTATCAGATTTTTCAACAATTTGATCAAATTCTTCTTTTAAATCTGTTAAGTTTAACATTAATTCTAATTCCTTTAAATAACATCAAGATTATTTAATACTAAAATAACACCAATTATAAAAAATAAAATTGGTACTGGACTAGTTAATATCTGTACCCAGCTTACAAAATATGGATAAATAATTAACATTAATCCTGCTATAATCATAAGAAATTGATCTGTTGTACGTTCACCTTTTAAATAAATTGCAAGTTTATAAATAATCTGCCCCACAATTTTTAATAAAGATCCGGTCATTTTGCCTGTTTTTTTGGCAAGATCAGCTACCAAAATTATAAGTGTAGTAAATATTTCTTTAACTTTCTCATTATTTATTTTTGAAAATGCCTCTAATGAATTCTCTAATGCCATATAAACTTTATTATATACAGAATCAAATTCTTTTACTCTTTTACGAACAGCTTTTTTGTAACTCTCAGAATCAAAACCACGAGCTAAAAATTTATATCGTTTATAAAATTTTTGAAGATCACGTTCTGTTTTAATTGCTCCCATTTCGTTTGATAGTTTATAAACTAAAGATTTAAGTTCTTCATTATCTTCTTCTTTCGCTTTATCTAATAAATCCAATTGTTCTAAATATAAATCTAATTTTTTATTTTTAGATTCTGATAATACTTTTCGTAAAGAAACTTTCTTTCGATAAAATGGGCTAGCTGATTTATGTAAATCAGAAAGCTCTTTATAGACAGTTTCACGTTTTTTAGCAGCAGTATATAAAGCTGAATATGGAACCGCAGAACATGTACCACCAAATTCTTCCATGCAGAAATAAACAACTCGATTTGTGTCATCGGCAAATAATAATGAATTCCATCCCAATCGATGGGCTCTATCAATAAATTTCATTGAATTAACTAAATTGGTATTTTTAAAACTTAAATCTTTATAATTAAATAACATAAAAATATTTTTATTATATCTACTAAGACCATAAATAATATCTTTTTTAGGATCACCCGTTAAATAATCTGAACCGAAAAATTTTAAAACTTTTTTGTATATATGCATAACTGTATTATTCCAAATCTGACGTAATTTTCGTTTTATAAAAGCAGAAATAATTCCAGATGAACCGTCAGTTTTTAATAACAATAAGGCTTTACGAACATCTTTAACAAAAAATGGAACGACTTTTACGCCAATAATTACAGGCATTTTAATTTTATTACCACTTGCAGAAGCATATTCAACATCAATATGCATAAATGTAGGTAAAAGATTTTTAGAATCATCTGCTACTAAATCATTCATATGAATCGTTGAACCTGTTATACCAATTCCTGGTTCTTGAGCCTGTTGATTCGGTTGAGCTGGTTGAGGAATTTCTTCAAATTCAGCATCAATAATTTCTTCTCGATCTTCTGGTGGTGCAATTGCTAACATTGCATCACGATCTCTTGACATTTGCTCATTTAAAATCGAATCTATACGTTTTATTTTTGAAATCTTTACACTTTTTGGATTAACTTCAGTATTTTCAAAAAATGTAATACCAGTGCTTAATTGTTTCACAACTAATCTACGAATATCTTCCAAACGATATAGAAGAATAAATTTTTCTAACTCTTTTACTAATCCTGCAACTGGCATTGATGAAACATTCGGTGAAATTAAAACCGGAAACATAACTATTTTAGCATTAGGATTATTTTCAAATTTTGCCATGTTTAATTCCTCATAAAAGAATAATTGTTTCTTTTTTCTTATTCTTGTCCGTATATTCTATACGGTTATTTTCATCTTCAATAAAAGAATTAAGCGGGGCATCTTTTTCAATGCTCCCGCTTAATTCTTCCTTATCTACTTTATAATCTTCTTTATTTTGATGAATATATTTTCTAATTTTTTGGGCTTCTTCTTTTAAATAATCAATAAAATAAAGAATTTCATCTCTACGATTCATTATTAGTCATCGGATTCTTCTGCAAGATTCAAAACATCCATAGCAGCTTCTACAAGAGAATCTCGCAGAACCTTATATGAATTTTCAAGAATTTTACCTTCATAAGTATCAAGATACTTATAATTTGTAGATTCAGTCAATGCACGAGCTAAAACAAAATTATCCACAGCTAAAGTAAATGATTTTTCTTTAATTTTTTCTTCAATCATTTTTGAAGCATTAACATTTTCTTCTGATTCTCGAAGCGCACTAATAACTTCCCTTTTAATCTCTTGCTTGCCACGTTTTGTTTTAAGAATACGTGCCGCACTTTCTCGTACAACCTTTGCAACCTTTTTAGCCCGTTTAATTAATTTTTTGGAATCCACCTTCTCTTGAATTATAGGAGGATTCACATTAATCTTATCATACATTTCAGCTACAATGGAAAGAAATGCACCCTTGATTTGCATATAATTCTCAATAAAAAACGGGCAACATACATTAAGTTCGGTTGCGTTTTTTCCAAAAAAGATTTCATCGAGGCCGTAAAAAGCTTCGAGAATCCGAATTTTGGCTTCTTTTGTTAACATAATAAAAGCCTCCAATTTTTTACTCTAAAATTTCTAACACAATCTTTCTAAAATCATCATTTTTATATTTTGTATTCTTAACAGCATTAAGAATTACTTTTAAAGCATCAATAGTTCGGCCTTTCCGACCGATTAACTTCCCTCGGTCATCCTTTGCGGTATAAACTTGTAAAATAATATTTTTTGTCGTAGTCGTAGTTGTAACTTTCACCTCATTTGGAGCATCTACCAAATTCTTAACCAAATTTAAAGTTAACTCTTCAAGAAACTGAATCATCTCGTTCATTATTTATTTTCTCCTTTCTAAGATACCTTTTTTATAAAGAAATTTAGAAATTTCGCATTTCTAATCATTTGTTTCTCACTGCTAATTTCATAAATCATTAGAATCATTCTCCATCGGAACAGTATTTTTATCAATGATCTGTTCTTTAATCGCCATATAAACAGCTTCATCAAATGCCACTTTAAAATCAGAATCCAAATTATATAAATTCGGTAATTCTTTCGTTCTAAATTTTCGAGTTGGATAATTCACTAAATGATTCCAAGGACCACTTTTTAAGTATTCAGTCGATTTAAGGAACAGAAAATTTGTTTTTAAATTATCAAATCCATTTACGAAATCCCCAACAAGTTCAATCTCAATATTTGGACTAAAAAGCTTATTCTTGACAGCTTTCACAACAGCCGTAAAGCCATCAAAACCATCTTTATCTTCAGATAATTTAGATTTTACTTTCATTTCTAATAATTGATTTGCATTATATTTTACTACTGTACCGCCTGGCATTTGTTTAGATGATGATAAGAATTTCAAATCACTCGGGACTTGATTATATGGTCCCCCCATAGAAATCTTATCTCGAAGCTGATTAATAACTAAGAAAGAAATATTATATTTCTTTAATTTAGAAACACATTTCGGAATTAAAATAGATAAAAGACGAGCCTTATAACCAATTACAGAATTAGGATCATCTGTCGTATGTTCCTTTTCAGATAAAGTATTTGCTAATGAATCCCATACAATAACGGAAGGCATATCAACGATATTTTTCTTTTCTTTAAATAAACAAATACCTTCTATAAAACGAAATACGGATTCAATAGTAATATCTGAAAACGGTTTAATGGGAGGATTGCGAACACCAAGATCCCACATGCGTTTGGTTGTTGTAGATACTTCGGAATCGAGGAATGCAACATGGACTTTTCCATTATAAATCTTTTGAGCATTGCCCATTGTTTGGATGGCAAGCATTGTTTTACCAGAACCAGGCTGGCCTACTAAAATATTAAGGGCACCGATGGGGAATCCGCCACCAAGAATAGCATCAAGAAGATCAATTCCAGTTGGAATTGTCCCTTTAATTCCAGAATCTTCTTTAATATTCGCATTAATTTCCAAAAAAGAGGAAATTTCTGCGTATAAATCATTTATTTCAGGATCTACTTCAACTTTGTCTTCTACTTTAACTGAATTCACAATTTCTTTTACATCGATAGTGGAATCAAATTCTAGGTTTTCGAATTCTTCACTCATTCTCGTTTCTCCTTTTTTAGTCATCGTTCGAGTTTACAGCTTTCAGTTTTTGAACCTTATCCTCATATTTAGATAATATCCTTCGAATGTCAATAGCCTCTTCTTCAAATTCTTTATCAGAATCAATTTTACGTCTTAATTCAAATTCGTCTTTTAATGTCTTGTTAATTTCTTTTCTCATATCTAAAATCGTTTTAAATAATTCAGTTACCGTTTTAATTTTTTCCTCAAAAAAGCGAATATATCGTTTATCTAACGTTGAAGGAAATAATCCATCTAATTTGGATTTAAAATTTTCTAATTCTTTAATTAATTTTTTTAATTCTTCTCTCTGTACTCTAAATTCATCCAATAAATTTTCTAAAACTTCATTTTGAGCCATTTTGAGATTCCCCACATTCTAATAAAATTTCATATTTACCTGTTTTATTAAAAATAGTTCGTTCTCTTACAAGATCATAATTAAAATGACCATTCGAATCTACAAAATCACATTCGAAATGATTTGGTCTATCTTCAAATGTCCCATAACAATTCTTTGAAACTGGACATAATGAAGAAAACGTGCATGTTTTATAAGGACCAATAATCATTTTTTAATACCTCCTAATAAGAAGGGAGAGATAAAAACTTATCTCTCCCTTCTTCTTTAATTATATCGAACAAGTTCCTGTAGAACAAGCCACGTCTTTTTCATCATTACTTGATTCAAATTTCTTTTCCGATTGAATGTAGCGTCTGACTTCTTCTTCGGTCATACGATTCAAAGGAACATTTTCACGGCTTCCCTCAACATAAACAGTTACGCCCTTAAGATCATAAGCATATTCAAGAAGCCATTCACTTAATTCATCTGGTGTTGTTCCAACAGGCATATTGATTGTTTTGGACACAGCCCCATCAACATACCTTTGCACAAGTGATTGAATTTCAAAATGATCTTGAGGTTTCAAATCAAATGTATCGACAAACCAATCTGGAATTTCTTCTCCATTTTCTATACATTTCTTATAAAAAGGATGAATATAAACACGTTCACTTACTCTATCCACTCTCCGATAAGCTTTCGAATATAACGGCTCAATAGCACTCGTAACTTCAGCTAACAATGAAATCGTCCCCGTCGGTGCCATTGCCATCAAAGTTACATTTCGAATTCCATGCTTCTTGATTTCCTTTCGAATCGCCGCAGGCAATTTGGTTATAAATGATGCTTTAGTATATGCCGTTGGATCGAATTTTGGAAACGCTCCCTTCTCAATAGCCAATTCAATTGATGCCATATACGCAACATCCCGAATAAATCGCATCAATCGTTCTACTTCCATAGCCGCTTTCATCGAACCATAACGGAGACCCTTCGCAAATAAATATTCAGCTAGACCCATAACACCAATACCAATACGACGAGTATTCTTTGACTTTGCTTCCACTTCAGGAAGTGAATACTTGTTTACATCTAGTACATTATCCAAAAATCGAACCGCCAAACGAATCGTCTTTTCCAATTTTTTCCAATTTGTATTCACATTACCTGTAATAAAATTAGGTAATACAAGGGAACCTAAGTCACACGCGCCATAACTTCCCAACACAGCTTCTCCACATTGGCGTGATAATACGAATGATTCCAAGGGTTTACCGGATTCGGTTGTTCCCGTTCCAACTGCAATATACATATTATGATTGATATCCACGGTTCCATTATAAACATCTTCATATCCAGCATCTTCAATTTTTACAATTTTAAAATTGTATGCATTAGCAGTTTCCTTTAATTCACGATAACTTCTAAAGACATATTCATTAGTAACTTTTTCATTAACTCCTCTAAATCGGGTTGGAATATTCTTTGTTTTACAAAATGATCGATATTCCTTGAGAAGAGGATCTCTATTTAACTTTGACTTTAATTCTAAATATGCCTGAATTTGCATATCTCTAGTCTTTTTCTGATTTTCTTCAGCTAGTCTTAACAATCCTTCTCGTTGTCTAGATGATGTAGCTGAACATTCTCTACTACAGAAAGCACGTTCCCGTTGTGTCCAAGGTACAATAAATTCATCTCCACATGTTTCACAAATTTTTCGAACTTTAATAGAAGAATCAAAAAAGATATCTAAATCAGTTTCTTCTTTTAATTTTAAAAATTTATTAAATTCACGAATATTAGCAGAATTTACTAAATATTTATCTGGGTCAATTTCCGAATAAACCTCAGATAACCAACGCCCTAAATTCTTAGTCCCATAAGAAAAATAACTTTCAAATGGATAGTTATTTTTTCGACAATATTCTTTCCATTCCTTTACGGTCGGACGTCTACCAATTTCTTTCATATATGAAAGGGCAATTTGTTTTAATTCCTCTTGTGTATAGCCCTTCCATCGACCATTGTTTGTTCCAGACCAATCCTGCTTAATTAACCAATTCTTTTCTGGAAATCTATTTACAGGATTATTCTCACCACGTATTAATTCTCCATGAAGTTTATAATGATCTTCTCGACTTAATACTCTTAAATTATCTGGATTATTATTTAATCCATTACCATCTTCATGATGGACGACTTCTCCTAGTTCAAGTTCCCGGCCAATTTTAAATTCAGCATGAAGTCTATGATCCATTAGAATTTCTTTTGCATTACTATGTGTTAACCAAATATAGTCTTGTGACGTTGAATTCCAATGCTCAAATATTTCATGAAACCCCGCATGGAATTTATTCATATGATGAATAGAATCACCAACTTTAAGATCTTTCGCTTCAACAATTTCTCCGGTATTAAGATACCATTTATGATTTTCAGTACACTTAATACTTGCTCCGTTATCTAATGTAATTTTTAAAATCTTTTTATTTTTTCCAGTTAGTCTTGGACGCCGCATCATTCTAATTTCAACTTTATTTGTATATTCATTATATGAATATACCGGAACATCTTTCCCTTCTTCTGCTAACTGCTTAATCGGTACGGCTCCACGACCATCTGCAACTGCAATTAAAGTTTCACCCGTAACGCATGGATTCGTGCCCTGAATAGGATCAAAATAATAAGAGTTATTTTTTACCAAATTGTCACGAACTAAAATTCCAGGTTCCGCACAGCGAACCATATTCGTTACGATCTTATCCCAAATTTCTCTCGCTTTTACAGTTTTATAAACTTTCTGGTTAAATTTTAGATCCCATGTACCATCATTTTCTACTGCTCGTAGAAAGTCTTTCGTTACGATTACAGAAATATTAAAATGTGAAAGTTTACCATGCACCAACTTGGCATCAATATAATCTAAAATTTCTGGATGGGATACATCTACTGCGCTCAATGCAGCAGCACGACGAGCCCCACCAGATTCGATTGTATTTGCTACCGCATCCGCCGCTTCAATAAAACTAACGAGTCCCGAAGAATGTCCCCCTTTACCCTTAATAGGGTCGCCTTTAGGGCGTAAAGATGAAAAAGTACACCCTACACCCCCGCCATCACTCCATAAAATAAGAGCTTTCTTAAGAAAGTCTCCAATAGCTGCAATATCATCCTCAATAGGAATATAATAACAATTTAAAAGAGAACCCCTAGGACGTCCTGTATTTCTAAGAATACGACCACCTGGAATAAAATCCATATTATAAATCATATCAAAAAATTCTTGCTCATAATATTTGCGTTTATCATCATCTAATTCGACTGCGGCAATTCCCCGCGCAACACGTTCAATGCACTGTCCCCAATCTTCACCTTCCATAAAATAACGTGCTTCTGCTACTTGTCGCGCATTTTCTGAAAGATTAACAATTTTCTTTTTAGTCATTATCACACCTCCGCATCTTCTTCCATTTTATCAAGTCTTGTATAATAATCAGGCAATTCAGCTAAATGATCCATAGCAATTTTTAAAGATATTAATGGACAACTCGTATGCTCCATTTCCACCTCCAATCCTCTAAGAAGTTCTTTTGGGTCATATTTGCCATTATAATACTTAGATCGGCCCTCTGCAAATAAATAATGCAACATTTGCAAAGCCAACAGCCCCAATTCTTCATTTGTCATTTTAAATTTTTTCAAGAAATCACGAAAATCATCATATGATTTAATTTCTTCAAGTTCTTTTAATTTATCGATTAAATAAACTTTATCTTCATTAGCTGAAAAAAATTTTTCATCTAACATATTACTTGCCTCCTATTTAGCTTTAAAAAAGAGCCAGGAATTTTCTTTATATGTAACTTTAATCAAATGATATATACCTTTTAACTTTTTACCTTTAAAATTTATTTGGATATATTTACCCTCCCTATATTTTAAAATGTCACAGTTACCTTTATCCCATTCTTTTAATGTCCCGGCACCATAACCAGATTTAATTTCACCAATAAATAAAGCATCTTCTTTTGTATGGTCTTCTGTTTGATTTAAAAGAACTTTTGTATTTTCTGCTTCCGTTAATTCATGACGAGACGCAAAACTTAACCACATATTACTATTCGGTTTTTCAAATCTAAGATCGTAATGAAGTCCAGCTTTTTTAGCATGATGTTCAACAACAATAAATCGTGCCATTATATTATTCCTCATTATATTTAGAGCATATCATTCTAGCTAATCCATATGCATCAGCTAAATCATCTGAATCAAAATCAACACTCCATCGTTTATATATTTCTTTAATAATTATATTCTTGTTAGACGTACCTTTTCCCGTGATATATTTTTTTAAACTCGTAGGAGGTGTGATTTCAAACGGAATAGAATGTGTGAAAAGATAATTACGAAGAACATAATGTAAACCAGCTAATTGAAGTCCTCTTTGACTTTTCGAGACAAAAAAAGATAAACCTTCTATATTAACAGAAAGTTTATCTTTATAAGGCAAAAAAATAGACAAGATCGAATTTACAATGTCATTTATTCTAATATCTATTTCGTCTTCAACTTTAGAAGTAATTACTTTTTGTATTTGAATATTATAATTAAAATCTAAAATTATAACTCCCGCTGAATTCAAAGATAAATCTACACCACCAAAATATTCACACTCCATTCATTTTAATCCCCCTTAACCGTGATCAATTATCACGTTAGGATATGATAATCTTTCAAATTTTTCTTTTAAATCTCTCTTCTTCTCTTTTCCTTCATCTAATACATCTGATCCTAATGGAATTTCTCCAAATGGAGTTCGTAATTGACCATCTCCATATTTTTTACGAATGCGGCCAAGTAAGATCATTACATCCGCTAAACAAAATTCTAATACATCTGATTGTAATTCATTTGGGATTCCAGAAAAATCTGAAGGTTGAATTGTTTCATATTCAACTGTGCAACCACCAGCCGAAGTTATGATAAATGATGAAATACGTAAAATATTAGGAGAACGAAATTCAAATGTAAAATTAAAATCAGAAAATGTTTGAATCATCATAGATGATTCAATGCTCAATGCCCAATTGTTTATATCAGAAAGAGAGAATGGCCCAAAAAAGGGATGTCCCAAAAATGCAAAATCCCCTCTATTGAAATAAATATCTTTAACCCCCATAATTTCTAAACCTTCGTCATCTTCTAAATAATATTCATTCGCCCTTCCCTCTACTTTTTCCGCTGTTTTAAAATCCAAATACATACGCTTTACAAAAGGAATATAATATGAAAGTTCTCTCAGTGTATAAGTACTGAGATACTGAATAATTTTTTCATCATCTAATTCAATTTGAACAAATGGATATCCTAATTGGGTCTTGACATATTCAAGAACCCTAGCGGGCGTTAACATAAATATTATCCTCCAAATCAAAAATTAATTCTACAGATGATGGCTCTTTATATATAATAGTTTTTGAAAAAACAAAAACATCTGTATCTAAATGTTTAATACACGAATTAGATAGTTTAGGTAAAGTCTTATTTTTTATTTGGATATCAACATTAAACCAGGATATATTCTTGTGAAGTTTGAAAATATTTTGGTATCTTGTGAACGGTCCAAAATAAACAATAAAAAGATAATCGGTTAGATTTTCAAAATCGTGCATATATAGAAAATTTTTAACTGGGTCATCATCAAATGAAAAAGCAACTTCAATTTCATTTGTTAGTTCTAATATTGTTGGCGTAATATAATGATCCAAAAATATCTTCATCTACATATATTTGACTCCGTTTCAATGCCTCTACAAGATTTTCAAATTTAATATAAGAATTATTTTCTAAAACTGATTCTATCTTTTTATGAACTTCCAAAAGATATAATTTTGTCGGATCATTTATTAGTCGTGATATAATTTCAAACGAAATTAATTGCATATTTCTTGTAACAGTTCGGAATTCATTTTCTTGATTTCTTACAATAATCATATATTTGTTATCACCGTTATAATCATCAAATAACGGGATATTTTCTTTTATTTTCGACAAAAAAATAGAAGGATCGGGATAAAAACGGGCCAATTCATCATAAATGATGTCAGCCCGTTTCTCACCTATACCTTTAATTCCCTCTATATTATCACTCTTATCTCCTATAATGGATAGGATAAGAGTGTAATAGTCATCATTATAAATTTTATCTGAGTCTTTAAATAAATTATTTAAAACTTTACCTTTACTAATAACTTTAGATCGTTTTCCATATCTAGAATATATAAATGTATTGTCATTAGCACATTGCCACATATCATGATCGTTAGACAATATGATATTTACATCATTGTCATCATTACCAATATTCTTATAATTAATAAGATAATATGGAATAAAATCAGCCTCGAAAAGATCTAACTTGATAACTTTAACATTTGGTAATTTATTTCCAATTTTTTCAATTAACCCCAAATTCTTTTGAAAAACTAAATAAAATAATTCTTTTGTTTCTGTATCAAAACCAAATAATTTATCAATTTTTCGATTTGATTTATATTTCTTATATAAAGTCTGATGATATGTAGAATCCCCAGTTTCAAAAAAGAAATAAAAATTACATGTCAAACCTTTTTTAATACAATACACTTTATAATAAGATAAGAAATTAAAAATAGAGTGGAAAAGAGAGAGGTCCAGGGAATTAAATTGTTTTGTGTTTTCTGTAATTATTTCTATAGCATCTTTTCTATAGAGACTCTGTACAACGTTTTTTAAATCTATAAAGAAATTAATATGTGAAGTTTCCCGTGTACTCACAATGGAGTTCAATACATCATATGATGCAAAAAAGGTTATTACATTAGCTGTGCTTAACATGTATCCCTCTCTCTTTTCCACAATCACCACTTTGTTTCTCTATTAAAAAATTCTCATTTTATCTTATATTTCATTAAAAATTTTTATTAAAATTTAATAAAATTAAACAAATTTATTTAATTAGTTAGAGAATTTTTATATTTTTCATATTCTTCAATTAAAACCGAAATTACTTCATTTAAATTTTCCATAATATTATTAGTTATATCTTTTGCTAATGATTCTTTTACTTTAAGTGCATCTCCGTTATAATTTTTAATATAAGCTAAAATTAATTTTAAAGGAACATTCACATTTACATTAACATCAGGAATCATTTCATCGTTTAAATTATCTTTATTTTCTTCTGACATTTTAATTATCCTCTGCTTTTCGACGATTTTCATATTCTTTAATAATTTCAGAAATAGTATCTTCTAAGGAAGACTTCATAGAAGGAGTTACAGCTTCCGCTAATGCGGGAACAATTTCTTCAATATTAAATTTATAATAAATGATCATTTCTGTTACAAGTTCCATCGGAACTCGAATATTAATATGAAGAAAAGATTGATCCTTTTGTTCGTTTACAGATTCATTTTCTGTTCCGATTGGATTGTCATTATCATGTGTCATAATAATTTCTCCTTTTAAATTGAGAGTTTTGATTTTGAAAAAATCACAAGATCGACATCTTCAATTTTAGACGTAATCTTATAATATAAGACAAGAGTTTCTGAATCTAAAAAGATTTCAATTTTAGCATCTGGAAGTTTCATATTAAAAAACAATGGGATTGTGCTATCTCCCCCAACAACTGTTTCCAATTCTGATTCCGCAACCAAGGCTTTTTGATTTGCAATTGTATTCTGAACAATAAATTTAGCTTTGGAATCTTCAAACAAGATGGTCATATTTTCTGTTCCAAAATTATGAGAAATAACCTTGATTTTATTTAATAGTCCCCTGTCAAAATTCACTTCTGTAATTTTATTTTCGGGTGAAATATTAACAATGGAATCAAGATTAATATCTTCCATATATCGATTATCTAAATATTGTCTAAGAGGTTTTGTAATATCTATATAAACAATATCTTCCTGAATTCGAACATTATCATTACCAAAAATAATAATTGGTTCTTTAAACAATTTGAATAAATTAAGTTTTTGTTTTAAATTCGTAATCGGAAAATCATTTTCTCCTAAAAAGCTTCGGAGATCACACATATAAATATATAAAGAATCATTGCTTTTTTGAAAAATCTGACCACGATAGATATCAACATCACTACAAGTTTCTTTAAATGCACTCAAGATTTTAAGAAATCTTTTATATTCTTCTTCTTTAAAAATTACTTCATTCGCCATTGGTAATCTCCTTTAATTTAGAAGTGGGAATATAAAAATATAGAAAAATGAATTTATCTTTTATGATTACTTCATACTGTTCAATATCAAATAAAGTATAATATATGTCTCTTAATATATCTAGAATTTTACGTTTCATTTTAATTGGAGACATTATAATAAATGTTAATATATCATTATCTTTTTTATACAGGAATAATTTAATGTCATCAAGTTCTATATATTGATTTGTTTCTACTAATTTAAAAATATTAGTGAACGTTTCTAGATTGATGTTTAAAGGATCGGTTGTTTCAATTATAGATTTAATAAATTTTTTTAATCTGTGTTCTAATGTTTTAGCTGTTGAAACTTCTGACATAAAAAACCTCCTAAAATAATCTTACGGGCGTAATTGGAGCTTCATTAAAATCTTTTCCAGTTCCATTATAATAAACTAATAATTTAGTAATTATAGGCTTAATTTTATGTTTAAGAAAAGAATAGTAATTTTTATTAATATTAGAATCCGATAATATTATTATATTGGGGAGGAAACATTGATATTCTTCAATCGCGTATTTAATTGCTCTTAGATAATTATTAGAAAGAGCCGCAACATAAATAACTGGTTTATTAATTTTTAAAAAATTAAAACTATATTGCGAATATATATCAAAAACTCCTTCACCTACGATGATTGTATCTGGATTTTGACCTGTTGTCAATGAATAAAGATCATCTCCATTAAATTCAAATAATTGAATTTTTTTATAAAATTTATTTTTAATCGAGCGAATTAGTAACTTCGAATGATGATCAAACAAAAAACCAACGTAATCTTTTTGATATGCATCAAGCCAGCACATATCTGCAAAATTTTGTATTTTATTAATTTCAATAAATTTTTGAAAATCTAAAATCAAATTTTTAATATTCTTTACATCAAAATCACTTCCTAATCGTTTCTTTATATATCTTACTTTATCTGGAAAATTTATATCTTCAATTTCAGGTAAAATAAATTCTTTATTATCAATATTTTTTAAACTTTTCTTATTAGAAAAAGAATTTGATTTTACAATTAAATTATCTACATTTTCACGAATATTAATTGCTTTAAAAAGTAAATTAATATGACCGTGTTTATTACAATGAAAACAATTAAAGGCGGGAATTTCTTTAGAAATATAAAGATGATAATGAGTTTTTTCTTCGTTTAATTCACACCAAGGACATCTACAAATAAAATTTTTATCCTTTTCAATAAAGGGGGACAAATGCAATTCTAAAATGTTTTTAATTGATTCATCATAAATCATTTTCTTCATTGTTTAACCAGTTTCAAGATTTCATAAATCATCGCCATAAAATGCATTTTTGGCAATAAAGCATTTGAATGTTCGTTCGCATACTTATTTATTATTATTTTAAATAGAAACGGGATATTTTCATCATCAAATATTTTTGTATAAATAAAATGATAATCTGTATCATATTCTAATTCGTTAACTAATGATTTAATCAAATTACTTAATTCTGAATCAATATTCTTTTTAGCTAATTTATAAATAATATTCTTTGTTAATTTAATTATATTAAATTCTTTATTTTGAATATTTCCTGTTAAATTTAATGTTCCATTAATACTATGTTTTTGAATCAAATTAATCATAGATCGAATATCTGGATATAAATTTTCAATAATTTCATCTAATTGATTTTCTGTATTTGAATCAAAATAAATTTCTTCCGAAGTTAAAATACTTTTTAAAAAGTCTTTAATATCAGATTTTTCTAATGCTTTAAAATCAAACTTCTGACATCGAGATTGAATAGGTTCAGGAATCTTATTTATATAATTACATGTAAAAATAAATCTACCATTTTCATATTTTTCCATAATATGACGCAAACTACTAAATGCTGTAATTGTTAAATAATCTGCTTCATCAATAAATACAATACGATAACTAGAATTTTTATTCTGTGGGATTCTTAAGAAAGATTCAATATAATTTTGTACGTAATCAATTCCTCTTGTTTCTTTCGCTGAACCATTAACTTCTAAAATATCTTCTTTGTTGGCTAAAGATGAGGATATAATTCTTGCTATAGAAGTTTTTCCTGATCCGGGAGGGCCATAAAATAAAAGATGTGGGATAGATCTAGATGTTAAAAATTTTTGAAATTCATTTTGATAAGGAGTAATTACCGATTTAATATCTTTAGGTCTATATTTTTCAACCCAAAGATTTTCTAATACGTCCATATTTTCCTCCTTTTAAATACTTAACCCTTTTCTTACCGCAGTGTTCACAAATATGAACTTCATATACATGAATAATAGTAGTATTTGGTTCTGGACATCCTAACAATTCTTTATTCCATTTATGGAAACCACAAAAACATTTTAATTGTTTTAAAAACTTCATCATTTTTACCCTTCTCCATGTGTCATAAAAAGAAATCTATGTAGTTCTTTTTGCTCTTCAACAAAAATATTCAAAACTTTACGAGTAATACTCGTATATAATTCATCTATTGCCTTCAATCCAGTTAAAACATTTCCCTGCGAATCTAAAATATAAGAATCTTGTACGATAACATTACCAATATGAGATAATTTAGTTGCAATTGCTGCTGCCCGTCCTGGTTCAACAGCTATATGAAATGCTATATTAATTAATTCTTCTTCTGGATCATACATAATAATACATTCAGTTGTTGTAATCGAATAATTATTCATTAATTCGATTTCTTTTAAAATTTCAAGATCTAAATCGCATACAATATTGTAAATTTCTTTTTTTACATTCATTATTTTATTTCCCTCTCAACAAAAAAATGGACAAAAACAGCTAGGTAGGGGGGACTCCCCCCCTACCTAGAAATCTTTTATTTTAGTGCAAAAACAACCTACAGAGGTTGGCATGAAAGGGATCACAATTCCTTGTCTTTTTAATCGAATCCACTTTCACATCTCCTTTGGTTTTAAAGGAAGAAAAACAACCAACCTCTTACACTTTCAGATGAGATAGAAAACCTCTCATCTGAAATCTAAAATTCATTCATTTATTTATCTTATATTATATAAATCTTTATAAAATATATAAATATTAATATTTATATTAGACAAAATCCCAATTTTTAACTTCACATGAAGGAAATTTTAAATGTAAAATTTTTCTAATTTTTTGATCTAATTTATTTTTTGCATCCAATTTAGATAAACTCATGATCATATCTATATCATTATCATCAAATATAGGGTTACCGTATCCAATATGATAATATTGGGGCAATTGGGGTTCAGGAGAACCCCAATCAATTTTAATAAGACATCCTTCGTTTAAATAAATTCGTCCTTCCGCACCTTCAATTAAGGAAGACAAATTATCTAAATTATTATCATTATTTTCATGAATTATTTCTTTTAATAAACTATATAAATTATGATTAACTCCATAATCATCATTTAACGTATGATAAATATATCGAAATATTTTTTCTGAAATCATTATTTTTCTCCACATGCGACGGGAACATGCGTCCCTTGATTAATAACATAAATCAGATTTCCATCCTTGTCAAGAAAAGACAAAGTTTTAATTCCTTCACTAAATCGGGTTGAAAAATCTCTATAAATTTCAGTTCCCCATACATCAAAATCGCTACATGGTTTATATTTAAATTGTTTTGACATTACATACCCATGAATTATATGTTCACCTTTATTAAATTCTTCTTTAATAGCAACTCGCATTCCCTTTAATTTTTCTTGTAAATCTAAAGCGACTACTTTAGTTTTAGGAGTATTCCCATGTGATCTTAGTAATTTCGCTAATTCAGAATGATCCATCGTAAAATAAACAAATGTATAAATACCAATTGCAATTAGAACGATAATTTCACCCATATTTTGACCTCCATTGACTTATTTCATTTTATTTATTCAAAATTTAAATCATGATCGATTTTAACTAAAGCTTTTGCATGTATATTAGCAATAGCGCCGTCACAATTATGACAATACATCCTAGGCATACCATTACCTTTCCAAATTAAATTCTTTTTATGAATTCTTTGACATTTTGGACATTTAACTTTTATTGTTTTACCTTTCATATTAATAAACTTACGTTCTTCTTCTGTAAACAAAATATGGTCATATTCTCCTTCCAAAAATTTTTCTTTGTCAAATTTACTCCAATCCATAATCGAATTCCTTTCGTTTGATACTTATCAACGACGAAATATAGGCAAGAATGATTATACTAGAGTAAAAATATCCTTTATAAATATAAATTGCTAATAACACTATTGCGAATATAAAATCTATATTATTAATTTTAACTTTTTCTTCATTATAAATATATTTAACTAATTCTGTATTTAATGATACAATTATTGTAAATAACATTATTGTATTAAATATAGCAATAAAAATTATATCGAATGGGTACCAAGATACCAAGATGGAAATATAAACAAATATATTTAAACAAAAAGATATTATTTTTATAAAAGGTTCAATAGATGATTTATAAAACAAATTCATAATTATTACCCAATAATGGAAGAAATAAAGTTTCTTTATATTTAATTAAAGCATCATTTTGAAATTCATTAAATTTTTCTATATAAAAATCAACCATTTTCATTGGACATTTAATTTCATTCATATAATATTTATTTTTAATATTGTATGATGCCGGAGCTATAAATTGCTCTATTGCATCAATATACATACTTCTCGATCCCTCGGGACTCGAAAAGAACACTGAATCGGATTTTAATTCTAAAATCGGCAAATATTCATAAAGCATGGATGTATCAACACCAAAATAATATATTTTATTTTTTTCAATTATATCACACCACCAATGATAGTCAATAGGATTGAATTTATGTGCCCTTCCGTCTTTTTTAAATCCTAATAATAATATATTAAGATAACGATCTTTAGCATATTTTACAATATATTCAAATTCATTTCGGGTAACACACCCCATAGGGATTTGAATTGTTAATTTAGTATTAAAATAATTAAAGTCTTTTAATATCTTATCTAAAATTTTCGTATCTAAATTAGACGTACATGTGTATCCAATACCACCGACATAATCAAAAATCTCAGGATCTTCATACATCCAATCTAAACGAGATGTAGTAAAATTGGGGACCATACCATAATTTACAACATTCTTTAAAATTTTTTTAAAATGTGGATGTGTGGTAGGTTCTCCCCCTCCTAATGCCACTTCAAAAACTTTTAATTCTTTTAAAACCCATAAAATATTGTAAATTGTATTTTCTTCAGCATGTTTTCCTTTTTTACTTGATCCTTGATAGCAAAAATTACACTCTTTATCACAATAATCAGTAATTTTAAGATCTACTAACTCGGGGGTATCAGGTAAATATATTTTATTTAAATCTGGATAATGTTTTAAATCTAATTGGAATTTAACCGGGATTGGATAGCTACTAAACAATGTCCAGTAATCATATTTTGTTTCATATCTAGCATAAATAGATGGATTATATTTTAAATGTTTATAATAATGTATATAATTATTATCTATCTTTAAATTACTAAAATTTAATGGAAATTTAAATCTTTTTCTATCTGTAAATTTTTCAAATTCAATATTATCATTTCCTCCTAGAATAACAATATCTTCACGCAAAACAAATTTCATTAAATCTTTAATTAATTCAATAGATGGATTATTATATCCGTATTCTTTCGGAATAGAAATTGATGAATTATGATCAATATCTAAAATATTTGTAATATTCGAATTATATAAACTATTTATAATAGATTGTGTAAAAGATTCAGAAAAATTATAATCTGATTTTAAACTTAAATTAATTAAAGAATTTAAATAATCCAATTTTAAAGACGGGCTTCGTAATACGAATTCTTCCCATCCGAAATAATCTTCTTCTATTTTATCTCGTATATTTTCATCAGGTTTTATCACAATTATAGAATGTGTTGAACTACTATTAGTTGCAAATCCGAAACGAATATTCGGAATATGCATTTAAAATCTCCTATCTTGTACCTTGCCCCCGATATTTTTTCCAATTTCGACGCTTATGTTTATTTTTAGGGCGACTCTTTGATGAACACCCAATTGAAGTTACTTTCTTCACGCGTTCAATATAATTTCCAGAAGAAGTCCTCTTAGCCATTTATTATTCTCCTTTAGTATTATCTGTTAATTTTTTCTGTTTTTCTTCATATTCAAAACAAAACTTACATACAATTAATTCATTACCAAATAATCGTCCATTATTTACTTTATAAATTTTATTACAGATAGGACATAAAAAATGAGTTAACATTTTAACTTAATCTCCATATAAAATATGGACAATATCCATTAAATAATTATGATAAATATGACTAAAAGCAGTATCCGCATTAGGAAATTGATGCCCATGTTTCATATAACTTCTGATTTCATTATGCAATTCTGTCAAAACAGAATGAAGTCTAGGCGCATGAATATAAATCAATTCCATTCCCGCATCTTCTTCATCAAATTCAAGTATGAGTTTTTTCTTCATTTTAAATCCTCAAATAGAAAAGGATACATCGTTGAAAAACTTAATAATAACGCTGTCATTAAAAATCGAATTTGAGGATGAGATTTATTTGACGTCCTGAGTTTAAAAATATGACGCCATTCTCTGGCATTAGCTGTTACAACAATATCAGTTGCCAATGCATTTGGCAAAACTTCTCGCGCCTCTTCTGGTCTCCACCCTTTACTTAATAATGATCTATATCTATTTGCAGCCTCTACACATGAAGCATAAAACTCCCCATCGGAAGAAAGTGTTTCACACCCCTCTAGCACCCAATCTTCAAAAGATTTATTTACCCAAACAGGATAAATAAACTTCATTTCTCCATTGTAGTTACAATATCTTGTGCTTTCTTGTGAATAACTCGCTATTCTATGCCTTACTAATTCGTGAGTTACTCCACGGTTTGTCGTAAATTTTACAGTAAAATTAATATGTTCAATGACCGATTCATGTCCCCGTTCTATTAGTTTTTTAATAAATTCTTCAGGATTGCCACGCGACTCTGATTTATAACAGGTTCGGCCTGCCATCTCTAATAGATTGGCTACTTCAGATGGGCTTTGTGCGTTTATGATTGTAACATTTTGATTTAAAAATCTAATACCTTCTACATTCATCTTTTTCTCCTTTTAAAGATACAATTTTAAATATTTTAATAATTCTTCTTTATTTTTAGACATATCAAGACACGACATTATTCTCTTTCTTTGTCTCTGCCCTTTTACATATTCATTATAATCATCACTTTTATCATAATCCCAATCATGAAGACAACACATTAATCTAAAAAGTGTCAATTTATCAGAAATAATATATTTTTTATATTCAATATGATCTTTATCATAATTATAATCAATTTTATAAAAATATTTCATATCTTTAGAAAATGATGAAAATATTTCATCTTCTATATAATTTTCTTTTTCATCTAAATAAACGTATTTCTGATTTTTCAAAATTGATTCTATAGTTTCTTTCATGAGATCAATACCGTTGTTCGTTGTTCTTCAAGACGTAATTTATATTCAGTATAACCGACATTATTAATGATATTTTTACATCTTTCGCAATACAATCGATGTAGACGTGTCGGGTGGTCAGCCCAACGATCTACATTTTTGGAATAAATCACTTCACAATATGGACACTTACATTTAATTTCCATATCCTTCCCCTCCTTTTAAAGAAGGTTAATAGTTTACCTCCTCCCTCCATATAAACCATTAATAATATTTCATAATTTATTAATAATATATAATACCTACCTTATATAATTTTAATTAATTATCATCATCTTCAAATAAATTTAATTTTTCAATGAGCCATTTCTTCCACTTAGGTAAAGATACATAATGTTGAATCCTTTTATGATTCAATTTTCTTAAATATGAATGAGAATTAATTAATTTTTCTGTAAATTCAACTAAACTAATTTCAAAATTGGGACCGAATTCCTTACGATATGAATTTATCATATCACGAATTTTAAACAGATCATTATTATTCGTTTCCATTTTATACTTTCCTTTTAATCTATAACTTTTCGCTTTTGATAAGAATACCAATATTTATCATTTTATCTTTTATAATTTTCAATACTTGATTGAGAATTTCAATGGAAGAAAAATTTGAATTCGTATCTATACATTTTTCTCTTAATTTCTTAATTGAATCATATATTTCTATAATAGATTTTACTGCTTGTGTACCTTGTAAAACACCCAGGATATATTCTGGTTCTGAATTTTCATCTAGATCATATCTAATAGAAGTTTTTCCATATATTTTAATTGTTTGAATATGATCAAAGTTATAAACTATTTTCGGTAATTCCATTTTTTGATTCATTTTAACTGAATTACAATGCATACAAATAAATGTATTAGTATCAAAATCATAAGTGTCTTCATATAATGTTATATATGTCCGGATAGACACATCACTACTTTGAGCTAATGCATAATATTCAAAAATATCTTCCGCAGACAAATTGCAAATCTTACATTTTGGTAGAGTTAATTCGGCTTTCATTTTTATCTCTTTCGAGTAAATAATTCCAACTAGGACAATATTTTTTCATGATAATATATACTGCTTCCCACAATGTAGGAAAATCTTTTTTTGAATTCCAATAATTTCTATTTTCTAAAAATAATGCTGCTCTATTAAAATTTACATTTGTATAAGGACAACCTTCTCCTAATGCCCATTTATCAAATTTTTCTGGCTCGGGGTGCGCTGATGCATCTAATTTCATTAACATTGAAATATCATCTGAATCATATCCGCCCCAGTTTGCTAATAAAATCATACCTGGGGACGGAAGTACGGTATTTTTCATATTACAGTTTCTAAATGTAGTTAATGTAATATTCGTATAACTTAAATCAACTTTTTCTAAATTTACATTGAAAAATGATGCTTCATTAAAATTAGATTTTAAGAAAATAGTTGATTCTAAATCTGCAAAATTAAATCTGGCATTATCAAAATTATTTCTAATAGCATCCCATTCTTTTCCTATTGTTCTATAAAATGAAGAATACATAAAATTACTATAGCGAAATTTTGAATATGATATATTCGTATTATCAAAATTAGTATAATATGCATTTACATTATCCATAATACTATATTCTAAGGACGCCCCCCAAAATTGTGCCTTAATTAAGGATGATTGATAAAAATTTACATAATTTGCTTTTACTTTTGATAAATTCACTTCATTTAAATTCGAATTAATAATTTTAGCACCTTCTAAATTTGCTTCTGATAAATCAGATCTCATTAAATTAACATTATTTAAAACTGCATTCGATAAATCGATTCCCTTTAAATCCAATCCTTGTAAATTTACATCTCGAATTTCCATTCCAGGTTCTAATTTATATTTTTTACACATCTTTTCTCCTTTAATCATTTAAATGGAGAAATACTTCACTAAATATATTAAATAATTTTTGTAATTTTTCTTTTATTTTCAATGTAACTTCATCATTTTTATATACAATAATTCCAGTATTTTCATGAATTTCAGAATTAGTATTATATAAACATTTAATATCAAAAATTATTTTCTTCATATTTTCTAATTTTCTAAAAAAATCATCCCCCTTATCGGGTGATTGATATTTAAAATAAATAATAAATCGATCAATCATTAGTTCAAAAAATCGTAATACATCAAACCAATATCCAAAAAATTCATTTTTATCTAATAAAAATTGAGCTAATTTTAATCTTCCATCAAGTTCCATTTCATTTTTCATGTTTCAATTCCCTTTTGTGGAGAAAAAACAAAAACACTAGACGGGATATTTTTTAGTTCTTCTTTTATAGAATATAAAACACTTTCCCAATCCAATCCACCAAGACCACATCCCAAAGCTGGAACAGCAATCGACTTTATATCTAGTTCAATAATTACATTTCTTAATGCTTTTAAACCTAATACAATATATTCTAATTTTGAATAATCTTTCCAATGAATCTTTGTAGGAAAATTAATTATATATTTAGGATTTGAAAAAAGCATTGTCTCATAAACGAACAATTTTCCAGGTTTTAAATTTTCCTTTTTACAAAAATCAACATATGCTTTAAAGTTTTCCGGATAAGACCGTTTAAATTGCAAAGCTAATCCTTTTCCCATAATTCCCATACAATTTACTGGATTTACTAATGCTTCAACATCAAAATTTAATATATCACCCTTATCGACAATATAAATCATAAAAAATCCTCCTAAAAAATAAAAAAACTTGAGATAAATTTTTATTTATCTCAAGTTGAATTTACCGATTTATTAACTGGTGCCCGAGGTGGGATTCGAACCCACACGGGAATATTCCCACCGGATTTTGAGTCCGGCATGTCTGCCATTCCATCACTCGGGCACACCCTTAATCCAATTTTCTGCTTCGGTTGTTGCCACAATCGAAGCATTTATAATATTGAAATAGCTTCCCCATTAAAATGGTAGTCTTACTGATAAGAATTTTATCACTTCCACACTCGCATTTAGGTTCTTTTTTAATTATATCAGTTTCAGGATTTACTTTCCAATAAATATTAATTGTATCGTCATGACAAAAATAATCTAAACCAACTTTTTTGAGTTCTTTTTCTAAAATTTTCAAAAAATTATTTCTTAAATTTAAATCTTTGTTTTTATCTTCATCATTATAAAATAAAATAAATTTTTCATATGAAATTAAGCCTATTTTTTCTGCATTATCATAATAATGATAAATAGGAATAACTGAATAATCCCCACAATTTTTTCTTTTTAAAGTATTTAAAAGAATTATACTTACCCAAAAGTTAAAACTAGTGTTCATTTTTTTACTCCCGACTTAAAAAACTTTAAAAAAATGGTGGCCCCGCCAGGATTCGAACCTGGAACCAACCGGTTATGAGCCGGTAGCTCTCACCACTTGAGCTACGGGGCCACTGATTACTTACAATCCCGAATCCCGAAGGATCGGGATTATGTCCCTTTCGTCCTCAGTGTAAGACGAAAGGAACCATTGACCCTCATAATCCCGAATTAATACCGCTCCAGTGCGCAATATTACTTCGGGAATATCGATATACCCGTAGTCTGACCACCTACGGGCAATTCTAGCTGCGATCATCGAATCAATTGCGATGCTTTTCATTTTTCACCTCACTTTATGTGAATAATACTCACAATTAAACTTCACAATATTAAACTTTTTTATTTTTCCAGATCGCACAAGCGATCCATATTTTCCTGAACATTGTCGAGAACAGAAGACTCCTGTTCTATCCTTTCTTAATTGATTTCTTGTGATTTCAAATTTTTTACCACACATCATACATTGTGCATAAATAGGTTTTCTTCGTTTGACATCTATTTTAATATGTTCTTTTCTATCAAGAATCCGTAAATTAGATAAATCATTATTTAATACATTACCATCAATATGATCTACTGTTTCATTCGAAACTAATTTTCTTCCTAAATTAATTTCCACAAGTATTTTAGAATAAGATACAGTTTTCTTCATTTTTAATTTTTTATTATATAAAATATAATGCTGTCTTTGATCTTTTCTAATATATGGACCATAAACTGTATCAAATTCAGGATATAGCTGTAAAATTTTTTCCTTTATATTCACTTTTAAAATCCTCCACAAAGTAAAAAAAGTTAGCGTAGGAGACTCACGCTAACTTCATGTGCCCCTGCCCAGTCATGCTATACTTGTCTCCTCCAGGCCGATGGGATTGAAGCGATAGCGGGCCACTTTCTATCGCTTCCCGGTAAAAATCGCTACCAGGTTACCATTCTAACCACCGGTGGAGAAGTCGGTAGCTAGAAGGCCCCGGTAACTTATCGATTTGAGAACTACCCACCAGAAGGTGGGAGGGCTCTGGCTCGACCACGCCTTTCGACCCCCGGTGGCATTTAACGGCGGGATTGATTTCTCAATCCCAGGGGCCGCGACCGCCCTGCACTTTACTGGTACTTCTCCGGTGTGGGGAAAAGTGCGCCATAACCCTGCACCGGAGGATTCCCTGGTGGCACTCATATGAGGTCTCCATCCAACCAGGTTCGTTTCCCAAGTTAATTTTGGTGCCCGAGGTGGGATTCGAACCCACATGGGATTTCTCCCAGCGGATTTTAAGTCCGCCGCCTATGCCAGTTCGGCCACTCGGGCAATCTCTTCCTTCCACTTATTTATATATATAGATATACAACTTTTTATTTAAAAGGGGAGTTAAAAAATTAAAATCGCATGGTGTGAATATCAGTCGATCTATTTATTAATAGATTTTAAATGTAGATGGAGCCACCGGTGAGACTTGAACTCACAACCTTCCGATTACAAGTCGGATGCTCTGCCAATTGAGCTACGGTGGCTTTTTAATTTTATTTATTTTTTCTTTTTTCTTCTTTCTTTTCTAGGTCCAGGAGATTCCCGTTTAAAAGACCAATCATTAAAACCTTTCATATCTCTCATAATTTCATCAGGAATATTTTCTTGAAGAATAGTATTATTTCCCAAAACACCAGAAATATACATAGAAATTTCCTGATATGCGCTAAACGTATCTTTTACAGTATAAAACATAAAATCATCTAATCTACGGTGAAGAGAAAGTTTGCATTTAATTTGATTATGAATAATCTGATAATGCTGATCATCACGATGAAAAGATTCTAATACAAAAATAGGAGTATTATAAATTTGAAAATAGTTTTTTAAAAAATTAAATGTTTTAGGATTAAAATAAAAATCCCGATAAAATTGATAATCTGTATATTTTAAATTATATGCAAATCTTGGGATTTTATAAAACTCTTCAATAAATTTTGGTGAATTTTCTTTTATATTTATAGCCTTTTCTAAGGTATCGATATCGTAAGCATAAACATCAGGACCAGGAATAGTCTTTCTAACTAAAACCAAAGGATAAATATTTCCACAAAATCCAATTAAGAAATGAAAAAAATTAGAATAATACATATTATGTCTATCTAAAATTTTAAATTCAATTTCCCTAGGAAATTGAATATACTCCCCATACATTGGGGGTTCTTTTTTACTATAACATTTTTCGTTTCCTTTATTTACTCGATGATAAACAATATCCTTATCCACAATATGTTTCATTGCAACGTCATAATAATCATGAAAATTACTATTGATAATCATCACATCACCTTCTTAACTTTATTTATTTAAGCCAACCAAATAGCCGCAAATTTTATTTTATTATCAATATTAATTTTATCAGATTCTATATCACACGATATTTGATCTATATCATCAACAAACCCAACTGGTGTTAAAATAACATCACATCGGTATGGTTGAATATTATATCCAATTATTTCATAATTCTCAAAATCGGGAAAATTTATTTCATATTTTTCTAGAATTTTATCATCCATATAGACTGATAAAAGTAAACCTGGGACTTTCTCTTTTATGAAATTAGATTCAATTGAAATTTGTTTAGCTGAAAACAATAAATAAAAAATGATAATATTATCTATTCTTCTACAAGACGCATATTGAATCATATTTCACCTCGTTTAAATTGGCTCCGTGGGAGGGACTCGAACCCCCAACCCGGTGGTTAACAGCCACCTGCTCTGCCTGTTGAGCTACCACGGAGTATATAATATATGATTATATTATATTCAATAATTATTATTCTGTCAATATATTACGAAATATAAACTTCAATATCTTCAAGGTTTTCTGTTTTTAATAATTTTTCAACCTCTTTAATTCTAATATCCACTAATACTTTCATTTTTTCATAACGAACTAAATCATTATCCGCAATTTCTTCTGGCACAAGCGTTTCTAACCAACGACAATATCTTTCTAAAGCACCTTTTGCCTTTTGACCACGAACCTTAAAATAAATTTTACCATCATCAAATGTCATAATCAAATAGGTAATTTTTGTAGGTGTTTGAACTAAATTAAGTTTGTTACAATATAAATTCATGCTCATAATTCACCTCTCAATCCCATAAATTTGGGAACACTTCGGAAAACTTTCGAAAAAACTCTCGAATAGATTTTTTTAAAATTTCATCTGATAAACCATGACCGGCACAATAAATTTTATCAATATCTTCTAACATTTCTTTTAAAGTATTTAAAACTCTATCATCTTTTATAACTAAAGCATATGAATCATAATATTCATATAATTTTAAAATCATAATTTTAAAAAAGTCTATAGTATATCTCCAATCATTAAAGAAAAGATAATTTTCTTTTTTTAAAAAGAAGTCCGCCATCTCCTTCATAGCATTACAGATAAATTCTTCTCTTTTCATTTAAATCCTCTCTTTAAAAATTTAATAATTTAAATTTAATTTAATAATTTATGGATGGAAGCTTATTTTAAAATGGGATGGACATATGGAGAAAAAAGAGATCCTGAAAAAAAACACACTCCGATTTAGTTCCTTTTTATAATCTCCCTAAAGATGAAAAATATAAAGATGCGATTTTTCTTACGTTTATATTTTTAGTTAAAAATATATTAAAAATTTTATAATAAAAAAGAGAGATATAACAATATATTGTTATATCTCTCTTTTTATGGAATTGGCATATGATCTAATTGATAATTTCTCCATACATTAGTAAATGTTATTCCAGCATATCCTGAAGCCCAGTACGGTTTCCATTTTTTAGGTAATAATAAATAAATTGTCCATAATGAAAGAATAGATGTTGCAAACCACAAATTAACATCTTGTTGATCTGGATGCCGACCTAAAATTGGGTTTGTTTCATAAAATTTATCTGGATGTTTTGAAATATAAGATGTTTGTTTATAGTCAATCGCTTGAAATACAGTGCCTATACCCATAATAGTCAAATGGGCTGAACACGCTTGTAACAATATAAAAGAAATTATAGTGACAAATGTAATCAATTTCATTATTTATTAAATACCCATATTAATCTTTATATTTTAATTATATAATAACATTTTATAATATCATTGTCAACATTCATAATCAATCCAATTCTACTTCATCATATGAATGAATTAACCATCCTGTCTGTTCGGTTAAATAATCAAATTGCTCTTCAATGTCTTTATCTTCCCTTATCCAATAATAAATTGGAAGATCCTTTAATACTTCACCATGCCATTGTTTGTCAATTTTTAAATCCCAATGAATTACAATTGGATATCCTTTAACTAATTTTAGTTGATTATTTTCTACATTTACACCAGTTTTAAGTAACCATAAAACACTCTCACTTTCAATAATATTATCTTTAATTTTAATTTCCTGAGGTAAGCCAATTTTTAAAAGTTCTATAAATAATTTAAATAACTTTCTTTCAAGTAAAAACAGTTGTGTCATAGATAACATTTTTTCTTTCCTTAAAAAATTTTATAGGGCAAGTTTAATGCATTTATACATAACTAATAAAAATTCATTAGGATTAAAATTTAAATCAATATAATCTTTAAAAATTTTAATAATTAAATCTTTTAATTCTTTAGAAAGTTCTTCATTATTATTAATCAAATTAAAATCAATATTCTGATCTGTTAGAATTGATGACCAATAATAATGCCGTAACATGTCTGAATAATTTAAAATTTTTACAATAAGACTATTAATATCTTCGTTCGTTTTTAAAATTTCCGAAAGCATTTCTGTATAATCTACTCTCGGAATATACATAAGATAACCTTTTTCTGAAAATAAATGTTTCCATTCCATTTTTTCACCTTTTTAATCTGAAGATTCAATATTCCATAAAGATATAATAATGTAATGGTACATAACTAAAATAAATTCACTGGGTAAAAATTTCTGTTCAATATAATCTTTAAAAATGTCGATAACAATCATTCTTATTTCATAAGGAATATTATCATCTGCTTTTACATTAAGAAAATTCACTTCTGCGTCAGGATCTAATGATTTTGACGTGCTCCAATAATATTGAATATTATTGGCATATTTAATAATTTGAAAAAGAGCCGATTCTTTACATTTATAAAATCTTAAAGCATCCGTTAACCAATTCGATATCGAAGAATTTCGAATAAATTCGAGTGTTCCATCTTCATTGTAAACATGTTTATAATCCATAAGTCACCTCAAACAATAAACTTCAAACCAAGTTTTATAAGCTTCTTGAATATCAGAACATTTAAATAAATAAAGATCAAAATCGTTTGTTTTATCATTATAAAATGAAGCTAATACCACATCGTCTTTAGATTGAAAAAGAAAATCTATTTCAATATTATAGTCATTATCTTTTTTTATATTATATTTAACAGAATATATTTTTTTCTGTGAGACTAAATATAATTGATTTAAAATATGCGGCATTAAATCATCAGAAATTATATATGTTCCGTTTTCACCATAAAAAGTATTATTAAAGATACCTAATCTTTGATCTTTTTCTTTATCATATAAATAAATAGGCATCTTTTCTCCTATAAATATTTTTTTAAAAGTTCTAATACTTCTCGTCTAAATTGCTCTTCATCTGAAACTGTCCATCCTGAAAAAGATTGACCCCAATGATCTAAAAAATGCATAACTTGATATTTTGTACCATTTACAGTTTTTCCAAATTGTTGTTCAAGTTTTTCTCTAGATCTTTCTAAGATTTTTTCACTTTTTTCTTCTAATCCAACCCATAATAATAAATTACTATTAACCCGATCTTTCCATTTTTGACAATTTAAAAATAATTCATGAAGTCCTTCAAAAAATAAATTTTTACTTTTTAAATTCATTAAATTACCGATATCAGATAAAGCTTCTAATGTTTTTAATAAAAGTGTCAAATCTTTTTCTTGTCTTAAAGCATTTTCAATTGCTTTATCAACGAGAGACATTATTATCTCCTTCTTCCTTCCAACTAATAAAATTATTTCCCCATATTTTGATAAATTCTAAAAGATTATTTCTATGATCATTATATTTAATTGTTTTATCGAAACGAAATTTGGACCATTCTTTATATTTATCAGAATAAATATCAAACTGACTCAAAATAAAAGAAATTTCATTATAAATCTCGTTTAAAACTGCTATTTCCATTTTTTCAATAGATTCTAATTCTTTAATTATATTATTACCCGCCACAGTTCTTATAAAAGATTTAATTGCATCTAATGTATATTTAACATCTATCCAAAAACGGATTTTCCCCATTTTATTTTCAATAACATCTTGAGGAGGGCCTTTCATTTTTAAAACTCCTATGCTAAAGGATGTTCCATATATCGTGGATGTCTCTCTAAATATTCATTGTAAGCATCATATAAAGCAACAATAACGATACCTGCATTCTGATAATTGCTACATTTTTCTAAATGTTTTAATATTAATCTTGATATTTCATCATATCCGTCGCTATTAAATAATTTCCAAACACAAAAATCAATTAAATCATTATATAATTTTTTCCAAACAGATATAGATTCAAAAATTTCAATAGTTTCGAAATTTTTTAATTGTGGATGTGTTTCTTTGATTATTTGTATAATAATTTCCTTGATTTTTTCCCAATCTTGTTGATTGTTAAAGATCTCAAATAATTTAGAATATTTTAGAAAATTCATTTATCGCCTCCATTTTTAAACACAATATCACAAACTTCACAATCGTTCATGAACCAGAAATATAGATAATTTCAGTCCATATCGTCATGATATAAAACTACTGTTTTTATAAGTCATTGAATTCCCTCATCTCAATTCGTTTTATTACAACAGAATCAATATATTCCCTCAAATAGATGTTTAAGAGCATTTCCAATTCTTTTATTAATTCACTTTCTGAAATTATTATTTTATGATCATGTGTCAATAAAGAATTTTTACATTTATAACAATTATTTCTAATTTTAACAAAAAATGTTAAATTTTCTACAATATGACGAATTTTAGATTGAATTAAATTCTCAAATAAAATTCGTTTTAATAGTTCAATAACTCGATTATCTATCATTTTTAAATGATCTATTGATAAACTTTCAAGTGAATTAAATTTAGTATCATAAATAGGGATATTAAATTCTACACTATATGTAAAATTTCCAATTACTTTATATCCACCAGTTAATTTTTGAATTTTAATTTCAATCACTGGTTTTTGTAGATCCATTATTTCATCCCCCATTTAATATTCTTCTCTTAATAAATATTCAATTGTCAAATTTAAAAACAAGAAATCTTCAGTAAGTAATTTTTCATCCTTAATTGCTATAGCTAAACATCTAGGACAACCACGATTATAATTACAAGGATCGATATCATTACACGAAGTGCGATCATGTTCGAACATTTCTACATTTTTCTTTAAAAAATCCATTACACGCTGAATTTTCCGTTCTTCTTTTTTACGTATTTCCTTTTTAATATTTTCTAATTCTTCTTCTAACTTTTTATGTTTTCTATAAAGATCATTTAAATCACACATTTTCCACCTCTTTGCATTTTTGAAAAAGGTCGCCCATATCAAATGCTTTTACTAAGTAATAATATAAAAATAAAAGAAAATCATATTCCATATCATTTTGACAAAAATCATTATATATTTCTTCAATAATATCTTTTATTTCTTGGGGTAAAACTAAATATGAAGAATAACTTTTTTCACTAATAAAAGCACCATAAATTAATAAATCCATAAAATTTTTACATTTATGTTTTTTACATAATTGGGAAAGCTTGAGAATTAAATCTGTATGGGGTGGGTAATATTTACAAGGAAGATTTCTATCGTGAATGCACATCAGATGATCATTTTTAAATATCATAACAATCTCTTAAGAAAAGAATCTTAGACTAATCCCATAACAATGGGAATACTTCAGCAAAATTAGAAAAAAACTCATTAATAGCTTTATAAAGATTATCTTCGTTAGCCGGATAATCTTCTTTCCGAATACGATCAATATCTATCAACATCCTTTCTAATTTATCTACTAAACTCTGTTCATGTTCTGTAAAAGAAAATTTATCATAATATTCTTTAAGTTTTTGAATCATAAGCTCGAAAAAATCTAAAATATAAGTCCATTCACCAAAGAAAATATAATTTTCTTCATTTTGAAAAAATTCACTTAATTCTTTCATAGCATTCGAAACAAATTCTTTTCGATCATTCATAACTTATCTCCTAAATAAAAAATGGCCTCTCGGGAGGGACTCGAACTCCCAACCCGGCGGTTAACAGCCACCTGCTCTGCCTGTTGAACTATCACGAAGTATGTTATTAAGGGTCTTTCCTAATTTTAGTTAGAAGATTAGGAGTATGAGTTCTCAAAGTTTTTAGTGCATATTCCTCAAACACGTATTGATCTTCGGGGCTAGGGTATTCAACATTTACCTTACAGTACGTAAAACCATCTTTCTCTAGGGTGGGTCAAGAATTACGATCTCTAGTACAAACTTATTATTCTCCATCGTGGCCCTCCTTAATACCCAGAGCTTCGAGAACCTCTTTCCGCAGCATATCTCTATCACTACAAAAGAAGGCTCCAGGATTATTCAACCAGTTAGTAACATACTTCATGATAGGAGTAGAGTTATCTACAAAATGCTGACTCAGCTTTTCTTCTACTCGATTTCGGAGATCAGAATCATCAGTAATGATACACCACATATAAAGATTATGCTCAGCCTTGGTCTTGTATTTTCCAACAATCTCATACAACTTTTCCAGCGCATTATTGTATTTACTCTTAGCTTCTTGGTTAAGAATATCCTTGCCAAAGTAAATAAAAGAACTTAAAGGAAATGTACTCCACACCTCATCAGTTTCCAAGGCAACCTGTACCGCCTTTTCAATCATTGCTGACCTCCTTACTGAATACTGGCATATTTACGGGCCCCCAGGTCTTAAAAAATTCTTGAAACTTCTCCTTTTGCTCTCTAAATTTAGGCTCGTGATTATACTCAAATTGCTCCTTATCCATCCAAAACGCTTGTTTAAGCGATTCTGCTAATTCCATACTAATAGCTGCCTTCATATCATAAATAGCCGGTTTTATATCTTCAATATACTCAAGTCTATGCACCGTAGCCTTAAACATATTATCTAAGGCTTCAATAGCATAAAGCACATCAATCCAATACCTGATTTTTTCAGAAAAGGCATGGTCAATCATTTTTAACCCTCTTTTAAAATGGCCTCTCGGGAGGGACTCGAACCCCCGACCAGCGGCTTAGAAGGCCGCTGCTCTATCCGACTGAGCTACCGAGAGGCATTTATTTATTGAGAATCAGACTTAATATTATATTTGCGTATTTCACCTTCCACATTAATAATTATTTGACAAACATCAAAAACTTCTTGCCATTGACACCCACATTTGTTACACCATACATCACGAATATTTTTGCGAATTTTATCGAATTCAACATATTCCCAATCACCACATTTAGGACATATAACATATGGACCATTTTTATAGCTTTCTATCCAAATATCTATATTGTCTTTAGTAATCTCAGAACTCATTTTAGTTTTCCTTATTTATAAATAAGACATTTTGACCTTGTTGGTCCTCCCGCCAGGATTTGAACCTGGATCACACGATTATAAGTCGTGCGCCTCTGACCAAATTGAGCTACAGGAGGATGATATATTCTTTATTCTTTATTTTCAG
This sequence comes from Candidatus Woesearchaeota archaeon, assembly GCA_026002815.1. Classification (GTDB taxonomy): domain Archaea; phylum Nanobdellota; class Nanobdellia; order Woesearchaeales; family UBA9642; genus UBA9642. The sequence goes on along the minus strand of BPGB01000002.1, from coordinate 173,460 downwards.
TTAAAATAATTTTTTCACCTGTCTTTAAATTTATAGCACCAACAGGTTCACAAGGATCAATATCGTATGGAATTTCCATACATTCTTCCAATATGCTTACATTATTTTTTAATGTAATACTAGGCTTTAAATATTTCTTTCCATTATAATTTTCAACTCTATTTTTAAAAATAAAAGATAAAACAAAAAATAATATAGACGCAATAATAATAGTCATTTTAATTTTTAATGATTCATCTCCAAAAAAAGAGACATAAACATAATAATGATTAAAGAAAATGCAAACAAAGCAAAAAGAATCCACATATTGTATTCTCCTAATCAATCATGGCTTTCATTTTCATAATCTATTTTTGCTAAATATTGAACAATCTTTTTTGCTACTTCCATTGGAGATTGAGAACCTTTCTCTTGATATTCATTCCAAGATTCATAAACAGCTTGTGCTATATCATCTATTCTTCTAGCAAAAGCTATATGATCAGGTTTGATAGGCAAATCAAATAAATATGATAAATTTAAATTACTATGTTTACCATTTTCTCTTTCAACTAACCAAACACCTTCACTAAGGGAATCGATAGGAATATATACCACTGGTTCGTATTTTACTTTTCCACTAGGATATACGATTTTTTTATAAAGATTATTTGATATCATTTCCTTACTCCGACACTCTTTAATATCGCAATTTTCAATATTATTCATTTTAAAACTCCTGGTTTTTCTGTTTTTTTTACTTAAAAATTTCATTTTAAAATTTATCGAATTTACATACAATCCAACATTCGACAAAAACGATACTTACAAAAATAATTAAAGTTATGAGTAATGGATACATGAATTTTCTCCGTTGAAAAAAATTTATAAAAAAATGGTGACTCGGGTGGGAATCGAACCCACGACCAACGGATTAAAAGTCCGTTGCTCTACCGACTGAGCTACCGAGTCACATTTTTTGTGAAAACGAAATATGTACCCCCGAGGTGGTTCAACCTACCCCGGTTTCCGGTCCCCCGGCGAGCGATTTGTATTCAACGAACCGTGAGGCGATTCGTTGATTTTGTCGCTCCTGTAAAGGTACATATTTCAAGGAAACACACCCGAGACAACTAATCGATCTCGGTTTCTGGCCTCACCAGCGAGCGATTTGTGAGGAATACCAGTAGAACTAGTATTCTTTTTGTCGCTCCTATATTATGTGTTCCCTTACATTCTATCCCTCCTTTTCCAGGACTCCCAAAAAACGTCGAGCCGCCTAGAGATGCCATACTCCAAAATCGGGAACTCTCTCGACATAACTTCATCGTACATTTGCCAGGCCCTCTCTCGGGCCTCTTTTTCAGTTTCAAACCTTTCCGCGTCAATGTAATACATGACGCGGTATAGGTCAATAATCTCCTGCGGCCATCGCGGGTCATCGAAACAGTTTTCAATTGCCCGAGCCTCGATGACCCGCCATTCTTTCCCGTCCTTGGTAGGAAAGGACGTAATATAAATCCCGTTATCTGCGCTCATAAACCACCTCTACTTAAGAAAAAAAAATCCCTTAACTTATTTAACGTCGCTTAAGGTTTACGACGTAAATCTTTCTTTCACTTATTTATATATATAATAACAATATTTTTTAATTGCCAGGAATTAAAATAACATCAATCATCAAATTTATTGTTTTATATTTATCAACGCAAGCAATTAATAAATCAGCTAAATCATTTAAATGAATTCATATTTTCCCATATTTTGAAACTACAGAAACTCCACCGCTATATGATTGATCATATTCTGTACTTGAAAATTCTGACCAAGTTAAACTTTCAATATTATCCAAATCAAAAGTTTTAAATAAATTATATAAATAATTCTCAATAAATTCTAATTGAGATACGCTTTCAATTTTAATATGAAGCATATTTTTATCATGAACTATGAGATAGGATGTTAGGTTCCAATATTTTGCGTTATCAATATTATCTTCCAAAAATTTTTCAATGAAATCGATAATTTCCTTATCATAATTGTGATTTAATAACTCCTGTCTCAAAACTGACAAAGATTTCTTCAATGGAAGATAATCTTGTAGTATATTATATACTATTACGGAAAAATCAAAAACATTTTTATTTACAGTAACACTATGTATCGAATTAAACATTTCTTATCCTTCGTTTATTTTGTTTAATTCTTCCATAGCCGCATCATAACCTTCAAGCCATGCTTTTATAAAAGCTCTAGAAAAAGTAACTCTCCCGGTATCTATTCGATGGTCTTTATATGAAGGCTTCCTAGGTAAACCTTCTTTAACCGCAAGAAAATCCCTTTGACCAGACACCTTGTAAAGCCTTGTTTATAATTTTACTCCAAAAATAAATGGCAGCGGAGGCAGGATTCGAACCTGCGAATATCGGAATCAAAATCCGGTGCCTTACCACTTGGCGACTCCGCTACTTTGATAAATTAGCCATTATCGATATCGCGCGGATTTGTTATTACAAGTGTTCATCGATCCATAGCAATTTCCAAAAAGCTGTCAGTTTCCCTTAAAGGTAAATTACAATACTTCCGTATATTTCTTTCTACAGCTTCATAATTAATGAATTTTCTTCCTTCTTGTTTACGAATAAGAGAATTATTTCTTATATTTTTATTATTTTGCCCATAATTCACATTATATAAAATAAATATTATTTTCTTATTTTATTATCTTTATTTAAATCCAGATCATACTCTCCAATCCAAGAATTAATTTTTAATTGAATTAATTTGGCTAATTTAGGATCAATATCACTTAATGATTTAAATGTTTCTGATTTAATAATTCGCGGGACAAAATAAATTAATACTATATCTTTTGTCGATGGTAATAAAATAGAAATACTATTAGAAATAACAATAAAAATTAAACCGTATATAATATATTTTATTTTAAATTTCAAAAAATATAAAAATTTTCTAAAAGTTTCTAATGGTGGATCAATGCCCTTACTAAGATCTATAGCAATAGATATAACTAACATTAATAATATACATATAATACTCAAAAATACAATCAAAGCAGGTTCAAAATAAAACAAAGAACGGATTTCATCTAATTTTAAAAGAAAATACATTAACAGATGATCAGACATTTTTTGTTCCTTTAAAATCCATAAAGTTTAAATCTTTCTTCTTCAGCCTTAGTAAGAATATCATTAGATAATTTTAAGGCTGTTTTTCTAGAAACAATTTTTATTTGTTTATAAATTTCAGTAGTTACTGATGATTCATATCGTTCCTTTTCATTTAACCAAGGATCAGGAATTACTGTCAAAACAGATAAAAAATTATATTTCATTTTTCACCTTTTACCAATATTTTAAATTATTTCAAGTCTTTTTCATGAATTAATTCAAACCCTCCCGGTTTCCTATGTAGAAAAACTGGATTTTCTGGTTCGAACCATTTTGTTCCATAAGTAAATAGAACTTTTAAATATTTCTTTAAATCTTCTATTGTTGGACGAACACTCGTTTTACATTTGTTACAGCTTCATGGACCTCACAAATATCACATCTCAGAATATTCTGTTCTGTTTCTTCTTGTATTTTTTCAGAAAAACATGAATAACATAAAACCCAATCGGGATCTCCCTCCGGCCAAATTTTATTACCACACCGATAACATCTAGCTTTTACCCATTCTGAATTAAACCACATATTAAACTCCTTATACAAAAAAATGGCGGAAGGGGTGGGATTCGAACCCACGGAGGCTTTCGCCTCGCCGGTTTTCAAGACCGGTGCCTTAAACCGCTCGGCCACCCTTCCGTCTTTTATTAAATTTTAATTAATTAATTTTTTTAAATCATTTATAAAACTATAAAACTCTTTATATGTCATTACTAAAGTTGCATAACCAACTTTGGTAAAAGTAATAATAAACATGCCATCGTCATTATAAATACTACACATACCTGCATTATTATTTAAAACTTTTATTTTCAAATTATTTGATCTGATTAAAAGATAATTTGAGAAGAAATTAATTAATTCTTTTAAATTATTAAAATCAATTATATACTGAACTACAAAAGATTTATCATGAACATAAATAAAAAATGTATCTTCATTCTGGAAAATTTGAAATCTTCCATCCCAAGCGCAACGGGAGTCTTCCCAGTAAAAAATACTTTCCATATTCATCACCTCCATTTTAACTTGATTATAAAATAAAGTCAATTTCATTATTAATATCTTTTTCTTCACTCAACTTTTCAAGAATTAAATCTACAGTTATGTCTTCTTTTTTCAATTTTGAAAGAAAACAACTACCATGTTTCCAAACAGATTTAACTTCATTAATAACTCGTTTCAATTTAAAATATTTATTTTTATAATTTTCTTTTCTATTATTAAGTTCATTTAAAATATTAAAGAAATAAAAACGATTTGCGAGATTAAAAATTGATGTGGCCTCTAAATTATCTTGAAAAATTCCAAAAACAAATGAATTTACAATTACAATATAATACATATTATTATTTTTGCATTCTGGACATTCTATTTTATCGGCATAAATTCCATCATTTGAAAATACTTTAGCTCCTGGATATATTTCAATCATCGATGGTTGACAAAGAACTTTTGTTTGTTCTTGTATTTTATCTTTAAAAAACCCACAGGTGGTACATTGAAAATTTTTGAGTGTTACAATATCAAACATTCCCATGATTTATCCCTTTAAAAAAAGAAAAAAGAGGAGGGATGAAAACCCCTCCTCTCTCTTTTTATGGTACGTATTCAAACGTTAAACATTTTCCATTGCTTGAAGCCACAATGGATGGTTTTTTCTGATCAAGGGAAAACGCATAGATAACAATTGCCTCATCAATGCCTGGAATATTTCCCATAATTTCTGCCAGTTGAATGGCAGTTGGGCAAAGTTCGTCCAACTTATTCTTATCGAACATAATTAACTCGGAAACAAGAAATAACGCAGCCAGATGATTAGATTCTGGTTGCGCAACCAGAAGTCCAGCCGCGTATCCTCCGTTTTCTTTTAAGACTTTCTCACTCAACATATCATTTAAAAGTTTTGATGTTGTTGTATTATTATTATAATTTAGCATTACTTCAACAACATATTCAAATTCTTTAACAACAACATCAATTCCATCTTCATTTGTTGCACTTGCATGTACTGTTACGGAAAGAAGCATGGACAAACCCACCGTAATTTTCATCATGAACTTTTTCATTTTATATCTCCGTTTAGGATATTGATTAATTAACTTAAAACCTTTTACCTTTATTAATTTTTTTATTTATAAGTGAAAACTACGCATTGACCATCACTATTTGCAGTCACGCTCGGTAATGGAGCAGACATATCATATACATACATCACTAAAGAACTTTTCACACCAGGAAAATTTAAAAGTGATTTTGTCATTGTTTAATTGAAGGACACATATCGTTTAACTCTTCCTCAGAAACCATACTAATAAGTGGAATAACCCAGAATCCCACCATCATATCATCAATTTGTGCAAAATAAACTTCGCTTACCATTCCTTTTCCAGATTCCAAAGACACAACCTTGGCGAGTTTTGCATAAGAAGTATTACCGTCTAATGCTTTTACCATTGTTTTAATAGATTGAAACTGTTGCATCGTTTCATTTACATCGGCGTTTGCAAAAGATACAAAACTAAAAACCAGAAGAATAGAAATCATAATTTTCTTATTCTTAAACATGGTTATCCTCCTTGGTCAAAGTAGAAATTCGAACTTTCAAATCTAATACCAATGGTGCATATCCTTCTTGTTTCTTTGGAGAAAATAATGAAAAATTTTCCATTAAAAACTGAACAAAAGTTTCATTATACATATCTACACGATTTGCCTTCAAAATAATTTTCCTTACCTTATTAATAAATTTTCGATCAATATTATTAATTAACATATGTCGCACCAAAGGATGAACTGACCTTCTATTTAATTTAGCTAAAACTAGATATGACATCATTTCCCCCAAATTAATCCCTTTAATTCTTTTAATTCGTTCGGAATATAATTCAGATATTTCAATTTCTTCTGACATCGTTGAATCCGCCGAAATCAATTGACAATCGTCGAAACGATATTCCGGATATTCTTCTTCATCAATAAAAAATCGAAAAATTTCTTCGAATGTTTCTTCGTTTAGTTGGCACATTAAAGTAAATATACCAAAAAATGGTATGTTTACTGTAACCAATCCCGTCACAAAACTGAAAAGTTCCGGGATTTCAGATTGCATTTCATAATAATAATCATATGCTTCCCGGATATATTTTAATAAATCTTGTTTATTTGATTTAAAATAGTCTTTTGTTTTTTCTATATCTTTAATTGCGTTCTTTAACTCCTTATATTTTCTAAGAAATTCTTGATCTGGTACTGAAATGAATCCGCCTCTTAACATTTTTTCTCCTGAAAAGTTTAAACGAAAAAACACTCGGGGGTGAATTTCTGTTACCCCCGAGTGGTTTGGTTACCTCTACATGAAAAGCCCTCGGACCCCCGAGGGCTTCATGAGTACCTTTATTGTGGTTGGGGCTGGGGTCGTTATTTCGACCCTCGTCCCCTTGATCTCGTAAACGCCGGGTTCAATTTCCTTATACCCCCCGGCGTTCCCCAACGAATTCTTCCACTCCCGCAACGCTAAGTTGCGGGAGATGGGAAAGAACGCCTGCTCCTCAAACTCTATTCGCTCCCCTGCAGGGGAGCGCGTATATTTGACGCCAGAGACCTCATATGTTTTTACGAGGCCTCCAAGGCGAACCTCCACGGGCTGGTACTCGCCAGCCCTGATCCTCTCTACCGTGTCGAACTTGGTAGAGAGATTTTTCAGCATCAACCACTCATCCCCCAGGAGCGCCAGGCTCCCCAGGGCCGCGAAGAACATCACAAACGCCATCACCTCAATGACCATCTCCATCTTTTTCTTCATTTTTCTCCTCACTTTTGCCCCCTCACTTGTTTTAAAATGTTCTAGATTTATCGGGGGCATTAATAAATCTAGAACCTTTCCTTTTCACTTATTTATATATATAATTCGATCATTTTTTAAAACAAAAAAATATAAATTTTACTATTTACTTCATTATCAAAATACTTTTAAATTCTCTTCCACTTGACATACTTTTATAAATAATTACATTTCCTAAATCCCATTCATTTTTATTTATTTTTTTAACATTTTCTACATTATCAATAGCATAATTAATTTGATATGTTATAACCATTTGACTCCAAGGAAACCAAAATTTTTCCTTTATAATTGCTTCTAATTTACCATTTTCATTTTTAATAAACTCAACTCCTTGAACTTTACTAATGATTTTAAATGAATTTATATCTACATTTTCTTCGTAAATATTAGATACATATTTAAATTTACGAGAAACATTATTCATTCCCATTTGAATATCTAAAAAAGATATAATTGCAATAATAAAAAACGTAAACAAAAAACTATTCAAAATCATTTTCTTTTTGTTTTTCATATTTTTAATCTCCTTAAATTAAAATAAAAAAGGGGGGTTATTCACCCCCCACAACCTGTGCTACAACTTCAGCAAGCCGCTTGGGATCTACCCGACTCGGAGTAGTCGCAGGAGACTTCCTGCTACCCCAAGCGGCCATAAACCCCGCCGGATGAAAAAACCATCCTTCGCTTCCAATTACATTACGAATATACGGATGGTCCATCCGAGCCTCAACTGTCGAGGCCTTAATGACTCCAATATTATAGCCATCGATGTATACGATGGCCTTTGCTCCCCTTTTAAACAATTCACCATTAGTACCAAACTCTTTGGCACCATAAATCAACGCTACCGGGCCAACCCATTCTGCCTCCTTGATTGCTCGGATTTTAGACAGGCCCATTTTATAGAGCCCGTCCAAAATCTCCCCGAACATCAACACAACTTTGTCGTCACGGTATTGCGCCTGCAATGCGCGCAGTACCGTGTTAATTCCATTCGATGAAAAGACTTCCTTTGTCCTTTCATCGACATTAGGAATGAAATATTCAACTGCGCTCCCATAAGAATCTTGTGCATCCACATATTGCACAAGATTCTCAAGTGCCTTCTGATCTTCTTCGTCCGCATAGCGTGCCACAATTGTGGCAAAGGCGCTACGCGTTGTTCCATCTTTACGTCCCTTGATTCCAGCTTCTAAATCTACCGCAATATCTTTATCATTCAATTCTTTTCCGTCCCAATTAGCATGGACAAACTCTACCTCTGCTGAGGAAAACCCAGGAACAAAATTCCGAACCGCCCACACAGAGCAGGCGGCATCTAAGTCAACGTTAACATGTGTATAAATTTTCCTTTCCATTTCTTTTTCTCCTTTATTTATTGTGGTGTGGACCACCTATTCCACACCTTCATGTTTTTATAACAAGAAAATCTAAAATTTTTAAATAGCTAAAAAGCTAAAAAAGCCCCCACGGTGATTGATTCGTGGGAGCTTTCGTAATCCCGCCAGTCACCAGTCAACTGGCGGGATCACGGGCATGGGCAACCACACACCAGAATGCATGGCTACCCTCCTCAATCGAGCGGAATCCCCCGGACATCAGCCAGGTACATTGCGAACCTGGCGATCGTCCGGGGATTCCGTTCTTCCTGCAAGTTGCCCACCACTCTTTCCAGAATGGTGGACAACTTGTCTGCGTTGGAGGCCATCTCGACCTCCAACGCATATTCCGCCCATTTGGGCGGCGGCCGATTTGTGGGAGGTGTGGGAAACCCCTCCCTTTTGTCGGCCCCTAACACGCCTATGTCACAGTGAGATTGTGTAATCTCACTGTGACACGCCCCGTCCCCGCCTGCCATCCTCAGGCGGGGGCTTGCAGTCGTACCGGGGCCGCACCCGATGGGTGCGGGGATGGTCCCCGGTCCGCTACCGCTAGGGGTAGCGGTAGCGGCAATGAACGGGGTGGTCTGACACGACCTCCCCGTCCACATAGGCCCACCACTCCCCCCGTGCGGTGAACCACCGATCTACCGCCCTGTACCGCAGGGCGGAGTTCGACCGCAAGGCCCCCTTATACAGGAGGGCCTCGACCTGGCCCTGAGGAATTCCCAGGACCTGGGCAATAGTCCGAACATTCCCAGACGTCCAAGCCGCCTTGATCAATTTTCTATTCATACTTATCCTCACTTCCGCGCCTTGAGAATCTGTCGAGTCTTAATGGCGCGGGTATTAAGACTCGACAATCACTTATCACTCACTTATTTATATATATAATTTGATCATTTTTTAAACAAAAAAAATCACTAAATACATAAGTAAACTGTATTTAGTGATTTTTTAATATTAATTTATTATATTTTCTAATAATATTATAATATTATATATTATAACAAAATAATTTTATCTGGCATAAAAAAGTTATGACATATTGGGCATTGAACTTTAACATATTCAATTTCTTCAAGTGTTTCTCCTTCTAGATCACCATAATTCCAAGCGCCTTCAATATCAGGATCAGGAAAACATCTATACTCTGAAAGAGTATGTTCCTTCCGAAGGACAAGAATTGGTTCTTTTTCGTTAAGGGGTCCGCAGGTTGGACATGTAAGCATTTTTATCTCCTTTATATCTTCATTAATACGTATAAAACTATAAAAATTAACAAAGATTATAGACCCTTGAAATCAAATCTTTGCATTTTTCACAATATTTCCTAGGTGTAGATTTACCTGTCCAAAACATATACACTTTATGTATTTTCCGGCATTTCGGACAAATACATTCAATGGATTTTGAAGAAGATCTCATTCGTTCTTTATAATTTAAAGATTCATATTCCATCTTTACCCTCCTATAAAAAATGGTCTCTCCGGCTGGATTTGAACCAGCGACCCCATGCTCCCAAGGCATGTGCGCTACCAGGCTGCGCTACGGAGAGACATAATTATAAAATTTCTTTTTATCTAAAAAGGCAATTCACGAATTTCATGGTAAACATGAAATAGCTTTTTTACATATTCATCTACATTTTCATGTTTTGGATATGTAACCCGAACCCATTTTGTATTGGGATATAATTTAACTTTACACGCCTTTCTATCTTTAATCAAACCTCTTCTAATAAATTCAATCTCAACCCATCCCGCAAAATTCATATCTGAAATATTATATAATTTTTGAATAAAAAGACCAATCGTGCGTTTATTGAATTTTTTAATAAACATTGAAGTAACAAATTTTTCTTCTCCAATAATCACATAATTAATACAAATATGTGAATCGACTAAATAATGATTCATTGTTGCTTTTAGTGCTAAAGCTCTAACGAGACTTGTAATCCTTCGTCCTTTCTTTCGACTTGGATTTTTTTCATTTTTTGATACATAAGCTACAGTAAAAAGTGCATATCGATCTCCAATTTCAACATAAATTGTTCTTTTGGGTCTATAACCATCTTCTTTAAAAAAATGTCTTACTCGTGAAACACAAGTTTTCATAATTTTTCTCCTATCTCTTATAGTCTATAATACTTTAATTCCACAATCTATGTCAACTATATCTCATTTTATTTACCTCCCTTTTGATTTGACGAAACTTTTATTGCTATTGCTATTGAAAATGAATTGCAACAGGGGCATATTTTGGGCTATTATTTCAATTGCTATTGTTATTGAAAATGAATTGCAACAGGGGCATATTTTGGGCTATTATTTCAATTGAAATTTTTTCTATTAATGAAAATATTTTATATAAATATTGAAGTTGAAGATTTGGTTTTTTGTAATCGGGTTGAAAAGATAATAGATTTAACCCCTTGTGGACCTTCCTTGGAAGGTCCGTATGTAGAGATTTGTAAATTGAATTCACTGAAAAAGGCAAGTTGAATTTACAAGTTGAAAAGATACTCTTTAATCCCTTCGCGGAGGCGGACTCCCCCATAGGAGTGGAGCAAATAGGTTATAATTGTAATTTTTAAATCTGAAGTTGAAATAATTGAATTTCGAAAATCCATTAAATAATGAGGTTGAAGAAAGATTGCAAAATTAAAAAATTTTTATTTTTTCTTTTTATTCTTTGGCATGCTTTTTGCAATATTAATAATATTAATATTACTAGTAATGGTTTTAGATTTTTAACCTGAATTACAACCTACAAGAACCGGTTGAATAAGTTTTTTTCTTTTCTTTTCTTTTCTTTTTCTTTTGCTTCTTTTCTTTTTCTTTTCTTTTCTTTTTAGCGAAACTAAAAAATATTTAAAATGAATAAAGTAAAACTTTCCAGGTTTGAATTTCAATTTTGCCCTAGAATCGATTTTCTAGGTTGGAAGGTAGGGGTTGATATAGGATTACGGAAGAAGTTTCAAATTTACCCCCAAAGCGTTCGTTTGGTGGCGTTTTTGGTAATAGGTTGAAACAGGAATTCTTCAGGTTCGTTTTGTAGGCATTTTGTAGGTTGATTTTAAAGGTAAAAAAATATTTTTTAATCATGTTAAATTTTGATTTATTTTTCAATTTCTTGGCACGTATCTTGCAATAATTATAAATAGTATTATAAATAAAACCTACAGGTTATATGATTAGTATAAATCTAGGTTTTTAATTTAAAACCTTAAAAGATTAGTTCAATATCTAGGTTTTAACTTTAACTAATACCCCATAAAATTCTTTTTGGGGTTAGAATTTTATGGGGATAAGGGGTTAAAGATTAATTATGAATTATTTATTACTTAATTAGGTTTACCTTTTGCAAAAACCGTGCCAATAAAAAAGTTTAGTTAAACTAAAAACTAAAAGATCGAGTGTGCCCGAGGCGAACCCCGGTTTCCGGCCCCGCACCGGCGGCTGATTTGTAGAGTATCCGTGGGAGCGGATGCTCTTTTGTCAGCCCTTTTTTAATATTAACACACTCGACCGTCATTTTTTTTAGGGTGTACCCCGACCCATATGGCCGGTTTCCCTTCCCCATCTGGAAGGGCGGCCGATTTGTGGCTATGGGGGTAGCCTTTTGTCGACCCTTCTTTTAGTGGGTACACCCAAGGACGTGTCTCCCGCATAATATTTTATATTATGCGGTTTCTCCTGATTCCCCTACCAGGAGCGGTCGATTTGTAGGAGGTGATGGTCCTCCCTTTGTCGACCCTTCTTTAATTAAATTTGACACGCCCTTTGTTATTCACTAATATATATATATAGCTATATTTTTTTTAAATTATATTTATTTAGGATTTGCTGTGAAATTATAATTTATTTTTTCATATGGAAAATATTCTTTGATTACTTTTAAAGCATCTTCCAAATTAAATTCTTTACATGTATAAATATCTATTGACATGAAACTATATTCCGGCCAAGTATGTATATGACAGCCTGATTCCATCCAGAGCATAAAACCAGATAAACCATTATCTTCTGTTTCACAGAATGGACTTGGATTTTTTACAGGAATTCCTACTACAACAGGTGGGAATAGAATTCGCATATTAAGTTTTCCAGACAAATCGTCCATAAAATCTATTAAATGGCTACGATTTGTCAGAAATTTAAAATCTACTCCATAAATATCAACATAAAGTCGAAAACGATTTACCATTTTTTTTCCTCCAAAAAAATATCTTGCATTCGTGTTTATCTTTTCTTATACTGACTTTATGGGAAAGGCCCTTTATCCCCTCTAAAGGAGGAACAAATGAGTTACGATCCAAACACAATATGGTACAATCAACAATTGATAACTTATTTCGATTCATATTTTACCGGATCAACACTAGATATTAGTCTTTCCTCATCACAATCAACTTCAAATAATTTTAGTCCCCCAAAAATTAATTTTGGGATCAATAATCGAATTATACGCAGGGTTTTTGCATTTGATTATTTATTGATTAGTGATTTGTTAAAAAAAGCAAAACGATTTTTAGATTCCATTAAAAATAACGATTTTGATAGTAAGATGCAATTTTCAAATTTTAAAATGGCAACTATTATATTTGAAATCACAAAAGAACGCAATGTTCATTGTACAATTGAATCGTCAAAAACTGATGTTATTTCCGTAACAATTCCTCCTAATATATTTGTTAACATTCTTGAACTTTTAAAAGAATTTAAAACGAATTATCTTACAATTACAACAACGGCTCAAAATAGAGATTTATTATGCAATATGTCATCAACTCTTGTTATTTTAAGAAATGAAATTAAAAATTTAAATTATAGATTAAATAATCTCGAAAGTATAAAAATACAATCTTCCAATGAAGAGGAATTTGATTATGAAAAAGCAAATGAAGAATCTTCTCCTGAATTTGAAGAATCAAATTCTAATGATATTTCCAACAATTCAGATTTGGATATCTCGGATATTCCGATAGATACCGATAAATTAGATACAATGAATGATGATATAATGGAAATAGCAAAATCAATAAATATTGATTTACCAGATATAAACCAAAATATTAATGATAATAAACATCAACCAGATACTTTTATCATTCCCAAGATATTTAAAAATATCTCTAATTTAGAATCATTTACTGCATCTATTAAAAATGCATATTCTGTTATTGAATTTATGGATTATTTAAAAGGAAAAATTAAAAACGATTCATTTAAACCATTAGACGGACTTGATGAAAAATGGGTTAAAGATATTAATTTATTATCATCTTTAGTTTATTTGAAAAACGTAAAAGCATATATTAATAAACTCCCAGTAAATGATAAAATTCCATTTTATGATCTTCCGATAAATAAAGAAGAAACAACTATTGAGAATATTAATCTAGCATATGAATTTCTAATTATTTCGGGATACGTTCGGATAATGAAAACGTTATTATCTAAACGTACTTCCGATGCTATGCAAAATTATTCTCTAATGTATATTAGATTTAGAACTTTAACTGATCCATTTATCATTCCGTTTATTAAAGATATTGATCATAAAATTATTATTGATAGTGTTCAAAAGAAATTCATTGAAATGAAGAACAATGGTTTCTTCGCTCCATATGAAGAAATTTTAAACAAATATGATTGTAAACCGATTTCAGAATCACAAATGGAATTGTTTGCAAAAGAATTTGTTACGAAAGGATTTGCTGTTGTAATCCCCTTCCAAGAATTTTGGAAAAAGGTAATTTGTTTAGAATACGGTAAAAAATATGAATATGATCATATTCCAGAAATTATTAAAACTGAATTGGAACTGATTCCCGGAAAATCTGATTTAACCAGAGAAAATTTAATTCAAAAAAATAATACTATACCTGAAGATATTTTAAATCTTTATTTACATAAAAATGAATTAGATGAAGACAAGCCAAAAAGAAAGCGAAGAAAACCAATTATTAAATACATCGATTATGTATTTGCTGATGTGCCAGAAACAGGTAAAGATGATGTACGTGAATTTCGTGAAAAATTAGAAAATGTTTTGGATATAACTTCAACTGTTACTATCACAGATTCAGTATTTAATATTTCAGTTTTGCCTGATAATATTCAAGCTGCAATTCGAGTATGGAATTCTTTAGAATCAAAAAATATTACGTTTGAAGATTTTGTGGGTCTAGTTGAGAAAGAAATGAAGAATGAAAATAATTTGACCTTTTATAAACATAAAGAGGTGTTATCAGAAAAAATTGATTTTGATGATATCTCATCGATTAATTTATTGGATTAATTATTAAAATGTGGAGAAATTTAGGGTGAGAAACAAAAAGGAAGAGAGGGAAATATGTGAAAATATTATAGTAAATAGAGGATTTACAGGATATGACCATTCCTCCAAGTAATGTTTATCATTATTCATTTGTACATAATGTATTAACTGCTTATTATAAAGCATTGTTAGATTTTTTTGTAGATCTCTATCCTAGATTTGAATATAAATTATTAGGAACATATGATAAAGCAGTAGCATATTTATTATCTCAAAATGAACATGGCCGGGAGATCGATCAGCCGAATCTCCCGGCTATTATTTTAAATCCATCTGGTGATTTTAATTTTGCAGATCCTAATACAAGTGCAATCCAATTGTGGAGATTTCCCAATTTAGGATCAGGATTTATTAAAAGAATTTATATTCCGATTTATAATGATTCTAATGTCAGATTAATCGTTGGGTTTTCAAGAATTAAGGGAGAAATCGAATTAATAAATCTCGTTAATTCATATTACGAATACACGGATCTTAGATTTCTATATATGCAATTTTTCTCTGGTCCAGATAGATGGGTAATGCCGTTTGATTTTAATTCTTTGATTATTTTGCCAGATGAACTTAAATTATATCAATATGAAAATGATGTTACGGGAGAAAGTTATCCAATTAATTGGGAAGCAAATGGATTTACCCAATATTTAATTAAAACGACAAATAGAAATGAAATGGCATATCCTGTCACAATTAAACCAATAATGAAAATGACAGGAATTTCAGATAATTCCGATAGATATGGGGGTACGGATTCTTTAACAGATTGGAAATTGGGGGTTACATTAGAATATGAAATAGAAGTTCCAAGTTATATGTTTATCGATTCTAATTTTTGTGCAAATTCTTTCCATTTTGATATTAGGGTAGGGGGTTATATACAACAACCTAAAGAACCAGAACCAAATACTGTTTTATCCGATTGTTTGACTCAAAATAAAGATGATAACGATGACAATAAAGTAAAAACAGGTTGTGGAAGCAAACCACCACCATTAAATAATGCGCCTTTAAATAAAATTTATCAAAAACATACAATTGATACGAATGCTATTATTCATAATCCAAATTTTCCTTTTAAATTAAAAGAAAAAATTCATTTACAATTTTATGATCGATTTTATCATGTAATAACGAAAGAAAACAAGAAACTCAAGATTATATTACGTTAAATACAGAATTTAATTTTCATAAATCACTAAATAATTTTGCTCTTTTGTATTTAATGGTAGGAACAAAAAATGGATTTTTAAATTATTATGATGATTATGGATATGATGATGAAACAGGAAATATAATTTTATATAATGTTGACCGAAGATATTCTGAATGTGATATTATCGAACTTTTTGTTTATAAACCTTTAAATAAAGAATTTTTTACACATCCACCTAAAATTGTTAGTGTGCCACCTGACAGAGTTAATTATAAAGAAAAATATATTTATAATGTTAAGGTAGAGGATTTAGATCCAAATGAATCATTTAGATTTGAATTAAATGAATATCCAGAAGGTATGGGTATTGATCCATTTACGGGATCGATCACTTGGAATAATATTCAATTTTCTGATATCGGAGATCATACGGTAAAATTTACGGTATATGATAAATATAATCTATCTGATTCTCAGATATATACGCTTCGTGTTTATTCTGATAATAAATCACCAATTTTGAGTCCAATTCCAGATCAAATTGTTTATCAAGGTGATACTATTTCTTTTGCATTTAATTACACAGATGAGACCCCGGATACAGTTAATTTTACATATGAATTATTAACTCCTGGCTTAACTGGAAATATTCAAATTGATAACATAACAAAATCATTTACTTACATTTCTGAAAATGACACACCAGAAGGTACTTATCAAATTAAAATAACCGCAACTGATGAAGGAAGAAGGATTATTTGAAACTGAAACATTTAACATTCAGATTTTATCACCTAAACCAGAAATTTTACCAATTCCGACACAATCTGTTCATGTAGGAACAACTTTTACGTATCAAATTCAAGCAACAGATCCCAATAATGATATTGTAGAATATTTTGCGGATTCTACAAGTTTAACAAACACAATTAATGTTGATTCAACAGGGCTAATAACATATCAACCATCTGTCTATGATATTGATCCGACAGGTATTATTAATGATACATCAAATTACGATGACGCAACCCATCAAATACAGGTACGAGTCACAGATTCTAGCGGAAATATTGCAACAACTGATTTTAATTTAATTATTTATAATAATCCCCCTGTAATTAATTCAATTCCGAACCAAAAAATTAAATATACAGATGTATTTACATATCAGACAAACGCATATGATCCGGATGGTGATTCAATTATATATTCTATAAAATTAGAAAATAGTGTGGAGTATGGATTTGATTATGATTATGGTGAACCTTATGGTCCAGATATTTCAATTGATTCTACCGGATTAATTATATTTCGACCAATCTATGATGAAATTGATTATTTAAATACGGTCACAGTAACTGTAAAAGATCTATTTGATGCAACAAATTTTACAACATTTAATATTGATGTCGTTCAATTAGATTTATATCCTATTTATAATCAATTTATAGAAGTTAATAAAACTTTTACCTATCAAACTACAGTAACAAAATCAAATAATATATTGAATTTAAATTATTCAATTTCATCTTCTGAAATTAATGATTCAACATCATTAGAATCTATTTCAATTGATTCTACCGGAAAAATAACAATCATTCCAACTTTAAATGAAAGTAATAAAACATATATGGTTACTGTTAAAGTTGAAGATGCAGATGATCCAAATATTTATGATCAACAAAGTTTTCAAGTATCAGTTATGGATTCTAATTTCTTAGCTTTCTCTTTTGATAGTTCTGATTTATATAAAGTTATTGTTAGAGAAGATATAACTAACGATTGGTATAGTGGTTTAATGAATATTCAAAATCAAAAAGTGGATCTTTATAGAAAACTTAATAAAAATATAAAAAATCATGATATTATAAGTATTATAGGATTTAAATATCCATATTTATATTATGTATCTAGAGAAAATTTGCCAGGATCAAAAAAATATATTAAAAAACTAGATGTTACAACTAATAACATAACCAATATAATTTCTGATAATATATACTTTTTACCAAAAATAGCTTTTTATGATTCCTCTTCTGATAACTTTTTTTATATAAGGCAAGATACATCTTCTTTTGGCAATTATAAAGTTTACCTATATAAATCTTCTGATTTTACTACAGAAGAATTATTGTATATATCTGATAATAATGAATTAGATAAAAATAAATATATACCGACTGTTTTTGTTACAAATCTTTATATATTTTTAATAACATTAGATTATGATGATCAATCAATTACTTATATTTACAAAATAGATAAAAATACAAATAATTTAATTCAAAAATATTCTATCGATAGTTTCTCTAATGGTTCTATTTACGTAGATGAGGATTATATTTATTCGTTTGCACGATCGTTTGAAAATGTTACAGTTAAAAAATATGATTTTGATATGAATTTACTTTTATCTAATACTTTCATAATTAATCATAAACAACATCTTCCAATTGCAATCTTTTCTGATCAAAATGATAATTATTTATATGTTATTGATGATACAATGTATTATAAAGTAGATAAAAATACATTAACATTTATTGAAAGTTATGGTGATATTGGTATTCATAATGACGATCAATTTGCTCGTTTATTCAATCATGTCTCAAATTGGCCGTATTATGTTTCGTATGATGCAGTTAAAGAAATCGTTTATGTATATGAAAATACCTTCTCAAGACCAACTTTAAAATATATTATTAAAAATAATGAAAATTATGAATTTTTAAATGATTCTATTACTTATTTTAATATTTTTCAAATTGATAATATTATTTATGTTTTTTCTAGAACTTATTATTTAATAATGATCCATGTTTTTGATTCTGAATTTAATTTATTATATAAACAAAATAGATTTGTTAATGAACCAAATATAATTAGAGATTATATAGGTGTTAATTACGTTGATGGATATTTTATTCTTTATTGTTGGATGTATGATTATACAAGTTATGATTATAGAGTCATTAAAATGAACACAGATTTAGAAATAATATATTATAATAGCATAGATGCTTTTGCTGTACATTCAAATGTAGATTCTTCTGGAAATTTATATATTGTAATTAGAAATACTTCTGGTGGAGATTCTATCATTAAAAAATATGATCCCATTAATTTTAATTTAATAGATACTATAACATTATCTCATCCTCTTTCACCTCATACATATACAGCATCACATATTACAATTAGAGAACCTGATTTTTATATTACAGACCCACAAGGATATATTTCATTTAATGATTTTAATACATTAAACGAAACATTTTCTATAAATTTAAATACTAATTCTTTAGTATTTACATGGTATGAAATTAATGAAGATAATAGCAATCAATATATTTTATTTGAATATTACGGAAATAAAAAAGTTTTAGATTATATAAATAAGAATATTTATACAATTAATTCTATAATTAAATACACAAATGGTGGTTTTCCACAATCAATTATAGCGGAAATGTATTCAGGTATTGTTCCAATTTTAACTTATACTACAACGGATACAATCTTAAAATTATATAATTTACCAGAAGAATTAATAACAGATACAAATGGTAATATTCAATATAATTTAACTTCATATTATAATGGAACAAATTCTTTAACATATACTTTATTATCCGGTCCTCCAGAAGTTAGTGTTTCTTCTTCAGGATTATTAACAATTACGTCACCAATTATAAATACATACTATAATTTTACGGTTCAAGTATCTGATGGGACTGTTTCAGATGAAAGAGCTTTTAGAGTTTTTGTAAAATAAAAATGATTGATGTCCATATTATTTTATATAATATAAAGCAAAATTATTTTGATGAATGTTTAAACTCTTTAAAAACAAATAAAAATATTGCATTACATTTTTTATATGGTTATAAAAATAATATAGGATTAGGTCGATATGAAGGATTTCAAAAAGGATCGAATGAATATGTTGCATTTGTCGATCCAGATGATTATCCAGAACCAAATATTTTTGATGAAATTTTATATTTTATAAAAAATAAAAATTTAAATAATTTCTGTGGAATATATACGTATGAACGAAAAATAAATGAAATTGGAAATCATATAGCATATAATATTTCTATTAATAAGGAATGGAAAAAATTTGATATTAAAAGTTCATGGGTTCCTCATCATGTTTGTGTTATGAAACGAGAATATGTTGAAAAATATTTAGATGAAATTAAAAATTGGAGATATAGATCTGAATATATTTTAAGAAATTTGATAAGTTTAAATGGAGATTGGATATTATATCCTAAAGTTGGTTATAATTGGAGAATTCATGCAGAAAATACACATAAACAAAATCATACTCACGAATATACAAGAAAATCCTATTCTTTTATTCAAGAAATATTTAATATGAAAGATTTTAATTTAGGTAAAGAAAATTGGTTAAAAAATCCGAAAAATGCCAAATGGTATTTACGAGAAAAGTGGGAGGAGAAATAAAATGATTGATGTACATATTATAAAATATAATGTAAATCAAAAATATTTTGAACAATGTTTGAAATCATTAGAAACAAATAAAAATATAAATATTTATATTGTTGATGGTTATGAAAAACATATCGGTAAAGGTCGCTATGATGGGTATAAAAAAGGAACAAGTAAATATGTATCAAAAATAGACCCTGATGATTATGTTGTACCAGGTATTTATGATAAAATGTTAGAATTTATGGAAAATTACGATACTACAGAAAATATTTGTGGAATATATGCATGGGAAGAAGTAGTTAATGAAGATGGAACACATAAAGGCTACTCTTCAAATTATAGAAAAAAATGGAAACGTTTTGATATAAAGTTTGAAACGATTCCAAATAATTGTATTATTATGAAAAGAGAATATGTCGAAAAATATTTAGATGAAATTAAAAATTGGAAATACCGTGCAGATTTTATTTTAGAACAGTTAATTATATTAAATGGTATTTGGCTTACATATCCTGAAATTGGATATTATTGGAGACATCATTCAAATAATATACATAATAGTCCCGAAGCAATTAGTTATAATCTTCATGCCGCCGATTTTATTAAACACGTTTTTTTGGCAAGGAATTTTGAAAATGGTAAACGTCATTGGCTTAGTTATCCTAAAAGTTATAAATGGTATACCGAAAATATTGATCCTTCAGCGAAGCCCTAATGTACGTTTTGGAAACTATTGGGAATTTATTAAAGGTAAATTAAAATTTTCTGAAACATTTATAAAATGTTTAGAAAGAGAAGTTTTTGAAGAAATTGGATTAAAATTAGATTTATCTTCATATAAGAAATGTTTTATGGGCCGTTTAAAATTAAACGATTCATATTTTTTATATACATACGTAATAACTATATCTGAAGATTTTAATATACAATTAAGCGAAGAACACATCACTTATTATTGGCTTTCATATAATGAATTAGAAAAATATCAAATAGATCCTTTATTAAAACCAATCATAAAAAAAATTTTTGAAGAATCGGAGTATCTTCATAAATGCCTTCAACAATAACTAGTTCAACTATAGTAAATATGGTAAATGAATATAAAGAAAAAATAAAATTAAATTCACAATCTATTTATAAATTAAATACAGAAATTGAAGAGTTACAAAATAAAAGAGATGAATTGGTAAATCAAGTTATGATTCCTAATGAAAATGAGATTCAAACTGAACTTCAAAATATAAGAGATCAAATGAATATAGATTGGAATAATACTCATGATGCGACAGAAGGAGTTAATGTATGGTATATAGATTATGTTTATTATGACAAAACTTCAACTTTTGGTGGAACTACTTCTAAAAGTCAAGTGGATAAATGGGCGATTGTTAGAGATGTTGATACAGGAGGCGAAGGAGGAGGGGGAACTACACAAGTTGTTGGTTATGCATATAATGGTGGATCTGGTCCAGGATGGGATAATAATCAAACATTGTTAAATGCTATGAATGAATGGAATTTGACATATGATCAAATTACTCATCCGATTGATCAAAATGGAACATATGGAATAGATGCAAATATTACAAAAAAGCAAGAATTAATTACACAATTAGAAACTGAAAATACAAAATTACAATCTTTTGTAGATCAATTTGAAAATAAGGTGGTATCTTAACAATGCCTCAAGTTGCCACATTAGGATCTCAATTTCAAGGAATATGCTATAGTCATAAAAGCCCTTTGACTGTCACAGGAACAATTATTACGGGGTCTGGATCTGTATTGACAGAAGGAATGCCTACCGCTAGAATTGGAGATACAGTTCAAGCAACATGCGGTCATACTGGAAAAATTATTACAGGATCATCAACTCATATAGTTGATGGTATGCCATGTGCGATGGTCGGAAGTTTAGTTTTATCATCCTCTTTAAATGGTAAAATAATCACAGGATCGGGAACTGTTATTAGCGGTTAAATTTTTAAAAAAAGGAGATGTTTAATGGAGAATTATATTAAAGAACACGTTATGAATGAGTTATCAAAAATTGGATATATGGTTCCTCTTTCTCTCTATAGAGAAAAATTTGTTCCGTCATATACGGTTGTAAATTCTATCCGAGATTTTCAATTTTATATCAATAATATTGATAAATATATCTTTTATAAAGGTAAAGATTATGTTGTCCCCACTGGAATTTATTATTCTTTAAAGAGAGATGAAGAAGAGAAAAAAATTAAATTCGTACGTCAATCAAAAAAATCTTTTGAAAAACTTTATAGACCATATAATGGTGAGGATGTTAATGGAAAATATCTTTTAATTTCAAGATTAGGTGGTATTGGAGATTTAATTTATATACAGCCCGCAATTAATATTATTAAGAGAAGGTATCCAAATTCTAAAATTATTTTTGCCACACGACCATCCTTTCATTTAATGGTTCAATCATGGGAGTCAGTCGATAATGTGATTACTTTTCCATTTACTTTAAATGCCTTAATTAAAAGTGATTATCATGGAATTTTTGAGGGTGTAATTGAAAGAACATTAGAATCTAAATATTTAAATGCATATGAGCTATTTGCGAGATGGTTGGGATTAAATGATTTAACTTTAGAAGATTTAATGCCTTATCAGAAACCAGATGATAATGCGATTCAATATTGTAAATCTATATTGGATGAATGGGGAATTAAAGAAAAAGAATTTATTATTATTCAAAAGCGGGCTTCTGCTTTAAATAGAACGCCACCTGATGAATTTTGGATTCCATTTATTAATGAATTAGAAAAGTTTAATTTACCAATTGTAATTACTGATGAACCATCGATGAAAAATATTCACGATCAATTTATTAAAAAATTATCCAATAAAAATGTTTTTAATTTTTCAATGCACTCAAAAAATATATATTTTTCAGTTGCTTTAACATTTTTGGCAAAAGCAGCTATTTGTCCTGACACATCTATGATTCCAATTAGTACAAGTGTTCGTGTTCCATGTTTCCATATTCACGGGGCATATCCACCAGTGATTCGTCAATCTCCGATTGATTTATATACAGAATCAATCATGGGAGAAGCGGAGTGTGGACCATGTTTTAAGATGGCATGGGAAGAATGTGATAGAACTTGTTATTTTAATTTAGATATAAATGAATGTTTAGTTAAAATGGAAAAATTATTGGAAAAAGCTGAAATTGCCTTAGAATTAAACAAGGAGATGGAAAATGCAGCTTAAACAGAATGAATTTGGAATGTGGTATCAATCGGATATTGATTATGATAAAATGAATAAACGATATGATGTTAATTATTTAATTCGTAATAGTAAAACAAATATTGAAATGGCCTTTCTTAGATTAGGATTACTTTCAGCATTCGTTCCATATGAAAAACTTAGAAAATCTAAAATATTAGAATTAGGTCCAGGTAATGGTATTTTAATGGCATCATGGTATTCTAAAGGAATTAAAGTTGAAGGTTTTGATGTTTTAGATTCTATTTATACAACAATTGATTCCAATAGTGTTTATAATATCAAATGGGATATTTTATTGGCATTTGATGTTATTGAACATTTTGTAGATATTGATGATTTATGGAAAATAAATTTTGAATATGGCTTTTTTAGTGTTCCACATCCTCCAAAAGAAGGAATTAATTCTGAGTGGAGACATTACCGACCAAATGAACATATTTGGTATTTTGATGATGTAGCATTTGAAAAATGGATTACGGCATATGATTACCTTTTATTATATAAAGGTACACCAGAAGATATTATTCGATATAGATGGGATATGAATCAACCTAATATTATGACATATATTATTCGCAGAAAGTGAGGATAAAATGATTCAGACTGGGATTTTAGTTTTTAGTGCTTTAGCTATTTGGTTTGTTTCTAGACCTGAAAAATGGTCACGGTGGGGATATATTTTTGGTATGTTAAGTCAACCTTTTTGGTTATTTGAAACGTTTCACCAACAACAATGGGGTATGTTTGCCCTCTCTATTTTTTATACGTATTCTTGGGCAATGGGAGTATATTATAAATGGATTAAAATTAATGGAGATTGATTATTATGGCTTATCCAGAGCATCCGGATACAGTTCTTATAAAAAATAAATTTTATTCTAAAGGATTAACAGAACTAGATATCTGGAATTATTATCAAAATAATAAATTAAATATCTTAGAAGAGGTCCGAAACCGTGACCTCTTTTTTTATATTGCAGTAGATTTAAATAAATTTATCATTAAACGAAAAGGTAAAAATACCAAATTTATAAGATTAACTCCTCAAACATATGATGATTATATACATGGTAGAGTTGTGTCTATTCATTCAACAATGAAGAAAGTAGAATCTTTTGGAATTATAGATATTGATACAGATGATTTTAGAAAAGCTAAATTGGCCGCATTTGATGTATACGAAGAGGCATTAAAATTTGAATTAATCGATTCCGTCGAAATTCGATATTCAGGAAAACAATCATTTCATATTGTTTGTAATTTTATAAAACCTATTATTATTGATAAAATCAGAGAATATTTACGTTATAAATTAAACGAAGCCAAATTATATACAAAATATACAATTGAATATAAAAGAACAACTAGAGTTCCTAATCTTGATTTATCTCCTAATAAATATAGAGGTGGATATATTACAAAAGGAAGTTTATCTATATGGGGATTAAAATGTATGGAAGTATCAATTAATGATCTGAGTATTTTTAATCAAAATCATGCCCGTATTTTATAATGAGGATTTTAATAAATGAAAAATTTTCCTGAATTATGGAGAGAAATAACAAAATTTAAAGAAATTAAATATAATGATTTCATAAGTAATGAAAGAAAATTTAATAAAAAATGTATCATTGCGCCTAAATATGATGGAATGTTAGCTGCATTAATTTATAAAAAGGGTGAAGATTTAATCTTACAAACTAAAACCGGAAGAATTATTAAAAATGATATACCAGTCAAAACTGAACTTTTAGAGTTTTTAAATAAACAAAAAATAGATTCTATTATTTTAATAGGAGAGTTGGTTGCTAAAGTTAATAATACTATATTACCATTTAATAAATCACAATCAATTATCAAAACACCAGATAAAGAAAATAATGCATTATTAATTCATTTTTATATATTTGATATATTATTTATTAATAATAAATTGATAACAAAATATTCTGAATCGATAACTAATTTATTAAATATATTTAAAAAAGATTTACCTCATGTACATTTACCAAAATTTTACTTTGGTACATTTAATAAAATTATTGAAGTTTATAAAGAATATCAAGATCAAATGGGTTTTGATGGTATAGTCGTGCGAGAATTTAATTCTATGAAAGCAATTAAAATAAAATATAAATCAACATTAGATCTTGTTGTGATTGGTTTTGGAAATAAAAAGATGCCTTCATGGCCTAAAAAAGAAATATCTTATCTAATTACAGCTTTCATTGACAAAGATGGATACTTTCGTTTATCTTCAAAAGTAGGAACAGGATTTTCTCGTACCGATAGATTAAATTTTTTTAATAAATTGCAAGAAATTAAATTATATGAAACAAATGAAGAAGTATTTGTTCATCCTAAATACATAATAGAAATAGAATTTTCTGAAGAAATGTTAACAGATACGCCAAAATATAAGTTTGATAATAACAAATATATAGAAATAGGAAAAGATAAAAGTCTTACATTAAGACATCCATCTTTTATTCAAATACGTGAAGATAAAGAGGCCAATACATATGATGTTCGACCAGAACAGTCACCATATTTCAAATATTAATGAAATTGCATTCTTTATAAAAAAGAATGTTCCAGGGTTAATTATAGAAGAATTACATACAAATGACTATGAAAAATATATTATAGAATTAGATCATATCTTTATGAATATAAATCTATATTATAATGGATGTATTTTTATTCATTTTGATAAAATTTTACATAATATTAATGATGAAAAGAAAAACGAAATAATGATTTTTTTGGAAAAAATTTTCTCACTTTTTAGTGAGAAAGGAAATTGAATTCATGGTTGATTTAAATTTGGCTAATTCAATGCTAAGAATAGCATATGCAACTGCTAAAAAAAGTAGATGTTTTTCTCGTCAAATTGGTGCGGTTTTAACTAATTCTGATACCGTAGTTATAACTACGGCTACTAATGGTCCGCCTTTTCCTTTACCAGAATGTGATAAAAGATTGGAATTTGGTGATAATTTTACTAGAGAACAAAGAAACGATTTGAAAAATTTTGAAAAAAATTCATGCCCGCGTAGAATATTAGGCTTTAAATCTGGTGAAGGATTAGAATATTGTTTGGCAGTTCATGCTGAAAGAAATGCTTTATTAAAAGCAGCGAAGTTAGGTGTTTCTACAAAAAATGGAAAATTATTTCTTACTTGTAATATCCCCTGTAAAGATTGTCTTATAGAGATACTTGAAGCAGGAATTAAAGAGATATATGTAACTGAATTTTCTTATTATGATAAGATGTCTGAATTCATATTAAGAAATAGTAATTTAGAGATTTTTAATTATAAGGGGAATAAATTTAAAATCCCTTAAATGGAGTTTTTAAAAATTGAAAAATCAATCAATTTTTATAAAATTATCACAATTTATTAGCGGGATTGTATTTGTAATTTCGATAACTATGTCTATAATTTCATATTCAAATCCTGTTATATTTTATCCTTGGTTAATTGCTACTATTATCTCTTTTATTAGTTTAGCAAATTTTACCTTTATTTCTACAAGCATTTCATTTTTTTCAAAATTATTTATTAAATATACAAAAATAATAATCAAATTATCACGTTTAATTCAATGGATATTAGCGCAATATGATAGTAATTTTGATTCTCAAAAAGAAACGAGACAAGCTTTCATTAAAGAATTATATTCAAAAATAAAAAATTTAGATGATGATTTACAACAGTTATTAAAAGATAAAGAGGAAACATATGATCAGAAATAAAACAGCTTCTATTAAAACTTTTTTATTTCTATATAAAGAATATGAATCATATCTTTCGGCTCTTAATTATTTAATTAATTATAGAGATACGCCAGAACAAAATATAATATTTTTGGAAATTAATAATAAAAGATTTGAAGTTTCTAATGAATTTACAAATGAATTTATTAACTTACTTCTTACTATTGTTGATAAACGAAAAAAAGAATTAATAGAAATGTATTCTAAAATTAATTTATCTGATGATATAAACCAAGAAATTAATGATATAATAAAAAACATTATATAAATTTATTAAAAATCCCAACCCGGTTAAAAATACAGGGATCTGCCGGGTATCCCGAGGAGGGTAATATCATGGTATATCAAAATAAGTTTGTAGCATCCATTAAGTGTAATGGTAAGTTTTTGAAAGAGTTTTCAGATGTGGTATATATTCCATTTAATTCTGAATACTCTATTTTTATGAAAAATTTAGATGCTAGAAAAGTCGTTGTGAAAGTATCTATTGACGGTGATGATGTTTTGAATGGTAAGTTCATTATTATTGAACCAAACAAAACTTTTGAATTGAACGGTTTTTTAAATTCAGATAATACAATAAGAAATAAATTTAAATTTATTAAAAAAACACAAAAAATATCTGATCATCGTGGTGACAGAATTGATGATGGTTTTATAAGAATTGAATATCAATTTGAAGAACATATTTCAACATATTGGCATACTAATTATTATATTTACCCTACCCCAATTTATATCTATTATGATAATGGTACAATTTCCCCATATATTAATTTAGATTATAAATTTAATTATCCATATAATATTAATGCTGATATAAATGTATCATATTCAAGTTGTACCTATAATGTTTCTTATGAATCTTCTTTAAATAAAGAAGATAATGGAATTACAGTAAAAGGATCTGAAACATTTGAAAAATTTTCAGAAAGTTCAGTAGGTATTTTATCTGAACCAAATGTTTTGATTATTCGATTAAAAGGTGAATATGAAAATAAACCAGTTCAAAATATTATTAAATCAAGAGAAAAAATTGAATGCCCAATATGTGGAACAAAAAGTAAAGTTGGGATAAAATATTGTCCGGAATGTGGTTGTTATATTTTTGATCAAATTTTTTAAAGGAGAAAAAGATGAATCTGAACGTTAAAGATTTACTCAGTGAAATTGTGAAAAAAGAAAATGAAATTACATCAGATCAAAATTGTTCGACACGATTATTAAATAAACATTATTCGCCAATGATTATTAGAAAATATACGCGTTTAGGGTTTCCTCTATATATTGCATTAATAACAGATTCTAATTTAGAAAATTTAGATAATATTGTACATGAAGTAATCGATTTTTATTTAAAAAATAATTTATTAAAAGAAAATATTCAAGTTATGAGAAATTTTGTTGGCGTATTAAATGAAGTAATTTTTAAATATTATGATAATCAAAAAAGAGGCTCGATTGAAGGAATAGCCATTGTTTATTATGTTGATAAAATGTGTATTTCATCATTACATGGAGATTTTATGAATCATAATGCCTGTCGATTAGAATTATATCAATTATTAAATTTTATGACTCAAGTTTAAAAAGTGAATGTTAGCTTGACGAACCGACCATACTATGGTATATAATCGTAGTATGGTCGGTTCCTTTATTTATTAAAGGAGGCAACAATGAAAAATGTTATAATTTCACCGCACGGCGACGATGAAATTATTGGCTGCTTTGAAATTTTAAAAAATCTGAATAATGAAATAGAAATTGTTTATGGTGAAGATTGCGAAGAGTCAAAATACGTATGTTATGATCTTCCTAACATTAAAAAGTATTATCTAGAATTATATGACTATACATTACCTCCCCATTTATTAAATCCTTCTTATACATTCTATTTTCCAGACCCTTTTACTGAAAAACATCATGACCATATTTTATGGGGTCATTACGGAGAAAAATTATTAAGAATACATAATTATAATGTAATTTTTTATTCTATTAATATGGAAGCTAGATATGTTCATAAGGTTTCTAATCCACAAGAAAAAGAAAGTTGGTTAAATAAATATTATAAATCTAAATCATCATTATGGAAAATGGATCATAAATATTTTTTGTTTGAAGGATATTGTAAATGGATTGTTAAACATGATTAATAAACGTCTTATCTTATTTCCGCAATATCCAACAAAATTAAGATACCAAGAATGGTGGTTACAATTTCTACCTTCTGAATTTGAAAAATACTTTTCTGAAGTTGTAGTTTTAAATCCAACTATAACAAATAACGAATCTAATAATATAACTAATTTTTCACCAGTTAAATCCTCAATTGAATTTGAATCCAAACAAATAGAGGAGTTTTTAAAATTAAATCCAACGAGGGATGATATTGTTCTAATATTAGATGTAAGTTTCCCAGGATTAGTTGGGAATATCATTCCTCATTTCTTGGAGGTTCCGTTTTATGGATATGTTCATGCTACTTCTATCAATAGGTATGACTATTTTAGCAATTCGAGAATTCAAAAACGAAAATTGGAACAAGGACAAATAAATCTTTTTAAAAAATGTTTCGTATCAACATATTACCATAAAAATTTACTTTTAGATAAATTAAAAGTTAAGAAAAATAAAATTAAATTAATTAAAGGACTCCCTTATAACCCCATCATTGACAAATATCGAACACGATCTTATACTAAAAAATATGAGATCATCTCAGTTAGTCGGAATTCTAAACAAAAAATCAATAAAAAATTAGAAAAATATGTCGAAAATTTTTTCGGTTTAAAAATTGAACGAAAAAAATGTTCATCTTGGGAAGAATATTATTCTTTTTTAGGTGAATCAAAAATACTTTTAATTACATCTAAAGATGATACTTATGGTTACGCAGCAATGGAGGCATTTCAGATGGGATGTATTCCAATTGTTCCAGATAATTTTGCATATGAAGAAATTTATCCATTGACATATAAATATGAATCAAGAGAAGATCTTATTGAAACAATTGGTAAACATATTTCTAAATGGAAAGATCCAAGAGAAGATCAGAGCGTATATGATTACGCACCATCTCTTTCGAAATGGGTTATGTATCTTGTAATGGAGATGGCGGATGGCTAGTATTTTTACACAGTTTTCAAATTGGTTATTTGATTATAAACTTAATTCTCAAATCCCCGACGAACAGATTTTATCATCTACCCCAATAAGTATTCCATTTATTCTTAATCAATTTCTTCTAGAACCTAGATTATGTTTATTTTTTAATAAATACATAAATAATATTCATACTCATTCTTTACCTAAAGATGAATTACTTAAATTCATTAAACAATATATTATTAAAGCAAAAGCAAAAAAACAATTTATTAATTTTTTTAGTCAAAAAGAAGACCAATTAAAAATTAAATTAAAAGAAAAATTCCCTCTTTTAAATAATGAAGAAATTGATCTTCTAATTAAAGAATTAGAAACAAAAAACTTATTAAATAATATGATTTCATCACTAGGAATTGATGAAATCAAAAAACAAAAGTTAAAAAAAACAAACAAAAAAAGAAAAAAAGGAAATTAAAATTAATCAGGAAGAAAAATCAAGTAAAGATTATATATCACGGTATGCAATCCCTAGTAAATTTTATACTGAAAAATATAGATTAGTTGATGTCCAATTTTTATGGAAAACAAATGAAGTTCTCTTTATCTTTAGAGATAAAGATGGAAATAAAATCTTTCATAAAGAGAATGATGATTATATTTGCTATAAATTAAATCAAGGTGATAATCGTCCTATCGTCCCTTATTCAAATTTGACCCCCATTGTTGTTCCTTATAATGAACGTAAAAACCTTCCTCCTGAAACAACATACGAAGGTGATATCAAAATTGAAGTAAAGCATACACAGGATTACTACTATTTTAGTAAAGGCGAGCCTGAAGTTAAGGATTATAATATTTTATTTTTCGATATTGAGATTTATTCTGGTGATTCAAAAGAATTCCCTCACGCAAATGAGGCCAATTATCCTGTATGTTTAATAACGATTAAATATAAAGATCTGGTACGAACATATATTTTAAATCCAAAACTTTTTGGAATTAAAAATAATATTACTGTTGAAAATACAATTGTATGTGATTCTGAAAAGGAATTAATAGCTAGATTTATTAAAGATGTTCATGAATTAAATCCTGATTTTATCACAGGATGGAATACAAACGGATTCGACTTTCCATATATTTACAATCGGATGCCGAAAGTAGGATTGGAGAATACTTTATTATCTCCCTTTGAAGAAATGTTCTTAAATCCTGAAAAAAATCTTGTTTATATCGCTGGATTTATTTGTGTCGACCAATTAGATCTTTATAAAATGTTTGAATTTACAAAACAAGAAAATTATAGGTTAGGGACAATTGCACAAATTGAATTAGATGAAACGAAATTAGATAGCGGAACAAATTTTAACAAAATGTTCCAGGAAGATGTAAATAAAGCAATTTTATATAACATTCGAGATACTGAATTATTAGAGAAATTGGAAAATAAATTAAAGCATATTCAACTTTTAAATGAATTAAGATTAATTACTAAAAACTGCTTTTCATCTTCTATGAGTGCATTGCCACAATTAGATTCTTTAATTATTTATTTCTTAAAAGAAAAAGGTTTAGCTGTAAGAAATTCAGTTTCCAGTGAAAAAAATGAAAAGTTTGAAGGTGCGTTTGTGAAAGAACCAATTAAGGGATTACATAAATTCGTTGTAGATTTTGACTTTACATCACTATATCCAAGTTTAATTCGAACTTATAATATTGGAATTAATACATTTGCATTTAAAGTAACTGATCCAAAAATTGGATATTATTTGGCATATAACAGAAATAAACTTCCACAAAATATTGAAATCATAGTCGATCCATTTTACGCTAAAACGCGTCATATTATCTCAAAAGAAAAATTATTGAATTTAATAAACGAAAAGAAACTTATATTTACGATTAATGGATGTTTCTTTTTACCACACGAAAAAGAAGTATCTTATTATAGTCAAATTTTAGAAGATCTACTTTCATCTAGAAAAATTTATAAAAATAAAATGTTTGAAGCAATGACTCAAGGTGATAAAGATAAAGAAAACCTTTATGATATTAAACAAAAGGTGTATAAAGTTCTTGCGAACTCAATTTACGGTATTCTTGGAAATAATTATTTTAGGTTTTTTAATATTGATTGTGCAAAATCAATTACCTTTAGTGGCAAAGAGGTCACCAAAACATCAATTTTATATGCTGATAAAAAAGTAGATTCTTTTTATAAAGGTGATTTAGAAATAAATGAATTGTCATATGAAGAACTTATCTTTGATTTCCAAAGAGAAACCCCAAATGTAATTACAGCCGATACAGACTCATTATTCGTTACCTATGAAAATTTACCTGATATTAAAAAACTAACATTCGATGAAGCATTGCCTAAAATACAAAAGTTAAATGACGAAGTACAAAATTATTTAAATAAAGAAGTTATTATTAATTTAATAAAAAAGCATAATGTTAATCCTGATAACAACTATTTAGAATTAAAAAATGAATTCATTGCAAAACGTGGACTCTTCTTAGCTAAGAAAAGATATGCAATTTATGTGCTATTCCAAGAAGGAAGAAATGTTGATAAAATAATTTCAATGGGAGTTGAAACAAAAAGATCTGACTATCCTTCTAAGACAAAGCAATGTTTAGAAGAACTTTTATCCCTTCTTTTAAAGAATGATAATTTTTCAATTCTTAAAATTCATCAATATTTGGAGTCAAAGACAAAAGAATTTATGAAAGATATTGTTGAAGGTAAAAAGGAAATTGCCAGACCTATTTCATTTACAAAGAAAATAGAAGATTATAAAGTTGTTCCTCAAGGCGTAAATGCAATGTTGAATTGGAATAATTTAGTTTATGAGGCTTTTCAACCCGGTTCTAAAGGATATCTATTTAAGATACATGGAATTGATCTAGATCACGCTCCTGATTATATAAAAAGCCAATATCAAAAAGAATTTGTACAAAAAAATAAATCGTTAGAGGTAATTGCATTACCCGATGAAGAAATTAAATTACCAGAATGGATAATTCCAGATGTAAAATCTATGTTACAATTTGCTTGGTTAGATAGATATAATTTATTATTAGAGCCAATTTTAAAAATTCATAATAATAAAAATACATTAAAATTTTAAAAAAAGAGGTGGGATTGATTTTTAATTTAATATCAATTCCCACCTCTCTTGTTTTTAAACTATTTTCTTAATATACTCTAGGGCTGTTTTTTTAAATTTTTCCAATTCGATTTTGTCGCAGTATGCAAGAAGTCTTTTAATTAAAATGTGCTTTTCTTCTAATTTTAACTTCTTGCATTCTTCGTAAACATCCCATCTTGAAGGAGGGTGTCTACGAATAATATTCCTTAGCACCTGAGCGCTTTTTAACTCGAGATGCAAAGGAACTATCTTTACAGGCTGCGATACTAGTCCACTACTGTTTATATCCTCTGTTATAATAAACAGAAGACATAAATATAATAGGTCGAGCTTATTCTTTTTAATCACGAATGCCTCCTTCAATTCAGAGGCATAAAAACAGCTTATATGGGAAGGATATGATTTTAATAAAACATCTAAATTTCTTAAGTAAAATATAATTTTTCCTAGCTTTGTTTTTGGCAATCTAACTTTTTTCATTTTGCACCTCCTAAAAAAATAATTGGGGATAATACTTCATTAATTTATATATATAGTAATAAAAGTTCTTGACACGATCGTGACTCTGAATTATTATACAACTATATCCTCTAATCCTCATTTATAGGAGAAGAAAATGAAAAGAAAGAAGTCTTATGTACCAAATGTAGAAAGTTTTGTACCACCCCCAACAAAAGATTATTTACAAGGTTTAGAAGGTGTAAAAGTGACATTAGAAGAATGTAATGGTGATTTTGATAAAATGATGTCGAGGTTTAAAAAGAAAACATCGAAACATGAAATTACAAAGGAGGTGTTTGAACGTTTATATTATAAAACGAAAAGTCAAAAACGCAAGGAAAAACAAAAAAATGCGCAATATATGCGCCAGAAGGAAACTGAGAAATTTGAAAAAAAGAAGGAAAAATATTTAAAAAAGAAACATAAGAAAACCAACCTAAATAAAGGAGACGAAGATGAAAGTTAGAGCAATTGAAGATAAAATTTTTGTAAAAGTAATCCCGATAGAAGGAATTAAAACAAAATCGGGGCTCATTTTACCCGAAAGCATGAATCCCCTTTTCGCTCTATGTGAAGTCCTTTCCGTAGGAGAAAAGGTGGAAACCGTAAAACCTGGTGATAAAATTATGTGCCACCCTCGGGGTGGACAAGAAATCATCATGGTAGATGAAAACGCTGAAAATTCCCATTATAAGATACTTGCCATTTCAGAAATTTATGGCATTATCGAAGGAGATAAAAATGAATCATAATGATATGCAAAGTTTTTTACAACAAATGGCGGCAAATATGGACGTAAATCAACTTGAAACCATTCATTGCTTTTGTGGAGCAAATGTATGGGTTCATGGTATGATCGCAAAGAAGCTTTCCGCTCTTCAAAGTCCAACTGGAAAGACAGAAATTCTTCCCTTTCCCGTTGCATTTTGTATGAAATGTGGACGGGTTTTCGAACCAGATGTATTAATTGGTAATGAATCTAATAAGGAAGGAGGTGATGAAGAAGTTTCAGGTAATTCTAAAATTATTCTTCCTTAACCCATAAATAAGGAGAATTTTATGTCCTGTGTTGTCGCTGTTAAAGATGAAAGAAATCGCAGGATTTACATAGGTGCTGATTCTGCTGTTTCTACGGATACTGAAATTAGCTTTTTTAAAAATAAGATTTATCAATTATCTAATGATTGTATTGTTGGTATAACTGGTAATATTAAAATTGCAAATGCAATTTCTAGATTTAATAATAAAAATAAAATTGGTAAAACTTTTGAAGAAACTTTAGATAAAATTTATGAATTATTTAACGAAATGAGTATTATTGGGGTTAATACCCAAAACCAAACTCCCTTTTTTGAAGGGAATCTTGCTATTATATTTAAAGGAAAATTATATGAAGTTTCGTGTGATTTCGGTTATATGGAACGAGATTCGTATTTAGCTGTAGGTTCTGGTGCATCTTATGCATATGGGTCTTTATTTGCGACTAAAAAATCAAAGAATCCTAGACAAAGAGTATTTACAGCATTAGAGGCATCTGCCTATTTTTCACCTTATGTACGAGCACCGTTTTCAATTATAGAAATTGATTATTAATAAATAATTTAAAAGAACTAAGAGGGCATTGTTAAAAGCCCTCTTAGTTCTTTTAAAAAGGGGATAATAGTTAAAGAATGAGTAATTTTGTTTGTTCGGCTTGCGAATCTCTATATAAGATTATTATAAAATTTTGGGAAAGTCCCGAAAATAAGGGACAAATTCCCGAATCTTCTCTTACTAATTTTTTTGATACAGCATGCCAAAAATTTTTACATTCATTTGGACACAATCTTAAATTAAAATCAAATTTTGAAATTCATAAACAGACAAAGAATAAGATTCTACAAGAATGCAAACAAACTCCTTTTATGGGTTCTAAAGGAGCGTATTATATAGATTCAGGTGGATTTCAGGTATCTACTGGTATTTTAGATGCTAAACGATCAGATCTATTAGTAAAATATTACTATGAATTTTTAGAAGAATATCCTAATTCTTATGAGAAAGCATTTATTTTAGATATTCCACCGGGACCAGGCTGTCAATATTTTAATTCTTTTGACGACGTATATCGAAAAAATTTATATTCTTATACTAAAGCTGCTAATTTTCCGGATCATATTCGATCAAAAATTATATATATTCATCATTTTAGAACGCCTAAATTATGGAACATATTTAATCGTATATTATATGAAAACAATTTTTTTGAAAAATTCCAATATTTTGGAACTGGTGGTATAAGTGCGAATATGAAAACTGATATTATTGTTCCTTTTATATTATATTCAATACCACTAGTTCCTATTCTAAATTTATGTAAAAAATATAATCGAAAAGAAATTAAATTCCATATATTAGGGGGATCTGGTTTTCGTGATGTTTTATTTTATAAATTATTTTCTTATTTTATAGAAAAAGAACATCAAATTAAATGTGAAATTACATATGATTCTTCGACTATTTTTAAAGGATTCATGGTAGGTCGTATTTTATATATTATGGATAATGGAATATTAAAAAAAGTAAATATTAGAACGAATTATTTAGATAAAAAAGCCGGAAATGAATCATCTTTAATGGAACGCATTCGAAATGATATGAATATAATGTGCAAAGAATTTAATTTTGAATTGATTGAAACAGATACTTTTTATGGTGGAGAAAATAATTCATTTACAAAAGAAATGAGATTATATGCATCTTTATATATGATATATATGTATTATCGTGTTGAAAAAATGCTTGATCAGATTATCTCTGAATTATACAATAGATATAAGGAAGGTAACTTTAATGAATTCCAAAAATCGCTGTTCTCGATCACAAAATTATTAAATTCTGGTCGTCCTACACAAAAGCAGATTTTTAAAACTCAAAGTGTTTTAAATTCATTATCTCTAATTCAAGATCTAGACGAAGATAAATGTAATTATTTAATTAATCATTATCTTCATTCAGATGAATTCTCATATTTAAAATCAAGCCCGGTTCTCTCATTTTAAGGAGGAACTAAATGATCACAGAAAGTTTTCTTAATACGTGTTATTCAGTTGTATTAGGAAAAAGCAAAATCCGTAAGGATAATGTTTTATATCGTGATATTATAGAAATTCTAAATTTCTATATAAAGCATAATAAAGATGAAATTCCTATTATAATGAAACCAAAAATTGATTGTCTTTTAAAAATTTGTGAACTTCGATTAGAAGGTAAGGAATTAAATAATATTTTAGATAGTATATTTTTAAGTGAAAAATTTCAAAATTTATCTTCTTTTGTTGAAGGATTTATTAAAGAAGTTCCAGATCACGTTCTACAAGATGATATAAAACAGATTCGACTTAGAAAAAAATTAAATTCACTGTTAAAAAATTATGATAAGATGTCAAAGTTTCTTTATATTATTAAAGAAGGGAGTTTTGCATCAGTAGATGACGTAATTGATGATTATGATATGATTATTAAAAGTATGTATGCAGACTTAATGGATGCTTCTAGAGGAGAATCAATTGAAGCTTCATCTTCACTCGATTTAGAAAAAGATGATTATAGTTCTGTTATTAATCTGATTAAACAGAAATATGAAAGAAAAAATACTACCCCTTCAGGCTTTCCTATTTTAGATAACGAAGTGTTAAATGGTGGATTTGAAAAATCTCGTTTATATATCATCGGTGGTGCTTCCGGATCTGGAAAATCAACTTTTTTAGTTAATCTTATGGTGAATTCGGCAACACTTCCTCCAAGTAAATTTCATAATATGCTTTCAGAAAATAATTCTTTAGATCAAAAAAGAGTGTATGTTTATATTACATTAGAAAATACGATTGAAGAATCGTTAATGCGAATTTATCAGGCGATGTTTAGTAAAACATCCGAAGACATGCTTAGAGAAATTTCTTTAGCCGAAAGTGAAGAAGAAGCTGTTAATAAAATTAAAAATTCTATTTTAAATGAATTACGAAAAAATAATAGCACAATTATTATGAAATATTTTCCGCCAAGTTCGATTAGTAGTGTTGATATTATGGCGGTTTTAGATGATATTTCGGGTGAATATGGACAAAAAAATATTGCCGGAATCTATATTGATTATTTAGATTTGTTAAAAACAGACACAAAATATGACATTCGGCATTTAGAGTTAGGGCATATTGCTTTATCGTTAAAGACATTAGCAGTTCACTATGAAATTCCTGTTATCACAGCAACTCAATTAACGCGCGCAGTTTATAGAGTTGGAAAAGCAGCGGATCTTAATGTAGATCAAATCGGAGAATCAATTAAAAAAGTAGAACATGCAGATTTTGTGCTTCTCTTAACCAAAGATATAAACGATGATTCTATTGTTCATACAAAAGTAGGAAAATTTAGAAACGGTCGTTCTAATATTACTATGGATTTTAAAGTTAATTTTAAACATTATAAATTTTTAAATGGATATTTTGTTTCCAATGAAGATAATAAATTTGACGATGTTGATGATTCAACGAGACATTTAAAAAGAATTAATGATGATGAAATTAATTTAATAGGTGTAAATACAGATTTAGGTTTTTAAAGTGAGGCGAACGGATCGCTCACCCTTAAAATTTTTAAGGTGAGAAACAAAAGATTGATCGAAAGATCAATAACTTATCTAATAAACACTTATTCGGAGGTAATTAAAATGAGAAAGTATAAGGATATCTTAAAAGAGGCTATTATGGAATTTGACGTATCAAAAACTGTAGATGTAAAGGGTCCAATGGTAGATAATATCCTTAGTTATAAGGGTGAAGGTGAATTAGAAACATATAAAGATGCCAAAACAATTGCTTCTGTTTTGGAGCGTTTTTATTTTAAAGAAGAACAAGAAGATGCCATTGAAGAACCAGAAGAAAATGAAATCACCACAGGTGAAGCTCCTTCAGATGATACTGAAGATATTAAAGATGAAATTCGAAAAGAATTAATTGAAGAAGACGAAGAAGAAGAATTAGAAAACGAGGAAGAGGAAGAATTAGAGGAACAGGAAGAAGAATTAGAAGACGAGGAAGAGGAAGAAGAAAATAAAGAAGTTGTAAAAGAAATGAGAGCTATTTTTGAATCCTTCTTCCGAGAAGACGAGGAAGAGGATGAGGAAGAGGACGAAGAAGAGGATGAGGAAGAAGACGAAGATGACGAAGAAGAAGAGTTAGAAGAACAGGAAGATGTTGAAAATGATGAAGACGAGGAAGAGGATGAAGAACTTGATGTGGATAAAGAGGTTGAGGAAAAAGAAAAAGAAGAAGTTGAAGAATCTTACCTCACCACAGTCGAGAATGAAATTCTTTCAAAATTAATTAAAGAAATGGAAGAAGAATCTGAAGAAGAAGAGTTAGAAGAACAGGAAGATGTAGACGAGGAAGAAGACGAAGAGGGCGAAGAAGAAGAGTTAGAAGAACAGGAAGATGTAGAAGGTGAAGAAGAAGAATTAGAAGAAGATGCCAGTCCTCTTGGTATTCAAAATAAATCAGCTTCTTCTACTCCTGAAGAAGATTTAAAAGAAGCCCTGGATCTTCTTAAGAATTTCTAAAAAATATTCTGATTAAAAATATAAAAGAGTAGTTGATTAAATCTCCCCCCTATGGTAATTTACATAGGGGGGGAGATTTTTTTCGTGAGAACAAATCGAAGAGAAGATTAATGAATATTCACAAATAATTACGAAAAGGAGAATTGAGATG
This sequence comes from Candidatus Woesearchaeota archaeon, assembly GCA_026002815.1. Taxonomy (GTDB): domain Archaea; phylum Nanobdellota; class Nanobdellia; order Woesearchaeales; family UBA9642; genus UBA9642. The sequence goes on along the minus strand of BPGB01000002.1, from coordinate 133,546 downwards.
AAACAAATTGATTTTATTTTTAATTCGGGTACATATTCATTAATAGTAAATGAAGATATTGATAAAGATAATCCAGAATTAATGAATTTGTTTTTACAAACAAAAGTTACACGAATTAGTTTTAATAATTCAACGGTAATAATTAATCCAACAAAATTGATTGCGATTGCTATAAAAGATGTCGAAGAATTCTCAGATAATGAATTAAATGATGATAACGAAGAAAATATTTTAGAAGAAGAAATTATAATTGATGAAAGTTTATCAGAAAACATGATAAATAATATGGATGATGAAATTAATCAAAATGATTTAGATATCGAAGATAATACTATAGATAATGAAGATGAGAATCAAAATTCGGTTAATAATGAAATTATAGCAAGGATTGAATGATGATTTATTGGATCTCTAGTATCGGAATAACGATATTAGTAATTGTCTTATTTTTTCTTTTAAGAAAATTATATATCGATCATAAAGACAATTATAGAATATTAAAATATAGTGATTATTATGGCGTACTGACATTTTTTATGGATGAGGCTTTTAACTTTATATATAAAGACAGAATTATAGTTTATTCTGTAGAAGCTACAAAGATGCCTGAAGATGAGTTACAAAAATCTTTTCACGATTTTGTAGTCTATATTGAAAATTTAATGGGGCCTAAAATTAAAAGATTTTATTTAGATTTATTTGGTGAAGAATCATTTTATAAAAATTTATATCATTATTTTATTCATAGAGTTGAAAACGATGAAATAAGAAAAGCTGCGCAGAATGATATAATTAATTCTGAAATTTAAGAGGGATTGTAATGACTTTAAAGGATGCCTTTAATAAATTAAAAGTTACCGTATTGGGAACTAAAACGACAGAAATTGATTCTAAACTGGACAAAGTTATTTCCGATATTTCCTCGTTAAAAACTAATTCGGATTCTTTGGGATATGTTAATTTAATTAAATCAATTTTAAATAAAAGTGGGACTGAAAATATTTTTTCAAATGTAGGTGCCTCTGAAACTAATTTAGCTACTTTCGGTCAAGGTAGTCGTTTATCTAGATATAAAACATATGAATCTATTGTAGCAAATATTAATTATTGTTATCGCGCATTAAATGTTTTAACAGATAATATTTTATCACCTGATGATATTACTAAAATATCTTTAGATGTTAAAAATATGTCAAAAACATTAGATGATAGTGATGAGTCTTTAATTTCTTATGTTAAAGAAGTCATTTCAATAATTAAATTAGAAAAGAATATTAGAAGTATTATTTATAATACATTACTTAAGGGTGACTTTTTTTGTGAAATTACTACCGATAAAGATGCAATAAAAAACCGTAGTTTAATTAGTGAAAATTTATATTTAACTGAATTAAATGATACCGAAGATAATAAAATTCCATTACGGAGTATTAAATATATACTTCATAATCCTGAATATGTTTTAAAACTTCAAACAGAAAGTTTTCCGATTTGCCTCGGTTATTTAGTCTTCCCTAGAATTCGTTTTCAAGTAATGTCAGGTAGTGGTGTAATGGATATTTCTCAAAAAACTGTCGATGAAATATGTTTGAGAATATTACGCCAAATACAAACAAGTTTAAATGACGCGGATTTTCTTTCAAAAGATGCTTATAATGATTTAAAAGATATAGTATCTCAATTATTATTAAATCAAACACAATTAAATACAGCAATTCGTTTCGTTCCGCCTGATAGAATGCAACATTTTTTTATTGATACAATGAAATATTTCCCATACGGAGAATCGATTTTCGATTCTATGGTTTTTACGGCTAAAGTTCTTATTGCTTTAGAAACAGCTTTAACAATTCAAAGATTAAATCGTTCTACGGAAAAAAGAAAAATTGCTGTAGAAATGGGTTTAACACGAGATGCTAAAAAAGTAATTGAACAATTGCGAGAAGAGTTTAAAAAGAGAAAGATTAGTATTGATTCATTCGGGACGATAGACACGATTCCATCTATGATTACAACATTTGAAGATATATATATTCCTCAAAAAGATGGCAAAGCATTTGTTGATATCCAAACTTTAAACGAAGGTAATGTTGATGTCAGATCTAAAGTAGATGAATTAAAATTTATGAGAGATCAGCTTGTAGCATCAATTGGAATACCGCCCGCTTTCATTGGTATTGAGGAGAACTGTTTGAGCCTTGATACACGTATCCCATTATTAAGTGGAGAAACAATTTCATTAGGTGAATTAATTGAAAGATTTGAAAATGGTGAACAAGACCTTTATACATATTCATTTGATCATGAACAGAAAAAGATTGTTCCTGGAAAAATTATCGGGGCTAAAGTAACTAGAAAGAATGCAGAAGTTCTTAAAGTCCATCTTGATAATGGAGAATCAGTCATTTGTACGCCGGATCATAAATTTCTTTTAAGAGACGGTGAAACTTATGTCGAAGCCAAAGATCTTAAAGAAGGTATGTCTTTAATGCCATTATATAGAAGAAACTATTCTTCTTATAAAACATCAAGAAATAGCTGTTATGAAGAAATTTATCAGCCGATACAAGAGACATGGGAATTGACACATCACTGTGTGGCAAAAGAATTTAATTTAAATGTAAATGATGGTTACCAAATTCATCATTTAGATAAAAATCCAAGAAATAATCATCCAAATAATTTAATATCAGTAACAAAAGATGAACATATAAAACTCCATTCTAATGATGGTGTGAAAGTAAGACAACAATACGGATCATTGGTTGAAGAAAGAACGTGTGTAATTTGTTGTAAAAAATTTATTGAAAAAGTAATAATTAATAAAATAACTTGTTCACATAATTGTATGAAAGAATATAGAAAAATAACTGGCAAACTTTCATGGTATAAAAGAAAGAAAGAATTTAAAAATATCAAAACACGTTGTGGTTTTTGTGGAAAAGAAATTAATTTATTCAAAAAAATATATGTAGATAAATTATATTCATGTAAAGAAAATGAAAAGTGTACAAAATTTGTAAGAGTATTCAATAGATTAAATAAATTGAATAAACTAATATCAAAAATTGATATTAAAACTTGTTCTGTATGTGGTAATCTATTTATTAATAGATATTTTAATCCTGATAAAAATTATTGTAATAAAATGAAATGTGTTAACACCATAATGGGCCGAAAAGCAGCAAAAATTAAAAAAGAAAAGAGTAATACAAAATTAACATGTACAACATGCGGAAATGAATTCATATATCCATATTGGCAAGCTAAAAAAATTAAAAACCCCAAATGTGAAGAACATAGAAGATTAAATCATAAAGTTATAAAAGTTGAAAAATTAAATTACAGAATTGATACCGGTGACATTACAATTGAGAAACATCATAATTTTGCTTTGGCAAGTGGAATTATTGTTCATAACTCTGTAGTGAAAGCTACACTTTCAGAAGAAAATTTATTGTTTGCACGAACAGTGATTGGATTTCAGAAAACATTTTCTGAACAATTAACTGATTTTATTCATAAAATTATAAAGTTTAATGATCCTGAAAAGGCATTACAAATTTCTGATATTCGAGTTGTATTACCTACACCAAAAGGTTTACAAATGGAAAGAGAAGTAAATGTATTAAATAACATCACTTCTCTTATTGAAAATTTAGAAAGATTAGGTATCCCGAAAGAATATTCAATTAAGAAATATCTACATGGAATTGATTGGGAAGAAGTTGATAGATATAAAATGGAAGAAGATATTGAAAAGAAAGTTTCTCCAAAAGAAGACGAAATGGGCGGTGGAGGATTTGGGGGTGGAGGATTTTAATAAAAAATGATTAAGAGGAAATTTAATTATGAAAAAATTTGATCCAATTTTATTTGAACTTTGTCTTCGTTTAATATCAAAAGATATGGGAATATCTCATTTATCAAATACATTATTAGAATCAGATCAAAATAAAGAAAAAAATTTAAAAGAGCTTTATTTATTAAGTTTACATGAATTAAATGAGTGGTCTTTTGACGAAATATCAAGTGCTTTTAAAAACGTTCCAGATGTTTTAAAGAAAATTGATCTTGTAAGTAAAGGAGAAGCATGGTTAACACAGGTTATGAATAACCTTCCGCCATATTCTCCTGATAAATATGCTTATCTTTTATTAAAAGCAAAAAAGGCATATGAATCTGGTCAAATGTCATATGAAGATTATGCTAAATACCGAACTGTTTTATTAAAAGTAATTGATCGAAATGGTGACACGAATTTAGTTAATCAAACTTTAAATATTTTAAAACAACAAGAACCAACGGCCATTGAAAATGCCAGAAGGAGTTTAAACATTAATACATTACTTCAGAGTGGTAAATCTGCTGCCGTATTATTTTCAGCCGCCGTGATCGTTGCAACAATTCTTTATATCTCATATAAAATTTATAATAATTATTTCAGTAAAGCCGCGAAAGCATGCGCTGGTAAAAAAGGAATTGATAAGAAAGAATGTATGATTGATTATAAACTCAATTCATTAAGAGCACAACAAACTGTTTTAAGAAAAGGTTTAGCTGTTTGTTCAAGTACGACCGATCCTAATAAATGTAAAAATTCAATTATGAAGCGTTTACAAAAAATTGATTTTAAAATAAGAGATTTATCCAAAAAGAGTAGAGGATAAATAGATAATGAAAAAATATTCTAAAAAAATAAATAATTTTTTATATTTAATGGAGCAAGCTGAAGAAAATGAAGAAGAATTAGATACTGAAGAAACAAGTGATGAAGAAACAAGTGATGAGGAAGGGGGCGACGAAGGAGAAAATACAGGGGGATTTAGTGACTCGGGAGGATTTGGAGATTCAGGAGAGGAAAATGATTCAGAAACTCTAGGAAGAGTTTACGAGTTAAAAAAGATTTACAATAAATTACTAATTATTTCTGATTTCTTAAGCGATGAAACCGATGAATTTTTAATTAAATTAAAACAATATACAAATAGAGCACTTGATTTGTTTAATATTGTTATCTCTAATATTAATCAATTTAAAGATAAATTAGATGATATTATTGTTCAGTATTATGTTTTTATCAAAAAAGTTTTTTATATTATTAAAAAAGTTTATGAACTTAGAAATAGAAATAAAGAGGAATAATACCCATGTCATATTTTTTAATGGAGCAATCAATTTTACAAGAAGCAGAAATTGAATCTGTTAAAAACGGGAAAGCCATTTTCAGATTAGCATTACAAGACGCAGATGTACCTAATAGAAATAAACGACTTTATCCAAAAAAAGTTTTAATGGAAGGTATTAATAATTGTATGGATAAAATTCATAATCGTTCTTTTTTAGGAGAATTGGATCATCCAATTCCGACAGGACGATTTGATGAAGTTAGACAAACGACTGTTCTATTAAGCGAAGTTTCACATCTTATTAGAGATATAGAATGGCGTGGGAATGTTTTATGGGGAGAATTGGAAACGGTAGATACTCCAAAAGGTAGAATTGCATATAATCTTATTAAAGACAAAATTGGAATTGGAACTTCAATGAGAGGAATGGGTGAATTAGATCGAACTAGAGATTATAATATTGTAAAAGGTCCATTAATTATTATATGTTATGATTTAGTAACTTCTCCGAGTCATAAAATTTCAAGAATTGATGAACACCAAGTTCGATTTGAATCAATTCAAGAATCAACTAATTTAATTTGTGTAGATGGTCAATGTTATTTACCAAATTATTTTGATAAACTTGTTGAAAATAAAATGATCAAATTCTTTAAACGGTGGATTTAAAACTTTAAATTTAAATACGGAGAATAACAATGAAAATAGAATACAAGCGAAATAAGATCTTATCGAATGAATACATACCTTCAATTATTGAACGTCTTTATTTAATTATAAAAGAAAATGATAAATTCCAATCTGGAATAAATAATTTAAAGGATTTAGATAAAGAGATTTCTTTATATAAAGAAAAAATAAAAGTTAGAAAGAATAAGATAAAAATAACAGTTGATAAAATTAAAGAAATAACAGATCTAATAGAATCTCTTAAACGAGAAAATGAAGATTTGAGAAATTCTCTGATTTCATCCCTAGAATAAAAGGATTTGTGAAAAATGAAAATTACTGTTTCAAATATTCCAGTTATTGATAGTTCGAATATTAATGAGGAAAAAGTCCAAGTAATGGACGCTTTAATTGAGAATATTAAACCTTTATTTGATGAATTACGTCCTGAAAAAGAAAGTGAAATTAAACAATTAAAAACGCAATTAAATGAAATAAACAAAAAAATAAATCAAATTAAAAAGATTATTATAAAACTAACAAATGAATATGAATTAGAGAAAGCTAAACAAAAGTTATTACAGCGTATATCAAAATTAGTTAAATCGGGGATTGTTTATGATCCTCAAATTAAGAAAGAACTTATTATTATTTTAAAAGTTATTCCCAAAATGAAAAAAGAACAAATTGAACAAAATTCTAGAAAAGTATTAGATATTCTAAATAAGAAGTTTGATAAGTAGCAATTTGTTTTGGAGGTAATTTCTTTAATGAAGAAGAAACCCAAACCCATTAAACCTATTAAAGAAGCCACAAAGGAAATGTTATCTGCGTTTAATCGTATCAATAGTATCATTGCTGAACAAAATATTTCTAATGAAAAATCTGAAAAAACCATCTTAGAAAAAATCAATAAAATCATTTCTGAACAAGATGTTAAAATTGAAGTTGAACATCCAGGTTTATTAGAAGTACCTGAAGGAAAAAAAGTAAATGAATTGCCTTTAGTTCATTTTAAGAAATTAATCAAAAAGAAAGGTTGGGCTAAAATTTCAAAGGCACTTATTAATTTAAAAGTTTGGAATAAAAACGATAATCCTGAATTATCAAAATGGGCTGATAAAACACAAGAAGAATTAGCTAAGTGGGTTGAAAAGAAAAGAGAGGAAGGGGAGGAATTATAGTGAGCGATTCGCTCACTATTTTTTTATCTCACAACAGATATTATTAGTTTGATATTAGATATTTAGGTGAGAACAAAAAAATCGATAAACCGGAAACCTCTGGTTTATCAATCTAAATCTTATTTTTAAGAAATTTTTTGGAGGAAAACTATTATGATGAAAAACCTGCTACTTGAAACGTATCGCACTACGAAGAAAGTAGCTGGCGTTGATCCAAGTAAGCCTGGCAATCTTAAGGCTGTACTCGTTGACGACGCTGCTTTCTCAACTTATGTGGAAGGTCTTGCTGAAAGTATCGAGAATCCACAAGACAAGGAAACATTCAAGGTTCTGGCCGAGAATACTCGTCTTTCTCTGCTTGAAAATTCAATGTTCCAGATCAACCCTTATGAAGTTCTTACTCTGCCCATTCTTCGGGTATTCTATCCTAAGTTTGTAGCTAAGGAAGCCGTAACGGTTTCTCCTATGGACAAGCCTGAAAGCGTGAAGGCTTTCATTCGGGCCGAATTTACTCGTTATGGTGCCACAAGCTCAGTAAAGGCTCCTGCGGTAAATACTGACATTTCAGTCGGTGGTTCAACCGCTGGTACTCCTCTTACCGGTACTTTTACGTTTGCTACGAATGACACTCTTGACGTTCTTGGTGCTGCTTCTCTTACCAAGGATCAGGCTCATCTCAACCGTACTTTCACGATTACAAGCGTGACTGACGGTACCGACACCGTAACCGTAAATGAAGAGGTGGCTGTAGAAGGTCATTTCTCATTTAGCGTAACCTTCCCCACTTCCGGTAATACGGACGTGATTTCCGGTAAGGTTGACTTCTTAAATGGTACTGTGTCAGCTTCACAGGCTCGTGCGACCGGCGGTGCTACCGCGTTCGACTATAAAACCACAATCAGCCTGGAAGAGAATAAAGTAAATTCAAAAGTAACCCTCGTGGTAGATAAGGTCCGTCTGTATGCTAAGGATCGCCAGATCTCCGCTGAATGGAGCATCAATATTGAGCAAGATATGCGCGCTCTGTTTGACGTTTCCATGCAGGCTGAGATCGTAAACATCCTTGGTCAGCAGATCGCTCTTGACATCGACCGCGAAATCGTAAACGCGCTTATTAGCGCAAACAGCACTCTTAACGGCGCTTCACATTCAGGTACTTTCGATCGTACCCCACCCGCTGGTTATACCTGGGGTACTAAGTATTGGCACGAAAATATTCTTCCTGTGCTGAACAAGCTTTCTGCTCAGGTATACACCGATACGAATATTGACGCTGCCAATACCATTCTGGCTAACCCACTTGACGTGTCAATTCTTGAAGACCTTCAGGGCTTCAATTATACCGGCACTTCAAGCCTGAATGGTGACCTCGGCTATCGGTCCGCTACCGTAGCCGGTGGTAAGTGGAAAGTCCTTACCAGCGCCGTGGTGCCACAGGGTACTATGGTACTCGTTTATAAGCCCGTTGAAGAGCTTAAGTGCGTGTACCTGTATTGCCCATATGTGCCCGCAGTTCTCCACCCCTACCCCCTGGGTAGCCGCCCATCACTTACGATTTTAAGTCGCTATGCTTCTAATACTGTGCGTCCGGCTGGTATTGCTACCCTTACCATTACTGAAAGCTAAAATTTAGCTTTTAGGACAAAAAAAATTCCCCCCTAGCATTTTTGCTAGGGGGGAATTTTTATCTAATTTTTTTAAAGATTATTTATACCATTCTAAAACATATTGTCCACAATCCCAAATTTTAGCGTATCCATTTAATTCCATATTCTCTTCTTCTGTTAATTCTGGATCAAAAAATTCTAATAATTTTTCTAATTTATGTTTTTGATATTTTAATCTAGATTCTCTTTGATATTTATTTTTAGGATGCACATACCAATATCCCGGTTTTGTAAATTCTTTAAATTGAAAACCACAATATTCATATCCTTTTGATGGAATTCCTAATCGTCTTTCTAAATAACATACAATACTTGTTGGATTATAATTTTTAACAAAATATTTAAATAATCTAGTTAACCCACCAGGAATAATTGTATTTATTTGATTACAAAATCTCAATAATTCCCATTCATATTGTTTTGAAAATCGAGATTGACTAAATGTTATAGCTGAAACAATTTCATTATTATATTTTAATACAATATGTTTTTGATCTTTATAAGAAGCATATCCTTGTAAATGATTCTGTTCATAAAATTGATTTATTTCTGATGATGAAATTTCTTCTATTATACAATGTCTCGCAAATATTTTTGTTTGAATAAGATTTAATTTGGTTAAAATCATAGATTTAATAATATCTTGTTTATATAACCATTCATCATCAAATATATGAAAAAGTGAAATATTTTCTTTTTCACATAATCTGGTTTTTATTAAATGTCTATTTTTATTGTTTCTTATAAATTCCGAATGCCAATAAACACCATTAAATTCAATTGCAAAATTAAAATCCGGAATATATAAATCTAATTCTAATCTATTATTTTCAAATGGTCTAACGTTCCTTAGAATTGGAACATCAATATAACTTTTTATATATTCATAAATATCATTTTCGATAGATGATTTTCCATATTCCGGAGCACAATAAGGACATTTATAAATTCTAGCCCTAAGATTAAACCATTTATCAGTAAAGTTATTTTGACATGTAAGACATTTAAATTCTAGATTTTTGTCTATCGCATTAGTATATTCTGATATTAATTCAATATTATTTTCTTTAAGAAAAATATCCATATATTTAAAAAGTTGTTCTTTATTTTTATTTTTTATTATCTGACTAAATTCTTTTGTTTTACTAAAACGATCTACACCATATTTCCTTAACATAGTTTTTTTAATTTTTTCTTTAACTTCCGGAATTAATAATGTGCTTTTAACTCCGTATTTTTTTAGATTTGTTTTTTCAATTTTTTTCCTAATGACTTCAGATTGTAAAGGATTTTCAACTCCATACTTTTCCAAATTCGTTTTCTTAGCTTTTTCTTTTATTTCATCTATTTGCATTGGCGCTTCTACACCATATCGTTCTAAAAACGTTTGCCGAATTTTTTCCTTAACTATATCCGATTTAGATGGATTATCTACGCCATACTTTTCTAAAAATGTTTCCTTTTTTCTTTCAACTGATTCTTTGAATTTTTCTGAAGTACATAATGCTTGGGAAATATTTTTACTAATTTCTTCTTTCTTTAATTCTCTAGTTTTATTTCTTTTTTCTATAAATTCCTTTACCTGAGAAGGATTTTTAACTCCATATCGTTCTTCTAATGTTTTTTGTTGTTTCTCTTTAATTCTCGGATCTTTTAATGGAGCCCCACCATATTTACTTAAAGATTCTTTAATTTTTTGATCTCGTTCTTCATTTAAATACAAATGCTTTCTACATGTTTTCTTATATCCTTCGATGATATTAGTAAAACTTAATGGAGTTTCTATATTATCCAATTCTAAACAATATGGACAAAATCGAATTGGATTAGAATTAATATATTGTGCATAATAATCTTCAGATGAAATATTATGTTTTTGGTTCACATGCTTTGCTAATCCTTTAGGGCTTTTAAAGTCTTTCCGACATATTTGGCATATATAACTCATAATAAAATTCTCCAAAAAAATTATAGGAAAAAAAGCCCCCAATGGGGGCATTTAAATCTTACGTTGTTAGTAGTATTACTCCCCATACGATATATAGAATCGTAATAACAATAAACGTGAATCTGACAATCCTAACCATCATGTTTTCTAGCCAATCTGTTTGGAACATTTTAATAATGTTTGCAAACGCGAAAAATGTAGCGAATAGAATCGATACCCAAATAAACACTTCCATTTTCATCCTCACTAGGTGTTAGGGGGGAAAAGAAATTTCCCGGACAGGAAAATATCGTATGATAATATGAATTATTATTATGATATTTTCCTGTCCGGGATAATATAGGCGGGTTTTTTTATTTTTTATCTTTATCTTCTTTAGTTTGTTTCTCTTTATATTCTTTGTAATATTGACATTGTTTGCATCTTTCGACCGCTGTTCTATTAATAAAATCAATTAAATCATAACCTACAGGACCGGGAATTGCTTCATTTTCTATTAAATATAAAATGAATTTGTGAACTTTCCGGTCCTGTGGGGTGGGCATATCTTTTAGTCTCCTTTTTTCTTTTTTATTTGTTATTCATTTCTAAGGCAATTTCTGCAATTCCATACATTTCACCAATAACCTGCCCAATTTCTTCTACCATATCTACAATTTCCCCTTCTGTCAAAATATCATCTAATTTTAAATTTTTATATTTAAAGTCTAACATTCTTTCTAGAAATCTTTTAATAATATTTCTAGTAACAGGATCAAGTTCACTATCAATATCTTGTTCATCATCAATTAAAGTTACTTTCTTTACATGTTTATCGAAAAATGGATCAAAATCTTTCTTCTTTAAAGAAGAAAGGTTCGGTTTATTTGGCGATGTATTTAGTTTACCGAATGTTCCTTGAAATTGAGGAGAAGGTTGTGGTTCCGGAAATTTTACTTCAGGATTAATGTTCCCTTTTACTTCGACTCTTTCTCCTATCAAAGTAATCATTTCTTTCTCCTTAGTTAGTCTGCATAATAAGTTCGGATGAATGTTTCCGAATTATTTTTTTCTACCACGATCACAGTTTGTCCAACAATGTACCTTCCAGGTCGATTTGGAATTGAAATCATTGATCCATCGATTAACGGTACATAAATATAATCCTTGTCAATCCTGATTTCATAATGACTATCAGGATCATCATATGTATAAGTCGAAGGTTTTACATCCCCCCAATTATCTGTACTATATCTTTGTTTTCCGTTTGTGATTGTGATCTTCGAAATTTGGTTTGGATCAAGTCCTGATAAAATTGCTAACCCCATTTGTTGTTGTGGGGTTAATGGTTTTTGTGGTAATTGAGGGATACCTGGGGTAGAAGAAGGAGCAGATGGTAAATTTGGTATCACCATCTGGTTTGGAATAATGACTGGTTTATTTGACATTTTATCACCTCCAAAAACCTACATATTGGCATTCTTCTTCAGGCCATGTTTCGATGATAAGAACTTTATCATCGGAACAATTAAACTTAAATTGTCCTACTGTGGTTGGAATGATGTGTATCCCACCACAATATGGACATGGAACATTTACATTATCCGGTTTGAAAATTATCTTACTACCATCAGGCAAATTTTGAGTCGGATAATAAACTTCTATAGCTTGTTCTGGCAATATTTTTTCCAATGATTCAAACATAAATTCTTTATATTTTTCTTTCTCATCTCCTTTATAAGCTAGTAGTGTAGCCCCGATACCTGCCAAAGATGCAAGTCCTAAAATTGGTATTCCTGCTGTGGCAGCAGTCCCCCCAATAAGCCACAGAAGAAAACTTGTTCCTGCTTTTTTATCAGTTAACGAACTCTTCCATTTATTATATTTTCTATTTGTATATTCTTTCCTTTCTTTAATCATATCTTTTGATCTAATAATCTTATAATATTCTTGAATATTTTTGTGTGGTCGAGGTTTCACGTTTTTTATTACTACTTCCATGACTTTCACCTCCGTGAAACATTTAAATAATGAACTTTACAGTTTTTATCTTTATGTATTTCTATCAGATCATTTATAAAATATTCTAACATTTTTGTATAATCAGGTTTTCTTTTACCTGTTATCTTTAAATTAGATTCCCATCGATTTATAATTAAATCGATTTCTTGATCACTCAATGTTGTGATCACTCTATTACACTTATCGCACCTAATTTCAATCATTTTTTTCTCCTTTAACTACAATTTTGATTAGATCATATAGATCTTTAAAAAATTCCCTATGCACCTCATGTTCTGTTCGACCCTGTTCATTAAGCAGGATCGTAAATGTTAAATCATTATCCACTCGATAAAATCGAACATTCATTACCATCGTATCATATTCATGTAAAATAATAGATTTGTATTTTGGTTCGTAGTGATTATTAAGGTCGAATGCCGAAATATTTAGAATCTCTTCTAAATATTTCAATAATTTATCTGAGTTATCCTTATTAATTAAAATACAATTGTTATATTCGTCATTGGAAAACCAAACTTCCAATTGGTCGTCGTTTTTTACAATGTAAATACCAGCTACCGGGTTAAAAAGTTCTTCCAAAGGAGGATAATACCGAATCACATTATTCAATGTAAGAATTGTATCCGCCATTTTTTCCTCTCCTTTATTCCTTTTAGGGTTTTAGAGACTAATATTCTTTTATTAAAAAATATTTTTTATGGTTATTATCACCTCCTTTTTTAGGTAAAAAAATAAACTAACTCTGCCTATCACTTAGTTATATATATAGAATGATATTTCTTTAAAAAAAAGAAGAGACAATCGATATTGTCTCTTCCTTGACATTCTCAAATGAGGCGCATATACTCAATATAAGGATACTTATTTATTGAATAATAAACATGCCGAATACCAACGTATTTTAAATATAGTTGACACCATTCACATGGTTTTGCTAAAAGAAATTGATCATGATTATTGATCCGTACCACCAAAATCTTTTTTCTTTTTAAATCGGTACGACTTTTTAATATTGCATCGACTTCCGCATGGATTGTCTTAGGCCATTTTAAATATTTACTATTCACTCTTCTGGCAGCCCGTTGAGAGTGATTATGACCCCAAGAAATAATTTTTGTTCCATTACTAAAAATTACAGCACCGAGGCGATGGCTTTTATGAGAACTTTTCTTAGCTTCTTCTATCGCTTTTCGAATAATTGTTGGACTAATTTTATCGATCATTGTCGTTCACCTCCTTCTATTTTCACTTTTTATTTAACAAATAAATGTCCTTTAATATCTCTATAAAAGAAGGAGAAACCAAATGAATTTTGAATTAGAAAAAGTTAAATGTGAACTTTGCGGTAAATATTTCAAACAGATTACTCAAAACCATCTTCTCAAAGAACATGATACTACTATAGCTGAATACAGAGAAGTCTTTCCAAATTCTCCTATACGTGTAATTAAAAAAGTAAATAAAGATGAAGATGGTAGCGAAAATAAAATAGAAGAACCAAAAGAAGAAATTAAAACCATAACCCCAAAAATGAATTTAACATCAATTCAAGATATCAAATCTGCAATTGAAAATAAATTTAATTCAGAAGTTGTCATAGGATATGCTCATGACAAATATTTAAATCAAGATTATGATTTCTTTTTCATTGTTGATTTTTCAATTCCAAAACGTAAAATTGCTATTGATCTCCTTTATCATTCTAATCATAAACGTGACCCAAGAGAACATCTCAAAGAACATAATTTTCTTGCGTGCGGTTGGACATACCTTTCTTTTGAGACGTATGACCAATTTCTTTCTTGGCTTGATAAAAAGTAAAATTAAACAAAAATATAAAGAAGACTACGATGACTTCTTAATCATCGTAGTCTTCTTTTTTTATCTTTTTCCTACATTTCTTTTTCTCCTTTTCTTTCTTTTTATTTTTTATAATCATAGTGCAAGTCTTTCTGATGGGCTGAACACGAGTTTTCATAATTTTTTCTCCTAAAAAAGAAATTGAACTTATTATTCATTAAGTTATATATATTGTGATAGGGATTTTTATTGTGAGAACAAAAAGCTTGAGGGAAAATTTGTTAAATAAATATTCTTAAAAATGAAGTAAGAGGAGTAAACATATGCCAATTTATCCGACACAAGAGCGAACAATTGATCCTTTTTCAGACCGAAATTCTGCTAATGTCAATAAATTTTCTCAAATTCTAACTCGTGGTAAAAATGTAATTTTAAATTATAATGATTTTCAATTAACGAAATTATCTAATACGACATTTAAAGTATCAGCCGGTTCATGTATTATTGATAATGTATTGATTAAAGTGACCAATGATACCGTAATTGACATTACAAGTACGAATTCATTTTTTTCAAATGGAACGACTACGGCTACAGGTAAATATTATGTTTGTTTAAAATATAATTATTCTCGTTCCAGACCGGCTCCCCAAGCCGGTTTTGTTATTTTAAAACCAAATGAACACGGATTAGTTACCGCAAATAAACTTCTTTTTATTGGCGTTTTAAATATTATTCAATCTTCTGGTGTTTATGTTATTGATACAGTTGAGAATTCTGATTTAAATGATTTGACAAATGGTTCAAGACAATATGTTGATTTCTTCGCTGGAATTTATCCAAATTTACCTACATTTAATGCAAATATTCATACAGGAATGATCATTTTTTCAGAGAATGATGGTGGTATATATTTTGGAAATTCAAGCGGATGGGAAAAAATTACTCAATTAAAATATACAATGAATACGAGTGCTTGTAATCCTGGGGATTTGTTTAAATTTGCAGATTCCGCAGGTACACAAGCAACTCCAATTACCGGACCTTCAGATATTGATAATATAATCGGTGTTGTAGAAACTTCTGGAAGCGTAGGGACTGTTATATATTCTGGGCGAATGACTGTAAATGTAGAATCTGGCATAACAATTAATGCCGGAGATTTGCTTTATATTTCATCCACAGAAAACGGTAAAGTTACAAATATTGGCGATTTAGATGATATTCCAATTGGTATTGCATTAACTCAATCGAATTCTGGAAAAGTCGATATTTTATTACGAATTAAAGGATCGTCTACGAGTAGTGTAGAGTCTGATAATATTTCGCAAGCTGATACATCTGGATTTGACGTTGGAACAATCGTAACTTTTACCACAGGAAATACTCTTATTGCATCATCGATTGATCAAAACCCTTCAGTTTTAGGTGTGGTAATTCAATCTTCGATAAATGGATTTATTAAAAGACTAGGAAAAGTTACTGTTAAAATTGATAGTCAAAGTTTTATTTTTTCACCCGGAACACCGTTATATTTAAGTGAAAAAGAACCTGGGACTGCAACTTCATTTAATTATCCAGGATCTATCTTTTTAGGATATGCAATAACAGGTGGTTCGCCTGGCGGGACAGCAGATATTCTTTTATTAGCTAATGATAAATCTCACGATTATCCATATCCTCGTTTTCCAAAAAGTTCACATGAAAGTTCTTTTAAATTAGGGAGACAATCACTTTCAGCAAATGCTTATACTATTAAATATTCAGATTTAATGGAACCTTTATCAACAAGTCGAATTGTGGCTTTAGATGCCGATGATAATTATGTTTATGCTCTTATTATTAACACCATAACTTTAAAAGTATTTATATCCCAAATTCCGATTAATGGATCGTTAGATACATTAATGACATATGATAAATATTCTACTTATATAACCACAGTAAACGGAATTAACACAACATTTTCATCTTTAATATCGTCATGTTATATTTTTTCATCATCAAATAATATTATCGCTATATTTCCAGATAATAATGATACTGAATTTAAAATTGTTGTTTATAATAGGGTTAATCACAATTTAGATATATTTACTCACACAGGTACTTTATGGTCCCCAATTTGGTTTTCAGGTAATATTGCGTTTGCACACACACAAAAAAACATTAAAATTTTAAATTTAGATTCCAAAACATTTACGGATATCGATATTTCTAATTTAGATAATAATATTTCCACAATTTATTCATTGGGAACGACGAATGTTGATACCACTCGATTAGAATATCAAGATGCATCTTTAGTTGTATTGTCATCATATAATTCGGACATTAATTTAAGAGCATCCTTTTTATCCCCTGCGTATTCCTCAGCCGGAGATATTATTGATTTTAATTTAAATAATCAAAGTGATATTGGAGTAAAATATACAAATGATTCATTATCCCCCAAATCAACTTTAATTCCATATGCAAATTCTTTTATAGGGATTTTAAATTCTTCATCTTCGACATCTCGTGATATTATTGTTATTAGCCCTAAAAAAGATATTGGAAGAGTTTTTACTAGAGATTTTAAATGGACGAGATATGATCCAAATGAACCATATAACAATACAACTGTATTAAATACGGCCATTTTACGACGTGAAGAAAATTCATTACAAAAATTAATTAAATTTTTAAATATAAATGGTAACTTATATATTGTTTCAAATTATAGTGGGTTTGATTCAAACTTTCCATCATTTATTATGAAAGTTCCATATGAAAGGATTAATGCTTATTTACAAAATTATCAAAGATATGATTCTAAATTTGATTCATTTAATTATAATTTATGTTTTAAATTTCCAAATGAAGTTACTGCAGATGATTTAGAGTTAATTGTAAATAATTCGAATTCTGTTTTTGTGACAGCAAATGATGGTAAAAATCTTTTAGGAAAAGTAGTTGAACCTCAAGAAAATAGTTTATTAACAAATGTAGATAAAACAATTTTAGATTCTATTATTTCCGGTGATTTTGAAAATTATGATTCTTGTTTATTTGCACCACACTCGGGTGGTCATATTAATTTAAAACCTTCACGTTGGATGGATTATGGTTCATTATCAGGAGATATGATTACTGGGGGTTGGGAAGGTGATATTTATACATCAGTAACCTCGTCAAGAACATATAGCATAAAAGGCCAATATAAAGTCCAAGTAACTATGGGGGCGTTTGATACAGATAATAAAGAAATTTATTCAAAACCCATAGCTTTAACTCCAGGGATTTATAAATGTCGAATTTTTGTTAATCAAGATTATCATATACCATTCACTCTTTATTTATCTTATCGACAAGCAGATGATACTGAAATATATAAAACAAAAATTATGTCATTTCCCGGATGGGATCAAAATAATAATTCAATTTTTAATGGGATTAATTTTTATGAATTTCCATTTACTATACCTGGGATTGGAACATCCGGGTTTGTATATGCTCGTCTTTATGTAGAAGTTGAGCCATCTGTAAGGCTTTTAAGTGGAAGTATTAATTTAGGCGCAATTGAAATTGAACGAGATAATAGAATCCCATTCGGGTTTGAATTAGACGATTTAAGAAAATCACAGATAGATTGGACTCCCTTTTCGACACTATACACTTTTGATTATTCAATTAATTCGGGATCATTTTCTAAAATTTATCGATTTTTGACAATTATTCCAGATTTTGGTACTTATACTTCTAATAATTATCTACTTGTTGCTTGGAGAACTCGTCCGGCAAATACGAATGATAATATATATTCAAGAATTACTTTACATGTATTTGATGATTCGAATCCAACTCCAAGTATGTCTATTTTAAATGGAAATGAGCGTGTAAATGGTGATTATGCTGGTGGATATAAAATGATTTTACATTACGTCGATGTGAGTAGTTTAGCAAGAGGAAGACTTGCATTAGTTACATTAGAACATAGAGGGAATGGTACATCTCGATTAGAATATTTTGCGGATAGAACTATAAGTAAACTTTTTTATTTTGCACATTATCCATCGAGTGATAATATTCCAACGGTTGTCACAAATGTAAGCGATCCAATTCCTTGGTATACATCTTCTTAAAGAGGAATTAAATATATGAAAAAAATGAAAATTAAGTTAAAAGATAAACAAATTAAAGATAATATGATCGAATTCAATTATGATATTTTTAGGCAACTTATTTTTCAAAAATTTAATATTAATATTTCTTTAGAAAATATTTTTTTAGATAATAATAGTCTTATTATTTCATACGATGAAAATATAACAATTCCTCGAAATTTTCATTCATTTGTTAAAGATACATTTTTTATAAACAAACAAAAAATAATTGAAAATAAATTAAAAGAATTAAAGGAATATACAGAATATTTAATTTTATCCAAATATCCTATCCATAAACAATTAAATATTTTAGCTGGGTTGTATGATGATGAAACATTAAATAAAATGATATTTTTTATAAAAAATATTCGTAGAAAATATAAAGAATATGAAAACTTAATTAAAAATGAAGAAACGTCTATTCAAAATATTCATGCCTTAATATTTGATTTTGATTTAGAGGAGAAATAATATAAATGGCTAATGTCATTCCACAACAAACTAGAACGGTAGATCCGTTTACCGAATATAGTTCAAACGTAGTTAACTCTTTAACAAAAGCTATTACCGGCGATAAAAATTGTATTTTTGCAACAGACGCTTTAAATGTTACACAGGAAACTTCCACAATTTTAAAAGTTTCCAAAGGTGTGGCATTTATGTCAGATGTGGTTATTCATATTGAAGAAGAATTTATTATTAATTTAGCAGATCAAGATTTTTATGTGTCCGATACTCCTGGTGGAGCGAAGCCGCCTCCTTTAGATACAACTGGATATTATTACGTCTGTTTAACTTATCAATATGCGAAAACTAAACCGCCCCCCAGTTGCGTATTATTCGGTTTTAAAACCACATCAAAAATCACTTTTATCAGATAAAAAATATCTTCTTTTAAAAGTTGTGGAAATAGGCAATGTAGGCGGAAGTTATCAAATTGTAAATCTTCATGATACCGATCCTACAGATTTAGCCATTACTCGTATTTATTCTCCTACATTTATTGAATTTATACCTGTTTTACCGACATTTGAAGTTTCGAAACATAAAGGGAAAATTATTTTTGCGGCAAATAAATCTAAATTTTATAAAGGTGGAGAAACTGCCTGGGAATCAATTGGGGGTATCGGAGATGATGGTGCTTTAGGTGAAGTTTGGGGTGGAAAAATAAAATCTACTCGATTTAAAAATACCGAAAACAATCCAGATCCATCAACAATGGAAGGAATGATTATTGATCTGGATTCCGAATTTATTAAATTAGGTGGTGGTAATGATCCTAATCGATTTGCAATGTGGTTTAATAAAGATAATTCGGGAGATCTTGTTTTTGGCGAAGGGGTGATTCGTTGGGAAAATTTAGATGATACATCAAAATTAAATCTTTCTACAGAAATTAAAATTATTTATAACTCAAGCCCTTTATTACCACCATTACCAACGAATCCTCCTGGATTGGTAAATGAAGAGGGCGATCTTGACAATGAATGGACATTTAGTCCGGTAGGCGCAGTTTGGTCATCTATTGCGACTCGAAATGGAGTTTTATGGAGTGACTGGTCTGATCCTTTTAAATTAAGTGGTGGTGAAAACTCATATACCGTTCTTTTTACAAATCCAACTCATAATATTCCAGTTTATTATGATGGAACATTAAAACCGAATTCTCTCGTTGATGCAACGACTTCTATTGTTGTCTTTTATGGTTTGCAATCATATTCATATGATGAAAATTTGAATGGAGCATTTACATATAGAATCGCGCATTCAGGTGGGATTATAGCTGGATTTAATTCCACAGCCCAAATCAATACTTCAACTGGTATAATTAAAGTCACTGATATTACTGCGGATTCCGCTACTATTCCCGTCACAATCCAAACCCAAGAAGGTATCGTATTGGGTCCGTTTAATTGGGCTTTAAAGAAAGTTTATGATGGTAAAGATGGAGCTTCAAAATTAGTTTCGTTATCTTCATTAGAAGGTTTGGTTTTTAAACACGATTCAGATACGACTCTTTCTTATCCCGCAGATGGTAAAATTACATTAAAGGCTTATCTTTATAATTTAAATACAGCAGATTTAGAATGGCAATATTGGGATACGACCCTTAATGGAGGGTTGGGTGGCTGGTCAACGACATTCGCTTCAGGAGTTGACATAGTTGAAATTAGTGGAACCAATGATACCGTTCCCAATTTTTCTTCAGGTGTTAGAACATTTAGAATTGCGATAAATGATCCCTTAGAGGGAGAAATTACAGATACTATTACTTTAGCCCATATTCAAGATGGTTTACAAGGTCCAACCGGAACAGCGAATTATATTGTTTTAAATTCCGAAAGTATAGTTTTTAAATATGATGTTGACGGTAAAATTACTAATCCAACCATTACTTTAAAAGCGACAAAATATAATATTGGTGAGATTGATTATAAATGGTATTTTTGGGATTCAACTACTGCCGACTGGGTACATATCGTAGGAAACGATGGTCAAACTCAATTTGTCGTAACCCATACGGATTTTTCAGAGGATTTTAGAACATATAGAGTCACAGTTGCAGAATCAACAGGACAACCTAAAGAAGATATTATTACACTTTATAAAGTATATGATGCGAAAGGTAATAAAACGGTTGGATTAACAAATCCATCAAATGGTATTTCATGTGATTATTTAGGAAATCCATTACCTGGGGCATTTGTTAGTGCGTTTACAGATTTTGTGGTTTTTTATAATGGGCAGAGACTAACCTGGGAAGCTCCGACAGGTTCACCTCCTTCTGATGGGTATTTTACAATTGATTCAACGGCAATTGCGGAAACAGGGATTGACGTAGAATTAGACATAGGGACTGGAAAAGTTTCAATTACAAATATTTATACGGATACCGCTTGGGCGGATATTCCTGTTATTTTCCCTGACGGTGAAATTATAAACGTTACTTTTAACGCATATAAATCTTACGGCGGTAGACATTCATATTCAGTTCTCTTATCAAATGAAAGTCATACTATTGAAACAGATGCGGCTGGAATTCCTAAAAATGGAGAGGTAGGTTTAGGATCTAGAGCATCGACATTAGTCACCGCATATAATGGAACTACCGAATATACTTATGTTTCATCTGATACGCCGGGATTCCAAGAATTTGCGATTAAAAATATTCGTTTTATTCCTGGAACCGGACAAGGCTGGTCGGTTTTTGAAGATACAACAAGTGGTGGTGTTTATGTTAACTCGATTGCTTCACAATCGAGTACAAATGCGGGTATTCTTTTTGACGTTGTTTTTTCAGATGGTACGATAATTACAAAACAATTTAGCGTTAATAAATCTTTAGGTGCCGGTTTTGTAAATTTAATTACAGATGCCCGTATTATCAATTATGATGAAGATGGGCAATTAGTAAGCCCAACCCAAATTACTTTAAGTGCGTCCCCGAGTAATATTTCTGATCCGACATATAAATGGTATGTGAAATATGATGATGGATCGTTTAATATTCTTTCAGACACCGATCCACTTTTAATTTATACTCCACCCGCAACTATTTCAGAAACATTTGATAAAATTGCCACATTTAAAGTAGAAGTATATAGTAATTCAAATCCAACCCAATTAATTGATTCCGATACAGAGACTATTACCAAATTTCAAAATATTCGTGGTAGAGACGGGGTTGGCACATATTCAATCGTATTATCAAATGAATCTCACACTGTTTTATGCGATTCTATAGGATTACCTCTTGAAAATGAAATTGGGGCTACTGGTCGCGCTATAACGAAAATAAGCGTAACATATGATAGTACTCAATTTGTATATACTTCATCGGCAACTCCCGCCACTGGGGAATTTACCATTGATTCAGGTTCGGGATTTATTTCTGGTGGAAATGGATGGACTATTTCAAATATTGGAGATACATTATATGTCGAAACTCTTAATAACAATGCTGACTTAGCGGGTATATATGAAATTAAAATTAAACTTCCTGATGGAAGTATCTTCCCTAAAATATGGTCATTGGATAGAAAAATTGATTCCGGCGCTATAGATATAGCAGCGGATGCCACAATAATCGTTTATAACGAAGCGGGGGTTCTTAGCTATCCAAATGAAGTGCATTTTAATGCATTGGTTAGAAACGTTAGAACGCCATATATAAAATGGTACGTAAAATATGATAATCAAAATACTTATAATTTATTAATTGACGCTGGAAATGGGATAACTTGGACTTATATTCCACCCGAAACATATATTGACACTTTCGTTGAGAAAGCGACTTTTAAAGCCGAAGTTTTTGATGCATTTGATATTAGCAAATTAATTGATGAAGACACGTTTACAATTACGAAAATTCAACAAGTTCAAGGTCCGCCAGGCGAACCTGGGCAAAATGGCACGGACGGGATAAGTCCATATGGTGTTATTATTGATAACGAATCACATACAATTGCATGTGATTCTAGTGGTAATCCTCTTCCTGGACAAATCGGTTTAAATTCTCCGGCTACGACAAATGTTTTTGCGTCAAAAGGTAATCAACCTTTAACATATTCTGGTGATGATACCCCCACATCCGGGACATTTTCAATCACAAATATAAGATCAAGTGATCAAACTTGGGTTTTTAAAGAAGATATGGCGAACGGAGCTATTTATGTTGATGCCGTAGGATCTTCAGATTCAGTGGTATGTGATTTTGATATTTTATTTGCCGATGGTTTTAAAATCACAAAACGATTTTCAGTCGATAAAGCTAAAAATAGTGGATTTGTCACATTAACCGCAGATAAATATTTACTCCATTATGATTCGAATGGTTTTATTTATCCTAGTGATAACAATAATATTACATTAACCTTTACGGTTCAAAATATTCCAAATCCAAAATTTAATTTATTTATAAAATATGATAATCAAGCATTTCAACAAGTATTAACTCAAAGCACAAATACTTCATATACATTTGCCACAACAAATTTTTCAAAATTTACAAGTACAGTTCATTTTAAAGTTGAAGCTTATAACGGTAATACCGGGGCAAAAATTGATATCGACGAATTAACAATTTCAAAAATTCAAGACGGTAAAAAAGGCGATCCCGCACAATCATACTCTGTTTTCTTAACGAATGAATCTCATATCGTTCCAGCCGAAGCAAATGGTGTGGTAACGACTTTTGTTGGAGCATCAACACAAGTTCGAGTTTTGAAAGAAAATGTAGAACATACATATTCAAATACTCAAACTCCAGTGTCAAATCGATTTGGATATACTTTATCTGATATTTCACAGGTCAATGGAACGTTTTCTTTAAATACTACGACTGGTGAAATTACATGCACAGCGATGACCGCTGATGTGGCCTACGCTGATATTACGATTCGTTTAGATAATGGTATATCGGTAAAACGTCGATTTACTGTCACAAAATCAAAACGAGGTGCTGATGGTTCAGAACCGAAACTTTTAAGATTAATTGCCGAAGGTGGGCAAACATTTGAATATTCTTCTCCTACCGATACTTCGGCTACACCATTATCTATTAAATTATCTGTAAATATGAATTATTCCGCTACGGTAACATGGCAATATAGTACAAATGGTGGAGTATCATGGGTAGATCTTAAAACAACGAGCGGAGTAAATGTTTCAGGATCTTCGTTAACTGTTTATCCAGATGGAATATATAATAATATTAACTGGTCAAATGTTTGGGGAACATATAAATCAGTCGCATTTAAAGCGACAGCCAGCGGAATAAGTGACGTTGTTTCTATCACAAAAGTTGTGGGGGGAGTAGCTGGTCAAAATGCATATTCCGTAGTTTTAGATAACCCGTCTCATACCGTAATTGCGGATTCTAACGGTGCCGTTGCTTCAAGTGAATTGACGCCAGCGAAAACAAAAGTTTATGTTTATAATGGCCCTACCCAACTTACAGTGAATACGCATTTTACAGTCGGAACGCCAGTTCTTAAAACGGGAACGGGGTGGACTTTTAGTAAATCAAATGATGAAGTTTCCGTTCAAAGTGTCAACACGACATCATCTGATTCTGCGACATGTGAAATTCCAATTCAAATTATAAACGGCCCCGCGTTAAAAGCAATTTTTAGTGTAAATAAAGTGAAAGATAAAGCCGTTGTCAATCTAACATTATCAAATTATGTTGTGAGATATTCAGCTTCCGGGGCAAGAGATATAGATTCAATTACGGCAAGCTGGACTAAAAAAGGTTATTTGTCTGGCACTGCATATTATAGACTTACGATTTCAAGAGATGGCGGAACAGAAACTACAGTAGTTTCTAGCACTACTGGTGCATCTGCCAATATAGATATAAAGTCAACCTATACGTTTACAAAATATGCCAAAGTAAAAGTTTATATGTATTCTGGTTCTATATCATCGTCAACTCTTATCGACGAAGATGAAGCGATGATCTCGGTTGTCCGAGATGGCGCAATCGGAGAAGATGCGTATACTGTTATTTTAACAAACGAAGCACATACCGTTCCATCAGATCACAATGGAGTTGTTTCTTCGACAGACTATGCGCAAGCAACCACAAATGTTCTTGTTTTTAGAGGTGGGACACAATTAACATTTGTAAATAATACATCACCGGGTCCGGATCAATTTTATGTCGGACTCCCGACTAATCCTACGTCTGGTTATACTTTTACTCGTGATTCTTCCGGAATTGTTAAATTAAGTTCTATTTCGACATCCTCAGATACTGGTTCATGTACAATTCCAGTTAAGCTACCGAATGGGAAAACAGTTGAAAAGAAATTTTCAATTACTCGTGTTAGACGGGGAATTCCGGGTGCGACTGGTCCCCAGGGACCATCGGGAACAAATGGATTAGATGCTTTTTATGTTAAAATTGCGTCTGCCGATCAAGTTTTTAAATACGCTGCGGGTGCAACGTCGCCGGTTCCAACTTCAATTACATTAGCCGCCGCTATTTATGGAGCTACATCCGTAACTTATCAATGGGAATATAAACCTCCTTCTTCTGCGACATGGACCGTTATTACTGGCGCTACAAGTTCTACATTAATCGTTTATACAACCGGAACAACTGGTACCAATAATTGGTCAACTATTTGGGGATCACATAGAACTCTTTCTTTTCGTATTAGGGCGACATCCGGATCTAGAACAGCGTATGATATCATAACAATCGCTAAAGTTTATGATGGAACACAAGGTCCGCCAGGTCCATCAGGTGCTAGCGGAGCCTATTTAGAAATAAATTCTTCAAAGGGAATTTTCTTCGTTAAAAAAGTGGGAGTCGGAAATAACCCAACAAATCTTGATTTTAATTATGAATATACAGATATTTCATTTAAAACAAATGGAGAAAGTGTCAAAGTTACGACAACTGGATTAAATTCTAATTATTCTAACACGACTTTTCTTAATGCCAGTTCTTTTAGAATATACCCAGTTACATTACCACCTTCACCGCCTTCAGGCGCTCGATATATGACTAGTGATCAATGTGAAATTACAGTTACGACAGCGACGAGTGGAATTACGAAAACACTGGTTATTAAAAAAATAGATGAAATTAAAGGAACACATATAGATTCAAATGGTATATATACGGGTAATATTACGGCAAATCAAATAAATACGGGAGTTTTAGACGCAAGTAAAATAACCGTTACAAATTTAGATGCCGGATCTATTACGACAGGCATTTTAAGAGCTACTGGAAGTTCTTCATTTTTTGATTTAGATAATAATTTAATTAGTATTTTTAGTGACGGTAAGGTTATATCTTATAATGCGGCTACAGCAAATAATTCCACAGAAAGATCTGTTTTAAATTCCGGTGCTTTAACTTTTGAATATAGAACGAGTACATCATCATCGACATGGTATACACGCAATTATATTTCAAGAATTGAAAGTGGGGTAACAAATGATAATACGACTGTGACATTTAATCCGCCATTTAAAAATCCGCCGAGTATTGTATTAGCTGTAAATAGTGCTCAAATGTATAAAAAGAATTACAGTACTGTTGATCAATTTATTAAAATGGAACCAATAGATGTTAGTGTTTCTGGATTTAAACCAAGATTATACCATACAACATCCGCAGGTAATCCTATAAATCATAATATATCTATTCCATATGATATTATTGAAAATGCTTATTTAGTCTCAGGATATACAAATAGATGGAGATTTGATTTTACGCCACCTTCTAACGCAGCTTCACTACGCATTTCTTTTGCTGTTTTACCAGGATATACTAGAGAATATTATTATCCACCTGGATATGATACGACTACTAGCACTCGTTACCCTGAGCAATATAGCCATGTTTTACAACAAAGGTATAATTATACTGTAATGATTCAAGAATATGGTACATATACTTATATGACACGATATACATATAATTATCCATCTAATAAATATTATGATGTAATTAACGATAAAGAAATTGTATTAACTTCTGTTGGAGCAAAAATTAGAATTGAAATTGTTCGAGGGGTTTATGCAGGGCAGTTCACATCAAATGTAAAATATCCATTAGAAACTTATTTTCCAACATATTCTTTATCTAATTATGATAGACGACGTTGGGATACTTTTAGAATTTTAAGTCTTAATTTTTATACAGGAACGGAAACAACAACCGATCCTAATTCCAGAATTTATTGGATCGCAATCGGTTCATAAAAGGAGATAAATCGATGGCGTCACAAATTGTTTTCAATACAATAACGGGTCAAATATTACAATCGGTTATATATGATAATCCTTTTAATATTAGTATGTCTGACGAAACATTAAATTATATTTTAAATAGTTATAATATTCCCGAAAAAGAAAGAAAAAATTATAAAATTATAAAAGTAGAAGATAATTTTATAACAGGTGAAGCTAGAATTATTTTTAAATATGAAAATAATCAATTAATTAAAAAGAAATTAGTATCTTTAATGTTAATTGATAAGTTCCCAACCGAAATCAAATATAAATGTATAAATGAAAATCGTGAATTAATTATAGACTCGATTATTTTAACTGTAGATGGTGAAGATTATATTATTCAAAATGGTGAATTTTCTCTAGAAAGCCCCGTCCCAACAAAATTTGAAGTTTCTATTACACGCGATAAAAATTATTTTATGTTTCCAACAATTATTGAAGTGGGTGAATAAAAAATAAATTTTATAAATAGTTTATAACAAATACATGGAATTAACAGGTTTTCATTCGGGAGTATATCATAATGAAAATTAGAAAAAAATTTGAAAATCCAGAAGTTCGAAAAGAGGTTCTAGATCAGAATATTCGTACACAGTTAGTTGATCCAGATACGGAATTCGCATTATTATGGAAAGCAATCGAAAATTTATATGAACATCTTAATATTGAAATGCCGGAAGAATGTCAAAATTTTAGAAATAAAGTTAAAGATATGAAAAATAAAATAAAAAATATAAGTTCTTAATTTTATAAAAATATTAGACAATGGGGAGAAAATAAATTCATTATGTCTAAACAAATGCTTCTTCAAACTATTCTAAATGAATTAAGCGGCACAGATTCAAAAGATCTTGTTGCATCAATTCAATGTTTATGTGAAGCTCTTGAAGAAAAAACCGACCCGGAACCATATGAATTATTATTAATTGATAATATTTATAAATTTTTAGAAAATTATCAATTATTAAAAGATTCTTTGCGATTATATGCAAAAATATTAAATGGCAAAATGCCGGGTGAGGTAATTCAGAGACTTCAAGAGAAAAGGAGAACAACATGGGACTTTTAAATCTTTTTGAAAAATATATAGTTCGTTTAGAAAAAAGAAAAGTAAAAAAGTTTGATTGGAATGCGATTATTCCTAATGCCCCTAATTTTAAATATAAAGAATTTATTTTCTCCCCTATTGCTATAAGATATCGTATTGATAATACTCCCCCTAAAAAAGTAATTCATAATATTGAAGAACTTGCTGTAAATATACTTCAACCCGTTCGAAATAAATTTGGTCCTATTCGAATCACTTCAGGTTATCGTTGTGAAGAATTAAATCGTCTTATTAAAGGATCAATTAAAAGTTACCATTTATTTGGATATGCCGCAGATTTTATTCCATTAAAAGATGACGTAAAATTAATTGATATTATTGAATATATACACACAGAATTACAATATACGGAATTAATTGCGGAATGGTTTCCTGATGGTTGGATTCATGCAGCATATAAAAAAGGTAAATATACAAAAGATATTAAATTGCGGGATAAGACTCATTTTTATACTAAAGTAACATTGAATGATTTAAAAGCTTTGTATCCATTTAAATAAAAATAAAAATAAATTAGGAGAATATATATAAATGGCAGAAAAATGTGAATTACATCAAATATTAGAAAATGACATTGAAAAACTTCAAAATGATATTGATGTTTTAAAAGAAATTCATAATGATTTGAAATGGATTAAAGTTATTTCAAGATTCTTGATAGGTACGTTGATATCTTTAATTTTTGTCATTTCTCCTGGTGTATTTAGTATTTTAAATAAAATGAATGATATTCAATCTGAAGTAGCGAAACAAAATTTAAAAGTTGAAATAATAGATCATAATTTAAAAGACGTTAAAGATGATTTAAATAAGGTTAAGGAAAGAGTTGATGGAATTCAAAGACAAGTAAATGAATTACAGGTTACATTGGAGAAACATAATAAGAATTAACGAGGCTTTAATTATGATTAAAAAAGGGTTCGTTTTTAAATTTCCTTGGGGATTTACATGCCAAGTAGAAGATGTAATTTATAAAAAAGAACCCATCGAAATTGATACGTTATATTTAAAAATTTTAGATGGTCCCTATGCTGGTTATCCTATTGTTTTAAAAATAATAGCTAGAGAATGGGATGAAGTTCCGAAAAAGACATATAGAGTTAAAGTTAAAATAATTGAAGGGGTTGGAAAAGGAATTGAACGATGGATAAATGTTAAATCTTTATTTGGGAAAGTATGGGAATAAAAGAGGTATTTGATATATGCCAATTAATGTTGCGACAGATCTTGTTTTAATTGATAATTGTTCATCGATTACAAACTGGTCTGCAAACTCAATCGAAGTATATAATGACTTCTATATTGAAGGAACATCTTCATTAGGTGCGGCTTTACGTACGGTTGGAAATAATGATTTTACAAGATCTAATTTAAATTTAAATTTAACGAATACACATCTTCGTATTTGGGTAAATACAAATACATCCTCAGGAATGAATACAAAAGCGAATGGAGGATTACAAGTTTTTATTGGGGATGGAACGAATACAGGATATTGGTATTTAGAAGGCGCAGATACATATGCAGGGGGCTGGATTCAGTTAGTCGTTGATACACAATCAACACCAAATGCCGGAACGATTCCAAATTGGTCGGCAATTACAACAATAGGTATTCGAATTAATTTACTTTCACAACAACGTAACGTAGATAATACATGGGTTGATGGCGTTAGACATGGTAATAAATTAATTATTACCGGAGGGACTCAATCTAATCCGGGAACATTTGAAGAAATTTATCAAATCGATAAAGCAAATGCATATGGTATTGTTTCTAAAAAAGGTGGCGTATATTATATTCGTGGAACTCTCCAATTTGGAAATGGTGTAACAGATACTTATTTTAAAGATAGCGGTCAAATTATTGTTTTCGAAGATATTCCTGTTAATGCAAATGCTTATAATATAAATATCGTAGGTGGATCAGGTGTTGTTACGGATTTTCAATTAGGGGAAAAATCAGGAACAAGTGGTATTAATGGTTGTTTTATTTCAACTGCTGGAACAAAACAATTTGCATTTAATGCAAATGACTCAAATATAAATTTCAAATTATATGGTACGACAATTAAAAATGCATCCACTATTTCATTACCACCTGATTCTGTAAATAATGAAATTTTAAACTGTTCATTTGACAAATGTGGAGAAATTTTAGCAAATACTTGTAAAATTCAAAATTCAACAATTTCTAATGCATTAAATCGTGGTATTAGAATAGATTCTGTATCACATAATGTTTCTGGTGTTTCAATTATTTCATGTGTACACGGTATTCATTTTCCAAATACTGGAACATATACTTTAGATAATATTAAATTTTTATCAAATACATATGATATTGAAAATTCAAGTACGGGATCATTAATCCTTAATTTGATTAATGGATCAAACGCATCTACATATGAAAATACAGGCGGTGGGACAACGACTATAAATAATTCGGTTCCTATTACGATTAGAGGAGTGAAAACTGGAGCGGAACCAGTGGATTATGTTCGGGTTCGAGTTGAAAAAATTTCAGATGGCACAGCTATTCTATCTGATTATGCGAATCAAACAGATGAGTTAAATTCAGGATATTATAAAGCCACTACAACGTATAATTATTTAGGCGATGTTTCTGTCATTATAAAAGCTAGATATAAAGGATATCTTCCTTTTGTAACGACAGGAACGATAACGTCATCCGGTTTAGACGTAACAGCGGTTTGGATAAAAGATTCAATTGCAACATAACAAATATATGAGAATTTTTGAAAATAAGTTAATATATAAAAAATAAAAATTTTTTTAAGAGGATTTAAATCCAATGGCGTTTTTAGATGATTTTACAGTGGATTATCAAAATAAGATGATCTCACATACGTCCGGTACGACAGTTTATACTGCAAATCAGATGTATTCGGCACTTCAAGATTTATTCGATGAATTATCTCAAATGGACGACCCCGTTCCAATGTCCGCACAAACGCCGACCGAATATACATTGATTAATGGTTGGTTTATGGATGAGCCATCATTTCAATATATTGAAGGCGGTGCTATCAAAACATCTGGATGGGATGCGTCAACTTATGATGACGGAATTAGAGTTTTAACTTTTGCGGGAACTCCATCTCAAGCTCCTACGAAGGGCGACACAATCGCTTATGTAGGTGGATCGCCTGCAGATACGGGAACCGTATTATATTATAATGCGGCTACGCTCCAATGTTTTGTACGTATGTCAACGACCGCGCATACTTTTTCAAATACTACTACGAACATTGAAGTGGCTACCGTAGATACCGGGGTAACTTTGGCATCGCCCAGCGTAACGGGTGAACAATTATGGGCTAATATTTATTCTCTCGGTTCTATTGCGGCTGAAGAATATACATTAAATGGGGCTCATAGCATTGGAGCCGGATCTGTAGTCGTAAATGAAACGATTGACGATCAAACTCCAAGTTCAGGTTGGATTTATCTTGTAGATGATGGCGGTATTATTGAGCGTGCTTATGAATATTCTTCATGGTCAGGTTCGACTTTTACATTAGTGGGAACTTTAAATGAAAATTATTCCGGCGGTAATGCGGTTAAGGAATACGGTGAAGTTTATGTCGTTCAAAATGGTCAAAAAATTAATGGATGGTGGCCTTATGGGCATATTGACGTTCTTATTCGAGTTACAGACTGGGATGGAACTGAAATTGATAATGCTAAGGTAACATGTTTCTTACGTCGTTTCGGTCATCTTTATGACCACTTCGAAATTGACTTATCTTCAGGTGGTCGAAACGCCGTACCATTAGCTACGACAAATGACCTTAATAACCAATCTACCGAAGCCGTAGTAGCAAATTACGGTAACGGAGTTACATATAATATTTCCATTACATTCGGTTCGGTTTCAAAAGATTTAAATAATGGTAATGGCTCACGTCCATATGACGTTGTGATTGATTGCGATCAAGCGCCACTTTCTAAAGTTTATGAATATTTAAAATATGTAACACGAAATGGTTCTACGGTAAATCTAAATGGAGTTAACGGCGAACAATATATTAGCGCAAATTCTGCTTATAACCCGGTAAAACAATCTCCATTCGGTACATTTGCCGGTGGTACGTTCTTCGGTGCTCGTGGTGTTTGGCTTGAAAATTATCAAGCCGCTGACGCAAAGAACTTCCAGCTTATTGACTCTAATGGTGTACAACAGACACCTCCGAATGTTGTATCCGTAACGGTAACTTCACTCGTATCTGGTGACCGTGTTGCGGTATTCAGACTTACGGGTGTTGGTGGTGATATTTATAAGAATCAATATACAGCACATGCGTCGAATTCTTCAGGTTCAACTTCACTTATTACGGTTGAGGCTATTGGTTCTGACACTCCAATGAGTGGATATGTCCGTGTAATTAATCCGAATGGGTCTGAAGATCTTTATCAATATTCTTCATGGACTGGTTCGACGTTTACATTAACAACCACAACTTCAAAGGCTTATACGAATGGTGAATCTATTTATGTTCCAATTATCGATGATATCGCCACGGGAAGCGAAAAAACAAATCAATTAATTTATTCTTCAGATATTCCCGTTCTTGTTCGTGTACGAAAGAAAGGAATTCTCCCATTCGAGGTAGAATCAACAATCACATCAACAGGGATGCGTGTGGCCGCAATTCGTACACCTGACACAATTGTTCAATAATAAGGAGGTGAATTATGGCTAATGTAACATATGATCCAGATGCATTAAGGAAAAATATCAAGCGAATTGAGGAACATATTAAAATTTTTGAAAATGAAATTAAAGAATATCAAGAAAAATTAATTGAATTGAAAATTCTATTAAAAGAGGCTGAGGCACAAGAAAAGGCATCAAAATAAAGATAATTTATACTTGATTTATTTATATTATTCATTATAATGAAGGGTGAAAACTTCTATCTTTAGAGGTTTTCACCCTTCTTTTTTTATGAAATTTTTTAAAAAATGGAGATAATGTGAATGGGGCATTTTAAATTTGATCCTTATAAAAAAATAATAGGTATTCCTGAATATATGACTACTATTGATTTGAGAGATTTATATACAGAAGTGATTGAATGGAGTGAAAATGAGGGAATATCATTTGATGTTCCAATGAACGCAGTAGGTAATTTTACCCTCGGTGAAGGGATTGCAACAGATATCGTTTATATTTTAAAAAATGGATGGAAATTAAAATATCTTGGTATCCCAGGTTCTATTGTATATAATAAAGGTGGTTTAGGAATTAATTTAGGTAATAATCCTTCATTTTCATGGACAAGTCTTAATTGGTCAGTTAATGGGAATGGTGAAATTAAAACAGATTCTAAAGAGTTTTTAAATCAATTTGATATTAAAAGACCATATTTAATATTTGAAAATTCTGCAGCTAATAATATAGTTACATATGAAGCTGATTTTCCAATTGGGTTTGATACAACAGGAACTACAAACATTGTTTTCTGGATATTGACCGATTATCCTGAAAATCTTAAATCCTTTAAATTTTATTTATGGGAAGATGCAAATAAAACAAAGGGTGTTTATGTAGAATTAACTGAATCTTTTGATATGCCATTTACATGGGCTAAACATTCTTTAATATTAGAAATTGGTGCTAATAAAGCCTCTTTTACATCTATTAACGGAGGCACATTACCTTCTATATTTACCAAAACCGAAATTGTTTGCGAAACAACTTCTAACGGTCCAGTTGAAGTTTATGTTAGTGATCCTTATATAAATTATTTTTCTGAACCTATAATTATTATAGGTTCAACTATTTCACAAGATGTATATAATTTAAAAACAATATTAGATTCATATTCTTTACCTGGAACTTTATGTTTAGATATAGATTATTTAAATATAAATAATTATTTGACTTCAAGTCAAGTAACTGATTTGATTAAAAATCAATGGTCTATCGTTCCTATTTATCCATTTCGTGCCGATTTAATAACACAATCTTTTCATGCTATATTAGAATTAGCTTCATTAAGTTATAATACAATTTATAATCTAATTCCTTATGAAATTCAACGAACTTCAAATTTATTATTAGACTTAAAAACAATATTATTCTCTCCATCATATGATGTAACTCACACATTATTTAATACACTAAATGGTATTTTAGTAAATTCAGTTTTTGATAGAACTTTCATAAAAAAAGATGGCTTAAATTATCATCCGAATAATTTATTTATTTACCATCATATGTATAAAGATGATGAACATGATTTAGATTACATGTTAGATGAAATAGATATTGCAATTAAAACCGGTGGTCATCTGTTTCTTTTGTTTGATGGGATTTCAGATTCAGATCCAACAAAATTTACAACAACTGAATTTGATCAATTTATTTCATATGCATTATCCAAAAATGTTAAAATTTTGACATTAAGAGAATATTTACAAAGAATTACAATAACAAAAATTAACGTGATAGGAACTCTTATCACAGATGATAATAGTTCTGCTACCGTTCCTCCTGATTATGGAAACGTAGAATTTTCATATATTGTGGGTACAAACGCTACGGTTATCGATCATAATTATATTAAAGATAATATTATTAATATTGACAATCGAACGAAATATATTCCGATTATACTTTAACTTTATTTTAGAAAGGAGAATTGAGAAATGTCTATGGAATGTCCTCAATGTGGTTTTATTCACCCTCCCGTGGAAGGCCCTTGTCCAATGGCAAAGACAAAGGCCGATCCGAATTTTGATCGTCAATTAAAAGTTATCACAACAATGATTATTTCAAATAAAGAATATTTAAATATGGATAAGTTTATTGTTGATTTAGCTAATTTGATCCAAAAATATAAATTAGAAAAGAAATCGTTAGAAAATATGTGAAAAAATGAAAATGAGAACAAAGGTTTGATAGAAAAAATGAGGAAATTGTTTAAATGGCTGTTATTCAAACATACCCAATAACATCGAGTCCATTTTCAATTGAAGATAAGCGCATATTAGAATTAGAAAACGAATTTATTTTATCATATAAGACATATTATAAAGAATTTTCTTATGATAATAAAAATAACATAACTCGAATTGACATTTACGAAAATAATACAAAAACGAATCAATTATTTTCAAAAGTTTTTACATATAATAATAAAGGGGATATTACTTCTGTAATATTAACGAATTTTAAATCATCTAAAGTTTTGACCAAAACATTGCAATATGACAATAATGGAAATATTACTTCGCTAGAAATAACAATTACCTAAAAAATAGGAGAAACTAATGTTTATTGTTTCGTCATTTACAAAAAATGGAATTCCTGAATCTGGTTTGTCTCCAAAATTACAGATACGGGAATTGCCATCAAATACGATCATTTTGAATGATCAGATTATGACGGAACTAGCGAATGGTCAATATTATTATGATTTTTCAACATACGATCCTTCAAAATCTTATATTTTTTTCGTAGATGCAAATACAGATGAAGTGGATAATCGATATCAAACGTCTACAAATGAAAATTTTTATGATGATATAAAAAGTTTAACAGATCCTATCCAAAATGATTTAAAACGAGCACTAGGGCTTTTACATGAGAATTTTTATATCGATAATCCAATTTATGATTCTAATAATAATCTTATTGGGGCTAGAGTACGTATTTATTCAAATGCTTTATCTGTTGGAACGAATAATAATGTGATTGGAGAATATGAAATAACGGTTCAGGGCGATGGTCCTGGTAAATTTACATATTGGAAGCAGGTTAAAGTATAATGGTTAATATTGCTACAATGGGTATGTTTGCTCCACCTGCGGAACAAACGATTGTCCAAACCCAAGGAACGGGTGGAGTCATTACAAAATATGAAGAATATCCAAAACCAAGTGTGAAAATTATTTCCATAAGTGAGGAAGAAATTTACCCACGTAAAGATAAAATTCGTGTCTTAAATGTAACAGAAGAGTGAGTAACAAATCCGTGGAGAAAAATAAAAAATCTACTCTCCACGGAGGCCCTTTTTTATGTTATTAAAATACATTAATCAAGAAGAATTAAAAGAAGTTTATCATTTAACATATAAAGAATATTTACGTGAAGGATATATTCAACCGAATCCCGAAGAAATGATTTCTTTATACCCTCATTTAGATAATATTTTAGAAACAACAACAATAGGTATTTATGATAAACAAAAATTAATAGGGACTATATCTTGGACATTAGATGGTCCTTTTAAATTACATACAGATATAGATTTTCCTGAAGAAACACAAAAAGTTCGAGATGAAGGACGTAGATTAGCAGCTTCGTGGAGAATTGTTACAGATTATGAATATCGGAAAAATATGACTGTTGTTTTTAATTTAATTTTAGCTGTTGTGGAAGAAATGCTAATAGGGAATATTGAAACAGCTTTATTTACTTTTAATCCAAAGCATGAAAAAGTTTATAGGCAAATTTTAAACATGGATACTGTAGCTAAAAAATTAGATTCAATTAAAGGTATGAATAATGCCCCTGCGGTATTAATGAGATTAGATATTGAAAAATTATCTAACAAATGGGTGAAAGAAATTATTGAACGATATAAATTTAAATTCCAAATAGAGAGAGTTTAAAATGAAATGATCAAATTGATATCTTCAGAACCAAAACGATTAAAATTTAATGTTTCTATTGATGGGATAAGGCCGGAAGATCTTTCGGCCTTTATTCGTTTTATGGTTAATGGTGTTGAATTGGGATTTAAGGGTGTAATTGAGAATAATATTATTCGGGTTGAAATTCCTCCTCTTGATGAAATTGTTGGAAAACATCTATTAGGAGATGTTACCACAAAAGGAAGATTAGATGTATATGGTGCCGGATATTATCTGTCTCCTTGGGAAGATAATATTTTTATTAAGAAATCAATTAAAATTGAGGCTACTATTCAATCTGAAGATGATATGCCACATGAAGAAATGCATTCTTCACAGCCAATGGTTCAATGCATGGACGTTGAAGAAGAAAACGATTTAGATGAAAATGTTTCGGCAAATATAGCCGGGTTTGAATCCCCCACTCCTCCTATTAGTAAGCGTACCACTATGGATGATATAGATTACGATACGAATGATTTCTTAGTTGATAAGAAGTTAAAAGAACAAGAAGAAGAGGAAGAAAAAATTCATAATTTTGTTTTGCAAAGAGTTAAAGCTAAATTGCAGAAGATGGAATTAAAAGAAAAGAAATCTGATTCACCACCCCCAAAGAAAAAAGCGAAAAAAATAATTAAAGAATCAAAATCTTCTTCCTTGAAGTCTTCTATAAAACCCTCTCCTAAAAAAACTATAAAAAAGAAAAAATCTATTAAAGAAACAAAGAATAAAAAACCTATCAAGCCGAAAACTGTTATTAATGAAAATGAAGTAAAAACAAAAGAAGATATTATTAAGTATATGGAATCTAAAGGTGTACAAAATAAGAAATTTCAGAATATGTTATTAGAACGCGCTGAAATGATGAGTGAAGGTGCGGATATAAGTTCTTTATTTGATACAATAAAGAAGATGCTCGATGTAAATTCGGTACAATAATTTTAGGAGGATATTCAATGAATTCTAGAAGTTATATTGACGAAATGATTTCTGGTTTTGAAGAGGATGAGCGTGAATTATCATTAAAAGAGCAAATGGAAATTGAAGCATATCGGAAAGTAAAAGAAAAATTAGGACGATTTGTGGATACAAAAGATCCATCAAAATGTAAAACATGTGATTAAAATATAACAAATTATAGGAGATATAAAAAATAAATGCGTTTGGCAGATATCAACCCACAATCAGTTAAAAAAATTGATAAAAAAGAATTGATGAATTTACATAAACGAGTTCATCAATTGTGGGGTGGTGCGAAAGCTGCCGGGTTTCCGAGTAAAAAAATGAAAAAATGGTTAGAAGATATTCATCAAATTTTAGTTGATGAAATGGAAAAACGAAATATTAACCATAAAAGCCCATTATTAGAAAGGACAATATATATGAAAAATTTAGAAAAAATACAATCTATTAATGAAATATATTTTAAAGAAGCTTTTCCTGAAGCAATAACTATTGCAGCTTTATTACAATTAATTGCGTTTATAATAGATAATAAAAGAATAAAGAAAAAAATTGAACAAGGATGTGGTAAACCTCCAAAAAAAGAAAAATGGTACGGTACTATAAAAGATAATTATAAATATAGTATATGTTATCATAAAGGATATATTAAAGAATATGATATAGCTATTAAAAAAATAGAGGCAATACGAGGTAAATGTAAATATACAAAATCTCCTAAAGTATGTGAAGCTAAACTTGATGCTAAAATAAGTAAATTAAAATTAAAGATTGAAAAACATAAGGATTTTGTTAAGAAATTTACTAAAAAATTAGAAAAAAAAGAGGATAAATAATATGAAAAAAGAAAAACTTATTACAGAAATTTATAATTTATCAGATGAAGATTCTAAAATTTTAAATGAAGGTTGGGGTAGAACATTATTTTCTTGGCTATTAGTGGGAGTAGGAGGTTGGGCGATTTATCGTTCTATTAGGGCATTAGCAGATAAAAAATCGAAAAAATGTGGAATATTTCATGTTGGTAAAAAAAGAGATTTATGTATGGCAAAAGAAACAGTTGCAGAAATCAAACAAATTATAAAAATAACTCAAGATGCAAAAAAAAGAATCTGTCCAAAATCTAAAAATCCAGAAAAATGCAGTCAAAAAGCAGATAATACACTCGCCAAGTTACAAATAAAACTTAAAAAAGCTGAGGAAAGATTAGCTAAACAAGTACAAAAAATGAAATAAAGGAAAAATATAAATGCCTAAATTATATTTTACAGGTTATAAAGGAATAAGTTTAGTATCTAAATTAATTAAATACTGGACGCGTTCTGAATATTCACATGTTGAACAGTGTCTTAATATCGATACATTAAAAGGTTATGGAGCATATGAAGGACATAAAGTTGGATATTTATATCCTTCATATCATAAAAAAGGGACACCGTATGATATTTTTGAATTAGAATGTACCGATGAACAATATGAAAAATTTAATTATTTTAAAAGAACTCAAGAAGGAAAAGGGTATGATTATAAAGGAATTATGGGTTTTGTGACGAACAAAGAAAAGATGAATGATATTAATAAATGGTATTGTTCCGAACTCGAATTATATGCATGTAATTATGCAGACATTCGAGTTTTAAATTGGGATGTAATCAAAATGAATTTAGTTAGTCCCGGTATGTTTTTAGCTAGTCCGTTATTAAATAAAATATTATCAGGAAAGACATAAATTTTATAATTAAAGGGGAAAGTAAAAATGAATACTTTTTTAATTGAATTCTATTATAATCTTGGTAAGGCTGAAATGCTTTTAGAAAAAGCACCACCTAATTTAAAACTAACCGAAGGTTTATCTGCTTTTAGAAAATTATTATCTGTATTTAGTAGAATGAAAGCGGACGCAATAAAAGCTGGTGTATCTAAGGATACTATTAAAAGGGCTGAAGCTTTAGTTGATAAGGCCAAAAAGAAAAAAGTTGCCATAAAAGAAAATCTGGAAATGCTCAATGAAGGTTTGGTTGGAACGATTATTTGGGAATTAATCAAATATGCTGCCCGGGCTATTCTTATTGTTGCGACTGGTTGGGCAATTGTTATTATTGGAACAGCTTTATTTCCTCCGGGAATTGTTTTGTTTACTATGCTTTCATATGGTGTTTGGACTATTGGTTTATTTGTAAATTTTCTTTTATTAATTTATAATATTTTAAAGAAAGCAACAACTGATCCCAGTCAAAAAGAAGATTCAAAAATTGAAACGATTCAAAAATCAATAGAATTAATTGATAAAACAATTAAAGATTATAATACAGCAATATCTAAAGCTCAGAAAGAAGGAGCATCCGCAGCAGAAATTGAAAAAATGAAAAGAAATTTAACAAAATTGGAAGAAAAGAAAAAAGATTTAATGCAAAAAGTAGCTAATTTAAAATAAAATTTAAAAACTAGAAATAGAAGGAAGATAAAAAAAATGAACAAGGAACTATTAATAGAACTTAGTTTCAATTTACCAAAAAGATTGGATTTAGAAAAAGAAATACATGTTCTAGAAAAAAAGATTTTAACAATGCGAAAATTTTTAAAAGAAAATAAAATAGATCCTAAAGTAATAGAAAAGAAGGCAAAAATTACGGCTAAACAAGTTGCCAAGCTTATTAAGAAAAATATGGAAAGTGGAAATTCTAAAGCGGTAGGCAAACAGGCGACAGAGATATTTAGAAAAGCAATTGATGAAGTGAAAGAAAAAATTTTAATTGACAAGGAATCTCTCGAAGGCGCAAAGCCTATTTTATTTTCGGTAATTTTATTTTTTAAAGTTATTTTCTTTTCTACTATAATTATGATTTTAGGAACTATGTTTATTGGTACAGCAATAGCTAATATTTTTGGACTAACTGCGGCAACAATATTTGTTCAAATCTTTTCTATAGTTTTAGTTGGACCATTAGTTGAAGAATGGGCAAAACGAGTTGCGACAAAAAATAATATTCCCTGGCTATATACAAGTATTTTTGCTGCAACGGAAATGGTTTTATATTTATTACGAATGCCATTTACTTTGGAATCGATACTTACAAGACTCGCGGTTCTTGTTTTCCATTTATTAACAGTATTCCTTCATAAAATGGATGTTGACGTTAAAGAAAAGAAAAATCAAGTAATCGAAGTTTTAGTTAAAGGAAAAACGGGATTTATTTTAGCTGTTATAGTTCATATGCTCTGGAATGGAATGGCACTATATTTTTTCAACTAAAAGGTTAAAAAATGTTAAGATATAAAAATTTAAATATTTATCTTGAACAACTTTTCTTTGAGGATGATCACGTTCGTCATATAAAAGATATATTAAGTAAATTTCCAGAAAATAATATTATTATTTATGATACTCCAAAAGATATTGAAATTGGTTTATTACGATATCAAATAGATGTTCCTACTGGAAAAGTATTTCTTTTTAAATTCCCTAACGAGAAGGAAAGGTCATTCCATACAGTTGGAATGACCTTTCCTATTGATATTTATTTTTTTGATAAAAAAGGTTTTTTAATTACTTCTTATAAAGAAGTTCCCCCTGGTGTGTCAAATATCCCTTCAAAATTACCTACCAAATATGTTATTGAAATTCCTTCCGAACCAATTCTTTTTTAATAATAATCTATTTAAAATCTGAAATTTTAGATAAAAATGTTGTGAGAAACAAAGGGTTGATGGGGGAATGTATATAAAAATGAAAATTAAAAATCTTAATTTTTAAGAGGGTAAATAAATGGGTACACGAACTATTGTTACAAGAACTGGTAAAGGTTCTGAATTAACTTGGGATGAAATGGATGGTAATTTGACCGGTTTAGATACAGATTTATCTACCGTAGAAAATGCATTACAGTCAAAAGCGCCATTAAATTCTCCTAATTTTACGGGAACTCCTACGGCTCCAACAGCCGCTCCTGGAACGAACACAACTCAAATTGCCACAACAGCTTTCGTTCAAAACGCTGTGGCGTCTGTTTCAGGTATTACGAATCACGCGGCTTTAAATAATTTAGATTATGCAAGTTCTGGACATACTGGGTTCGCGGCTTCGACTGATTCAAGATTTCCGACTTCAGACCAAAAATCAGCATTACAAGGTACTCATGGAACACCTAGTAATTCAAACCGATATGTGACAAATTCAGATCCGAGATTAACAGATTCTAGAGATCCGAATCCACACGCCGCAACTCATGCTGCAGGATCAAGCGATCCTATTTCTCCTGCGGATATTGGAGCCGCCCCGTTACTTTCTCCTAATTTTACGGGAACTCCTACG
This sequence comes from Candidatus Woesearchaeota archaeon, assembly GCA_026002815.1. GTDB lineage: Archaea > Nanobdellota > Nanobdellia > Woesearchaeales > UBA9642 > UBA9642. The sequence continues at coordinate 91,191 of BPGB01000002.1, read as the reverse complement.
GCTCCAACACCAACAGCCGGAAGTAATTCGACACAAATTGCCACAACTGCTTTTGTTCAAGGAGAAATTTCAAATATTGTATTTCCAAACGGATTTTCTGGAATTTCTGCTAGAAATTCATTAGGAGGTTTAATTGGTACTGTTGCGGCAGCTACCAGTACGGATACCTTTACATTTAAAGAAGGCGCTAATATAACATTAACTTTTGATGGAAATCAACTTGTTATTGCTTCTACGGCTTCGGGTGGAACGACAGATCACTCCGCTTTATCGAATTTAGATTATACGAATTCAGGGCATACCGGATTTGCTTCTTCAACCGATTTGACAAGTCACACATCAAATACTTCAATTCATTTCACAGAAGCTTCAATTAATCATAATAATATTTTAAATAAAGGGACGTATTCCCATTCATCTATTGATTCACATATTGACTCAACTTCGATTCACTTCTTAAAAACAGATATTAGTCATAATGATTTATCTGATAAAGGTACAAATTCTCATGCTCAGATTGATACACATATAGCAGATTCTTCAATTCATTTTACAGAAAATTCAATCGATCATAATAATATTTTAAATAAGGGAACATTCACACATAATCAAATTGATTTTCATATTAATGACACAACTTCGAATCCACATGGAGTAACGGCTTCTCAGGTTGGAAAAGATACGGCTCAATGGAATGCCGATAGAATTAAAGGAGTTGTGGTTGATGATTCAGGAATAGGTGATGGAAAAGTTTTAGCTTACGATTCAACAGGTAATAAAATTGTTTATGTGACACCTTCGAGTGGTGGAGGTGGCGGTTTATATGAATACACAGCCGCAAGTTATTCGGATTGTTTTATTGTAGCATCTGGTCCTGGGATCGATTTTATTTGGACAGATGGGACACCACAGGTAGGTTCATTTGTTATTCCGAATGGTGTGACTTTATATCAAGCTTCTTTTAGATATACTTCAAATGGTCAACGAGTTGAAGTCGTATGTCATCCAAATAATGCGTCAGATTTAACTTTCCGTTATCCAAATGTTACAATTTGGAATGGTTCGGCTGATCCACGAGTTATTGAAAGTTTTGCGGTGCGAAAAGATTCTACAGTTCACGATCGAGTTTGGTGGGTAGGATCTTCAAATGGTGCTAAATATATAGTTAATATTGTTACCTCTGTTCAAGGATAAATTTTTAAATTAAAGAGGATTATATACAATGGCTAAAAAATTAAGCGCAAGATTTAATACTTATAATAAAATTGATAATGGGGATGGAACTTGGGATTTACAAATAAATATTCCTCCAGCGAATGGAAATGTTAACGATATTGAAATAGGGGCTGCGGTTATCACAGATCAAGGATCTCAGACTTATTTTCGTTGGAAAGTTATTGGATTGGATTCGCAGGGTCCAGTTTCTGGAACCCAAAGATGGATAACAATTACACCGGATGACGAAGGGACTCCTCCAACACCATCTTGGGCAGATGGATTAATTGCAAATCCGGTTAAAACGGGTTCTCCAAATGTATGGATTACTTATCCAGAAGAATTTGCATTAAGCCCGGCAATGACAGCTTATGCGGCTAACGTAGAAAAAATAACAATTACAAACGTTTATGTTACGAAAACAGATCCTTTGGTTATTAATCCAAAAGAACCTTTACCTCACGCGGCTTCTCATAGATTTGATGGAACTGATGCAATTTCTCCTGCGGATATTGGGGCGGTCGCCAATACAGACCCAAGATTAACCGATGCGAGAACTCCGTTGTCTCATGCATCTTCTCATGAAATTGGTGGGACAGATGTTATTACCCCAGCCGGTATTGGGGCTGCGGATGCAAATCATATTCATAGCGAATATTATGATCAAACGCAATTTATTTCGGTTTCAAGTGGGATAGCGGACGCTAATAAACCAATTAAAACGAATTCAAGCGGAAAAGTAGATAGTTCTCTTTTACCTCCAATTCCACAAAATGCTGTAAATATTAGCACAGATACGACTTATTTTAATAATATTTTAACTTCAACAGAAACAAATGTTCAATTAGCTTTAGAAAAATTAGATGATCATACACATCCAACATATTCAAACCATATAAATGATGCGACAATTCATTTTACACAAGCTTCAATTGATCATAATAATATTTTAAATAAAGGGACAAATACACATTCTCAAATCGATACTCATATTTCAAATAGTTCAATTCATTTTACAGAAACTTCAATTAATCATCAAAATATTATTGGGGCTGGTACGAAAACTCACTCTGAAATTGATACACATTTATCAAATAATACAATTCATTTTACGCAAGCTTCAATTGATCATGCATCAATTTCTAATTTAGATTATGCAAATTCTGGACATACTGGATTTGCGGCTGATAGTGATCCAAGATTTCCTTCTACGGATCAAAAAGCTGCTCTTGCCGGAACCGCAGGGGCACCAAGTGCCGCAAATAAATATGTAACCAATGCCGATTCTCGTTTATCAGATGCTAGAACTCCATTGGCGCATGCGGCGTCACATAAAACTGGCGGGACTGATCCTTTAACCCCGGCTGATATTGGGGCTGAACCGGCCAACGCAAATATTCAAAATCATATTTCAAGTACATCAAACCCACATAGCGTAACAGCGGCACAAGTTGGGGCTGTACCAATTTCAGAAAAAGGCGCTCCGGGTGGGGTTGCGACATTAGACGGATCTGGAAAAGTCCCATCTTCCCAATTGCCCGATAGTTTAATTGGTGCGGTTATTTATAAAGGTACATGGGATGCGGATACAAATACTCCGGCAATTCCTGTGGCAGATTCTTCAAATAAAGGTTGGTATTATAAAGTTTCCGTAGCCGGTAATACAAACATTAATGGAGTTTCAAATTGGGGTGTTGGAGACTGGATTATTTCAAACGGAACCTCATGGGACCAAGTTAAAAATACAGAATCCGTAACCTCAGTAAATGGTCAAACTGGCGCGGTTTCTGGATTAGAAATTGTAGCGAATAAGAAAACTTCAATTCTTGGAAATGAAAGTGATACATTTTATCCAACGATAAACGCAGTTAAAAATTATGTTACTACACAAATTTCAACTCATGATCATAATACATCATATTATTTAAAATCTGAATTTATTGCTACTTCGGCTGGGGTCGCAGATGCCGGAAAACCAATTAAATTAGGTGCGAATGGAAAAATTGATCCCACTATGTATGACACAACTTCTGTGTCTTCTGCCGATTCCGTAACCGTAGTTACGAATACTTTTGATAAAATTTTAAATTCAGGTCACATAAATGTTCAATTAGCTTTAGAAGCTTTAGATGATCATACGCATGGCGAATATGCATTAGCTTCTGATGGTCGTTTTCCAACGACAGATGAAAAATCTGCATTATTAGGTACAAGTGGAACACCAAATGCTTCAAATAGATATGTGACAAATTCAGATGCTCGTTTGACAAATGCCAGAACTCCATTAGCACATGCGGCTTCTCACAGATTTGATGGAACCGATGCCTTAACAGCCGCAGATGTTCAAGCGATTCCTTTATCTGAAAAAGGTATTGCAAATGGTGTCGCAACATTAGATACGAATGGTAAAGTTCCAACTTCTCAATTACCAGATAGCGTTTTATCTGGATTAGAATTCCAAGGAACTTGGGATGCTTCTACGAATACACCGGCGATACCAATAGCAGACCTTTCAAATAAAGGTTGGTATTACCGTGTTACGGTAGCTGGAAATGTGATCGTTGATGGAATTTCGGATTGGCAAGTTGGAGACTGGATTGTTTCCGAAGGAGATAGATGGGTTAAAATTGATAATTCCGAATCTGTAGTTTCAGTAAATAATAAAGTTGGGGTTGTCGTATTATCAGCAAATGATATTGGAACGGATACGACGAATTTTAATGGAATCTTATCTGGTTCAGATACGAATATTCAAGCCGCTTTAGAAACATTAGATGATCATACTCATGTATTTCCTAATGACTCTACAGATATATCAACAATTACAACGAATTTTGACGGAATTTTATCTGCTTCTGATACCGATGTTCAAAAAGCTTTAGATACGTTAGATGATCATACTCATACAGCCGCAGATATTTCGGTTGATGCGACTGGTTTCGTCGGTATTCTTTCGGGGACTGATACTGATATTCAGACTGCGCTAGCTACGCTTGATGGTCATACACATGCATTCTCAACCGATGCTACGGGAATTACTACGATTACGACAAATTTCAACGGGATTCTTTCTGCTTCTGATACCGATGTTCAAAAAGCTTTAGAAACGTTAGATGATCATATACATTCTGCGGCAGAAACATCTGTAAATGCGTCAGGATTTAGTGGAATTCTTTCGGCAACGGATACGGATGTTCAAATTGCGCTGTCTACGATTGATGGTCATACACACCCATTTACAGGCGCAGACGCAACAAGTATTAATACGATAACTACTAATTTTAATAATATTCTCTCCGCTTCTGATACTGATGTTCAGAAAGCGTTAGAAACGTTAAATAATCATACCCACGCATTCTCAACCGATGCTACGGGTATAGCGACAATTACGACTAACTTTAATGGAATTTTATCCGGTTCGGATAATAATGTCCAAAAAGCGTTAGAAACATTAGATGATCATACTCACTCTGCTTATGATTCGCATATTTCAAATACGTCAAACCCACATAGTGTAACAGCGACTCAGGTTGGAAAAGATACAGCACAATGGAATGCTGACAGAATTAAAGGGGTTACGATCGATGATTCAGGAATAGGTGATGGAAAAGTTTTAACTTATGATTCGACTGCGAATGCTATCGTATATACGACTCCTTCGGGAGGAAGTGGAATTCAAGTTTACATTGCGGCAAGTTATTCAGATTGTATTATTACCGCTACCGGTCCTGGGGTTGATTTTACTTGGACTGATGGAACTCCACAAGTTGGTGCTTTCTCAATTCCGGCAGGTGTTATTTTATTAGGTGCGAAATTTAAATATACATCGAATGGTCAAAGAGTTGAAGTCGTATGCCATCCAGGAAATTCAAGCGATACCACATTTGAATATCCTGATATAACCATTTGGAATGGTTCGGCTGATCCACGAGTTATTGAAAGTTTTGCCGTAAGAAAAGATTCTACGGTTCATGATCGAATTTGGTGGGTAGGATCAACGAACGGTGTAGTTTATTACGTAAGACTTCATACTTCTGTAGTCGGATCATAGCAAAAATTAAAAATACGAGGGTACATTAAAATGGCAAAATTATTAAGGCGCAAGATTTCAAATTTATAATAAATCAAATGTCTCCGGGAATCAGTGGGATGTATTGATTAATATTCCTTTATCAAATGGAGATGTTAACGATATTGTTTTAAATTCGGTTGTTATTTTTGATTTAGGTTCCCAAAATTATGCTCGATATAAAGTTATTGGGTTAGATACTCAAGGACCAATTTCGGGAACCCAACGATGGATTCGAGTTGATTTTGATGATGATATTACACCACCTGCTGATATTGGGTGGAATGATGGGTTTATTGCGGCTCCATTTGATCCAGATATTCCTGTGGGATGGATTACATACGCAGGCGAACAAGCCTTCAATCAGGCTATGATTGCATATGCTGATAATATGAATAGTTGGGCCGAATTTAAAAACGGTGCGGCATATGTAAAGACAGATTCATCAGCATTTACGACAATATTATCTGCTTCTGATACGGATGTTCAAAAAGCTTTAGAAACATTGGATACACATACCCACGCATTTTCAACTGATGCCACGGGAATAACAACAATTACAACAAATTTTGATGGAATCTTATCCGGTGCAGATACTAATGTGCAATTTGCGTTAGAGACAATTGATAATCATACTCATCCGGCTCCTGCGGCAAATGTGATCGCAACAAATACGGCCAGTTTTGATGGGATTCTTTCTGCTTCAGATACCAATATTCAAACAGCTTTAGATACTTTAGATGATCATAGTCATACGGCGGCTGAAACTTCAGTGGACGCCACAGGATTCGTGGGAATTTTATCTGCTTCTGATACGGATGTTCAAACCGCTTTATCGACAATTGACGGTCATACTCATCCGTTCACAGGTGCGGATGCTACGAGTATTAATACGATTACAACGAATTTTAATGGAATTCTTTCCGGTACGGATACCGATGTTCAAAAAGCTTTAGAAACGTTAGATGATCATACGCATATTTCAACGGAAGCTCTTCAAGTTGCCAAAGAACCTACCGGTTTTCCGAATTTAACGGACTCGACATATTCTTTTGATTCAACATCAAGAACATTTACAATTCAACCAGCTTCAACGAGTTTTGATGTTTGGTATTATGGAAATAAATTTACAAAAACTGGTCCAGAAAATATAGTAATTTCTGATACCGATGGTATACATTTTATTTATTATAATTCTTCTGGTGTTTTGACCGAATCTTTATCTCCTTGGGATTTATCTATTCATGTTCCTGTTGTAGCGATTTATTGGAATTCTGCGACACAACAATATATTCTCTTGGAAGAACGTCATGGTCTTTCTATGGATTGGGCCACACATAAATATTTACATACGACAACTGGAACACGTTATGTATCCGGATTTAGTTTGTCTGGATATACGCTAGATTCTGATGCTTTAGATGATGATGTTCAATTCGATTTATCTTCTGGTGGAGTAATTGCCGACGAAGATTTAGAACATTTTATTACACATTCGGCTTCTCCATCAAATCCATTTGAACAAGTTTTAGCGAAACCGGCTCAAATACCAGTTATGCGCCGAACAAATGGTGCATGGGTCGAAGAAACGGCTACGAATTTTGTTGCATTGACAACTGGTTCTGGAAGAATTGCATATAATAATTTTGATGGAACGAATTGGACACAAGTCGAAGCTACGAATAATTATTTCGTAGCGTATTGGATTCTAGCGACAAATTCTCCCACAAATCCAATCAAAGCCATTCAAGGTCAAAGAGAAGATTCTTCTTTAGTCGATGCAATAAGTAATAATACATGGGCAGGCATGAATTTAGGAGATTTTCCATTTACTGAAACTAAATTGCTTTATCGTATAATTTATAAAACTTCAAGTGGATATGCAACGACAATTAAAGCTCGGATTGCCCAAATAGATGATTATAGAAGTGTATCGTCATTACCGACAACCGCATTTGTTGCCTCTGATCACGGAGCTTTAAGTGGATTGGCAGATCCAGATCATCCAGCCTCGGCTATTTATACAAATACAACGAATTTTAATGGAATTTTAGATAATACGGATATAGATGTTCAATCTGCGTTGGATAAATTAGATGATCATACCCATCCGGCTCCTGATGCGACAGCAATTACTACAATTACGACAAATTTTGATGGCAAATTGTCTACTTCAGATACCGATGTTCAGAAAGCATTAGAAACATTAGATGATCATACTCATACGGCATCTGAGACTTCTACAAATGCGGCTAGTTTTTCAGGAATTTTATCCGGCGCAGATACAGATGTCCAAACTGCGTTAGAAACGTTAAGTGCTCATGGACATACAGCTTCTGAAATTTCTACCGTAACGACGAATTTTAATGGAATTCTTTCTGGTACGGATACCGATATTCAGAAAGCATTAGAAACATTAGATGATCATACCCACACATTCTCAACGGATGCGACAGGTGTTACGGTAACGACAACGAATTTTAATGGAGCTTTAAGGTCTTCAGATAATACAGTCCAGAAAGCTTTAGAAACATTAGATAATTATATCGTTTCAGATTTTGATATTATTGTGGATGCTGCGGTAGATGGAACGAATGCCGTTCAAACCGCTATTGCTTCTGGACATAGAAAGATAGGTCTTAAAGATGGTACATATGTTTGGACAGATACAATTTTTGATTTTTCAGATGGTGATTCTTTAGAAATTATCGGTTTAGGAAATAATGTAAATATTAATATTGGGACTCCAACTGCATCGACTTTTAAAGCAACCGCCGCGACAAAAGTATTTTCAGGGCAAACCACATCTTCAGGAACAGTGGTGGATATTACAAATAAGAAAATCTATACATCAGCCGATTATACTGGAAATATTAATGTTGGAGATTATTTATATTTTGGAGATAGATTTTCTAGTGGTTATGCTTTAGGAAAATATACTGTTTCTGCTATTGATTCGACATCCATAACGATTACAGAACAATTGCCTTTTACTGAAAATATTATAGATCCAATAGCACCAGAGAATTTTTGGGTATCATCCTCTGGAATTAATCCACTATCCCTTTTAATTAAAAATGTAAATATTACATTTACAGATACGACAAATGAATTTTTAAATTTTAATGCTTCAGGTTATCCTTATTTTTCAAAGATTGAATTTAATAATGTCATTTTTAATGACGTGGATAATTTTGATTATGATGGATGGCCGGTCAATAAATATATTTTTAAAGATTGTGAAATATATTCTTCAACAAATGGTGATATATATGCAAACGCAGAATTTATAAATTGTTTAATTGATGGAGTACAAATTACATATGCATTAGGATTTAAAAATTGTGTTTTTGAGCAAAAAACAACCACTAGGACAAACATTAGTGAAGTATTCGGTTATTCATCTGCGTATATATTAAATTGCCACTATAAAAATTCCTCTTATACTACCCCGATTTATATACATAAAGGAACTAGATATAGTGGTAATACTGGTATTTTACGAGATTCTGGAACGTATATTGTTTCAGGATTTTTTGATGATTGGACTCAAAATCCTGTTCAAAGAACTGTAACAACATCGGAAACATTACGACTAGATGACCAAATTATATTAACAAATCATTCGACTCCTATTACGTTAACATTACCATCAACATCGATTAATGGTAAAAAATTAATTTTTAAAGATGTGAGTGGTAATGCTTCTACAAATTCAATCACACTTTCTCCAACTGCAAGTACAATCGATGGTCAATCTTCATTTATTATAAATGAAAATTACGCATCGATTACTTTAATTTATAATTCTACATTAAATATGTGGATTGTATTATAAAATAATAAATAGAATAACAGATCAAAGAGGAAAAAAATATGGCATATAAATTTGGTCCTGTTGCAACTCCTTCTAAATTTGATCAAAGATATGATGCTTTGATTGATGCGGGTGGGAATGGTGATTATACGAATATTCAAACCGCTTTATCTGCAGGAAAAAGAAAATTATTAATTAAACCCGGCACATATACAATAACTTCTCCTATTACTTTAAATGATGGCGATATGATTTTAATGGAAGGTATTACCGATAGACGAAGTGATGTTCAGATAAATGTTTCTTTAGATGGAACTTCATTTAATAAAATATTTGATGTTTCTGGAATTACACCCCCTACAAATATTGCAATTTTATCGACTGATTATTATTATAATCGGTCATTAAGAAAATTAACGATTACAGGCGGTTCATATCCTAATTTAACTACTCTTTTTTCTGTTGGTGATATAGTCGGATTTGGAGAACCTGCCCGAGAAGTCACTTTTTCTGCCGGTTTATGGGAAATCGAAACAGTAGATTCGACCTCGTTAACTTTTAAATATGATTGTTGGGCGTTAACGGATACGACTTCTGCTCCGGCTCCATATGATATTGAAATATATAAACTTGATCAAAATAATCCTCCTTCAATTATTTTACGTAATTTAACGATGAATGTAACTTATTCTGGTGGTGGTAATCAAATTATATATGATCATCCTTCTGATGATTTTGCTGTTATTCATCAAAAAATTAAAAATGTTCTATATAATATAAAAGCAACAACTGGGAATCTTATATATTATGCGTATAATTGGGGAAGGGTAAGTAGAGATTCATTTTTTGAACAGGTTGAAATTTTATTTAATGGACCGACACTGGCAAAGTTTGTTGGAAGAGTGCCAAATGGTATAGCAGTTATTACACAAACTATAAATAATGAGTTATCTGAATTTGATTTTTCTGATGGAGGTTTATTTTTATTAGGTCATCAGGGTTATAAATTTTATTTAAGAGACCATCAAGATGGTGTTCCTATTCGAACTTCAGGAGGAGTATCAGGTGCGGATTATTATGCTCGTCCTGTTATCTTATCTAACTTTTTTAGAGATTTAAGTCAAACTCCTTCAAATTATCATTTGATTCCTGCTAATGAGGATTTTAGTGCGCATTTCGTTGGGCAAATTAAATATGATAATAATAATGGCGACTATTTTCATAAAGTTAAAATAGCAAATACAACTTCATCACCGGTTACGATAACTTTACCGAAAAAAGAGCAAGTTTTACGTGGTGATTATATTATAGTAAAAGATAATGGGAACGCAGCTACGAATAATATTACCGTAAATACATCAGATGGGACATTAATAGATGGTCAATCATCTTTGGTGATTAATCAGAATTATGCTTCCGTGACTTTAATTTTTGATGGTCAAAATTGGTTTGTTATCTAATTATTTTTTAAAAAAATAAATAAAAAGGAGAGGAAAAAATATGGCATATAAAATACCTAAGGTTACAAATTATGAAGAAATTATGTTTGATGCAATTGTAGACGTAAATGGAAATGGAACTCATACAACTCTACAATCCGCTTTGGACGCAGGAAAAAGAAAAATTTTACTTACAGATGGTATTCATACTTGGGATTTATCTGGAAAAAGAGCTGGGTATACATGGGATTCTACGGCTAATTCATCTTTAGAATTATATGGTCAATCTATGGAAAATACAGTCATTAAAGTTTTAGCGGATAGCACTACATATTGTATATTTGATATGGATGACACTAGAACATATCCGGCTGTCCCATATTATAATGGTTTTAATGTTATTTCTTTTGATAGATCAACAGGAAAATTAACTTTTGACACAGATCCTTCAGGTTCGATTTCAGTTAATGATGTTATAAAAATACATGTTGATTATTATTATCTATCTTTTTCGCATTGGGTAACTGTAACAGCCGTTGATTCGACAAGCATTACGGTTGCCGAACCAAATTATGTCCCATTAAATCATTTTACATCTGGTTCACAAAACGTAAGAATTATAGTTTTACCATCTGGATATATAAAAGCTAATTTTATTTGTAAAAATTTAACATTTCATTATGATTCCACTCAGAATATATATTTTGATGCGTGGAATACAGAGATATATCCTATGGAAAATTGTGTCTGTGAAAATGTTAAGTTTAAATCAACAACAAATCAAGCATTAGATTTTGGTTATTGGAATTGTACTGCTGAAAACCCGATTTGGAAAAATTGTATTTTTGAAGATTGTTTTGTTCATTATCGAACATATTTAGAAAATTGTTATATTAATGGTGGTTATTTTAATAATAACAATATTTTAGCTTTGAAAGATTGTTTTGTTATGAATGCTGAAATTAGTCTTAGTACAGATTTGATAATCAGACATCCTTTTAGTTCAACTCTTACATTTAGAAATTGTTGGACAACAGGTGATGACGTGCATTTTTTGGATTTAGCTTATGAAATAATGACCTATGGTTTATTGGATTTGAATGGTCATGTAAAAACATCAAATAATTATGATGTTTATTTAAAAGACACTCTTACATCAATGAAAATTATTATTTCTAATTCTGATCTTTATATGAGAACCCGAGAATATATTGGTGTCGATACGTCAACATCTGCTATAACACTTACATTAAATGAACCGTCTGAAAAATTTAGACTTGGAAAGAAATTTACTATCAAAGATATTTCCGGAAATGCGGGTACAAATAATATCACGATTAATGCTTCATCTATTGGGCATACGATAGATGGGCAAGGTTCAATTGTTTTAAACCAAGATTATGCTGCGGTAACTATCGTTTATCAAGGCAATAATCAATGGAGTATATTCTAAAATAAATGAGGAAATAGATAATGGCTTTTATAAAAGGATCAGAAATTGTTTTAGAAACATTAGGCGCAACAAAAACTCATATGCATAGAGGTGTTTTTGAAATTTCTGAAAATTTGAAAACAGTCGGTCCGGGTGGTGATTACACTGATTTAAATGCAGCTTTAGCTGATGGGAATCAAGCTCTTTTATTAAAAAATGGAACATATACGTTAACCTCGGATCATGTTATTGATTATACTCGACCATTTATTTTATACGGTGAAGATATGAGAAAAACTATTATTGATTTTGATAATTATAGATTTTTATTTGAGGTGAATAGTAGTTTTAGACCGGGAGGAAATCTTGAATATAGTTCGACGGCTGGGACAAATGTAATTACTATAACAACGGGTGATTGGAATTTGGCTACTGAAGGTATTCAAGTTGGCGATTTTATCGCATTATATGGAGAACCAAGCCATCAATATTTTAGAATAACTGGATTTCCTTCCGGTAATCAAATTCAAGTGGATAGAAATGTTCAGTTAACAACTTCTTCAAATTATGAATGGACTAGAACACGTTTTCGATGTGATTTAGATGCGACATCAGGAGTTGATATCGTAACATTAAATGCCCCTTCGGGTATTGATTTTAATGTATATGGAGTTAAGCCGGGATGGATTCTTGAATTAGATCGTTATTATGAAATTATAGAAGTGGGATCAAATTGGTTAAAACTTTCTCATGCCTATTTAGGTTCTACACAAACATATACATATATTAGTATTGAAGTTGCACATAAGCATACATTATTTAAAAATATAAATTTTAAATGCAATAAAAATGAAGAATTATATGTGGGTTATGGAAGTGGTTGGATAGAACCTATTCTAGAGAATGTTTATTTTGAAAATGATACAACATCTACAATATATTTAACGGCCAATGATGATGGAATGAACGGTCGTTTCAAAAATTGTTATTTTATTGGAATAACCGCCGATTTACCAGCATTTAGCACATTTGAAAATGTATATATGGTTGGTAATCAAGCTCCGGCCCCAGCGTCTAAATATATAAATTGTACATTTAATTTAGAAAATAATATTGATTTTTATACATATGGTTATGCAGATGTAGCGTGTGAATTTCGATCTTGTCGATTTATTAATGTTTCGGCTATGCCAATAGGATTCAAATCTTATACAACTGCTAAATCTATTTTTCGATCATGTACAGCATATGTTGGCACGACTAAATATATTGTTGCAAATTCAGAAGGAAGAGCGGCTATTCCAATTACGACATCTGGTAATCATTATATTTCACACCCTGCAACTTTATTTTGTGATACAACAAGTGGTTTTATTCGAATTTATTTAGATGATTCACAAGGTTTTGGACATGGGGATCGTGTTCGAATTTATGATGTTGGTAATAATGCAGCGACAAATCCCATTTATGTTAATCCTATGGGTTATACAATTAATGGTGGTGCCCCAGGAACTGATGATACTTTAAATACGAATGGAATTAAAGTTGAATATGAATTTGATGGGGCAGATTGGAAGAAAATTGTGCTTTAATTAAACTTTAAGGAGGCATTAAATAATGACTTTGAATGAAATTTTTTTGGGAATGGATGTTCCAGCTATTCAAAATAAAGATTTTACTCAACTTAGACGAGATGCAATTCGAATTAGAAATAATATAAGTTATAATGTTGGTCGCGAAATATTAAAAGAATTTTATGAAGTTTTTCATACAGACGTAGAAGGGTTAATTATGCGGGTACGTAATGATGAAATACAATTAAAGGATACTTTAGTACAGATTTATAATTTCTTATCCGAACGATTATAAAAAAAGATATTAAATTATAATTTTTTATTATTTTCCCCCCTTAGAAAATTAAAAATTCTAAGGGGGGAATTTTTTTATGTATATTTAAGATAAAGGGGAAAATAGGGGTGAGAACAAAGGGTTGATGGGGAAACTTCTTTATTTATAAGGAAAAAATAAATGGGATACATCCAACAATATTATCTTTATGATCAAGATAATTATATCCTTCCAGATCAAATTATTGATATTGAAGGTAAGGTCATATTACCCGATTTGTTATATTGGATTCATAATTTTATTATCAAATCTTCTCTCAATAAAGAATTTTATCCCCTCCCTATTAATGTAAATATTAAAGATTCAAGATTTGATTATATTACATCTTATATTACAAAAGGATATTTTACGGAAGGATATGTAGAAAAAGGTTTAACAACATATTCATTCATTGAACTTTTATTTAATGAAAAATGGGCTGGAAAGAAATTTTCATATATGTATTCAGAAGTTACGGATAAATCTCAATGGCCTAAAAATATTCTTCGTCATGCGATGTTATATCCCAAATCTGCCAGATTATTTGTTCCAAATACTGCAGGCACAAATAATATTTTTGGAATCACTGGAACAGATGTTTCATTATTATATGATATTCATAAATATAAAACAGGTTCTTCTCCGTATTTAGCAAGTGGATATATTTTAAATGGATATTTTGAAGATAAACCTGTTATTTTTTCAAAAGCCGATTATTTTGAAAATGGTTATTTAGCAAATGGATATACAGAATCATCAGATTATCTTAAATCGAAATATAATTTCGATAATTTAACAGAATTAGGAAAATTGATGTATATTTATTTAGATTTTATGGCAAACAAACGAACTGAAAAAATTGACTGGAATAATTCTATAGCTAAGACAGGAAATCTATTGGCTGTTTTTTATGAAGCATATATTATGCAGTTAATTTTTGATTATTATAAAAATGAGAAGAATAATCCATATTCTGAGGAGATAAACTAGTGTTTACAGTTGATGATCTTCTTGCAATCTTTCAATATTTGAAAGATAAATCTAATTTTTTAGAATTAGAAGAAGTTTTTCAGATTCTATCTGAATCTGAAAGAGAAAAAGTGAGAGTGTTATTTACAACGGTTATTGATCAAATTGTTCACTCGACAGAAGACTATAAACGTTTAAGAAAATTTCTTATTGATTGGTATTCAACTCATAGAACATTAACAACTCTTCAGAGTCAAATTTCTGATGTATATGCTCTTCCAGAATCAGCTTTAGATGAATTATTATTAAGTTTAGGATATAATTTTCTTAATCGGCCTTTATTCACAAAACAAAAATTTTTATTAGAATTGATTAAATTATACAAAGGTAAAGGAACAGCAAATACGATTATAAAATTATTAGAATTTTTAGGTTTTACAGATGTTGATTTAGTTGAGTATTGGTTAACTGCTATTCCTATTGAGGGGGGATATGGAGGCGATTTTGATCTTATTTTTCGATCTGAAACAGTTAGTACAGATACGAAAACAGCTACGAAATGGCCTGATTTACAATATGATGATGTTGTAGCTGGTGATGCACATTGGATGCTTTCAAAAGATGAGATGAAAAATCTCATCTTAGCAAATAAAATTTCTATTCCAACAAAAACTCCTTATTTTTCTTATCGTCCCAATTATTCTCAACGAATTCTTGAAGGTACATTATCTATTATTAATAGATTAATTCATACACAATATCATGAAGGAATATTTGCAAATTTAATTTTAAAAGATAAAAATGGAAAATTTGATATTGGGTCTACAATTACCGCCGATACTTCAGGAATTTCAACCGAAGTTTTATCTTCTTCATATTCTCGAATTACGGTTTCTAATACAAAAGCAAAATCTATGAAGGAAGGTGAAACTATTTCCGATGGAAATGGTAACACCGCAACAATTGAAAAAATTATTCTTGGAAATGATATTTCTCCGGTAACAATTCAAGCTTCTGATACATATAATGATTATGTAATTCGCTATAGAATCATTAATTCATCAAGTGGTATTTATTTATCTCTATTAGAATTATATATGTCTATATTATATGGGTTAAGAAAATATGTAACGGAAGAACTAGGATTATCATTCGGTTCTAAATATGTCATTGTTTTTCCACAAAGCTATACTGTCACTAATGATTTGGAAAATAAATTAGTAAAATTTACCAATTCGGGTGGTAATCTTTTTTATGGTTATGGATCTATTCGATATATAGATTATGATAAGAATAGTTTATATATAATGCCATATATTGGTGCTGATTATGGGGTAGCGACGCATATTGTATTTTTGAATAATGATTATACGGTTTATGATCCATCTCCAAGACCAATATCACCTTCAAAGGGTCTCATAGAGGCTCTTCCCATCGATATTTTTAATTTTTATCATGGTGATATCGAAATTGCTTCAGAAAAAGATTATGATAAAATTATTGAAGAATATAGTCAAATTACAAGTCGCCCTGTAGCTAAAGATGGATTACGAGCAAATCAAATAAAAAAGCAAAATTTTGATAAATATATAGAAGATCACACAATTAATATCCTAAATTATCATTTATTTCTAGAAGCATTTCCAGTTATATCTGAAGAAACTATATTAGAAACATTTAATCCAGAAATTAAAAATTATATTGATGAATTATTTTCAACGGGCGAGCCAATAAATGGTTTAATTGCGCTGTTTACAGAATTTGTAAATTGGGTAATGTCCAATATTCGTCTTGACTTTCCGAATATTGGCGCTATTATGATTGGAGGTGAATATCTATTTAAAGATATAGAAACGATTTTGAATTTTTTTAAGCCCATGCGGGCACGATTTATTCAAGGTAAAGCTGATATTGCGTATTTGTTTAATACGCCTTTATTTGAATCGATTATTGTTGAAGATGTTGGTTTTATTAAAGAAGAATTTCATGCTTATGACTATTTGATTATGGACAGTAAACCAAATTATTATGATCAAAATTATGTTGATGGTGAACCTGAAAACAAAAGTGGTCGGTTAACTGATCCATATGAATTTTGGGATACAGGAAGCTATTTTGATATTGGCGTAGTTGATGATAAAGATAATTATGAAATGTTTGAAAACTATGGTACAATTGAATATTTAGCATGTCAAAGAGAAATTTTTGAACAAAATAGAGTATTAGATAATTTTACAAATGCTAATAATACATTATTACAAGATCATACTCCAACATTCTATGGTGGTGCTTGGAAACCGTTTACAGGATCTTCTAATTTACATATTTATTTAAATCGTGTTGTCGATAAAACGGCAAATGAAATTCCAGCGTATTATTATAATACACAATCAATTGGATATAATTTCCGAATTCGTGCAAATGTTTATGGATATAGTGAAAATGGATATGGATATCTAATTCTAAGAGGTCGTGATTTTTCAGGCGATCCAGAATACTATGCAGTTAAATTTCAATATTTTTCAGCTACAAGTAAATCTGTAAAAATATGGATTGTTCAGAAATTTTCTGGACAATCAGAAGAAATTATATATGGAACAAATTTGAATCCGTTCCCAATTACAACTTCTACATTTGAAATAAAAGCCGAATTAATTAACAGAAAATTTAAAATTTATTTAAATGGATCATTAATAATAACATATGATTTAATTCAAGATACAAATGTGACAGAATATATTTACGGGGCTGGATATGGTGGAATTGGATTAAGTACAATAAATTCTGCGGATTATACAGTAAATGGGCCTCATATCAATGAAGTTGAGATTGATGTTTTAGACGCTCCAATGTATAATAGATACGAATTAGATAGCACGAGTGGTGAAGTAATATACGCTATTCAAGCGACAGGATGGTTAGATTATGACGCAAATCAGATTTTTGACTGTCCTTGGATGAATGACGTATGCGAAATTATTCTTTTTAAAGATAATCCGGTAATAACTTCATCTCCAAATCATTTTGTGGAAGTGAATACATCATATTCATATGATGTAAACGCAATCGATCCTTTAAATAGAACTCTTACATATTCTTTAATTTCATCACCTAGTGGGATGACAATTAATAGCAGCACCGGTTTAATTTCATGGAATCCAACTTCATCAAATATCGGCAAAAATTATGTAACAGTTGAAGTACGGGCAGCCGCAGATTCCTTGACGACTCAAAATTATACATTAGGAGTATATGATCCAAATGCATCATATTTCTTAGATGAGTTTAATTTTCATTCATCAGAAACAACTATATTAGAACATGTTACCGAGACGGGACATTCATGGTATACAACTACACCAAATGCATTTAATTTATTGTCTGGATCGGTATCAACGGATTTTGGGACACTTTGGGTAGATAAATTTAATATTTCAACGCAAAATAAATATGAAATTGAAACCACAATTCTTTCTCAATATTTTTCTATTATTATCGCCTCTGTTAATAAAACTACAACTCGGATAACTTTAAGTAGAAAATCTTTCGATCCTAATAACTTAATAATAAATGTATTTCATTCTGGTTTGCCAGTTTATTCTGCAACAGTTCTAACCAATGCAAATGAAATTTTTGATAGTCCAGGAGGCCATACTTTAAAAATTATTTTTGACAGGACATCTGCACCTTCAATAAGCATTTCAATATATATTGACGGAACATTTTATGGTACGTATAATTTAAGTGATGGAAATACATCAAGTTTTAATTCAGTTGGTATTTCAAATTGTCATGTAAGTTCATTTAAACTAACAAGAGTTTAATTTTCATGAAAAGGAGAAAATAAATGAATTGTCATTATCTTACTTTATCTGAATTTATTAAAAATTATTTACATGAAGATGTTGAAGAATTAATAAAACGTGCGAGGAAACTTTTTCCTCAAAATGTAGTTGTTCATGACATTAAAAAATTTAAAAAATATGTGAATAAAGTTAAAAAGAGAATGGAAAATAGTTATTCAGATGATAATAAGTTATATGTACGTCAAAAAAGACTTTTTATGGATATTTTAGAGTCTTCTAAGGAACCAATTAGTGTCATTGATTTTTGTAATTATTTAAAATGCTCACCGGAAGTTCTTGGAAATATCATTAATGAATATCGTTCTTATGGGCACGAAATTTCTGTTATTAATTTTATGATTTCAAAAGAAAAATCAATTCATCATGATGTGGATCGTGTACATGATAAGCCCATTAGTAATGATAAAGAAATTATTTTTGGTGTGGTGTCTGATTTACATTTCGGTTCAACCGCATGTCAAATTACCGCATTGAATGAATTTGCGGAAATTTGCAAAAAGCGTGGCGTACAACATATTCTCGTAGCCGGGGATATTCTAGCAGGACATAATGTTTATCCTGGACAGAATATGGATCTCTATGCTTTAGGTGCGGATGAGCAAGAACAATCTTGTCTTTTAAATCTTCCTAAAGGTTTTCAATGGTATATGATTGGAGGAAATCACGATTATTCATTTATTAAACAATCTGGTCATAATGCCATTCGTTATCTTTCTTATAAACGAGATGATATTCATTACCTTGGTTTTGATGAAGCAACAATTCAATTGATTCCTAATGTGTCTGCAAAACTTTGGCATCCATCTGGCGGGTGTCCCTATTCCGTTTCATATCGTTTACAAAAAGGAATTGAACGAATTTCAATTGACGAATTATATAAACTCTCAGATCGTACAAAAGAATATACAGATTTAAGATTTTTCTTTGCCGGTCATTTGCATATTCAAATGCAAGCCTTATTTGGTGGTATTTGTGGGATGCAATGTGGAACGTTTGAAGGAAGTACAAATTATCTTAAACGTAAAGGGTTAGTTCCTAACGTTGGAGGATATATTATTGAAGCCACAATTGATGAAAATCGTGGAACATTGAAAGATTTTATGGCTAAATTTTATATGTTTAGAGAAATTGAAAATGACTGGATGAATTACAAACATACTATTAATGAAGAAAGTCTTTTATCCCCAATTTTATCTAAATAAAAGGAGAGAAAAATCATGAATTTGGGAAATCTGACTCGTGGAATCAAGACTACAGAATTTTGGTTGGTAATTGCATTTTTGATTATTACATCATTTGGCATTGATGGTAATTTATTTAGTTTAAAACCAGATCAAATTTCAAATAATATTGAAAAGGTTCTTACATATCTTTCACAAGCAATTGCAGTTGCAGTTTATATTTGGAGTCGTGTTAAATATAAAGTAGCTCATATAGAAAAAGTATTATCTGATAATAATATTCCTAATAATGTTAATAACATTCAAAATTTAAAAAATGATAATACTAAAGTTGATGAACAAAAAAATAATAAAGAACCTGAAGAAATTGAAAAACCAGATAAGTCTTTAATCTTGTTAGAGAAGGTTATGGAATATATTCAAAACTCTGAAAATAAATCATTGGAAAATAGAAAAGCGAAGATGCAACAAAATAGTTCTATACAGCAAAAATCTAAAAAATCTCAAAAGAGTGTTTTAACGGAAGATGAAGAATTGCTTTTAAAAGATCTTATGAAAGATAAAGAATTGATTGATTTACTTCGATAAAAGGAGAACTAGAAGATGATTATTCGATTTAAAACAAATTCTACCGTAGGTGGGAAATTATATGCGCAAGATTCGGAAGTAGAAATTACAGATTTAAATGTAATTAATCAATTAAAATACTTAAAATCTTCTGGTTCTATCGACTTTGAAATTGTTAAACCATTGGAATCAAAAACCGCAGATGTTTTTGGTAAACCTCTTAATTATAAATTTGATGATCCTGATAAAAGAGACTTCCTTTTAAAAAGTTTTGTTCCATTACGGACTGAACTTCCATCGAAAATTGATTATACACCCGAAATGTCTCCTGTGAAAGATCAGGGACGTAAAGGGTGTCATGATGAAAAGACAGAAGTATTAACAAAAGATGGATGGAAGTATTTTAAAGATACGACAAAAGATGATTTATTTGCGACAATCGATAGAGAAACAAATGAAATTATTTATCAGAAACCAATTCATATTATTGAATATTATTATCGGGGGCCAATGTATATAAGTAAACATCCTTCTTTGAATTTTATGCTTACCCCTGATCATCGTATGTATTTGAAACGATGGTTAAATGAAATTAAAAAATTTGAAGATTATTATGTTTTTAAGAAAATTCAAACTATTGATTTTATATTTAGTATTCCATATGTAACAAATCAAGATGATTTAATGAAGTCAAATATTAAGACACTTGTATTAGATCCTAAAAAGGATTTAGATTTTAAAAATTACGATGGTATGGTATATTGTGCAGAAATTCCAAATGGAATTCTTATTACAAGACGTTATGATAAAATTCTTATTTCAGGAAATTCGTGTGTAGGTTTTGCTGTTACTGCCGTAAAAGAATGGCAAGAAAGAAAAGAATATTTACGCGAAGTCCAACAAGGAAAATATTATCGAAGAGAAAATGAACAATATGATTTAAGTGAGCAATGGATTTATCATAAAGCAAAACAGATTGATCCTTGGCCCAATGAAGAAGGAACTTCAATTCGTTATGCATTAAAAGTTTTACAAAAAGAAGGGATTCCTCCTGAAGAAGGTTGGGTATATAGTGATATAGAGTTAGGAAAACCAACACCTTGGGCTAAATTAATAGCTCGTTGGAATTTTGGAGGTAAATATTATCGAATTACTTCTATTCCAGAATTAGAATATAGTCTATATTCTAAAGGTCCAGTTGTAATTGGAATTATTTGTTTTGAAGAAATCTTTTATGTAGGCCAAAATGGTATTGTTCCATATCCAAGAAATCCCTGGTTACATTATGGTGGACATGCAGTTTGTTTAGTTGGATATGATCGTGAACGACAACTTTTTAAATTCAAAAATTCATGGGGTTCACGATGGGGTGAAAATGGGTACGGCTATCTTTCGTATAGATATATTAATGATTTTATGATTGACGCTTGGGTAATGGAAGATATTTCTGTAAAACTAGAGTGGGTTAAACAAGGGATTAATCCCATCGTTGAATCAGTTAATGTGATTAAATTGGATAATCAAACAACGGAAGATGATTCGGTGAATAAAAATGTAGATAATGATAATGATAATATTAATCAATTAAATAAATCACCTTGGCAAAAATTAAAGGAAAAAATTTGGAAAAAATGAAAATTAAAAACTATATAAATGAAATAAAAGATATATTAAATGTATTTAGTGAAATAGGGGTCGATGTGACCCCTATTTTTCATTCAACTGGGGTTTTAACTCTTATTGCTCGTATGGCTGATCCAAAAATTTTATTTCTTTATCTTACATTAAGATCATCATATGACGTATATATGAAATATATGAATAGCACAACTTCTATATGTCAATCATTTATAAATGATCCAAAAAAATATGAATTGTGTATTTTATCTGCAAAAATTTTATCTCTTGAAAAGCGAATTCAGGAATTAGAAAAAATTAAAACAAAAAAACAAAACAAATTACTTGAAAGAAAAATTTTATTATTGACATCTAAATTAAATAGATATAAAAAAGAATATGAATCGAAACTAATTTCGATATAATTTATAAATTATAAATTTTATTAAATAGAAGGGAGTGAAAAAGAATTATGTTAATTGATTTTAAATGTCCATTTTGTGAACATGTAACTTATGATAAATATAAAAATATGCTTACTTGTATTAATTGTGGGGCAGAATTTAGTCTTGATGTTTTTATTTTTGAAGAAGAGGAAGAAAATTGAAAAAGTGGAAGTGAGAACAAAGAGTTGAATGGGATTTTTTATTTTATCCGATAAGATTAGGAGATAGTTTAATGGAAGAAAAACCACTAGTTTTTCAAGCATACGATGTATGTTCTCGTTGCAAAGATAAAAAGGAATCGAAAGAAGATCGTCCTAAAGGATTTGTAGAAGTTTATGAATATGATGAAAATGGCAATAAAAAATTAATTGCCAAATCTAATTTAGTTGTTTATCAAGCACGGGAATATGTAGCGTCAAGAATTTTTAATCGACGTAATATAGTTCCTCAAATTCCACATACTACAGATGAATTTATTTATTGGTTTGGAATTGGAAGTGGTGGGACTCCGGTTGGAGATCCTTTAAATCCATTACCTCCAACGCTTACAGATACAAATCTTGTAAGTGAAAAGAAATTTTTAGGTGGGGCGACAGGAGATGGAAATCTTGGGGATTATCGAACTTCGAGTGCTCCGGATGGGGAAGGATTTTATAAACTTAAATTAGATACTGTTGAATTCGTACCTGATACTGAAAATGATAGCCGGTATTTAATAGCTAAAGTTACGATTAATATTGATATTTCATATGCTGATGGAATTTCATTTAGTGAAGCGGGGTTATTTACTAGTCCGCCTGATCCCGCCGATTCAACTAAAGGAAATCCGAATGGTCCATTTCATCTTTTTGCAAGATTGACATTTCCTACAGTAGTTAAGGCGTCCAGACAAATTGTTTTTGTTTGGTATCTTTATTTCTAAATATGCATTGAATTATCCTTGGAGGATTTAAAAAATGGCAAATGAATCTGCTGGTGTTTATTCCCAAATTATTCAGTTAGGGAATTACGTAAGTGCCGTACCAAGCACGGTCGGATTTATCGTAGCCCTAACAGAAAAGGGCGAAGATAATAAACTTCGTTTTATCTCTAGTCAAGAAGCTTTAATTGGTGAATTTGGTAAACCTAATATTAATAAATACGGGCGTCTTTATAGTCAGGGTCTTTATAATGCATTTAATTTTCTTAGTGAGGCTGGTTCACTTTATTTTATACGTGCTTTACCCGATGACGCCACATATGCGAATATTAGAATTTCAATTGTGGATGGGCTGGTAACTGTTGAACAGTTACCAGATATGAATTCATTAGAAGAACTTAAAACCAATTTAAGAGATTTTACATCATATGGTGGTGGAACCGGTTATCCGATTTGTATTTTATATGCGATTGGTCGTGGTCAATATTATAATAATTTATCTGTTAAATTTACTCCTGTGAGTAATCCTGTCGCAAACGATGAATATATTATGGATGTATATGCTCTTCAAGATGATGGTTCAAATATAATTATTGAATCATTTACAGTTTCATTTGATCCTAATGCGACTGGGACAGATGGAGAATCTCTTTATCTTCCTTATGTATTAGAAAAATATTCTACTATTTTACGTGCATTGACTGAAACAGACAATGGTAATATTGCTTCTGGTTATAACGAGGCATTCAGAATTTATGATCGTGAAGTTGGCACACTTTCATTAGATAATGTGACTACAACTTTGACAGATAGCGGACAAGATTTTGAAGATTGGAAAGCTGGCTATTACATAATTATGTATGATCGTCGGGGAAGAAAAGCCACAGGGTGGACTGCCACAAATACTACGCTTGCCGATCCAACAAAAATTCAATTATATACAAGTAAGTTAGGAACAACTGTGGGTTTCGCAACCAAAGATGCTTCATTTGATATAAATAATATTGTTTCTTATATTATTAAAAAATCAGATGTCGATATTTCGACTCAATTTATATCACCAGTGCCTTTTAGATATGGTTCTGATGGATCTTTGATTAATACAAATGGTACATTAAATACGAATGTTGCCGATCAAATTTTAGCTAACGCTTATACTGGGAATTTAAAGAATCCAAAGGCTATTGGATTTGTAGCTGGCGCTGAATCTGCTTATGAAAGAGCAGTTGTAGATACAGAAAATTATTATTTTAATGTCGTATTTGACGCTGGTTATCCAAATACTGTTAAAACTTCAATTGCCCAATTAGCGTATGAACTTCGCAAAGATTGTATCGCAATTTTAGACATGGGTGATAATGCGTCAGCTTCAGATGCTATTAATGTGAGAGATAATACACTTCCATTTAATTCTTATTTTGTGGCAGTTTATGACAATTATTCAAAAGTTTACGATCAATTCACAGGTCAAGATATTTGGGTAGCTCCGTCATATCATATGTCATATCTTATTCCTAGAAATGATACGGTAGCCTCATTATATGCGGCCCCGGCTGGTTTTAATCGTACCGCTATTCAAAATATCAAAGAGACCCGATATGTTCCACGTCAAGGAGATAGAGATCAACTTTATCTCAATCAGGTAAATACAATTGCTAAGTTTAAGGAAGGTTATGCGCCTTGGAGCCAGCTTACAACTCAAGTTAAGGCTGGCCCACTACAGGATATTAATATTACTCGTCTTGTTCTTTATGTCGAAAGAGCATTAAAAGAATTTGCTCGCGGATTTATTTTTGAAGAAAATGATGAAGTGACTTGGAGCGCAGTTTCCGCAGAAGTTATTAATTTCCTTGAAGATATTAAGAGAAATCGTGGTCTATATTCATATCGTGTTGAAGTGGGCGCTACAGATTATGAACGTAAGACTAAGACATTCCATATTAACGTTTCATTAGAACCCACTCGTACAACTGAACGGATTCAACTCCGTTTTTATGTTGAATAAAAATTAACGTTATAAGTTTATTTATTTAATAAGAGGGATCTCTGTAAAAGGAGATCCCTCTTATTTTTTCAAAAAATTTACAAAAAAATAAATAAAAAAAGCGGCTTTACGCCGCTATTATTTCTTCACATTTTCTAACCCTCCTTTCGCACCAGTACCCACGACTGGTGCTTTTTGATTTTTGAGCAACTGTGAGGGGAAGTGGCAATTCTCGCCACTTCGCCCTCGATGTAGGATACGTTGCGACGGGCGGAGAGATACTCCGCCTCGTACAGGGTGGGGTTAAAGGCCAAAACCTCAGGGTCTCGGCCTCCCCCAAGAATTACTTCCCAACCGGGGGGAATCGGGAGGGTCTTGATCTCCTCCCGATGATCACACCCCCGACCTTTGTTTTTGCAGATAAGTTTGAAGATTAAATAGCCCATTTTTTTCTCCTTTAAATAAAAAAGTTGGACTTTCCCATCATTATGTTATATATATAGAATTGAATTTATTTATAAAAGGAATTTTGAATATTATGACAGAAAAAGAAGCGACTCTTATTAATCTTAATTCCAAACTTCAAGATAATTTATATAGAATGAATGTTACATTATGTAAACGGTTAGATTTAATATGGTTATATACTCGTCTTCCTAAATCATATAAAGATCATCCCCTATTAAATGAAACTTATGATCTTGTTAAGAAAATAATAGAATTAAAATTTGGTAAAGAATATTTGGAAAGTTTAAAACAAGAATAAAAATAAAAAAAGATTAAAAAAAATGCTCCCAAGGAGGGAGCATTTAATAATAGTGATAATGTATTTATTTGTCTTCTGAGAAGACAAACACCATTCCATTCTTAAACAAAATATTCTCATGAATGAGAAATGGTAGATACATGTTTCTCACGCACCGAATTAATACTATATTCGGCGCAACTTCTTTAATCTCCTCTTCAATTTCTTTGAAGGTAGGTGGGATTTGTTCCTTATCTCCATTTTCGAGGGTAGGTGTAACTATTTTAATCTCCTTTTCTTCAAAAGGAATGTTTCTATTCCTTATAGCTGACATGATATTCGATAAACCTAGATTTATATATTTATCCTTTCTATCTTTACGTTCTTGGTTTAGATGTTCAGTTACTTCTTCAATGAATTTTTTTATATTTCCCCAAACAATTGCAATACTTTTGATCTTTACTGTTTCCATTTTTATTCCTCTTTTGCTAAGGTATGATTAAGATTTAAAGTACATAGATACCCAACCATTAAGGAATTCATATTCCCGATATCCCCGTTCGGTAGAGGTAGTCGGGAGTGTCAAATCAGTCCTTGCAAATAATAAATCCTCATTTACATATGAAAAGATCGATTTCGTGTTCAGTTCCTCCAAGAAATATTCGAATGCCCTCTGCCGCCAAGAATTCTCGAATTCTGCGTTCTTTACAAACAGTTCCAGTTCTTTTTTGAATTCATCCCAAGATCCCCAAGCGAATGCACGAATTTTGACTTCCATCATGACCTCCTTTTTGGTTATGGTGGTAATTAATAGATGTTTAGTTCGATATATCCTGTTGACATTCTAAAAACTTTCCATAACGGGCGCGGAAATTCGATTTTCATGTTAAAATGATGAAATAAGACGCGGTCAAATAATTCTTGTCCTTGGCT
Organism: Candidatus Woesearchaeota archaeon; assembly: GCA_026002815.1. Classification (GTDB taxonomy): domain Archaea; phylum Nanobdellota; class Nanobdellia; order Woesearchaeales; family UBA9642; genus UBA9642. The sequence continues at coordinate 64,105 of BPGB01000002.1, read as the reverse complement.
GAGTTGGTTTATTGTTTCTTCTAAAATTTGACTATATTCAGGGTAATTTTTGATTAATTGTTCCTTTATGTCCTTTTTAATGTTAGGGCTAATCCATACTATATACACTTCTGCGTTTTTCATTCTCATGATTTATTTCCTTAAAAAGGAAAATAGGGGAAGAGAATGAAACCTCCCCATTTAAATTAATTAGATTGCAGAAATTGAAATTACTCCATTTTCAAATTTATAGATATTACTAAAAGGACGCTTTGAATTTACATCCTTATTAGCAATAATACACAAACTACCTTTTTCGAGGTATTTTGTGAAACCGTCAAACAACTTCTTTTCTTGCTCTTCATTTTTTAAAGCTGATGCCACTTGGAGCATCAGCCGTTTTTCAATTTTTTCTTCTTCTGTTTCTGTGGTGGTCTCCCCGACGAAATTAATAATTTCGTCAATGAAGTTTTTTTCATCCCAGATTAAAACAAGGATATCTGCAAACCTGGTAACCATTTTTTAACTCCTTATTTAAGGGATTAATGGTCGGCTTCTTTGACTTTCACACATTCCCAAATATTGTAACAATAATCGGGAGTCGTAGGAATCACGATGCCATTATCGACATTCTTTACAGTTAGTAATTTAGGGCCTGTATTGCGTTCCGCAACATAAATGTCACCTGGTTGTAGTGGCCCTTCATCCTGGATCACTTTTAGCCCGTTTAAATCCACGACTTCGCCTTTTTTTAATTTTTCAATAATCTTCCTTTGAAGCATATTCTACTCCTCGAATTTTTAAAGACTAGCTTATTATATTATTTTATTTGTAACTTATTTTTCATTTTTACGGTTTGACCAAGGTAATGATATATGTATTTGAATTGGTTTTCTGGTCAAACCGATCAATCACTCCGTCTATTCTGGCGACAGCCCCTAAAAAGAGACTGTCTGCATTAAATTGAATTGGTAATTCGAAAACCACAATTCTATTTTTCTTTTTTAAATCAATTGATTTTAAAAAGAATTTAAATGTTAACCATAGATATTCTAGATTGAAATATTCTTTTTTTAGTAATGTACGTAATGATGTTCTATATTTCATTACGTACAATCCTTTTTTTATTTTATATCCTGGGAGATCCTTGATCGAATCCCCTACTTCTAAGTCATCTAACCTTAGCATGTTTTTCCTCAACAAAAACAACTGTTATGTATTTTTATTAAATTTAAATTTAAGGGAAAAAATTTAGGACTACGACCGTAGTCCTTATGATCCCTTTTCTGTTGCCAGGCGGGATCATCTCCCCGAGACCCCGTAGGTCTCAGGGCCGGGCCACGGCTACCGGGGCGTGTTGTCCCGAATCCAAGCCCTGGCTTCTTCCAGGGTCTTGGCTCGGAAGGCCACAAACCCGGTCGCCTTCTCGAGAACCCAAAAGGGCTTCTCGGAGGCCGGCCGGCGGATGATATGCCACATGCGGCACCTCCTGAGGGGGGGGGGAAATATCTCTAATCACTAATTTATATATATAGCTATTGATTTTTTAAATTGGAAAAAATAGGAAGTGAGAAACAAAAAAAAAGGAAGAATATTATTATATTATGAGGATTTTGAACTATATGAAAAAGAGAAAACTTGTTGAACAAATCAATCAATATATGCACAGAGAAAAGGAAATAAGTCCTTTTGAAAAAACAGTAATGGTAGATTTTGATGGTACGATTCATAAATATTCAAAAGGATTTCATAATGGAAAAGTTTATGATGAACCATTTGAAGGAGCGAAAGAAGCATTAGAAACATTAAAAAATAAAGGTTATAAAATTATTATTTATACGGCTAGAATTTGTCCCGGAGTAAATGATGATCGAAAACAGCAAATTGAAGATATTAAACAATGGTTAGATAAATATGATATTCCGTATGATGATTTAACATATAAGAAATATCCGGCGGATTTATATATTGATGATCGTGGTTATCGGTTTGAAGGTGATTGGAAGAATGAAATTCAAACGATTTTGGATTTATTAGAAAAAAATATAGAATAGAATTTCATAATAATGTAGTGCTTTTAGAAAAAAGTGGGAATAATAGGGGGTGAGAACAAAAAAGATGAAAAAGGGGTGAGAACAAAAGAAACGATGATGTGTCGCATTATTTTTACGCTTTTTGTCTATTAAATTGGAGGTATATAAGGAATGAAATATTCTTTTGCCGCATTAAGCCAAAATTTATGGAGTCGTAAATTTGGTGGTACAACTGTTGGTGTGGCAAATCCTTATGTAAGTGGTTATCACTTCATTTGGTTTGCTAATCTTCCGAGATTACTTTATGCTTATGTTCAGCAAGGAAACAGTGGGATTTCAAGTAATGGAGAAATTCAAAATATTCTTGCTGCGGCATGTATGAGCGTCACTCCTCCTGGTGGAACATTAAATAAAATTGATTTCACAGGTTTGGGTGGTTCAAAATGGGCCGTACCAGGGAACGTTGATTATGGTGATTCAGTTTCAATTAAATTCTTAGAATTTGAAAATACTCCAATTTTGGATATTTTTCATGGTTGGATCAAAATGATTCGTGATTATCGTACTGGTGCTACGGATTTAATCGCTGGTTCTGAAGGTGATGGATACACAAAGAAAACATATGCCGGTTTTCTATATTATTGGACAACTGCTCCCGATGGTTTAACGGTTCAATATTATGCCGCATATGATGGTGTATTCCCACTTAAAGATCCCCAGGATACATTTTCAAGTGACGTAGAATCCGTTGGTCGGGTAGATATTGAAATTGATTTTCATGTCGATTATATTTGGCATGAACCTTGGGTAAAAGATAAGTGTACAAGTCTTGCTCAGTCTATGTTCCGTAATTCTAGAGATCTTGTCAGAACTTATGGTCAGACTGCCGCTGGAGCGTAATTTTTAATATTAAATAGGAGAGGAAAACAATTATGTACAACGAATTAAAGGAAAGTATTACTTTTATGTCTATTGCTCGGGAAACCGTAGCAAATATTCTTGAAGCAAATAATGCTGATCGGGAACTCATTGATTATGTGATTAATGAAGCTTCCGATTATCAAATTATGAGTCTTCTTGTTAATGACAAGATGCCCGAAGAAAAATTTAATTTTACAGAAGAGCAAAAAGTATTTAATCGGTTCAAACAAATTGTGGCAGAAAATGCTAATACTCTTTCTCATCTTTTTGGTTTTAATACGGTTTATAATCTTATTGAAAATGTAAATCCTTTAAGCCCGCATGGTCTTTCAACCGCAAAACCAATTTTGGAGCATTATATGGCGCTTCAAGAACAGGCACCTGGGGATTTTACACCAGATAAATTAGCCAGAGTCCGTGGCATGGCAAAACAAGTTTATCATGCTGTATCAGATAAAGTTTCTGATTTAAAAGATAAGCTTCCAGAAATAAGAGATAAATTAAATCAGATGTTCGATAAAGGTTATGATAATGCTTCTGGTTTTCTTAATAAAGTAAAAGAATTTGCTCAAGCCAATAGAGGCGGTGTAGCTATTGGTGGTGCCGTTTTAGCTGCTCTTGTGGCTTACGGGTTATATCGTATTTATAAAAATCGTAAGAATAAAGCTCTTCAGGCTTGTAAGGATAAGCCCGGTGAAGCTAAAAAGCTTTGCATTAAGAATTTTGAAAAGAAAGCTCTTCAGGATCAGATTAAGGGGCTTCAATCCGCTAAAGCTATGTGCAAAACAGCTAAGAATCCAGAAAAATGCGCTGCTGCTTTAGAAAAGAAGATTGCCAAACTTCAGAAAAAGATGGCTAAGGTATAAAAATTTATAATAAAAATGAGGATGAAAAAAATGGATAGAATTGCATTTACAGAAACTGTTGCTTTTATGTCTATCGCTCGGGAAACCGTAGCAAATCTTTTGGAATACAAAGGTGCTGATAAAGAACTCGTCAATTATATTATTAACGAGGCATCTGATTATCAAGTTATGTGTCTTTTATTAGACAAGCCAATGCCAAAAGAAAAATATAATGCGTTAAAAGAAGCTGAAGTTTTTGCCGAATTTAAATTAACCGTAGCTGAATATGCTGAAGCTTTAAGTGAAGCTTTCGGTTTTGGTATGACGTATAGTTTATTGGAAAATATTGTACCTCCGACTGCTTTGGGTATTTCTACGGCTAAACCAATTCTTGAACATCAATTGGCTCTTTATGAACAGGAAGGGCCGCTGTCGGCTGGTTCTGATCCATATAAAGCTGCGGGAGAAGCAATTAAGCGTTTTTGGAATTGGTTTACAAAACCCCAAGTTGATCCTAAATATTTGGAAACGGTAGAAGGTACTCCATTAAAATCTGGTGAAGAGCCTGTAAAAGAACTTCTTACAAAAGCTAAAAAGACTGGTGAATCTCTTTTTAGTAAACTTAAAAGTTATTTGCAAGGAGAGCCTCCCCCACAAGAAAAGCCTGTATCTTTGATAGATAAAATTCGTGCGGCTGTTGAGCAATTTATGAGTGCAAACCCTGCTGTCGCTCCAATCGCTGCTACGCTTTTTGCCGCTATTGTTACTTTTGCTCTTTATAAGCTTTATAAATCCCGTTTTTCACTTGCGGCTAAGGCTTGTAATGGTAAGCCTGATAAGAAGCTTTGTATGCTTCAATTCCAGGTAAATGAATATGAACAGCAGATGCAGGCTTATAAGAAGGCTGCGGGCGTTTGTCCAAAAACAAAAGATCCGAAAAAATGCAAGAATGCTTTAGACTCTAAAGTAGCTAAACTTCAGAAAAAAGTTGAAAAACTTAAAAAGAAGATTCAAGAATCAAAGTCAAAATAAGTTTTTGTCTTTAGTAATTTTATTGATCCCGCCCACTCTTGGATATTATTTCTAAGGGTGGGCGGGATTTTTTTATTGAGAAACAAAGGGTTGAAGGGAGGGATTAAAGAAAAATAAGGGTTGACAATATATTTATATCGATCTATATTATAAGTAGATTCCCATTTATAAAAAAGGAGTGAAAGATGAGAATCTATTTAGCAGGGCGAATTGGAAATGATTTTGAGTATGCATCAAGTTGGAGAAAAAATGTTACTAAAATGTGTGAAGATTTGGATATAAAAGCTATCAGCCCTGAAATTGGATCAGAATATTTTGTAGAAAACCTTGATCTTGTTGTTACCCTTGATTTAGCGTTAATTGATTCTGTGGATTTGGTTCTTGCGAATGTTGGGCCATCAGAAGATACGGTTTTAACGGGTACAGTTTGTGAAGTATTTTATGCTACACAAATTAAACGTATTCCGGTCATTGCTTTTGTTTTAAATGATGAAAAACCATCCAATCAAGTTAAATCACCTTGGTTGGGGCAATTCTTTTCACCGAGATATCATGTTCATAAATATTCTGAATTAAATTCAGTTTTGTATGAATGGAAAAGAGTGCTTTATCGATAAAGTGGTTTATTTTTAATAACGAAAAGGAGAAGATGAAATGCCATTTACAGGATTCCAGGTTGAATATCCTAAATATGAAATTATCACACCTCAAACGAAATTGTCTTTTACGGTGCGATCTTTAACGGTTTCAGAAGAAGAAAGATTAAAGGGGAGTTTTGTCACTCCGGCAAAAATTACCGAACATTTAAATAGATGTCTTTTTGACGCGTTGGTTGAAAAGCCCCAAAATATTATTAATTTTGAATCATTTTTAAAAAATGTGACAATTAAGGATAGAGAAGCTTTACTTTATGGTTTATATCATATTACGTATGATGAGGACCGTAATTATACGGTACGATGTGTTTCTTGTGGTAAACATTATGACGTAACTGTGGAAGCTTCGGATACGTTTAATTTTAATCCATATCCTGGCGATGATATTATCTCTAAACGAATTTCTTTAAATCTTAAAGTTCTAAAAAATGTTACGGTTGTTTTGAAGCAGCCTACACTTTATGATGAGTGGACTGCGGTAAAGGATTTAGCTCGAAATCCAACGATGACTTTGGATAATATTACAGAAACATTAATTATTGAATCTATTATTAATGAAATTCCTAATGGCCCAACGGTAGAATATACGGATCGATCTGATATTATTGATGCATATAAAGCTCTTCCTGCAAGAGATAAACGTCTTATTTATAAGACATGGTTTGAGGAAATCGGGCAATATGGCATTGAACTTAAAATGAAGTCTTATTGTATTCATTGTGGGGCCGAGGAGGTAGTAAATATCGACCTTTCCGAGCAATTTTTTCGTGCAATCTTCGAAGCATGATGAAATTGATAAATATCGGAAAGAATTAGAAGAAATGATTTTTATCGTGATGGAAACATCACGACAGAGTTATATTGAAGTAATTCAAATGCCAGTTTCAAGATTTAAAAATTATCTTCATTGGAAAATAAAGTTTGAGGAAGAAAAACGTAAAAAAATAGAAGAGGAGATGGAGAAATCTCAAAGACATGGCTTCTCAACTAGATAAATTTAAAAAACATTTATTGGGTTCGTCTGATATAGATGTTGATTATATCGGAATTGTAGGACCATCAGGCGAATTAAAAAAATTAACTGGAATTGATGCAGTATTAAATTCATGGTTAAATATATTGCGGACTCCCAAGGGAAGCCATTTATATGATCCTGAATTCGGTTCAAATTTACATTTATTTTTATTTGAACCAGTTAATGAAGATACTGCGGATCGTATTCGAGAAGATATTTTATTGTCATTAATGACTTATGATGATAGGGCATCAATCGAAAAGATTGATGTCCTTTTTTTTAAAGATAAACGGGGATTTGTTGTAGATATTGCAGTAAAATATGGAAGTGAAGTTAAAACATTACGGGTTCCTATTATAGACTTAATTTATCCTACGGGGGCCTAAAATATGCAAAATTATTTGAGGTTATATGATTATATTCATGAATATCAATCGTTAGTATATGATTATTATAGTAAACATGCGATTGCATTTATCGTTACATATTATAATTTAAATAAAGATAAAACAGTATGGGATGATGATACCGTATTTAGTGGATCATATGAACGTATTGGAGATTTAACTGGAATTCGTTTTAATAAAATTCTTAATTTACCTGTATTTTATATTGAGGAAATTTCTGTTGCTTTTGATGCCAGAGAAATTGGTTATGTAAAAGATGGAGAGACAAGTTTTGTAATACCATCATCTTATAATTTTACTCCATATCCTGGTGATTTTATTAAATTAGAACAATCTATTTTGCGTCCTAATAATGATATATATCCAGTTTATATTGTTACGGGTATTGAAAAATCTGTAAATACGGATAAAACATTTTGGAAATTAAGAGTTAAGGTAAGAGAAAGTTTAACGACAACTCAATTAGATAATCAAGTTGAAGATTTATATACATTTGTGGAATATACGAAAAATATTAGAACATATGAAGATGCTATGATTTTAGCAAATACATTAAAACGCCATGATGAACTTTCAGTCAAAGCAAAAAAATTATTTGATCCTAATTCTGGATTTTATTTTATATAGAGGAAAATGTTAAATGGCTTCAACTATAATTCCTTCCGAAGAAATTCATATTTCCAAAGATAAGATTCGATTAGATCTTATAGAAAATCATTTAAAAAAATATATGGAATTGGAAAATGTTGATTTAATCGAATCATCATTTTTAGCTTTTTTGGTAGATACGTTAGCTACACTATCATCAAATTTATTGTTTTATCAGTCATCTGTTTATCGTGAATTTTTCTTAACGACAGCGCAGTTACCAAATTCAATTTTTAATTTATCAAAGTTTTTAGGCTATACACCTAAAGAAGCGACACCTGCGGAAACGTCGTTATTGGTTTCTATTCCTTTAGAATTTCAAGATGACAATGTTTATTTTAAAATTCCACGTTATGATATAGCGGCAAATAAACTTTTTAAATTTATAGCAGGTGATATTCATTTTATTTCAACAAATGATATTGAAGTTTTTATAGAAAACCAAACAGGTTCAAATCCAACTGCTAAAATTAAATATACGGATGAATTTGGAAAAACTTTATCTAAAGCTGGTGTAATTAATACAGATAAAAGGATTCTTTATTTTACCGTACCTGTTAAACAGTTAGAATATAAACAATACGAATATCAAGTTGATTCAACATTAAGATCATTTCAATTTTATGATATTACAGTTCCGGTTACAGATCATGTGGCATCAATTGATGTTCAAATTAAAGAGCCTGGAAGTAATCAATATATTACTTGGACTAAATATGATTCCATTTATCTTATGGATTCTAATACAAGAGGTTATATAGTTCAAAGACTAGAAAATTCTAGAAAATTATTTTTTGGTAACGATTTATTAGGAAAACAACCGAAACCTGGTTCGACAATTTTAGTTACTATCGGTCTTACAAAAGGAAAAGCTGGAAATGTAATTAAAGGAACTATAAATCGAGGGGATACGATCTATCATTCTGAAATTACAATTAATGGAATTACATATAATGCGAGTGTTGGAACAAATAAAACAAAAGTTGTTTCATATACAGTTACGAATCCTAATTCGGCTCAATTTGGAGATGATGAAGAATCATTAGAAAGTATTCGAAGAAATGCTTTAAATAATTTAACCGCTTCACAACGTTTAGTTTCTGAAAATGATTTTAATAATTTATCTTCCATCTTACCTGATATTGATTCTAATTTATTACGGAATACGGTTCCAATTTTAAAGAAATCGGATACCCGTATAAATGAAATTCAATTATATAATGTTTTATATTATAATGATAAAATTATCCCAATTCGAAATCTTTATCATACGACACTTGCATCAGATGAAAAAATTGAAAGATTTAAAATAATAACAGATGTGGATGATCCTAGCAGACAGTATTATTCTTTATTTGATATAGAATGGCATGAAGAAGAATTCGTACCTAATGTAAATAGTCATATGGCAGATTATGTATATTATATTGATTCTTTTACGCAGACTCCTGTAATTGAAAATGCGTATAACCCAACAAATTATAATATTCAACCCATTAATTTCTCTATTGTAACAGATCGTTCAACAAAAAAAGCCACAATAACATTTGAATATTATTCTTCAGAAAAAGATAATAACCATACGTTAAATCCTTTTATAGATGGCACAGATCATTTGAGAATCTATTGTGATATGACCATAGTTGAAAATGGTCAAACTTTATCAATGAATCGGATAAAAGATTCTTATACTGTGAATATTGCACAAAATGCTTCTTCCGTGATAACAGTTAATGAAAGTATTTTATCTACGACTCCAAGTTCCGGTTATTTAGAGTTAACAAATGGGGCTACGGTAAAATATTTTAAATATAAATCACTAAATACAACATTAAAACAATTTACATTAGAAAATGGGGTAACGTTAGATCAAGATTATAGTGGATTTACATTAAAAGTAATTACAAATAATTATAAATTTATTTTAGAAAATCTAGATAAAGAGCGTTTTGAACAAGGGCCAATTACATTGGCATTTTCATTATTTCATCCGGCAATAAGTTCTACGAATCCTCTTATTGTAGCCACAGTTTCATTTACATTTAAAAAAGATTTATCAACCGTAATGAAAAGTAATATGACCATTAATGGGGCAAATGTTACGATATATGATATACCATGTATTGAAAAATCCTATTATGACACTCTTGTTACAGAAGGTGAAAAGGAACAGTTTGAAGCTCTTGTTATGCAAACTTTTATCAATTCATTAAATCTTGATAATTATAGATTGTTAACGGATTTTGTAAATATTAAATTTACAAATACCGTAGGTAAAATTCGAAATATGGCTTTTAATGAAATTTATAAAACAATTACTTCAAGAAAATTAACAGCGGTTCCTAACCCTGCGACTGTTCCTGGAAATTATTATATTATTAATGGAAATGAAACTGGAACTTGGAAAACGGGAGTTCCTAATTCATTTTATAAAGATTATATCGTGACTTCAGATGGTACAAAATGGATTTTTATTGAACCAAAATTAGATATGGTTGTTTCCATTCCAAGTGAATCTCTTAAATTAACTTATTCAGAATCAGGATGGTTAGAAACTTCTACATATGAAATTCCATTTAAAATTATTTGTGATGTTTATCCAAAAAGTACATATACAGGCGATCCATTAAAATTAGTAAATGAAGTTAAACAAACTTTAATTAATGCTTTTAAAGATAGATTTGGTGGTGATATTACAATTCATAGATCCGAAATTATTGATGTAATTCATAATGTTCCGGACGTGAGTCATGTTCAATTAATTGAACCAAGAACCTCTATTTTCTTTAATTATAATTTACGTAATTTATCTCAAGATGATTTATTGAAATATGGGCCAGAATATGTTTATTTTAATGAAGATTCTATCTTTGTAAGGGTTAGATAAACATGTTAATTAATCCAGAAAATATCAATGTTCGAGAATTAGAACGCACTGTTTTAAAGATTTCAGGAAATGAATTATCTAAATTAAGTGAACCGTGTTATTATCCTTCGTTAAAGATAGGATTTTATGAATTTTTAGATCAAACAAAGTTATCAGAAAATGAAGTAAAACAATATGTAAAAACATATTGGGGTAATATGCCTGAAAGATCTTGGAAATTACATAATGATATCATTTCAATTTTTATGATTGAAATGATGAAAATGTTTTTAATACTTAAACGTGAAATTGGTTTTCAATCGACCATGCTTCTTTATATGATTCGAATTTATACAAATTTAATGAATAAACAAATTAAATTTTGTAATAAAGATGTATTTAAATATACATTAGAACATTTAAATAAAACTCATTTATTCCACAGAGAAGGTTCTATTTCTAATGCTATTTATTATATGGCTAATTTATTAGTTAAAAAATATAAAAATGATATTTTAAAAGATAATAAAAAGGGGATTTCAAAATTTATTACCGAGTCTCGCCATAGAATTTCACAAAGTGTTAAAAGTTTTGCAGAAACTTATTATCAATTTCATAAAGAAGGTAAAGGTGCTTCTGAATTATCAGATACATATACAACAGATGAAGAAGGAAGTATCGTTCAAACCGGAACTCCTGAAGCTTCTAAACTTTCTATTTTTATAGATAAATTGTTAGGAGATATTATTGCGTATAGAAGTGTGGATGAATCTGTTTTTGCAGAGGCAAAAAAATTAACGGGGGTTCCAGATGAGTGGATTAAAATATTAAGGGAGCATATGTTTGAGGTAGGATCGCGTGAATATATCAAACATATCTTTTTAACATTTCTTCCAAAATTCACAACTGTTAGTGATATGTGTTCAAAAAGATATTATGATATCGTAAAAGAATTAATGTTTATTAAACGAAGTACGGAATTAATGTATTTTAAGAAAGAAGTAATTACATTTACACTTTATCTCATTAAAATGGCCGAGAAGGAAGCCGAATTTCGTCGGCTTCCTTCAGCCCAACAATATAAAATATATTATTTTATTGCGTATAGTATTACTTTAATTTTAAGAAAAAGAATTTGTCGTTAAGCTAATGATTCTAATGAATTAAACGCAAGTAACGATTCATCTGGAACTCTCGGCTGAATTTCTTCTAAATTTGTGCTTTCAGGAAATGGAGCGATATTTTGAGATGTGCTTTCATTTTGAACAACGGTTTCAATTGCTTCCCCTGCCCATAAATAATTATAAGCAATTTCATCTTCTCTCATATTATCCAAATAACTTTTTAATGTCGTTCTACCTGGCAAATCCAAATCACTGCTTATGATACTTCCATATAAACTATTAAAATCAATTCTAACGTCCACAACACCTAATCTTTGGTTTTTAGCGATTTGCTGTTGATCTCCCCCTTTAACTACCGTAATGTTCGATATATAGGCTCCTCGTAACTCCCAAATACCTTTTACTTTTACTTTGTGAATAAAAGGCCAGCTATAAGAAAACCCATCGACAGATTGAGGCAAACCTAATAAAAGTAAAGCGGCTAATGGACCAATAATATATTTATTTGTATCTTCTAAACTTCTTGGATTTGGATTATATAAACGAACTGTCATAGTATATGATGGTTGAAATGAGCTATTTCCCCAAATAAGAGGGAAGTCTAATCTAGCTCCCGCTAAAGTTGCGTCAATAGATTTTGCGATAAATCCAACTTTCGATTGTTTTAAAAAGTTTGAAGCTTCTTCGATACCTTCAACGACTGGATTTAAAAAAGACTGAACAGTTTTTCCTAATTTTGTTTCACCTAACCCTTCCCCGAGTTTTTTAATTTGAGGTAATGCTTCCGTTACTCTTCGAACACCAAACATTTGAGCCGCAGCCGTGGCTCCCATAGATGCCGTTTCTTGTAATTTACTTAAAAAGCTAGCTTGATATTCATTTGAAAATGAATCCGAAGGAAAATTATCTGCAATAAACGCAACCTTTAATGGGCCTGAATTTCGTTTAAAGGCAAATCCATATTTACCTAATAATTCTGTATATTTATTCCATGCACTCACTAAGTAAAATGATGATCCGTTATTGGTATTTAAACTTGTTCCTAAATCAGATGGTCTAATTTCCGCAACAGGAAAAGAAGTTTCCATAACAGGATCGCTTAAATATGTTGATGGAGGTAAACCGATTACGTCGGGTAATGTGATTGGCATTAGAATAAATCTCCACTAATAATTTTTTGAGTATATGGTGAAACAGTTTCCACAACTTTATCCCACCAACCTGTCGCTTTTTCTTTTCCTTGATTAATAGCATTATTAACAACGTTTTGAACTGTCGTGGTATTCGCCATGACTGCACCACGATGTTGTTCAAATTCTTTTCTTAAATCATCTAATAAAGTATTAAATTTTTCTTGAGCAGAAATAACATTTGGATTTGCTTGAATTGCAGTTAATGCATCTTCGATTGATAATTGTCGTAATTCTCTTGCTTTTTGAGATAAAGCTTCCGTAGGATTGATTTCTGTTAATTTACTTTGAAGTAATGCTTTTAAATCTTCTACATTTTTAATTCCTAATGATGTTGCCATTTCTCTTAATTTGGCTTCGTTCGCATTTAGAAATTCAGTAACGTTAACATTTTTCAATCGATCTTGCATTTCCATATATTTTTGCATTACTTGAGGGCCATATTTATTATAATATTCTAAAGCCACTGCAGTCGTTACACCATATTTTTTAGAAAATTCATCGACTAATCTACGACCTTCCGCAGATAATTCATTTATTTTTGCCTGGGCTTTCTGTTGTCCCAAACCTACCATTTCTTTCGCCGTATCAATAGCACTTTGTGCCGTTTTCTTTACATCATAAGTCATATCTTTAATGACATTTTTACCTTCCATTGCAAGATCAATTGGAATCCCATATTTCTGTAAATACTGTAAGAAAGTTTCTTCTCTGGCTCTTCCATATTCATCTGGTTTGAATATTGCGCTAGGCCATTTAGATTTAGCAGATTTAAATTCACTTGAATTCCAAAATTGATGTCTTAATCTTTGGATTTGATCGGCTCCATATTGAGCATAAATTTCAGCATTTTTTGCCATAATTTCTTCTTGGGCTTTCATAATAGTATATGCCATAGGCCCTACAAACCGACCATATGTTTTCCAAAGAGCCTCTCTATCCATTCCAAATCTTGATTTAATGTCTAAATATCTTAAACTTAATTCATCACCTTTTCTAGCTTTTTCATAAATCGGTTTTTCGGTAATTTCTGCTCGGGCTTTCGCTACTTCACCTTTTCTGTCTACTTCTTTCATTTTTTTATCCATAATAGGATTAATAAATGTTTTATTTATCCATGTTCCTATTGCTCCACCGATTCCGCCTCCAATTAAAACAGAGGCTAATCCAGATAATATCATTGGAAGAAATCCAACTATTGAAGATAATAATGTTTTAACCGCGCCACTTCCCACAATAGCTGTCACTCCACTCACAAGAAAATCTTTTGCCCCTCCAATAAAAGATCCAATTGTTGAAACAAGACTTCCAATTGTATCTTTTATACCGAAGAATATTGTTTTGGCAAATTCCCATATATTCTTTCGTTTTTGGAAATGGTAATTTTCTTGAGTAATATTAGAGATTAATGCAGTTTCATTTCCTAAATATTGTAACATATTAGCAATATTTTCAAGAAAATAAACTGATAATATTGGAGCTATATGCAATGCATTTGCTTGAGTGAGTAAACGTTGAGATGTAGTTTTTATTTTTTTAAAGCCGACTTTATATGTGACTCCAAATAATGCGCTAGCCCCTTTCCATAATTTAGCTCCTAATAATCCTACAACATTTTCAGTTAAATTTGTCTTTCTATCTAATCTTTCAAAAATCCATTCTGTAAATCGAGTTATTCGTGAAGCTGATAATTTCTTTTCAGGTAATGTATTTCGATATTTTCCTCCAACTAATCCTATAGCCAAATCTCGTATTGGATAATACATATTATATAAATAAACTTTAATATGTTCTAATTGCCACATAAGACCAGTATAAATCAAATGTAATGTTTGTAATTGGTTCACCATAATGTTACTTGTCTTAGGTAATTCGGATGAAAACATTCGACGTCTGCCAAAACCAAAGGTTATAGGAAGTCCAATAAGACCTTTAAGAAATCCACCAAAAGCCAATGAATATCTAAAAAATGGATGCTGTTCTAATGTTTTTTGCCATGCCATCCAAATTTGATTTTGTATTGTTATTGGACCAGCTAAGGAACGTTTAATTTCTAATAGTAAATTTTGGTTATAATTTTTAAAATTTCTAATAAAATCAAATATGATATTTGATTTTTCTTTTTCTACTGTTAACATTTTTTGTAAATTTATACTCTGCATTAACAAACCACGTTCAATTGTTTTAGCGACTAAAGTAGATTGCTCTTGTGCTTTTAAATTAATTTCACTTAACGCCTTATCAATAGGCATAATAACTTCTGCGGGGTGAACATTTACAATACCACCTTTTTTGACAATACCACCTACTTGTAAACTTGGAATTTTAAATTCTTTCTTTAAATCTTTGCCTCCAAACAATCCCTTTAATTTGGAAACACCACCTCTAAATACATTTGCAATCCCTGAAGCAATACTACCAAACATAGAAGCAACTTTATCTTTTAATCCATCTACCATCTTTTTAAACGCAGGAGTTTCAAAAAACTTACCAATAAAATATCCGAATACAGGAGAAATATTACGAAACATTTGTGCCGCAATAGCTTGTTTATTAAAATGAATATCTTCAGCTACGACTCCTTTAATATCTTCTGCGGCTTGGGCAATAGTTTTAACAGAACCTTTGGCAATTTCTGTCGTTTGTCTTAAAGCTGCTTTCGTAAGTGCTTCCGTACTTTTAATTATATTAAGCATTAAACCATTTACATTTTTTAATAACTCGGAGGACTCATTTTTTAATTCTTTTGATTCACGGATAGCTTTAGCTTCATCTGTCTTTGGAACTTTTTCCATTAACGATTTTGATGGATTAATTTGTCGCAAACGTTGATCTACATCTTTATCCATCAAATCAACGGTTTTCTTAACTTTCGGATTTGGTTTGGTAGTCTTTGCCATAATTTAAACCCTATTTTTTCTTTTTAGAATGTTTAGCTAATACTTCTAATAAACGAATAATATTAGGATCAGTTGGATCAGATTCTCCATAAATAGCCAATATTTCAGATGGTGCCCATAATTCTTGTACCAAGAAAACTCCATCTGGTACGTAAATATCAACTGCATCATATGCACGAACAACTGCCTTATAAAATTGAATGAATTTATGATCTAATTTTAAAGGACTACCTTTAAGAAAGAATTTATCAATGATTTCGGATTGTACATATTCAATCATCTCAAGTTTTTTATTTTTAATATTTAAAACTTTATATGCCGAATCTTTCCAAAAACCATTCCCTAAAGTTTTAAATTGCATTTTTCGTTCAACATTATAATAAAGATGTTTTACAAACGGCTCGATATCTTTTTCTTTTATATCTATATCGGATATTCCAGCGAGTTCAATTATTAAATGGGAATAAAATTTAATCCATAATTTTTTACTTGCAGGATATGCATCTATTTGATTTGCGTACATATGTAATAATTCATGAACTAAAATTCTTGACATTAACTCATCTTTACTAAATCCTAAAAAGTTAGAGAGTGATTCCACAAAAAGAAAAACTTTTTCATCTAATTTACTATAAAAGGCCATAACATTTTTATCACCACGAATATGATTCGGAGGGTAATTCTTTACTAAATGTTTTAATTTATCAACAATTCCTTTGTTTCTATATACCGGAATAATAATATTATTATTAATCATGTTTAAAATGGGATCTAATATTTTTCCTTTAAAATAAGGAGAAGTTGAAATCATATCGTGAAAACGTTTAATCAATACATCATTTGTATATAATGGTCCTGCTGCTGTTTTCACCTCTACATTTGATGTTAAAGGAGTTTTAACCCAAAATTCTGTAATAGAATTTGCATAATTCATATATGTATTCCTCATTAATTAGAATCAAAAATATAAAAAAGATCCATACCGTTATCATGTATTTGTTTCGATTGATTTGTAAATTTCGATTGATTTTTAATTAAAGACTCGATATCTAACGGATTAATTATTTCAGTATTCTTTGATATAATATTTGAAACTTCAGAAATGACATCTTTATTATTTTTTATATAAAGTGACATGGTATTACCACAATATTTTCTAACATAAAAAACAAATGCTGCCGTTAGAGCTAAGTCGTCTTTTAAGCCTGAACTTGCTTCGACTCTTCCATTCTTTTTTAATTCCAATCCAACTAATTGTAATGCTAATCGTTCAGATGAAACGATTTCAGGAGATTCTGAAATATAACTATGTAGAGCCTCAATCATTAATGGTCTTGTTTTATTGTTTGTAGATACACCCGGATATAAATTTCCATTTCGTTCTTCTTTAAAGATATTATAATTATAGTTTATATCTCGACCTAAAGTTTCTATTATCTGGTTTCCATAAGAGTTTGATTCGATAATTAACATATTATTTGGAAATATCGAATTGACATATCTAATGACTTCAACAAATTCAAATACTTCAGATTTACATTCAAAATCTGCTACTTGTTGAACCGTTTCATAATTCCAAACAGTAATTGCTGAATTATCAGATCCATGCGCTGAAGCTGTGTCAATACCAATCAAATAGAATGTATCTTTATCTGGTTTTTCAAATATCCATAATTCACCATTTTTAATTTTTGTTTTTATTATAGGATTTCTATAATTACTTTGTAATATTTTACATACTTCTGTATCAAAAAACGAACCACCACCAGGTAAGAATTTTAGTTCTAATTCCTGATCTATTTTATCTTTATTATTTTGAAATAATCTTTTTTGATTTTCGTACCACTCAGGATCATTAGCTAATTCTGGAATATCTTTCCAATGAATTCTAAACGGAACGAAAATGTCATCTTCCGTTAATGCGGCCATATATCTTTCGTAAAACCACTTACCAACACCTTCTGTTTTATTTGGTGTTGATAAAATTACTGTTCCGTAAGGAATTCCTTGCTGTCTGGCATTTTTTTGGCTTGTAGCTAATGCCGGAACAATAGCTGTCCATGCTGTGTCCAAATATTTAATAAACGCTGCTTCGTCAATTACCAAAAATGTAATGGCTTTACCACGTAATGTTTTTTCAGGTGCATTTGGATTAACAGGTGATGCAAAAACTTTACTACCATTCGTTAATATAAACGATTGCTCTGTCTTTTTTGCAAATCCTTTTCCTGAAACTCCACCAGATGGTTTCATCCAAGAAGGTAATTTTTCAATCATTCCACGTATATCACGAGCAAAGTCAGTTGCTTCTTTGGCATCTTTTGAAATAATACCAATTACAACATTTTCATAAAAAACAGTTAACCAAGCACATAATGCTTTCGTAATCGTTGAAATACCAATCTGTCGAGATTTTAAAACAATTACATGATGTTTATCTAAAATAGTATTAATTAAATCTACTTGAACTTTATAAGGTTTAAATAATACGTCCCCACCAGGTAATTCAATTTTTATATAATTACTGCAAAAATATTCAAAATTCTCTTTACACAATAAATATTCGGTTAAATATTTTTCTAATTGTTTGCCCATGATTTAATATACCTTTGTGGAACGAACGCCCAAAATTTCGACATATGCGAACCAAAGATGTGATAATCGAAATGTATAATTCACACCAAATGTAATATATTTACCGTATAATTCTTTATATTTTTCAGATGTGAAATCTAAAATGAAAGGGTTGCCTACTTTTTTAAAATCTGTTAAGTTAAATCCTCTTTCTATAATAAAACTTACTTTGCTTAAATTTGAAATGGCTTTTAATAAACTTTTAGAAATAATATGATTGCTTTCTACACCGATTACACCTGCATCAATTCCTAAAAGATTTTTCAAATTATTTTCGATAAATAAATTATTATTTGAATGTTTCAATCCATAATTAGATATGATTGTTTCAATATTCGTTTCATAAGTTTCATATAATTTATTATTTGGGAATCCAATATATTTTTGTCTATATGTATATGCCCCGATAAGAGAATTAATATTATATGATGATTTGATCGGGCGTGTTATGATATATTGATTTTCAGATAAATTTTCAAGTTTATTAGCATTACTTTGATCGTCAGTAGATAATTGTGTAGCTGTAAATGCTTCACGTTCGTTAAATCTTCTTGTTAAATTATATAAATATAAATTACTTTCTTCATCAGAAAATATAATAGGAATTCCATCGAATAAACCATATGAATCTTTTAAATATCCTAAATGACTAATACAAGAAGAAGGGGGCAATAAAAATTGTGAAAATTGCAAATTTTTAAAATTATCATTAGTGACGGTAAATCCTGCTGTTTGAGCAATATCTAAAACAATATCGTTTAATGTTGTATCTGTATATAATTTATTTATTAATTTTTTATATTTTAAAAAAGGTTCAATAGGTATAGCAATAATATCAAATTGAACATAATCTTTTTGACCCTTTTCCGGATCGGCTACTTTACTTCCAATCGGAAGAGGTAATTTACTTTCTAGCTGTAATAATTTATATTCTAATGTGTCGATTATTGATTCATCTTGTTCGGCTAATTGATTAATAACTAAAGTAATGATTTTATCTCCGTAAATTTGATCTAATAAAACGGAATCGGGAGTTAATAAAAATGATAATTCTACTATAGGATAAATTGTTGATAAATTATAAGAAATATTACAGCCGATTAAATCGGAAGAAAAATTTTCACCACCTATATCCACAATAAGATCATATGCTTGTCTTGGTTTAAATTTTTCAGCCATTAGGTATCCTCAAATTTAAATGTTTACTCCCATCATTTGTTCTCACCCTCATTTTTCCTTGATTTTTAAAGAATTTAGACAAAAAAATAAAAGAAAAAGGGGGAGCCATTTTCGGCTCCCCTTTTCTTTAATCCTACTTAAAGATTTGCCATCTCAACTGGCATGAATAGGATTGTTTCTGCTAAATTTTCCATCATAGTCTTAACATTAATGCTCTTAACCTGAGAGGCATATTTTGCAATTAAAATAAACATATCCCAAGTAGTTAATGAACCTTTTTCTCGGAGAAGATCTTGAATTTCCTCACTCATTTTAGACGAACGACGTTTTCCAAACTCTTCCAACATTGCAATCGTATTTGTAATTTCATCTGATGTGAATCGTTTGGTCACAGAAGATTCAATGATTGAATCCATTGATTCATTAAATCGATCCACATAGGATGCTACTGTTGAGATAGAAAATGTTTTTGCTCCCCGACTATGAATCTGTCTAAATTTTCCAAATCGATGCTTATCAGAAAAACGAATTGAATAATAATCCGAATCTTTATAAATAGATAAACCAAAAATCATGCTTTTTGCATATTTTCCATCATATGAATTCATAATTGTAATCATTGGATAAATATCATCTTGTTGTGGTGTCGTTTTTGGATTTCCTAAAACATATTCGGAAGACATAAAAGAATAATTGTCTCCCATGTAAATTCGTTCTTCTTTTAATTGAATACCCCCTTCATTAAGAGATGAAATGACAGACTCTCGAATTCGGTCGTTACCTTCAAATTTATAATGTTTTGAGACAAAAGAAATGAAATTCTGACCATCGAGATCAGATTCGGGGGCACCTGCAAAAACAGCTAGAAATTCAAGGCGATCTCCATAATCAGTATTCACTTTTCGATATGAAACCGATCCTGTCGAATCGGTATAATAAAAAACCCCCGGATGGGGGTTCGTAAAACCGAGTTCGTTAGCATATTCTTCGATATAGCTAATCACCCTGTTCTCGTTCATTAGGATTCTCCTTGAATATATTTGTGAGCTTCAAAATAAATGTACCAATCTCTAAGATCGACCATATAATTAGTCTTTAAATTTGAGACTTGAAAATAATGTTCAAGTCCGAGATAATAATAGACTAATTCTGGTGTCCAAATAGATTTATGAGGATCTTCATCTGTATTAAAAAATTCTGTATGGATTTTTATTAAATCGATATGTGTAAACAATGATTTATTAATTTTCGATTGAACTAAATGTAATTGTAGAAAAATTTTATTATAATCAGGAACAATACCAATTAACTTACCATCATCATTTAATGATGAATGGCATAAATATAATAAATATAAAAGATCATTGTTCACAAATGAGAAATGTTCAAAAATTCTACTCGCATAAATAAAATCAACTTTTACTTCTAAGCTCGATAATGTTTTCAAAATATCTTGATTATAAATATAAATCTTATTTTTATTCGTTTTAATTTTTTTATTTTCTATATAATTTCTATCAATACAAATTAAATCCATAGTAGATGAATCATAATATGGATAATCTTTCGAGATCCCTCCAATTCCACTACCAATAACAAGATAAAATTTTCTATCTGGCGGGAAGATCATCATTTTAATCCCTCATTTAAAAAAACCGAAGTGACTGACTTAGTAAATGGATAAATATATTTATTTAAATATGAATATTTATCAATTTCATTTACATTTAAAAATGGAATAACTGTCGGTTCAATTTCTATTTTTCCAATACCATTCATATAAACATAAAATCCATCTTCCTTTTTCTTTGGAATCAAGAAATCATAAATATCATTAGAATTTAAAATTTCTTCTTTTATTGTTTTTAAAGAAAAGAAAGATCCTGATATATTTAGAAAATTTATTGTATCTAATATTTTTTGTAAATATTTTTGCATTCCATCATATAAATTAGATATACCTTTATAAATATATGTACCATTAATAGATTTTCCAATATAACTATTTCTATTTATTGAGATGATAAATTTATGATAATGTTCATCTAATCTAAACGGAACAGCGGATATATCACAAATTTTTAATTTTTTTGGTGTAAAGAATCCGTCAAATTGACGGATAATAATATCATCTTCATTCAATCTATTTTCAAAAATAATAAAATCAATAACTTTTTTTGTTTCTATATTTACGATTTGCATTAATTCTTTATTTTCACGGAATATTAGTCCTATTTTAACTAATCTTTCTTGTTTATTTTCAAATGAAATATCTGACAAATCATAAAAATAATTTTTTAAAATATTATACGCACACGCACTAATGTCATAAGAATAAATTGAATCATAAACTAATTTAGCATTCTGATTAATATTCATGCCGTATTATATAAAAGATAATATTTGACAAGAATTCAAATATTATCTTTTCCTATTTTTTAAATAAGGAGTTGGGGATTTTGAAGAATTCCCATTACAACATCGATAATTTTAATCGCATGATTAATATCTTTCACGTTATCATGTTTAGCATAGAATTCAGTTAAAAAGTCATTAAAGGTAATCATTTGATCATTTTTATAATTTGGATAATATTCATTAATTAATCTTATATCTACATATTGATTAGATGGAATTTGATCGGGTTTTTCAAAATGTTTAAATTCATATGTTGAACTATTTTTACGAGACTTAAATTGATCTTTTCCAATCGGAATAAATTGATTTTGTTCGTTATAGAACCCATAAAAAATTGTATGGGTAAGACGAATTCCATACCATCGCATAACAAGATCGTCTTGTAAAGGAAATTCAATCATATACCCATTATGAAACATCATCATATCACTTGCCGCAAGATTTGGAACCTTAATTTTATGAGTATTTACAACAGGAAACAAATCATCTGTCCCTTTTTCTTGTTTGGAAGGGGCCACGAAAATAATACATTTATTTATCATTACCCGATTTTGTGAATCATTCATAATTGTTAATGAACGAATCGAATAAATATTCGAACGATAAGTATTCCACCACTTTGACAATGATACAACATTAATTTCTTTTTCATTTTCTTCAATGATTTCTTTCTCTGTTTCCACTTCTACTTCAGGTTCTTCTTGTAAAACTTGCGGTTCAATTTTATGAACACTATTATTCTTAGTTTCATTCACAGAAGTGGTAGGCGTTGTTTGAATGTTTTTAAGAAGATCTTGAATGTTAAGATTCATCTTTCGACTCCTTGGTTGAAGTTTTGTGGTTTTTAATTTCAACCCCAATGACTTTTAAGTATGAATCAAATAAATGAACAATTTCGGGTTTAGTTTTAATCTTTGTCGTTACTTGAGTTTCATTTATTAGGTTCTTGACATATTCTAAAGAATCTGATCTCAAGAAAAATTCTTGCAATGTTTCCGGCATATCTAACGCGATTAAACATGCAGTTTCCATTTCACCGAATCGCTGTCCTCCTTTGTTTCGTTTGCCGCCTAACGGTTGTAGAGTTCGTTTTGAATATGGCCCTATTGATCTTGCTGCAATCTTTTCTTTTGCAATATGATTTAACTTCATAATATACATATAGCCTAAAGCAATATTATATTGTTTATCTAAAAATGGATCATAAATTTTTTCTTCAAAATCTCTATTTACATATTCCAATGCTTTAGCGACATTTTCATATTTAGGTGATTCGAATGGAAATACTAAAATGAATAAATTATTTATAAAGTTTTCATCAATATTACGATGTTCTAACAATTTATTAAAATTATGTACCATCTTTTTATCATGTGTCGAATCAATTAATTCGATAAAATTAAAAATATACTCTTTAATTTTAAAAGATGGGACATTATCCTCAAGCATTTTCTTAGCATTTACTTTTAATTGATAAAATGCTAAACCGAGATGTAATTCAAATAATTGACCTAAATTCATTCGAGAAATAATTCCTAATGGATTTATTAAAATTTCAATACGTTCACCTTTATCTGTAATAGGCATTTTTTCATCAGGAAGAATCTGAGTAATTACACCTTTTCCTCCATGACGATTTGCCAATTTATCTCCTAAACTTATATAATCTTTATATATTAAATTAAATTTAAACAATACACCATTTATACGTTCATCTTTATATTTAATACGGCCTATAAAATCTAAAATATTAAGGTTATATTTTTCACATAAATATCTATATTTTTCAGATTTTCCATATGCTTGTTCAAGCAAAGAACGTATCTCTTTATTTCTTCTATTTTCTTTTTCAATACGCTGCTCGATAAATTCTTTATATCCTCGAATATTAGTGTTCCATTCATTTGGAAATGTTTGTAAATTTGAAACTAAATAAGTTTTAGTTGCCGTATCTTCAAATTCTTCGTATAAAATTTTCGAGCTATCTTGTGAGTACTTTGTCGGGATATCTTTTAATTTAAATAATTTTTTCCCTTGCTCGATAACTTCTAATTCCTCATATAAAGGTTTTCCGTTATCAAGTAATAATAATACTTGATCGGGATTTACATATAGTTCATATTCTTCAACATGTAATGATGTTAATTTTTTAGCCGCAGACTCAGATATCACAATTCCATCTTCATAATTATATCCATTAATTGTAATTCCTGTTAATAAATTTTTTCCAAATGATAAAACATAATTATAATAATGAGAATATGCTAATATATCACCTTTATTGAATTTTTTCGTCTCTAAAATTTCATAATTAGGATAATAAATATTTAAATTATTCTGTTTATTAACAAATCCAATTCTAATAATATCAATTTCACCATTCTTATATGCAACTAATAAGTAATTTATTAGATCATTATATATAACTTCTCCATCATCTTTAGCGCGAATAACTGTTTTAGAATCTGTTAAAAAATCTTTATTTGCAGGAGTACATATATAGGGAATATCAAATTCTTCTAATGGAATTGCCTGTCTCATTTGCGACGCGGCCATTTGTAACCGCGTTTGATCGTCATGCTCAATAAATGGTGTTAACAATGGAATTGTTACAATATCATCTGAAATAATATCCGTAAATCTTCCATTCTCATCAACATTAACAGATGGTATTAAACTTTGAATTACACCGCAATTTTCTCTGTCTGGTGTATCAACAGGATCTATTCTTCCATAAAAACTTTCATGTAAATCTCTAAATTTTGGAGGTATATTATCTCTATTAAATGAATTGGGTCCAATTAAACTAGTTCTTAAAAGTTTAGTATAATAATCAATTGGATTTATTGAAAAATCATATTGAATTGTTGGATTTTGATTACAATGAGATAATAAAAATTGTTTATTAATTTTAAACCTTGGTTTATGTCGTCTATTATGTATCATAAATTCAAATAATTTTGAAATAATCAAAGCTGTAAATGATTCTGATCTAATCCATTTATTTCTTAAATCTAAATCATCATACGAAATATTATTTTGTAAAATATATAAAAATTCTTCAATTAAATTTTTATTTTCTGTATGGAAAAATCTTGTATGTAAAATATCAATCTTAGGTGCAACTTTTATTGCATATAAAAAATCATCTCCTTTATTGTAAA
The DNA here is from genome assembly GCA_026002815.1 of Candidatus Woesearchaeota archaeon. Lineage (GTDB taxonomy): Archaea > Nanobdellota > Nanobdellia > Woesearchaeales > UBA9642 > UBA9642. The sequence goes on along the minus strand of BPGB01000002.1, from coordinate 39,094 downwards.
TATCAACATCCGAAATATATTTTCCTATTTCATAAATTAAATCAGAATCATCAATTTCTGATGATTCCATTCCAATTGTATGTAATTCTTCAATAAATTCATTATAAAATGGATGTCCATTATCATTTGATTGATATTCAAAAACTTTATCTTTTAGGAAATAAAAGAATACTAATGATGCTGGACATTTTTTACCTAGAAAATTTATATAAAATTTAAATCCATCTGTTTCTTTATGCGGTACAAAAGAGACAGATGCCATACTTAATTTAATTGTAATAAATTCTTCCGTAATACGAAATGGAATATCTAAAATCTGAAAATATGGAATCTTTTCAAATCCGTTGATAATAAATTGATCATCATCATATATTGGTATGTACATGCTTAAATCAATTGGTTTTGAATTCTTTTTTGTACTTTTAAATACCAAAGTAATTTTATTTTTTAATGTTTTGTCAATTGAATTTTTTTCTGGTGAAAATAGTATATTAAATTTTTCTAAAACGAAATCTGTTTCTTCTTCAATAACTTTTATACATTCCCGTATTTTATTCTCAATTTCTTGATATTCTTTTTGTCTGAATTCAATAATGTTATTCACTGACAGATTCCTCCAATGGCTCTCCTCTTAATATTCTGTCAAATATTCCTTTATATCTAGCCTTACCATACCGAATTCCATCTAAAAGATGGCGCTTGGGATTTTCAAATCCCAAACCGAGTATCCAAGATTCTAACGATGGTACACTTTTAATTGAAACAAATTCATAAGGTAATTCTTTTCTATTTGGAATTAATCTCCATTTCATTCCCTTATGCCACATTAATTGTGAAACTATACATTCAAAATGAACATGATTAATTGAACTATGATTATTATAAATATCAAATAAAGTTTTTACAAAATGTTCAGGGCATTTTTCTTCAATATCATTATAATGATGTAATAAATATGATGTAAAAGATAGGTCATTTACAATATCTTGTTGTTTAAATTGAACATCTCTTATCACAGCCGTTCCAGATGTATGGAACGTCCTTAATACAAGTTGAGTGTTGACTTCCCCTAACGATTGGGCTGCAATAACACCAATAAATCTAGAATTAAGGTATTTATAAAATTCTCCATAACAAGTCAAACAGATTTTTTCATTTTTACAAAAAATCGGACTACGAATAAATATATTTTTTCCTACTAAATCTTTGTAATTTTCTTTTGTAATTAAAGATAAATTATTATTAATACGATCTAAATTATACCATTTCCCTATCAAAAGTTCCGCTTTCTTTTCATTTTCAACATAAATTTCTAATTTATCTTGAGTTCCGCAATCTTTTATATTTGGATCTAATTCAAGATTAATCATTAAAAATATTAACTTTCTAGATAAATATCCAGAATTTGAAGTATTTAATGCTACATCTAAAAGACCTTTACGAGATCCATATGTTGACAAGAAAAATTCTTCTTTAGTTAAACCATCAAACAATGAATGTTTGATGGGCTTGTTCAAAATCTCACCTTTGAAATTTGATACGAACCCCCGTGAAAGAATTAACTGTTTTGCTTGATCCCAACTTCCACGCGCACCTGATTCAATCAAATCTTTATACGCAAACCCTTCTTTGATTTTTTCAAGAATATCATTGGACGAAATACGTCTTAATTGTTCTTCAGAATCAGTATCTTTAAAAATATAATTTTGAATTTCTTTAATCTTGGGGTTGTAAAATCCATGCAATGATAAAGTATTACCATAAGAGGAACTAATAAATCCTAATTCTTTAACATTATCGATGACGTCTTTTGTAATTTCTTCGTCATATTTTTCTTTTACATCATTTAGTAACTTAATTAATTTCTTTTTAGTTATAGGTCCATCATATTCTATTTCAAAATCCGATGGAAATAGATTTTTAAAAATCTCAAATCCACTTTCGGTTTTAGTCAAATTAAAAATTCCTAACACAATATCTTGATTAGGTGTAGTAATCAAACTTCCATTCGCTGGTGATGAAAGCATTTTGGTAATTACTTTTCTTTTTAATTCTTTTTGAGATTCCAATGAAATATAAATTGCCATTTGGTCCCCATCAAAGTCGGCATTATATGGGGGACAAATAAGAGGATGAATTTTAATAACTTCATCTTTAGTTGGAATAATTTTAAAAATAGATAAACTTGGCCGATGTAATGATGGTTGTCTATTTAAGAAAGCATATTGATCGACTACTATCTCACATAAATCGTTATAAAGATCTGATCGTTTATATTCAATACAATCATTGATATATTGAATAGCTTCATTAATAAATTTTGATTTCCCTTTATAAATTAAATGCTTAGCTAAATGAATTTTAAAAAGTTCCATTAAAATTAAATATGAAATTTTACATTCATTTAACTTTAATGTTGGGTCTGGTACAATAACAGCCCGACCAGAGAAATCGATTCTCCGACCAAGCATATTATGTCGTACAAGACCCTCTTTTTTTGATAATTTTTGAAGTATATGGTTATACAATTCATTAACCGATTTTTGAATTTGCTTAAAGTACCAATCGAATAATTTTTTATTATTATTAACGTTCAAATTTGACGCTACGATACTATTACGACGCATAATTATAGTTGTATAATATCTATTGAATTCATCTAATACACTTACCTTTCCTTCCATTATAGGTCTGAGATCAGGAGGAATAACAATTACATTATGAATTAAAAGTTTGTCCAAATGTTCTGCTATGAATGAAGAGTCCGTATTTAAAATTTCATTTTCTATTAATAATCTAATTGCATCAACGCCTGTATATTCGGCAGCATTATCAATTTTAGAATCACTAATAATAACTTCATTTTTAGTTAAATAAACTGATTGTTTACCAATAATAATTTGGTCAATAATCTTCTTGCTTAAATTCAATTCTGTTAATAGATCTATAAAAATAGGATTTATAATAGGGAAAGGGAGCGAGATTTTCGCAAACCTTTCCCTCCGTACACTTGAATGTAAAATTTCCACTCCGCAAATAGAACAAACTTCACCTTCTTTTGAAGGACCATAATATTTACCACACTGGCATGTATAATTTTTTTTTGGTCCGAAAATCTGTTCTGAGAATAACCCTTCTGGATGATAGTTTGATTTTAAATAAATTTTATGAGTAGATATTTCTGGTAATGACTGTGCGTATTCATCAATATTGATTAGTTGTGGGAACAATGGAATGATCCTCCTTTAGATTCCCTAACGGATTGTACAAAAAGTAAAATTTTTCTTCGTCTGTTAAATTTTTAGTCTTTCTTGTGACAGGGTAATCTATTTTATGAACAATGTCAAGCATGCTACATAAATTTCTAATTTTTACACGACTCTCAACTGCATTTAAATTCCAAATTTTTAATTCTTGTTTTATATAAGCAATTATATCTGAAAAATTATTTTTATAAATAATAGCCTCTTTAATTTCATATGAAGGGCATACTTCAATTGGATTTAATTTAGTAGGATATTGACCAGAATAAAAGATATGTTTTACCTTATGATCTTTAATATGAACAATGGCGACTTTTTTATGTTTGATTTTTGAATTGACTCGAAACATATGAGAATAGCCTAAGAAATCTGGAAGGATTAACAATGTTGGTTCAAACTTGGAGAAAATAGGAACCAACATTTAGACCTCCTTTTTTAACAGGCGTATGTTTCTGGATAAAGCATTAAATCTCCCCCAGGAAGTAATTTCAAAGTAATTAAGCGCCCTCTAAAAAATTGATAATTTTTCTGAATTATATTATCTAAAATTGTAATTATTTTTTCCAAATCGGAGTATTTTATATTTTCTTGATACTGAATCGTACCTTTATAGAAAACATAAATAGAATACCTTATTAATTTTTGTTTTAAAAATTTATCCAATTCACATGATGATGCAATATATGAAAATTGATTTTTATATTTTGAACTTTTTAATAAATCAATAGTTGCTTGTGAATATTCAATTTTATTAATTTTAAATGTATCATCAATAATGACAAAATTATCTTGAATTTGAGATAAATTATTTAAATAAACATCTAGAAAATTATTTAAACTTTTTCTATCATATTGAACAGAATAGTGCGTTTCATTAACAATTTTTTTAGGAAGATTAGATTTAATTTTTCTTGCATCTATATATAAGTCACTACCATTTAAAAAGATTTTATTTGATTTTCGATAAAATGCTGAAACATCTCTCGTATCAATTATTAAATCTGTATTTTTTATAGGATGTTTATTATCATTGATAAATATAGGTTCAGCCTCCACTCGAATATTTGGATAGTTATTAGATATATATTTTTTTAATGTTAATGCTTTATTTTTACCTACATCATCTCTAGTATATGGAGTATTATATAAATTATGCTCTTTAATATAATCTCCATCAAAAATTTGTATTTCTTCAATAGGTTGTTTTTCAATAAATTTTAAAGCTGTATTTGACCCAATGCTTCCCACCCCTAAGATGGTTAAGCGTTTTATTTCCATATATTCCTCGTTTAAAAAAACGAAAATAAAGAAAATAAAGGGGGGGATAGAATCCCCCCCTTTATAAATAAACTAACCCTTAGAACCAGCGGGGCGGATAAATTCGAGAGTATCACCTTCTTTGAGAATGTATGAATAGGATTCTGACTGTCCATTCACATACGCTTCAGCCCCAGCAGGAATGTTTAAAATTGGGGTGAGAAGCGTGATAACATCCCGAATTGTCTTTCCGACAACTGGAAATGTATCACGGTTCGCGCCACACGAAACACGAACCATCGCGCTTACCGTGTTATCTTCATTGCGAATAGCATTTACCGTTGCACGCACTCCATTTAGCATTGAATCCTCCTCTTCTTCTGATTGATTGTGATTGTTGTTAATGTCACTTGCATCATTAGAATTCGATTCATAATAATTCATAATGGCATTGATCATGGTGGATTTCCGAGCTTTACGCATTCCCGGAATACCGTAACTTTTGCACAGATCATAAAGTTCAGGAACAGTAAGGCTCCATAATTCGTCAAAAGAGTACGTGATCATTTTAGTCTCCGGTGATAAATTAAGTTGATGGGTAGGGCCGCTATTAATTAAATTGACTTTTTATGACTTAATTTGTCTAATTTTTGCATCTAATATTAAAGGATTTCTAATATCGAGATACCATTCAAAATAATTTTTAAATTCTGAAAAATCATTTGTAATATATTGATAAAATACAATTAACATTACATTAGCTATAAGCATATTTGTAAATAATAATTGGGGGGAACTTAATTGTCTTTCTTGACAAGATAATTCAAGAGGGTGCTTATCTTGCGGTTCCCCAATTTCAGGATGGTAATCGTACAATGTACAAGTTAAGTTTTCACCTCCTTTCCGTACATACAATTGTACATTACCATCATATAACTCATTACCTCCATTAATAATCACAATATTATCAAATGATTCTGCCTCAGTAGCAATTAAATATCTCGTTTTATGATTATCTACACAAATAAAGATAACATCTTCATTTTGAATATATTTATGAAAATTTTCATGAGTTAAATATTCATTAATTGCATTAATTTTTAAATTGGGAAATTTTTTCATTAGCTCAACACGTTTTACACCTGCTTTACTACTTAGTCCTTCAATTTCTTCAAACGTTTGACGATTTTTATTTTTTTCTTCATAAGAATCACCATCAATAAATAAAAATTCTGGAGGGGCGGGTGAATAATTTGCAAAACGACACAAATAATCTACGACAAATGTTCCAATTCCGCCTAATCCTACAATAACAATTCGCATTTACCACCACCTCCAAGAATCATAAAAATGATTTGGAATTTGGTAATGAGTGGGCGTTGAAATTTGTCGCGGAGCATTATATTTAACTTGATCCATCCATTCTTTAGGATATGGTACTTTTTGATAAGTACCGTATTTTTCAATAACTCTTTCGGGTTCCTTTATTATTCCTCTGAATCCGTCAATCACCAGACTGATACTAATATCGGGAGGATTTGATGTAATTTTCCCTAATGTAATATGTAAACCATCAAAGAATTCTTCATCTTTATGATCTGTGCCTGAATGGAACGCTGACATCGTTCCGTGAGAATGAATTGTCCCAAACAATGTCATATTATTTGGATGTAGAATATTATTTTTATAATCTAAATGTGCCCCACTCACTTTTTGAAGTGGTGGGGCAATATAAAATTTTTGATCATTATCAATGTAAATTAATACAATTGCTTCTGACTTATATTTTTCGTATACATCAGCAAAGAATGAATATGTAATATTCATTAGATACATAGGAAAATTCATATTGTTTCGTAGATAAATAAATTGATCTGGTTTATTTAAAATTGGAATTTCATTCTTTTTACTTTTTGTCAACGATTCGTAGAAATTTGTTTTTCGATAAACATAAACTCCATCACTTCCAACTACAAACGCATATTTCTCATTGAATTCTTTAGGAATTTCATTTGACAGATATACTTTAAACATTTTACCTCCCTAATATCCTTTATCTTCTTTGATAGGCAAAAGATGTTTAAGGCTGTCAGATATATAGTAATCTTTATTAAAGTCTGTACGATAAACCGGCAGTGGATGAATTCTTTGAAATCTAGATATTGCCCGCTTTTTAAGTGCTTCACTAGCAAAAATAATTGAATATGCGCGGGCATTTATATTTCTTGTATAGGAAGGTAAAGATTCTATACCATATAACCGTTGATCATAATTATATGTTGCGGTATTTAAATCAACATCTTTTTTATCTGCCCACGCTTTTCTAGGATTATATATTTTTATTCCATTTTCTACATCCATATCAAAAATAACCCTTCCTGATTTAAACACATACAAATCATGTTCATCAGTCCATTCAATTTTACATTTTAAAATTTCTGTTCCATTACTTTTCAATCCAAAAATATCTGGTCGTATAATTTTTACATAAATATCATCTTCATAGATTTCTTTTACTTCATGTAAATAATAACAAAACGTCCATCCACTCGAATACCGTTTTCTATACGCGATAATGTCAGTATATTCTTTATTAGTTTCAATATCTTTGAATGTAACTTCTAGAAAGATATTATTACTTCCTTCGTCGATCCAATTAAAATTTTCTATGGTAACAATTTTCCCAAATGGGCTTTCTTCATGATTATATATATTATGTAACGTGCAATAATAATATTTACCTGTTGTAAATTCTCTTACAACATCATTTTTATGTTCAATTGTATCATAATCATAAAAATTGGGTACTTTAGGATAAAACAATTTTATATTTTTATTTTTTACCATACGCCTTAGAATACTTTCAATGTTTCTATATGCATGTTGTACAAATGCATAATAAATTTCATTATTAATTTCCGTATAAAAAATACATGCCAATTTATTATCATTTTGAACAGCCAAATATTCCGCATTAAAAATTAAATTATCTATATGAACCAATGTTGAATTTTTAAGTTCAATTAAATTTCTAATCCCCATCGATTTAAAATCTGATGGGTCACTATCGATTGTCTTAATTGATTCTAAAATTTTTATTTCTTTATTGAGAATATCCGTTTTAACATAATCATTAATAGGAGTTTCTAAATTTATAAGATTTCCATTACTATCAATTAACTGAAATGGTCGAATATCCGTTAAATCATTTTTATCAAAATAAATTGTTTTTAACTGAGGAAGACTATATGGATGTTGTTGTGTTAAATAATATCCATTTAATTTTAAATTTTTTATATCTACAATTGGTTGTAATCCATCTAATTTTATTAAAATATAATAGGTATTATTATATAATGCTTCAATAATATTATTATCTTTTACTTGAAGAAGTGATTCGACAAAATCGATATCTTTTTCTGGAATTACTGCAATATTTTTACATTCGTGTATACGTAATGGTTGTTCCTTTTCTTCTAAATAAATATATGGAGTTTTAATTTTTTTAACTGTGTAAATTTCTTTATTATATAAAATTTTATCACCAGGTTGAATCCAAAAGTTATTTAACCAGATAATATCTTCAGACTTTGTAATATTTTTATACGTATCTAAATTTATCATCTTTGGAGATCGTTCTAAATCTAAATATTCGTATGGTGCTGAATTATTTAAAACAATATCCTTCTGAAATAGATAATCTGCAATTGTTTGACTATTCGTTAATTCTGTAAAATGTAAATAAAAGTATTTATTTTTCTGACTTAATTCTTTCCAATCTTCAATTGTTGGAAAAATATCATTTCCAACAAAATCTAAATAATTACAAATATCTAAATTAAATATAATATTTATAAATTGAACAATATTCATTGTTTTATAAAGTTCATTATTTTCTTTGTTTTCAAATAAAAAGTTAATATCATCTTTAATTTTTTTTGTATTTAAAGTTAATGGGGAATCCCATATTTTTATATTATCATATGACCATTTATATTCGAGTTCATAATTAATAACTTCATGATTTGTATTTGTATGAATATAAATTATTAAATAAGCGCCTGGAAATGATAATTCATTAAAGACAAACGGCTCTATAAATTTTAGATAACATAAATAGTTATCTTTTTGATAATACAGTCGTGTAGAATTATTTATAATAAAAATGGGTCGGCTCAGATCCATCGTTAAGCTCATTTATAAACCTCCACAAGATTCAATATATGATTTATAATATTTATTTTTTTTCCAAAACAGTGGGTCATGAGCACTTTCATAGGCCCATTCAAATATGTTTCGAAATGGATAGATATTTTTTGAATTATAAAATTCAAAATTATTCGTAATATCTCGATTAAATTCATTTTCAAAGAAGGCGTCAACTATATGCCTTTTATTTATATTTCCAGTACAAATTTCTCCCGATCCCCATATATTAGGGAAAGGCGACAAGATAAAAGCATCTAAATCAATTGTTTTAGTTAACGACCAAAAATAATGTATTTTTCTAACTGCTGAATTTACTTTTGTTTCTACAAAAATTTGAAAGGGTACTGCTAATTTTAAATTAAAAATATGTGGAATATAATCCCCTCTTTTAGGAAATACTGTCGAATCAATGTTATATGTTTCTAATAAAAATCTTTTAATTTCATCAGATACATACTCATAATGAGCTAAATTGGCAAGTACTGATGAAAATTTATAATTATAAATTCCTGGATTTAAAATATAAAATTTTTGATATATAATCTGTCCGTATGCTGTTCTTTGATTTTTTAAAGTTATAATTTCTTCGAATTGGTATCTTGAACTCAAATCGAATTCTGAATAATAATAAAATGAATATGGAGCTTGTGTGGATTTCTCTGTTTCGTATGCGGTATTTTCTACATTCATTATTTTACCCCTTTAATACTTACTCTATATGTAACACCATTGGCATTATCTGTTAACCATTCTACTCTATCTAATGGCACAGATCGCCATCCACGTTTATCTAAATCATAAACGTGGAGAATTTTATTATTTTTAATAAATGTAAGTATCTTTTTCAAATCCACACTCTTGGGTTTATCTTTATCTGGTATTAATCTGAAATCTAGAGTAGCTCGCATTATTCGAATATCACCAGTGGTACGTTTGATAAATTTAATCACAAATTCACTAGTTTTTGATACTTTATCTAAAAATTCAATTGCAGTATCGATAACATTCTCATCTGCCATGTTTTTATCTCCAATTTTATTAAAAAAACCGGGTGGGGGTTGGGAAGGGAGGGAAAGGAGGGAGGTCAACCCCCACCCGGCAAAAAGACTATCGTTTAAAGGCCGAGAAGTTTACGAAATTCCCCCGTGGGGTTACTTCCAAAACCCCACTAGAGATTAGCCCGTTCAATTTTCTTCTTATCGCCCTTTCATCTTTGATTCCAAAGACATTGGAGATTGTTTCTGCGATTTTTTTACGCGTAAAATACCGAACGTTTTTCGTTTGCGCCTTCCAGATCTTCGCCGCTTCCATCTACTTCTCCTTTCTGATGGTCTGCAAAGATTGCACATGACCAATTACAACCTTTGCAGAGGTTGGAAGTGTCAATTTTTAAGGCTTTGATAAAAGCGGTATTATTTAAGATATATGGATCTTCAAATATATTATATGTATTGATCTGCTCCCCTTTAATTCTTAAACATAATCGGAAATTTCCATTTGGGTCGATTACCCAATTGTTTTGATTAATTATGTTATTGCATTTATAATTTGAGGGTAAAATATTGAGTAATATATCTATATATTCTAAATATAGGATATTAACCCTATTATAATTTTCCAAAATTATTTTTATCCATTCTTTCGCTTCCCATTTCCTTAATATTATGGAATCGTTATAATATGATGAGAAATCGTAATTAGAATCTTTAGATATATCCATAAAATTAATTATTATTTTAACATTTATTTTATTTAACTCTTTTAATAATGTTTTTAAATATTCTTTGTCATCTCCGTGTTTAATATTTATTTCAGCTACTTTTTCTTTACTTTTAACTTTTTTTAATAATTGAATCCCTTTTTCAGTTTTTTCTTTTCTATATTTGTCTTGTTTGGTAGGTTCAATTGATATAGTGATTGACTCATATTCATATGAATAATCTAATGAAGCAGTTCCATTTGTTATAAATGTATGAGGGATTTTATTAATTTTAGAAAAATTTAAGATATCATAAAAACGAGGATGTAAGGTTGGTTCTCCTCCGTAAAATATATGAAAATCGTTTCTATAAATCAAAAGAACGTTTTTTAATTTATCAACATCCAAATCAATAATAGAATCTTTTTTAAATAAATTACAACATTTTAAATTACATCGTGTTGTAATTAGCCAATTAAAAAACATAACTTTTTCTCCAAAAAAGATTTTATATTAAAAAAGAGGTGACTGCAAAATCGCAATCACCTCTTATTCATTTATTTATATATATAGATCTTTAATGTTTTAAATTTTTACATCTCATAGATTATCGCATCATCAAAATCTACATGACTATGCGAAATAATAAATAAATGACGATGTTCTTTAATTTCATACAATATAGATTTTACATAATCAATATTCGATTGATCTAGCGTATCAAAAATCTCATCAAACATTATAAAATTAAATTCACAATTGTTAAGATAAGCTTGAAGATCTGATAACGCTAAAATCAAAAGAATATCAACAATTCGTCTCTGACCACTAGAAAAATTTTCTAATGAATTGGATAACGTTTCATTATCTAATACATTAATCGAAATTTTATTTCGATATTCACCTGATTTGGTGGCTTTTTGTGAATCAAGTGAAATGATATATCTATTTCCTTCAATATATGATAAATAATGTTTTATACGACTATTAATAAATGGAATAGATTCATCTAATAGAAAAGCGGGTATTCCTTGTGCCGAGAATGCTGATTTCCAAAACTCTAATATTTGTAATTCGTTTGAAACTTTTCTAATGTCTTTTTTTATGGTTCGAATGACATTAATTTGTGATGTTATCTCTTTTCTAATATTCTTTGACTTTTCAATTATTTCTGTTTCTTGCAATGCTTTTAATTTACCAATCAATTGTTGACGTAATTCTTGTGATTTATTTAATTTAATAATTTCTGATTTTACAAAATCAATTTCTTTTTGTTTTTCATTTATCTTATTAGTATATTCAATGATATCTGATTCTTCATATTTTTTCTCTTTAGAATTAATTTCAAATAATTCTTGTTGCAATGCTAATTTAAGTGTATCAATTAAATGTTTAGCCTTTTCTTTAACTTTATTTTTTCGTTCTTCAACAGTCTGGATTAATTGTTTTTGTTTATTAATCAATTCGTTTAAATTTGTCTCAATAGTTGTTTTTTCATTAATATAGCTTTGATAAATCGGTTCTGTTTTTAATATTTCATTTTTTAATTTTTCAATTTCTTGAGTTATATGTATTTTAAATTCATCAAAATCTTTAATTTCTTGTTTACATGTTGGACAAAATCTATTTGATTCATCGATTTGATTATGCAATGCTTGAATTCTTTGTTCAGTATTTTTATTATTGATTTGAATTTCTTGTAATTTTGATTGTATTTTAAAAAGTTCAGAGCGCTGATTATCAATTTCTATTTGCAGTTTTCTTTCTATTTCTCTTGCTTGATCATTAATTTCAGATAATTTTGATGTTGCTTTTTCTTTCATTTCGTTTAATTTTTCCCTATAATTTAATTCTATTATCTGTTTTTCATTCTCTAACTGATTATTAAATTCTTCAACTTCTTTTTTGATACTATTTAAATAATCTATTAAATCATTTTTTTCTTTTTCTAAAAAAGTTAATTTTTCTTCCAGAGAGGGAATTAAATTTACATTTAATGTAAGATTTGTAATTTCATTCTCTAATTCTTTAATTTTATTTTTTAAATCTCTTTTGCTCGCTCTTTCATTTTTCTTTTCAAATCTAAATTGTTGAAATTTATATCTTAAAACTTCAAGATTTATTTTATATTGTTTGTCTAATTCATCAAATTCTTGTTTCTTTTTTGTATATTCTTGTGATGTTTTTTCATAATATTTTTCATATTCATGTAAACCAATCAATGTAAATAAAACATCTTTACGTTCACGATCAGACATCGAAGAAAATAATGTAGATCGTGGAGAAAAGAAAACTGTGTTTGTAAAAATATTATCTGGAAGAATAAAAGAAGATATATATTGAGTTACATCTTTCAAACCGGAAATAATAATATTTCCGTTTCTATATATATTAGCACCATCAGAGCCTTTATATTTATAAAATCGTTCTACTCGGAATTGATCATTATCTATAGTAAATTCAACCCAAGTAAGACAATTCTTTTTAGCTTTATTATTAATTAAAGCAGAACCAGAAATACCTTTAGAAGTTTTTCCGTAAAAAGTGAAAGGAATGATATCTAAAAGACTAGTTTTACCCGATCCATTTGGACCAACAATAAAATGGATTTTAGGCTCATTTAATTCAACTTCAATAGCATTTTCAAAACAACTAAAATTTTGAGCCCCAAATTTAGTTATTTGGATATTCATAAAACATCCTTTTTAATTTCATCTAAAATCTGTCGTGCATAAATTTCAAGATAATCTATTCCATAACTTGGATGGAACACAAAATCAAATTCATTATCTGTTTTATCATCTAAATCAATTTCAGATTGATGATTAGGATCTCTTCCTGATTTTGGAACAAATTCTTTTTCCCATTCTGGATACGGATAAATTCGAACACATTTACCATATTTTTTAACTAAGTCATATTCATTTTTAAATCTTACATCATCTACTAAAACAAAAATATATTGGTCTTTATTATCTAAATACCACTTTTCAAATTTTTCAACCCAATAATTTAGGTTATGTGATCTCCGAATATCCGTTCCCCATTTCTGTAATAATGTTCCAATAGTCATTGAATCTGTATTAAAAAATGTCTTAAATTTTAATCGATGAATTAATTTTGTTTTCTTATGATAAAGATCATCTAATTCAATATCAAAAAGTTCTGCGACTTCCTCTCGTAAAAAGTCAGCAAATGCTTTTCGAATACTTTTATATCCTAAATGATTTAATTTAGTTAAAAGAAGTTTGGCTATGGTAGTTTTCCCACAGCCAAACTTTCCGGTAAATCCTATGATCATAAAAATCTCCTTTCACATTACGGATTAAAATTCAACCGAAATTTTCTTTTCTTCCTTCTTACCTAATTTTGGTAAACGAATATATCGAATAGATTCTCCAATTCTACCCTTTTCAATTGAGTCGATGTCATATCGAACGTTATCTCTTACCGCATAAGTGTATTGTGAATCTTTTGTTATTATCTTCAAATTGATATCAGTTAATTTTCCTTGCTCTTTAATATCTGCTTCTACTTTATCATTTTTGTTTAAATTACCTACAAAAATTGTTAAATAATTTTTTTCATTCATTTCTTGGATAACAGGAGAATCTACATCTGTAGAAAATCTCTGTGTACTAATGTTTTCAAGCCAATAGTACATATAAAATCGTCCTCCTTTCTTTTTTAAGATTTATATATATTTATTATACATAATAATATAATTATAATGTTTAAAATGTCAAGTTAATTTCCCGTACTTCCAAATCCGCCACCTCGATTTCTTGTCATATCAATTTTATCTTCAATAAAATGACATGATTCAATAGTTTGAATTCGGCATTGCGCAATTCTATCACCATATTTGATAATATATGGCTCTTTTAAATATCCTACATTATATAAAATAATTTTAATTTCATCTCTATAATCACTATCGATTTGTCCAGGAGAATTTAAAACTGTAATTCCATATTTAAGTGCTATACCTGATCTTGGATATATTTCCAAGACTTTTGAAGGAGGTAATTCAATCTTTAATCCTGTCCGAACTGCAACAATTTCATGTGGATAAATAATTGTATTTTCTAAAGAGAAGATATCAAAATTAGCTGATCCTGGGGTAGCTTTTTTTGGTAAAATGGCAATTGGAGAAGTTTTTTCAACGAAAACTGTTGTATTATTTTTATCAGGAATGCATCGAAAACAGATTAACCCGTATTCACCTTCTACAGAACGGACTCGCGTTTCTTTATGACATTGTGAACAAGTATCTATAAAAATATAGGAATGACTCATTGTTTCTCCTTCAGGAGATATTAACCCATTTCATCGCAGTTTGCAAAAGATGATCATAATCTCCGGAAGTAGCTTCTTCCATAAATAGATTTATTTCCTCTAAAGAAACATTATTTTTCATTAAAGCTTTTCTAACAATAGCTAAAATATAAAAAGCATTTCCATCTTCTCCAATTAAATTAACCATAATATTTGGATATTTAGGTATTATTATAATTCTCCAAATATTTCTTTTTAGAAAGAAATCGACCACAGATCATGCAACGTAAACGCTTGTTACTATGAATAACACATGTTTCGGGACAAGTACAAGAGATTTTTCCAGGTGTACAAATATGATTTTCTTCTTCTATATCTTCCATCATATCCATCATATATTCATCAACATCATACTCTTTTATTTTATTTATTTTTTTAATAATTATTAGGCGATAAAAAGAACTAACACATAAAATTAAAATTAGCATAAAAAGTTCACCCATTTTTTACTCCTAAATAGTTAAAAACAACTGATTATTAAATTCATAATTTTCCATATATCCAGGATAACCATATGGGTTAGCTACAAATAATGTTTGATTTAAATTTTGATATGCAGAAAAGTGAGTGTGACCGTAAATCCAAATTTTCGGCCAATATTCTTCAGGTAGGTCTTTTAAAAGTGTTTTACATGAAAATGCGCAATTCAAAAAATCATTTTTAAATAAAATATGCATTAAACTTAAATCGGGAATATGATGTGTTATGACTATTGTATCAAGTCCCATTAAATATTCTAATTTTTTAATTAATTTATCTTTTATATTTAAATGTAATTGATCCCATATATCTACATCTAAATAATCAATTCGATGAAAATCATTTACTTGATGCATAGCTCTTTTAATATCTAAATAATTAAAACATTTAATATCTGTCCATAGTGTTGTTCCAATAAAATTAATTCCTTCAATTTCAATATGATCAACATATTTACAATCTTTATTATCTAAAAAATTTATATCAGTTCCCAACATATAAACATTTTTAAATATTTTATTTACAGGAGGATATTCGTCATAAAAAATACTCGCTCCATAATATTCATGATTGCCTGGAACAATAATAATACTATGAAATTTCTTATGTAAAAAGGAAAGTAAACCTATATATTCATATTTTTTATTTAAATTATAAAAATCTCCAGCGATTGCTAGGATTACGTCATTATATTCATTTGGAAATAGATCATTTAAAAGTTTAATAGGGTCTTTTGCACATTCCAAATGCAGATCACTTACAGGTAAAATTTTCATTTTTCCCTCTTATCCAGTAAATGTAAATTTAAAATATCTTTTACATGAATTAATAACCTTATAAAAATGCTGATTTTCTTGTCCGCCAAAATATCGCGTAAGTGCGTATTCTAAATAATTTTCCTTTCCCAAACGTTTACCAGTTTCTATATATTTTGATAAAATATACGTTCCACATAAGATATTTGTTTTAATATCATATAAATCTGCTGAAGCTTCTACAAATCCTATATCTCTTAAGTTTGGAAATTCAATATTTCCCCACACCCATACTTTTGGATTAATTTGCATTAATCCAATTGCACCTAAATTACTTCTCGCTTTAATATCAAAATCACTTTCAGTTTGAATTAATCCCAAAATAATAATAGGATTAATATTAAAAATCCTAGAAGCAAGTATAATAGAATCATAAATTTCTATGGCCTCTTCCTTGGTTATTTTATAATTTTCATACATAATATATGCAATGGTTATTTCTCTATCTAAAATTTGATTTTCAATTAAATTTTGTACCTCAATTGGAATATGAGATTCTTTTAATTTTAACTCTGGAATTTTAATATATTCATATTTAATCGTATTAAATTTATGAATTAGTAGCGAAAATGCGATTACGAATCCTATAATACCTCCGAACAAAAAATATAAAAATTTTTTAAACATAAATACCCCTCCTTTTAAGTTTCAAGAACACTTAAAATATAATTTAAATATTCGTCTTTATTTTCAATTTCCTTAATATCAAGATATTTTACAAATATATCTCGTTTGGTCATAGATTGCGACAGTCCCCTATTTGTTATATCTTCCTCCGATATATCTATAATTCGCACATTATCAAAATCTATATGTAACGTTTTATCTGTAGTTTTCAATGTTACTTCAACATTCTGTTCCTTTAATTGTTGGACCTCATTTAATACATGTTCTTTGTTATCTTCTGTAATCAAAAATTCAATTAATTTCGTATAACCTTCTGTTGGGATAGAAAAAATATTTTCATTATCGTATACTAAAAATCTTTTGTCTTGATTTTTTTCACCCCAACTTAATTGAATAGGAGATCCCGCATAATAAACTGCGATATCGGGTGTAATTAAATCTTGAGGTTTATGATAATGTCCTAAAAATACTTTTTGATATCTATGCTTTAAATCATTAATACTTATATCAGTTCGAATCGAAATACCTGAATCGAGAGTCGCTTCATTTAAACCGAAATGTGAGATTAAAATTTCAGCATTTCCATTAATAATATTTTCTTTCATATTTTGAATATACGGAACAAAATAAACATTGCCTATTTTTTCTGATTTACCACTAATTACTCTTACATTATCATATCTTGTAAAAGGTTTTAAAGCCGAAGCAACTTCTGATCCTTTTCCAGTCAAATCATGATTCCCATCAATTAAAATAAATTGAATATTTTTATATTCATTAAATAGTTCACTCACAATACTTAATGCGACTGTATGAACAATAGATTTATTATGAAATAAATCTCCGGCTACGATAATCGTGTCAATATCATTTTTTAAACAATATTGACACATATTCACAATTGTTTTAACTAAATCTATTAATTTTCTAGATAAACCTTTGATATCTTTTTTATCATTTGAATAATTCGAAAAATGCCAATCAGCACTGATGGCAAATTTATTCATGTTGAATTCCTCTAGCGCAAGGAGGGTTTTGTTGACACACTCCTTCACATCCAAATTTTTTTACTCGTTCATCTTCACAATTATCAGGATATACAATAGGAGCATTTTTAATTTCAAAATAGAACCAGACACAAACTACAATTAAAATAAATAGGGCGATAAATTTCATATTTTATCTCCGATTAGGAATTGAAAAGATTAAAGAGAAATTTGGAAGGCAAATTAGATGAAAAAAGGTCTGACAATTATTTGATGAAGAACATTATCCGAGGCCGAAGCCCGGATCTGCCAATGTATTCCTCATCGCATTCAGACCTTTTTTCATACGTAGAGGAAAATTAATAAGATTGACAAAATTGAAGAGACGTTAATTATATTTCAATTATAATGTAGTCCCTTCAGCATTCAATCTTATTAATCAGATGAAGTCCGACAAAATTGAAAAGACATTAAATTGTAGTCAACATACAATAATGTAGTCCTTTCAGCATTCGGACAAATTAAATAATTGCCTGACAAGATTTGAATAGACTGTCATTTCGTTCCTAATTCTATAGAAATCTATGGAATCTCACCACCATGCAGGTGGACGCCAGTCGAACGGAGCTACTGACGATTCGCGTGCCGGACTTCCACCGGACAAATGCGGACGGAACGATTGTTCCATCACACCAGGTGATCGTTTAGAAGACCTGGAGGATCGCTGTGTTCTCGCAGCGGCCCGACATTGCGCTGCATGCGCCGCTTCGTTCCTAGCAACCTCACGCCAGAAAGACCAAACGTGCTTCTTACGATTCCTCACGGGTAGCAAGAAGGCGACTTGGTCCTCCATGTGGCGATTCGGTCGCTCAGAGAACGACAAACCACGCCTGCCTAGAACGGCTGCTGCCGCCTGGTGCGTGGTCAAACCATATCTCTTCTGAAACTTGTGCCGACCAATCACCGAGCTGAATGCAGGGTTCACGTGCAACACCTCGATGCCTTGATCAAATGCACGCGCTTTGATGGTGTTCAACACCAAGGTGTATGCAAACGATGACAGCATTCGCTTGGTGCGTTTGGTCTCCAAACGCAAAGATGCTTTCTTTGCTGTGAAATCAAGCTTCTCCACCACGATGGGCTTGCCGAGACCGTCAGCAAACTTCATCAACTCTCGGACCGCCACACCGATTACATCTTTGCGTTGGTTCTGTGACTTGCCGTAGAGATGCATCGGGATGGACATCGACCGGATCGGATTGCCATGGCGATCAAGCTCTGTCACAGCAAGATGGTCCGCGTTGATGTCCACCCCGATTGCACCAAGCCGTCGGTCTGTGGTGATCTCCACGTCGATGGGCTTGGTGGACACAAAGACTCGCCAGCCTTTCTCATCATGCAGGAAACGATATGTGATGGCCTGCTTGACGATCAGAGCATTGGCGAGATGTTGGTGTCCATGAGGCAACTTCACTTCCGCATGGACATACTTTTTCGGGAAGTTGTTGGGCAGTCGAATGCGCAGCCGAAAGGTGGTGTCATCAAGTTGCGTGGCCACACAACTCTGGCAGCCACCAGTTTCATCTTTGCTGCCAACCAACCAAAACTGCTGGTTGCGTTTCAGGTCCCAGGCAACTTTCCATTCCTCGTGCGACGCAAAACCATTCTGCTCCAAATGGAATTGCGCTCGAAACAGTTTCCGACCGCCAAAACAAAGGTGGTTTTTGTTGTCCGACCGCAAAGACTCCAATTGTGTGCGGAGCCGGTGAAGGCGTCGCTTGGCATTGTGAAGCTTGAAGGGATCTCGAATCTTCTCAACTGCACGTTCCTGCGCCTCGATCCGCCTCTGCAGTTCGGTGATGCGACGCGTTCTGATCTCTTTCTCCGCACGCATCTTTCCTTCCAAGGCGACGCGCACAGAGTTGAAATGACGTGCCGTGATGTTGTACGTCCGAAGGAATTGCTTCTTGATGACATCTAATCTCGGGTTGGGGTCACTTTGCAGCGTGGCGTAGAGCTTGCGTTCCACCGTGGAAAGCAACCGCGCCATTTGATCAAGAAGAAGCGAATCTTCCTCGGAGAGGATCAACCGTCCGTGGTATGTTCGCATTGCATGACCTCTAGAGCCTTCCTGGCTTTGCGTTTTGCAGCACGCTGACCATACAACCTGGCACAGAAAGAAGTTAGCACATCGATCATGTCTCTGACAAGATCATTTTCCAATTCTACTGGATCGACCACGATGAGGTTACATTTGCGAGACGCCAAACTTGCCTCAAGGAGGTCAAAACCAAATCGAGTGAGCCGATCTCGATGCTCCACCACAATGGTGGTGACACTCGGATCGCGTAACACTCGCATGAGTTTCTTCCGGCGTCCATTTACGCCGGATCCCACTTCTGTGACCACCTTGTCAACTGCCAAACCAAGAGACGTTGCGTGTGCTACACACCGGGCAACTTGTTGATCTAGACTGCTTTTCTGATCTGCGGACGAAACTCTCGCGTACACAACGACTTTACCTGATGTGGATTTCGATGAATCTTGCACCAAGATGGTTCCAGAGGGTGTCTGAATCGCACTAACTGGAAGTTTCCCCTGGCGAAACCAATTCCATGCCGTACGATACGAAATCCCTTGTTGCTTCGCCCACTCACTCAGCTTCATGCGGCCACCTCGTGGTGTATAGTTGTTAAATAATGTGGCATGCATGAGCATATTTTTCTATAAAAGAGTTAGCTGATGATCGCCCACAAATGTAGTCCATTCAGCATTCAGGCAAAAAGATAATTGTAGCTGACAAAAATTGAAGAGATTTTTTATTTAGCCTTTAAAAAAGGCTAAATATTTATCTGGTTTAATTTGTATAATGTAATCCCTTCGGCATTCAGCTACAATTATTTTAAAAGAAGAAAAAGGTGCACCCAACAAAAACTGAAGAGATCTTCTAATCCTCGTTTAGATGTAATCCCTTCGGCATTTGGGTACACCTTTTTTCTATAGATCAATGCTGTCAATAACTTCTTTCCAATATTTCCCCTCTAATTTGTTATTGATAAACAAATAAATTATATCCATAATCCGATCTGAAAATCCTCCAATATTTAAAACATCCGGTTCATCTTTAACCTGAACAGTTTTATATGGGGCAATATCCCAACAAATCAATTTTGCATTTGGATTACGTTTCTGTTTATATTGTTTCCATAATTTATTAGTTTCAGTATTTTCTCTATATATGTTATCAGTATCAATCCATGATTCATTATCTGAAATATAAATGATAATATCTGGTTTTCCAGTATAATATTTAGATACTAGAAAATCCATAGGAAGGGAACAATTTGTTCCTCCATTACACATTTTTCTAATTTTTGAGGCTAATGTAAATACATCATCTTCTTCAATATCAGATAATTCCATCAAATCATGATTAAATGGAAGAATTATATAATTATTAGTTTTTGCTTTAATTGCCGCTGTGAAAATTGAAGCAACATCAATATATCGTGCGATTCCTTGCCTATTAGCTGCGATTGGAGAATTCATTGACCCAGAAACATCTGGACAAATAGCAATTTGTAAATCTGGATCAAAATCAGGAACATTATTCATCGAAATTAACACGGCTCTCTTTAGCGCTTCAATAATCTCCTTTGGCATCTCACCTCTAGGAATTGACATATATGTAATAAATAATTGATATGGAAATACTTTATTTTTTCTAATTAATTCTTCATTTTGAAGTCTTTCGGCAATTACTGAAACAATTTCGGGGTCATCTAAAACCCCATATCGCTTAAATGTGTTTAAATTCATTCTGGTCATATGCCAGGGAGCAGTTAATGCAATTTTCTTCCAATGATCTTTCGTCAGAGGTAATGCTGTTAAAAATCTAAAATCAACATTTTTTGGAATATCTGTTGGTAAATTTTTCTTAAAAACTTCATATTCTTGAACTACTTGCGGTAAATCATCAAGATTTATATCATCATATCCACAAATATATCTAAAAAATACTTCTTGTGTTTTATCTTTTGGTTTTGGGTGAGTCATTTTAATGACATCAGCTAATGACGGATTTTTTCCAATACTTCCTTTAAATAATACTTCAAAACTTGAATTCGTAAGATATTGATTGATTAATTTCTTGGGAGCATAACCAAAAGATTTTCTTCCAAAAACTCCCGATCGTACAAATTGTACGAATTTTCGTAACATAACGGGGTTATCAATAACCCTGAAAAACACTTTCTTTAGAAGAGAAATATCATTAGCTGCTAACCAGGCACATAATGCTGCGGGTACATCTTTCATATACCCTTCTTGCCGAGCATAAATCGCTGTTTTTGCTACAAATTCTGGTGAAACTTTTTTTAAGAGTTCAAGTAAATGTTCAAGTTGGTTTTTATCATCAACATAATATGTATTATATAACGTCCCTGTTACAGCGTATTGGGCTAACGCATGCTCTGGTGACATTTTAAAAGCAATACCACCAGCCTCATTTTTCGTAATATCATGACGAGTATTAAAAAGGTTTGGATTAGGCATTTCAAGTCTCCTTGAACAAGAGGTGAATAAAAATATTTTTAGTCCATTTCGATATATTTATCGAAATAATTTGGCACTCTAGCTCCTTTTAAAATACATTCCCAGGAGATTTTATCTTCATTATAGAGATGAATGATTTCATTAATAACATCTTTATTTTTTGGATAATCATATTTAAGATTATCCGAAACCATCGGAAACTGATCTACGTATCCCTTTCTCATCCTCCCCCGACAAATTTCCCGAGCAATTTTCTTACTGAAGATATCATGCTTAGAACATAGCGCTGCTGTAAAAAGTACTTTCTTTTCTTTCGAATCATATTGCCAATAAAAAGTAATAGCCGGACCATAATTAGATTCGGGATTCATTTTCACATGAAGAAAATTTTCTTTCCGCATTTTTTAATCTCCTTTCTTAAGGTCCAAATAAAATTATTTTCTTCCCTTCTTCTTCAGATATATCTAAGACTTTAACATTTGAATCATCATATTTCAATACTTTAAATTGAATATCCCAATTTTTTTCTTTGTAATATTTATATCTATGCCACGCACTTTTATATATTTCATTAATAGAAAGATCAACCATATCAAAAATTAAAGTTTGGGATTTATTTGAATAAGATCTTGTTACCCTTCCCACCATTTGGGGGATATTGCCAATTGGTGATGTCATTATAATACAATCTAACCACGGTGCGTCAACCCCATCCCTCATTTTTTGAGGAGTACTAAAAACACAATCTACATCGGGATGTAGCGCATCCATTCCAATTCCAGCTATAAATAATGATTTTTTACAATTTACAGAATTAAACATAATTCTTAATAGTTTATTTATTCTTTCTCCAATAAATAATACTTTACGTTTATTTTTTAAATTATAATCTAAAAGATATTTACTAATTTTCATAAATTGTTCACTATCTTTTAATTTATTTAAATATCTTTCTTTTCTAAATACTCCCCCCCATGATATATATTTTAAAATATTTTGTGAAAAATTTGCATTAAATAATATAAATGTCACCTTTGCGGGTACAGTTCCCGCGCTGTCTGTATCTTTAAATAATTTTCCCGCATGATATAAAATAATATCAGAATTTCCATCTATTCTGTATGGGGTAGCCGATAATCCTATAACTCTTTTAACAGGAATACATATCGAACATAAAGAGAATGTTTTTGCTCCTAATGTTGTATGTACCTCATCTGCCACAAATATCCCAAATTCCGCTTGCTTTAAAGTTTTTAAAAATTTATTTTTATCTCGTTTTAAAATTGAAATAAATGTTTGTGCCGTAACAATAACTATATCTTTATGTAATAAATCTTGAATATAAGTGTTTGAATTTAATTTAGTTATTCTATCGTCAGCAATATCAGTAAATTGTTTAAATCGTTCTATCCATTGTTCAACTAAACTATCTCGATGAACTAATACTAATGTTTTCTTTTTTAATTCACAAATAGCTGAAATTGTTATAACTGTTTTACCCGTCCCCGGTTCTAATTGTAATAAAGAATAGGGATTTTTTAAAATATGTTCTTTTGCTCTTTCTTGCAAATCATTTCTTAATGTTATATTTCCTTTAATATTAATATCTTTACCTTCTGAATTTAAATCGATAATCTCGATATTTTTATAATAATCTTTTATAGGATAATTTCTTGGAATAATAATGCTATTTTCATTATAAACATAAAATTTATTTATTTCTATTTCTTTAGTTTTAAAATGTCTCGTTTTTCTATTTAAATCGTTTATTATATTATCAATCCAGCTTGCTTGTAAACTTTTTGGTATAATTATCCCTGAAGTCCGATACAATTTTAGAGTAGAGAAATTTGGTAAATTTTGATGATTTATATTGGTCATAATTCATAGAAACCTCATTTATTCCATCTTTAATGTAAATTTCTTTTAAACCTGAAATGGAATACGTAACGTCTAAATTTCTAAAAAGATAGAGTAAAAGCCATTCGATTGTGGGAATCGGCAAAATTTCATTTAAAAAGGTATTATTAATTTGATCTAATAAAATATTAAGTCTTTTTTCTAAGGAAGTCAAATTAATAATTGTCCCGTAAAATACCGGAACTTTTAATTTAATTTTTATATTAAATGTATGTCCATGTAAACCATCTACATTATGAGCAATTGTAATAGGTTTAATTTGAAATGTCACGTCCGTCCAAAACAACAGATCTGTTTTACAATTTTTACAGATAACGAATATATCTGTCAATAAAAGACTTGTATGTTTATTATCTATAAATAGAGATAGATTTTCATGATTCCCACAACAAAAACATTTCGTTTCTTTAAATAATTGCTGCGTTGAATAAATAAAATGATCCATAAAATATTCTGGATAATAATATTTGATTGCTTCCCTTACTGTTTCTTCATCAATCTCTTTTATTTTTGATAATTCATGTATTGTAAGAGCAAGTTTATTTTCTATAATTTCATTTTTAGTTTCATCTATAAATTTTTTTAAATCGTCCATAAATTCATTATATATATTTGGAGTATGAATTCCTTTCATATGTGAAATTAAATTCGTTACCGAAATACCGCAATACGGGCATTTAACTACCATCCATAACCTCCATGTATTCTTCAATCGCGGTATCATCTATATTATTTAATATATTTGTATAATGTTTAATTTTGTCCTCAACTTCTTTTAAATCTTTATGTTTAAATAGTTTACTAATTTTATACTTGTTTAAAATATTTAAAATGGTATCAATCGGAATTTTTAATTCCGATGAAATAAATGCTGCCACTTCATCAACTTCTTCAATCGAATTATTTTTCATATAATTACGCAAATACGGTCTAATTTTCATTAATAATTCCAATTCATTATATTCTTTGATATATTTATCAATCATACTTTTAGCCATTTTTTCAATTATTTTTTTATAATTTTCAAATGTAATTAATAAAATATCATCTACCCCCATTTGAATAATATTATAATTATCATCAACAAAATTCATTTCATAAGAAAATGAATCTGTGATCGCCTCATCTAAATTTTTAATAAATCTATTAAATATATCATCTCTATTTCTTTTTTTAATTATTTCAAATAATACAACAGTTTTTCCTGATGATGAAATATCTCTATATGCAATTTCATCACTTAAATTTAATTTATTTAAAATGTTTTCAAATGTTAAATGAGGAGGCCACGAATATAATTCAACTAAATACTTAGATGGGATTGTTTTATATTTTCCTTTATATGTAATTTTTCCTTGTCCCTTCTTCAATAAATCATAAATATCTGATTTTTCTTCAATTATTTCACATCCATGCGATTTTGGTTTAATAACGATTTCTTTTCTTTTCTTTAAAAGAAATAAAAGTCTTCTAATTAAATCTTTTAATTCATATACAGGAATTACTGTTCTATAACCAAACCCCAAACCAATAGTATATGTTTCTCCCAATAATGAGAATGGAATCATTGTTGGAAGATATTTCGGTTCAGGATCTAGTTCCGATTCTTCATAATCGACATAATCAATATATTTAAATGCTAATTTTTTCGTTAATTCGGATAGTTTAACTTCAGTATATCGTGATGCGGCTGCACCTAAAGGTTCGACACCAATTTTTGTTCCAAAATTTCCTTGTCCATCTAAAAATCCTTGATGGACTAAATTTACAATTGTTCCATATACACTTCCATGTGGATGATAATGACCTATTACATGTCCATCAAGTCTAGCCGACTTGATAGTCTTATTTCGGGCAATTTCATATGCTGATAATAAAACTCTACGCTCAACTGGTTTACAACCGTCTCGAACATATGGAATTGCTCGAAACGCATTAATATATTTTCCATAATTTTTATAAAAAACAGGTATTAATTTCTTCATCCTCCCTCCTAATCATTAATTAGATCTCGTTTTGTTTGTGAATCTATAAAAAGTTTTTCAATATTTGGATCATCTGAATACTCGATAGGAATCAATCTCCGTGAATGTTCATCAATTAAAACTTGTTTTAATTGCCACGGAGACATTTCACCTAACCCTTTAATTCTAATAATAGATTTATTTTCTTTTCTAGCTTTTTCTAATTCTTCATTTGTCCATAGAGGAATAAATATCTTTTTATTTACATCTGAAATAGCGTATAATGGTGTAACTACATAATATAATTTATTTTCTTTAATTATATCAGGAAGATATTTATAGAAAAACATGGTGATTAAACAAAAGATATGTCCACCATCTGCATCGGCATCAGTTGAGATTATTATTTTTTCATATTTTAAATTATTTATATTAAATTGATTACCAATTCCAGAACCAAGTGCTTCAATTAATTCTGATATTTCATTATTTTTTAAAATTGTTTTTGATGTAAAAAGTGGCGGCTTTCCTTTTAAAGGAAATACCGCATGTTTTTTAGGATCTCTACATTCAATTAAACCACCTGCCGCTGAATCACCTTCTACTATAAATAACTCTCCATTTAAATTTAAACAATCTCTTAATTTCGTAAATTTAGTTGATCCCTTTTTTATATTTGATTTAATTTTCTTATTATGTTCTAAATGACTTCGATAATCTTTTTGATATTTTAAAATCTTTTTAAATGTTTCTTCATTTTCTTCAATGATAGTTTTAATATATTCATTAATTTTAAACCTATTAAAATAATCAGTTCTATTACTTAATACTCCTTTATTTTGTCCTCCAAATTCAACTTCTTCTAATAATACGTTTACAAATGCCCGTAATCCAATAAAAATATCATTTTCATCTAAGAATTTTATTTTATTTCGTTTTGCAAATTTAAGAATTTCTAATTTATATGCATTTCTAAATGCTAAAATATGTTCACCATTATGTATAGGTAATAGATTTACTCCCCCGATAATTCTCGGAGATATATTTCCTTCCGCAAAAGCAAAATCTACAGAAAATGATTCGCCTTTTACTTTTGAATTTAAAGAAAATACTTCCGTAATTGCTGTATCTCTTTCATTAAACATATGTGTTTTTAAAAATTCTTCTTTATTTAATTGAATAAATTTCTTTTCATTATCTACCAATAAAATAAACATTCCATTTGTAAATAAAGATGCATATAATAATCTTTCATTAATTCGATCAATATCTACATTTAAAGTTTCAAATATTTCTGGATCAGGCGAAAAAGTAATTCCTGTTGAGAATGGCTTTTTTCCATTAAAATCTCTTAATTCTTTTTTAACAAGTTCGCCGTTTTTAAATTCTGCATAATACCTTTTATTATCTCTATAAATTTCAATTTGAAATTTTGTCGATAAAAAATTAACGGCTACTAAACCAACCCCATGTCGGCCTGTTGTAATTTTATAATCTTTCTTTTTTCCTTTAAATTTCCCTCCTGAAAATAATTTCGTGCAAATCGTTAAAGGAATGTCATCATTAATAGGAATTCCTCTTCCATCATCTACAATAGTAATTTCAGAGCCATTAATTCGAATGGCGACCGTACTTGCATGTTTTGCTAAAACTTCATCCAACGCATTATCTAAAACTTCTTCCACTAGATGTGTTGGTGTTTTAGTTGATCCTATGTACATTGCGGGAGCGTTTCTAATGTGTTCCTTTTCAGATAAAACTTCAATTTTATTATAGGTCATTCATGCCGCCTCCAAAAGTTTTTCAATCTTGTAATCTTTAAAAAGATCATTAATCCATTCTCTAGAACGGTTAAAACAAATATTTTCATTAAAAATATGCATACATGCATCTTCTGGAATAATTAAACCAGTCGAAACATGACCAATATATAAAGAATTTTCACATCCACAAATTTTTATTTTTCCATTAGGTTCAATGAAAATAACATCACATGGGCAGTCATCATCTACATCCCATAGATTATTTTTAATAGCTCTTCCAGCTTTAATAATCCTTGTAACATTTTGAATATGCCTATAGTCATTATCTTGACTATTTATTGAAGACAAACGCCCACGTTTTTTTGTAAACCATTGAATCACTTCTTTATCGATTGGTTCATGATAATCGTCAATACTTAAAGATACCGTAATAATCCCCTTTTTCGCTAATTGAGATAATACAAATGCTTTTTCTTTAATCTTGCCATTAGTACTCATCCAAACATCAAAATTTGCAAGTGAATGAAATAAAATATATTCAAAATCAGGATGAGTAGTCGGTTCCCCACCACCAATGGATATCGTGCTCGAATATTCTGAAATGAATCGAATTGCATCATGAAAAATTTCTCGTGTCATAAATTGATTATTTTCGGGGCTACAAGAAAATGCACAATGCGGGCACACCATATTACAATGATCTGTAATTTGAAGATACATAAAGATTCTCCTAATATGATTTATTCATTTGCACAATCCATCCTGTCCTGTCTATATATTTGGACGTTCCATTTTCCGATAGAATATACAGTATTTTTTTAGGTAATTTATATTTAAAATTGTTTAAATCATCGCAATATCCGTCTGTAAAGCATAAAGTAATGTGGGGGCGCAACTCTTTAGCCCTTTCAAATGCAGGTAAAAGAGTTGTACCCCCACGTTTAAATTTTACTCTGTTAATTTCATCAATTCGTCTTATTCGCCCCTCCCAATTAATTTTTGTGTCAATGCTGATCAAATATAGAAATACATTTTTATCGTTATTTAATATATGCTTTACACTTTTCAAAGACTCTTGAATTTCATCATTTGACATAGATCCAGACGAATCTACTATAACAACCACTCTAAATGTATTTTCACGCACTATTCCCGGATATGGTGAAATAGGCAAATGTTTATCTAATATAAATACTCGTTTTTTATTAATTCGAGTATTACTCCTTTTATATTTATCGGATAAATTACCTTTAATGATTTTCTTAATCATATCATAATAAGGAAGTTTCGGAGGTTCTATAAATTCTGTGATAATTTCTTCTAAATATCCAGGTAACGTACCCCTTCTTTTTTTAAATTCTCGATAACTTGAACCTATTTTAGCTTTTAACTTTTGTTCAATTTGTTTCGCAGTTGTAGTATCAAGAGTCTCATTATTCCAATATTTATGTGATATATCAGTAATATCTTTTAATTCCTTTTTTGTATTTCCACTCCCGCTTTGTAAATGTCGTTCCCCATTTTCCGAAAGGCCATTGCCATTGCTTCTAGAAACAGGCCCATAATCTTTACAATCATCCCCCATAACATCATGAGTACCCCCGAAGCTAGATAAAAAGCTTTCTTGATTTTGAGATCTGTCATCACTTGATTTACTTTGCTCATGATTTCCTTCATCATCTTCTTGTTCATTTTCATAATACCACTCCATGCTTTTACAAGGTGGGAGGCCATAGTCTTCTGGAAACAAAAGATTATATTCTTCACCATCAATATTTAATGATTTAGGCATATCTTTTATGATAGAATTTGTTGCAAAATCTGCACTTTTATTCAATTTTTTTATTATTTTTCTTTTTGTATTTTCATCTATATGATCTGGAATATAATCAATAAATCGAGTTAAATGTTTATTTAAAATATGAAGACCTTCATGTTCTAAAATTTTAATTATTTGGTCTACATTTAATTGAGATAATAAACGATCATTATATAGAAGAACCAAATCATTATTTTTAATTGCTACGGCTGCTATATAAGGCAATTCTTCTGTTTCTTCAATTGGGATTGTTGAAAAAACAAACCCCCAAAAATTATTTTTGAGAATTAATTTTCCAAGTAATTTTCTCATATTTTACTCCAATTTAATAATCTCACCTTTCGGGGATTTATCTTCAAAAATTTCTTGTAACTTAAATACATATTTATCATGATCATCTTTAAATTTATTTTTAATATATTCTTTGACAATTATTCGTGCTTGAACAATATCAAAAGCCTCGAATTCCATATCAACTCGAAGACGAAATTTCTTTTTTGTAATCATTTTTTCTCCTTTAACCTTTTATTGACTCATATCTCGGATATTTCGAACAAATATACTCCTATATTTTTCATTTTTAATAGCACATTCTTGTGATAATTTCGCTAAATATCTATATGAATCTGTCGCTTTATTAAGTGTTCCCATATGGTGAATAAACATAGCTGCCATATCTTCTGGTAATGTTACCATAAAATTTGTAAAATTATTTCTAATTGTATCTGTAATTTCGGGCCGCTCGGATATTAAAAATGTCATAACTGATTGAATTAATTCATGGAGACAAGGATTATTATTTTCCAATACCCAAGATTCAATCTTATTTTTTACTTTATCAAATTCAAAAACAATATCTTTAGGATCAATTACATCTCTTTTATTCTTAACAACTTCAATAAAAATCTGTCCCATATTTAAATTCAATAATCCATAGATAATTTGATCAATTTGTTCAATATTATCTCTTAAAGCATTGCGGTCATTATTTAATGCGTGTTCATATGCCCATAATTCATTTGATAATTTTTCATATGATCCTGGATTAGCATAAACAGACCCTCTTTTTTGAGAAGTCTTATCATAAACGTATGATGGATATTTTTGTATAAAATCAATAATAAAAGGATGAAAATTCGATTTCTTTGCGTGATCTAAAAATTCTTTAGCACTAACATCTATATATAAATGAACCATTCGACGCAAACCTGCTGCATCTTCTAGTGTATTCATTGAATATTCTGAATCATCTGGGTTGTCCGTTACAACAGTAAACCATCCAGGTGGTATGTCGTGCGTATGAATTGAATATTCATTTTGAATTTGCCAAAACAATTGTTGAAGCGAATGATCTGCTCTAGAAAATTCATCGATTACTAAAATACCAAATGATTTTGGATCAACTGGAATAAAATCCGAAAGTAACATTTTAAACTTATTTTCAGAAACAGGATAAGGAATAAGAAAATCGTCCCTTGTTAAAACTGGGGCATGAAGTTTAATTACCTGAAACTTAATATTAAGTTCTTCAGTTAATTCATTTGCAATTTGAAAGCAAATTTGTGTTTTTCCGACCCCGGCAGGTCCAATTAAATGAAATGTATTTTTTTGAACCATATGATTATTTGCCCAAGAAATACAAATATTTTTAATGTGACGTTTAATTAATTCTTTTGCTCTATTAATTGTTGTCACCCCAATGTTTAATTTATCAACATATTGAAGTTCTTGATTGTTCGGCATTTTTATTCCTTTAAACGAAAAAAAGAAGGGATAGAACCTTTAATTCTATCCCTTCTTTTCAGTTAATAAGACTTTTTTTAATTAAAAGTTAAAATCTAAATCATCCACCATTTCCATGTCATCATCGTTTGACAGAATATTGTAATTTTCATCATTATTGATATTATTGTCTTGATTATTATTAGTATTATTAATCTGTCGTGACCAATCAAATTTTTCATCAAAATCGGGAAGCTTTGTCTTTGCCAAATTCATATATTTTAGACAAGCTTCCTTTGGAATAATGTTTCCAGGTTCCAGTTTAAAAATTTGTTTAATACCAAATTTAGTATTTGTAGTACTTGGAACGATGCGAGTGACAATTTTCATTTTATTTGCCACCGATCGTTCAAAACTTTCTTGGTCTTCACTAAAAATTCTATATGGTAGCTCCATTTGTGTTAAACTACGGACATAATCTGAAATCGGAACATATTTTACTCCCCGCCCACGAATAAACCCAAATACTAGTTCTCCATCAGAATCTTTAATAGGTGTCCCGTTTGGTTGTGTAAGTACTCCGGCTACGATCAAATGGCTTTTACATGTAGCGCAGAATGGATCTGCCGCACGTTCTGCGGCAGTTCTACCGCAAGGACCGTGCGCTGTCCCCTTGGGAGGATTTGTATTTAGATATGACATACATAGCAATGTCTTTCCTTGTGGTGTGTTTTTCTCTTTAACTAAAATACGTTTTGTATATAGAATTACCATATGAAGTTCATCTTTATTATATAGTTCAGGTACATCTTTTACCTGAAGTTTTCCCGGAATTAGTTGAATTCCGTTTTCCGTTCTCGGTGTACCTCCAATATAAATGGACTTGAAAATACTTTCCTTCGCTCCCTGGACAGGAGCCGAAGCAGTCTGAAGATCTAGAAACTCACTTACATTTACATTACTCATAATTTTTCCTCCAAGAAAAAATTTAGGTTGGGGGTTAAGAAAAAGGCGAAAGGGGGGATTTAAACCCCCCCACCAAACCGCCTACTTTGGAATGAACGCGGGATAAAACTTCGTTCCTAAGCGGAGTAAACACACTCGGAACGATTGACCATTATCATCGGTAACAAAAGCATTCCCGATGTAATAGTCGTTGATTTTTTCAGTGTTGATCTCTCCTACTTTGTATACCCTTTCTAGAGTATCAACAGGAGGAGAATCGAATACTTTTGAAAAAATATTCCCGTTTTTCTTTAGCGGATGGATTGGGGGGATAAATACGATCCCAGGTTCCCCTGGGACGAATGCGCAATATCGGGTAATATAAATACCCGTTGCTGTGTCAAACACGGCAAAGATTTTTTCAACGTTTTTTAAGAAATTGAACGTCTTGTGCGTTCTGCACATAATATGTCCAGCCTGACATTCCTTGCAGTCAGCCGGGTCTGATGAAATGAAAAAACGATGATCTTGGACATTCTCCATATCCGAGATCTCTTTAAAAAACTTGTGTATGATATGCTTATTCATAATATACTTAGTAATCGACATTTCAATTTTTTCATCAAAAAAGTTTCGCATGGTTTTGGTTTTCTCCTTAAAAAACTTAATAAATACCTTCACCTTTTACCTTTTGTATTATTTTTAGAAAATCAACTTGTATCCATTCTTACCTCCTTTTTTAGTTAAAAAAAATAAAACCTTCTCTTCACTTAGTTATATATATAGATATGCTTTTTTTAATTTTTTTACTTTTTAAGATTAATCTTAACAAGTGTTTCGGGCGTATTGAAATCTACAACTAGATTTCCATTCAGATTCTTTAATCTCACCAAAGCTTCTTTAGCTTGATTATTTAAAAATGGAAAATTTACTTGATAAAAATCTTTATTTTTAAAATTAAAAACAACTCCATCTGGAATAAGATCAACGGTTACTAATTCATCTGAATTAAATTCAAATTTCATTGATCCTCTAATCACGGTAATCTTGTTCATAACGAATTCTCCTTTCTTGAGAGTTTGTATATATGTCAATTTTATATCGTGATAAAATTGAATTCAACCATTTTCTTAAAACTTCGGCATCCGAATTTTCTAAAAAGCTTTTAATTAATGGATTAACAATATAATTTTGAATATATTTTAAAACACCATAATATATCTTTTGAAAATTTTTCTTTTTTATAGTTAAAAAATTTCTTGAATCTATATTCATAACATAGAAAATATATCCCATCATTTCTCTACTGTCAATTTCAATAAATTGAATAAATGTCAAAAATGTATCAAATTCATTTGGTAAAATATAAACTGATGGTTCTAATTTAGGAATTAATGTAATACCATATTTTTCTTCAAATTTATCTAAAGCTAATTGAATAAAAATATAACGATAATTATTATCTAGTGTTATAATTTCATTTTTTAATACATCCCATGTATTTTCAAATTCTTCTGTTCCAATAGATTCTATAATAGAAAGAATTGGATACATCGCTTCTGTATCATTTCTTTTTTGCATTTCTTCATCATCATTTCTTTCAGATGGTATTTCTGTAGAATTACCTATTAAATAATAGGTTGAATTATTCGCTAAATCCATTAGACTAAAATTCTCCTTCTAACATTAGAGATATAAAATAATGTTCTAATAATTCTTTTGTAGGGGATGTTTTTGGCGGCTCAAATTCGGCCTGCCCATTTAAAATAATATTTGATATAAGTTTTTCTTTTGTAATCACATCGTCACTTAATGGTCCCATCAATTCACTCAACGTATATTTAGCATTATATGATAATAAAGTATAAACATCGCCTTCTCCGAATCTTTGCCCACCCTCTCTTCGTTTTCCTTGTGTGGGCTGTTTTGTTTTTCCCGTTTTTGGACCTGTACTTCTAGCATGTAATTTTAATTCTGAAATATGTTCTAATTTATAATAATACATATATCCAACTGGAACTGGTCTAATCGTCTTAGTATTAAATTCTGGTAAATATAAGTGATATTTAGTATCCAATTTAAGAACTTTTAAAGCTCTTATTATATCGTCATATTTTGGCCCTTTAAATGGAGGAACTGTAATTGGAAAACCGTCATATTTTTTAACACTTTCCAAGAAAAATTTATATCTTTCTTCATTCATCCCTTTTAGGGATGCCACTATAGACTCAGTATAGACTTGTTTTTCTGTTTTATCAATAGGAGAAATAACCGATTTTAATAAATTAATGACTTCATCTTTCTTTTTAATTTGTAAAATTTTTCTTCCTAACATCCGAGCAATAAGCCCAGTATATAATTCATAAATTTGACCCATATTCATACGGGAAATAACACCAATCGGATTTAAAATAATTTCAACTTTTTCACCCCACGGCGTAACTGGCATATTCTTTTCATCTTCAATGAGACCAATTACCCCTTTTCCGCCATATCGATTTGTTAATTTATCCCCAACATCAATGTCAAAATCTTGTTCGATATAAAATTTTATAACAACTCCTTTAAATGGAGTTCCGTCAATTTTAAATTTCTGATGTGAAGTTCGTCCGTATTTTTTATTCGTTCTATCAATCAAAGCTTGTAATTTAGAAAATTTAGATGTATTTGCAAAAACTTCAATATCAACGACTCTTCCGCCAGGAGATTTTTTAACTAAGTCACCACCCATAATCTCAATTGTTTCATCCTCATCAGAGGAATATCCTAATAATTCATCAAGCACACCAATTGATTTTACAACTAATGGTTTTCCTTTTGGAACATATTCTCCAATATTGACAATTGATAAAATTCTATC
This sequence comes from Candidatus Woesearchaeota archaeon, assembly GCA_026002815.1. GTDB lineage: Archaea > Nanobdellota > Nanobdellia > Woesearchaeales > UBA9642 > UBA9642. Next base: position 3,873 of record BPGB01000002.1, on the reverse strand, counting down.
ATTTTCATCTATAATAAATTGTTCTTCCACACCATGTAATGAAGTCAATTTTCTTTTTTCTGCAACCGAAGAAGATATTACAATACCATCTTCGAAATTAAATCCTTTATATGGCATAAATGCAGCGAGTAACGTTCTCCCCAAAGAAATAACACCATCTCGCATACAGCTTCCTTCGGCAATAATTTGATCTTTTTTAACTACATCTTTCTCTGAAACTGTAGGACGAAAAACACTTAAAGTGTTTCGTCCGGAACCAGATTTTAAATGTTTCGGTGCAATTGAAAATACTTTTTCTTCTTTTTTCTTAGAAATAAAATAAATATGATCTTTATCAATTTTTTGAATTATTCCATCATCCGGAGCCCTGATAACAAAATTATCTGAAAGAACCCCGGCTAAAATTGATTCATAGCCAGAACGAACCAATGGAGGTTCTGGATCTCTTAAGGGAACGGTCTGACGTGCCTGCGCATTAGAAAAGATAACACGCGCACCATCATTTTTTTCAATAAATGGGACCATAGCAGAAGAGGGAGATAAAATATTTAATCCTTCTTGATCAGTCATTTTTTTAATTTGAAAAAGACCTCTAGCTCCACCTATTGTGGCATCAATAGTCAAATGTTGAATAATTCCAACGTTAGCATTTTCAGGTGTATCTAGAGGATCAATATTTCCATAATAAGAAGGATGAACATTTCTAGCCTCTTCTTGAATAGCCCGTTTATCAGGAATTCCTCCTATTTTTCCCCCAATCGGGTTAACTCTAGTTAGTGTTGCAATCTCTTCAATGGGATTTGCGTATTCCATACTTTGGACAATTTCGACGCTTAAAATAGAACTTAATAAATCCTTTTGCCCGATATTTAATTTGGCATCTTTATTACCAGCTAACACTTGCTGTTGATATTCGGTGTAAGCTGCGAGAATTCTTTTTTGTAATAAATGTACGATAACTTCAGAGTTTCTGATTCGTTGATTTTTCAGATCATTTCTATCAATTATAAATCCTATCGACACTTTTTGTGTCATATATTCCATAATATCTTCTAATTCAAATGGTAATTTCATATTAATTAAAATTTGTTTTGCGACCGGATCAACAATATTTTCTAGCGTATTAGAAACCATATATGAAGTATTTACTTTGTTTGTAAATTTATTTAATACGAGCGCCCAAAAATTTTTTTGAGTAATATCAATATTAGAATCAAATTTTAATTTTTCTAATTTTGTCATAATTAACGAATTAATTAAATAACGTTTAGCATCTGTATTAATATTTTTAAAATAAATAAAATTATTATTATCTACCTTAACAATTACTTCTTTATCGGTATTTATTTTAACTCGTTTAGATAAAACTTCAGCATCAATATTATATCGTTTTAATGTTTTAAAGAATCCAAAACTATAAAAGAGTAAAGGAAGTAATGGGCCTTTATAACTTCCCATATAAATTTCTAAATATGGGGTACTTGTAAATTTAATCCATATATGAAATGCCGAGAATGATGATTCAAATTTTGAATCGTAAGGTTTTGGAAATGTTATTGGGCATTGAATAATTTGATTCAATAATATTTTTTTCTCGCCATTTTGGATGAACGTTCCATCTTCCTGTAGTTTGGGAATATCAATTTTAATTGTCTGCTTCTTATCATTAGCCGTTCTAATTTGAACTGTAATTGTTTGATATTCAGATCTTCTTAACTCCGTAAAATCAATTGGAGCATCTTCAATTTCCAGTTTCTCTATTTTTATCGGGATATCTTTAGTTTCTAATACTTTAAAGGCATTTAAAGCATCATTTTTTAAATTCGTTTCAAAATCAATTTTTCTTTTTTCAAATAAATGTTTCGGTGATCTTCCAACTAATACATCTGTTTTTGATATTTCACTAAAAATATCTGTTGATACTACTTTTGCCGGATATTTAACTAAAAGTTCGTCTGCATATTTATTATCAATTAATTTTAATGCCCTATCAATTTTATCTTTTGGAATTGTTTGAATAATCTGTTCTGCTTGTGTGACTGATCCTAAATTTTGAGTTAATAGAGCTAATGATGCCAACTGCATGGCATCTTCTTCAGTCAATTCACCAGATTCAATTTTCTCAAATAAATCTGGTTTTTCTTTAGCTAATGCCATTAATGCCACTTTAAATTTTTCAATATTACTGTCTTTAATTTTTCCATGAATTTTACTTAAAATATTATTTGCTAGTTCTTCATCTTTCATAGAAAAAATCTTCGGGTAATTTATGTGGCTTCAATGATCTAAATAATTGAACTACTCTTGGAAATTTTGTTTCACCTTCTTTAATTAGTTTTCGATAATAAGTCATTTCACCTGAAATCATAAACATTAACATTTCATTAAAATTAAATTCTTCATCTTTCATCTTTGAAAGAATATGATAAGCCTTCATATTTAAAAATTTATTAAATGGTTTAGATAAATCCAAAGAATAAATAAAGATTTTTTGATAGTTATCTGGCAAAGGAAAATTAATAATTCTATCTAAAAATAAAGCACCACGTTGCCTGTAATGTTGAAATTTATATCTTTTATCAATTAATTGTTCATAAAAGTTAAATCTACAATTATATTTCTATTTTTAGGGGGGGCGTTGAAATTGATTAAATGCAATCAATCCTAATTTTTTATATTCTTTTTTCAATTCTGCATTTAAAACAAAATGTGGAAAACGTATATTAGGAACCAACACATATCGAGCATCAATAGTATAAAAAGGAAGTTTTGAATAGTCTTCCAATAATGTAGAATTTTCAGAAAAATATAATATTGCGTACGGCGGGTTGCTAATCCAAACCGAATTCTTTGATTTAAAAGGCGAAATAAAGGAATATTACTATATTTCATATGATCTACGTTCTCCTAGCATTCATTATTAAAATCAGAAAGACAAAAAAGATACATAATAAGACCTATTAAAATAAATGGTAGAATTAAAAAAATAATTGTCATTTTATTACGCCCCCATTATTTTTTATTTTTTATCTTCTTTTTTATATAAAGAATATAGCCATTTTGGAATTGTAATTAAAGTCCCAGTACATACGGATGTTTTATCGTGAGACGATTTTCCACAAATATTACATGTTACATTTTCATTAGCATTGCCGCGTCTCTGATCCATGACACCACCACCTTGATAATTTTAGCAGTTTCTTCTACAGAGCCGCCATTTTGTTCAATTTTTATTTGAATAAAACGGTTTTACTTCAATTTCTAATGAATCAACAAGATTCAATACTAAAATCTTTTCAGCCGGTTTTAAATTGTCAAAATTAATTTGACTGATTACAAAATCTTTTGCGGCTTTCAATGTTTGAAATCTATTCTCACTATCTTCGACAATTTGAGATGTAATTTCAATTACCCTATCTATATATTTTGGATTATATTTTAAAAATTCAACCACAGCAACTTGGACACTTGTACGAATAGCAACGGCATGTTGTTCAACAGTATTAAGACTATACGTACATGAACTTAAAGTACTCATAAATCCAAAAGCAAATAAAATTAACCCAATAGACAATATCTTCTTAAACATTTTTCAATCCTCCAAAATTTTATTTTTAATAGTTTTTGTGATACCATCAAAACAGTCAATAATAACTTGATTCTCAAGTTCTAAATCTTCATCATCAAAAATAAAATAATTTTTAACTTTATTACGTTCTACAAACTTTCTAATAGATTCTTTTTTATTTTCGTAAGAAAAAATATCAATAATTTTAGACGGTTTAGAGAATCCATTTTTTCGAAAAATATCACGCATCACAGTTAAATTACCGGGATACCTTTTATTATTCAAAACAATAACATGATATTTTC
>BPGB01000001.1 GCA_026002815.1 Candidatus Woesearchaeota archaeon | reverse complement strand
CTTCAAAATTTTTTTAAAAATGAAAAATGATAAAAAATTCATATTTGTAATCAATGAAGAAGACTGTAGACAGTACCATATTGACAATGTTTTGAAGTTATTAACTAATAATAATTGCGAAATTATAAGGCTAGTAGGAGAAACTAAAGGGGCAGTGTGTAGTGCATTAATGGCTATAGACTATATAAATAATGATGATGAATTAATAATAAGCAACGGAGACCAAATTATAGAGGCAGATTTTGACAGTTTTATAGAAACTTTTAGAAGTAGAAATGTAGATGGTGGAGTTATATGCTTTGAATCTATACATCCAAAATTTTCTTACGTGAGAATTGAGAACGGAAAGATAATAGAAACTGCAGAGAAAAAACCTATAAGCAAAAATGCTATAGCAGGATTCTACTACTTTAAGAAAGGAAGAGATTTTGTCAGAGCAGCTATGGACTCCATAATAAATGACGCTAATGTTGGTGGATTGTATTATATCGCACCTACCTATAATTATTTAGTTTTGAGAGATAAAAATCTCGAAATAATAAAAATTAAAAACGAACAATACCATTCATTCTATTCTCCAAAGAAAATAGAAGAGTACGAAAAATTCCTGAAATCTAAAAAATGAAAACTGCAAAATTATCAGAAATGACTAAAGGATGGTTCATAGGCAATTTTGAACCTTCTCTGCATAAGACTAATGATGTTGAAGTGGGCGTCAAAAATTAATAAGGGAGATAGTGAAGCAGCACATTACCATAAAATTGCCACAGAATACACAGTCATAACAAAGGGAAAAGTAAAGATGAACGGCAAGATATATGAAAAAGATGACATAATAGTAATCGAGCCAAATGAAGTTACAGATTTTTTAGCATTAGAAGATACTACAACAGTAGTAGTTAAGATTCCTGGAGCAAATAACGATAAGTACCTGGTAGAGTAAAAATAACAATATGAAGATATTCACACATAGAGGAATGCCATATAAATATCCGGAGAATACTCTTGTTTCTTACAAAAAATCTCTTTAGATGAAGAATTTGATTTTAGAGATTGACGTTCACCGTTCATTTGATGGCAAATTAGTGATAATACACGATCTTAATGTTAAGAGACTAAAAAAATCAATAAAAAAGTTACTGACATAAACTCAATAATATTAAATAGCTAAATTATGATGGACATTTCGATAAGAGGCATTATGATGAAAAAATACCGACATTTAGCGAAGTTGTTGACTTGGTAAAAAGAAAAGAGCATAAAGTAGATAATATAGAACATAAAATCATTTTACGCAGAAGAAGAATAAGAAAGAAGAGTTTCATGGGATCATTGAATTAATGGAATATTAGTAATATTCAGTAATTCTCACAGGCCACTTCGTATAATCAGTTATCTTGGATTCTTTGCAGCGATTGCAAACTTAATATACATAATTTTCGTAGTAATCGCGGCACACTTCAGAAGAAGTTTAATTCGGGGATGGACTATTGTTTCTGTGTAGAATGCAATAATGTACTTTTTGATATTCACAATAATTGTAATGTTCGTAGAATTCTCAATAAGGAGCACAGAAATGCTGCGAGATGAGCCACCATACTATATTGACTATGAGAAGGACAGCAACGTAATGATAAAAAACGAGAAGCATAGAAGAAACATCTAAGAAACAGCGAGATAAAAATAAAAAAATATTTTTTTGTTCTAATTTTTATATCTTAAATCTCTCATGTATAGTGTATTCCATTTTGTCGCCTTTTATTGTGAAATAGCCTACATCGATGAATTCTGTCTTGCTGATTCCTAGCACCGGAGTAGATTTTATGGTATTCAATAATTCCTTTATCTTTTCCTTGTCTTTTACCGGATCCAATTTATTCATGTACCTTGCAGCTGTTATGTGCGCTCCCCATGGCATGCGTATTCCACCTTCTTTAGGGTTTGTTGTCAATCCAATCTTCTCTGCTGCAGTCAAATATTTCTGTGCTACATCTAAGAAATTGTCATCAGGCGTCCCCGCTGCTATTACTGTATTAGAATTTGTGAACCAATCAAAATAGAATATCTCTGATGCAGTGATGTCTTTCTTTATGTCATGTACTGCTCTTGCCATGTTCTCCAACACGTTTTTATCTGGCGTAAAGTCTTCTTCTGTTAGTTTGTAATCAGTAATTGTCGTGTGTATATGTGATTTACTGTATAAGACTACTGGAGTTATTGTGTTTATTTTCTCTGATAGTTTCTGTACTCGTTCTGCGATAGAATCAGGATGTCTAAATATCACTAAGTACCCGCTTTGCTGTGGTTTGACATTAGGAATCACTCCATCCTTTAGAAACTTGTCTTCATCTTTAAATCTATCATATATCTCGCCTTGTTTTTGTAAAAATTGAATTGGATCCATTTTAATTACCTCCTTACTAAAAATAATAGTTTGAAAATTCCTTTGGTATATCTACTTTTACATTATTTTTTGCTGCAAAATTAAATAAATTTTCTAATTCCTTTTGTTTTTTTAACTCGTGCTTGTTTATTTGAACAAGCTTGACTTCAGGAATTCCTTTTTCTATCGCATAATCAACGACTTGTTTTGCTGTAGCATGATTTTTCGCATTTTGATTGTTTATAAAAAAAGCTTCATGAACTAATAAATCCACGTCTTCAAATAGCTTTTTTGTGTCTTCAGTTAACTCTCCATCTCCACTGATTGCAAATTTTTTATTTTTTGATGGAACATTACCAAAATATTCAAATTTCAATGCATAATTTGGCGCACTGTGTATAGTCTTTGCTGTTGACACAACAAAATCACCTATTATTTGTTCATTCTTCCAGAAAGTATATTTTCTTGGGAATTGTTCTTCCATGACGTCAGCTAATTTTCCATAGTCCAAATGCAATCGAGACTCTATTGAGTGCGCACCAATTGCTGTGTCAACTAAATTCCCATATACAGGATATTCAAATTTGAATCCTTCCTTAGGACAGTATATCTTTAATTCCTTTGTTCTGCCTAATTCCCAAGCCGGAACTATCAATCTTGCAATGCCTGCTATATGATCACCATGCAGATGAGTAACTAATAAATGGGAAGGATGTTCTTTAAGATAGAATTCTGAAGGGTCATCTTTGCTCATCAATTTCATGAGTTGATGAGAACTCTTATATCCTGCATCTATCATTATAGAATTGTTTCCTGATTTTATTAAATAACTAGTCGTACTTAATTCTGGATTAAAAGCTTCTCCTGTTCCTAAAAATATTAGTTCATTCATTTTTAACCCCCAAAAACTTGTGTAATATATATCAGAGTGCACGAACTTATTTATTAATATTTCGATATATTATCTACTGTAGAGTAATTAAAATATTTAAGATTTTGTCAACGCAAAATATATAAATGACTTTAGATAAGTAAAATAAACTCCGGTTGATATAATGAAAGTTGTTATGCCAATAGCAGGATTAGGAAGCAGATTTACTAAAGTAGGAATAAATACACCAAAACCACTAATAGATATAATGGGAAAGAAAATGATACAGTGGTCAAGGGAATCAATTCCCTTTGCAAAAAACGAGGACTTTATATTCATCGTAAGAAAAGAACATGTTGATAAGTATCATATTGATGAAGAATTAAAGAAAATATTCGGACAGAAAATAAAGATAATAATTATTGATTATGTAACAGAAGGGATGGCATGTACAGTGCTACTCGCAAAAGAATATATCACTAATGATGAACAATTAATAATTACAGATGCAGACCATTATTTTGTCAATAAAAAATACTATGACCAAGTACAGCATCCCGAAAAATATCCTGAAATCAGTGGTGCGATACCTACGTTTGAAGCGACAGATCCTAAATGGTCATTCTCTAAAATTGATGAAAATGGTTATATCACAGAAATTGCTGAAAAAAACCCCATATCTCCTTATGCTAATGTAGGAGAATATTATTTCAAACATGGAAAAGATTTCGTTTCAGCAGCTGAAGAGATGATAAAGAAAAACTTACGCGTAAGGAATGAATTCTATGTTGCACCAGTATATAACTTACTTATATCGAAAGGCTATAAATTCACTGCACCAGTATGCGATGAGATGTGGGGCCTCGGGACTCCGGAAGATGTAGAGATATTTAAAGAAAAACATTCTAAATAAAAACATAACATTTTTATAAAAGAACACTTTAGCAAGAACTCTATAATACTACATTTAATCATCAAATAAAAATTATAAGACAAGAATAAATATAATAATATTTTACCAATAATGTTATAATTCAAAAAAATGGATCCTCTAATCGATACTCTTAAACCGTACATCCAAGGTAAAGGTTTAGACATCTCACGCAAACCATTACTTAAATCAAACAATTACAATATACAGAAATTTTTTAAAGAACCAGATAATTTTTTTTCTCTTAAATCTAAAGGCATAGAAACATTCGATTTTATCCTTATAGATGACATAATTCAAGAGACTAAGTACCATCGAATAATAATCAAAGAATCGTTTTATGCATTGAAGAAAGGAGGATACCTAATAATAAGCTATACTCCAAAAAAAAACAAACTCCTGTTTGAAGAATTAGAAAAAGAGATTATTTTCCTTATGAAGGATTCGGCAGAAATAGTTTATACCTATATTGATGGAAATAAATGCACTATTGTATCCAAAAAGACCAAAGATAATCCTAGCAAACCCGAAGGGATAAATAATTGGAGTTTTGGAATTATCACAAGAGGGATTACAGACAATATAGTTGATGAAATAATTGAGAATATAAGAGAACAAAAGATTCCTCATTACGAAATAATTGTCTGCGGCAAATATGCAGGAAAATATCTTAATTCTAAAGACGTAAAATATATTTATTTCATGGAAAAAGATGATAAAGGATGGATAACGAAAAAAAAGAACATAATATGCGAAAATGCAAAGTATGAAAACCTATTTGTAATGCATGATAGGATAAAACTTCACAATAACTGGTTCTCTGGAATGAAGAAATATGGGAATAATTGGGAAATTCTTAGCTGTATAATATTACATAACGGAAAGAGAACATATGATTGGCTCTCCCTAAAATATCCTCTTGAAGATATTAGAAGCAAATGCTATCTTGGAAGCCATCTCGACTACAGTGATTGGGATAAATGGATATACATCGATGGCGGTATGATAATAATGAAGAAATATGTTTGGGAAAAAGTCCCATGGGAAAATGCAAGATATTATGCAGAAGCTGAAGATTCCAAGTTAAGTCAAGATCAGGTACGTTATGGATTTCTTATACGTTTTAATCCGTATTCAACATGTGAATCGTTCAGGTTTAACCATCCTTATAGTAAGATAATGGTAAAAAAGAATCCAAAAAGATATGGAAGACTGATAGGTCCCCCACACTTGGTATTAGCAAAATATGTTAGAGGATATGGACTCTATTTCTATTATAAAATAAAAGAAATCCTAAATATCAAATAATTCTAATATTTTTCATACAGCTCTTTAGCTATTTTCTTCCAGTCAAGCTCTTTTTTCATGAATTTGTATGCCTCAAGACCTTTTTTCATAGTATCTTTAGGATTATTCAACATTTTTATGATAGCCTCAGCCAATGCCTTAGAATTCCTTGAAGGCACGATAATTCCCGTCTTATTATCAATTACAACTTCAGGTAAGCTTCCAACATTCGTTGCAATGACTGGTTTCTTAAATGAATATGCAACCTGGACTACGCCTGTCTGAGTAGCATCAGTGTATGGCATTACAACGAATGTACAGCGTTGGAATAATTCTGCCACTTTTTCGTCCGGAACGTATCCTATATGCAATTCTAAATATTCCTTTAATTCATCCATTAAAGTCTTGTAAGATGAAATATCGCCTTCTCCAGCAATTATAAGTTTTAAAAGTATTCCTCTCTTCCTGACGAATTTAATTGCTTCCAGAAGATACCTTAATCCTTTATATTCCTTGATTCTGCCGAAGAATAGTATAGTATTTTTTTCTTGAGGATAATTTTTCTTGATATTCTTTTGGAAGAAATCATAGTGGCCTATCCTTGAAACGATAACTCTCTGCTTATAACCTAACTTACGTATAGTTTTTTCCTGTTTCTTCCCGAGAACTATTATCTCATCAGCATTTTTCAATAGAAATCTTGTTATTTTTCTAAGGAGAAATGACATGATTATGCCTGATTCTCCACTATGAAGTTCGGGATCATTTATAGTAACAACTTTCTTTCTTGCCTTAATGAATGGCCAATACATCACATACCATGGATGTATATCTAGAATATTCAATACATCTGCATCAATCTTGTTCATAGTCTTGATTGCTTTTATATGCTGAAATATATTGAACGTCAATAGGATAGTCTTTATGACACTTGGAGGCGCATGTATCTTTATTATGTCGACTTTTTTCGATATAATGGAAGTATTACTATAGCTCGGAAGCAGGAGCGAAACAGATGCATATTCAGCCAGATTGCTGCTTATGTTAGACGCATAATGTAAAGTCCCTGCTCTGCCATTTAATCCCAGAAGCAGAATCTTTTTCTTGCCAGTATAATCCATCATGATTACATTTATTTGTGCTTATTAATTAATTTTTCTATTACAGAAAGAATATGGTCAATATCGACAGCATCAGTCACATTAGGACGCGCTTTCATTTCATTGGTATAATTGCAATAATCCGGATGGTTCGCCAATATTTTCGCTCCTGTATATATCTCTATCTCTGCTGCAGATGTCACTGTAAAATATGCAATAGTATATTTGGATAATGCAATACTGATATGCATAGATAAAGTATCGGGTGTTATTACAATATCACAAAGATGAACTATCCCTATGAATTCTTCTATATCCTGCACATCATGTGTATATACATAGGGACATGCATTTTTGATATTTTCTGTATTGACTAGTTCTAGAGAATTTGTTCCTGTAAGCAATAATATACTTATAGTATAGCCGTATTTTTTATGCAATCCTTTAATCAGTTCTATCTGTCTATCTACTGGCAATACTTTCATAGGCCATCTGCCACCTGAACCTACAACCACCCCAATGACTGGTTTGTTATATGATATGACATCTTTCAGAGCTTTAGAATATATCAGATCTTTCTTTGTTAAAAATAGCCTATAACGCTGATTCTTCCATTCTAGCTCCAGAGATTTATAGAGGATTTCTGGATATGAGAAGAGATTAGACCTTTTTAAGCAATCCGCTATTTCTTTGCCGAATCTGCTGTTGAGCTCCATATCCTGCCACATAGAACTCCTGGGGATATATGTTATCCTTCCATCATCGCTCAAATAAAGTCCGAACAGTTTTTTTCTCTTAACTTTAGATAATATCATTAAAATTTCCTTATCCTCCTCTAAAGAGATAACTAAATCATAAGTATGTTTCAAATATTCAGGTGTAGGATCCTCTTTGAAGAACAATTTTTCTATGAATGGATTATTATCCAGTAATGCACGTGCATTTCTTGAAGTCAACCAATATATCCTTGGACTGACAAATTTCTCAATCAGACCCTCAAGTATCACAGTGGTCCTAAGCACATCCCCCAATGCTCCAGTCTTTACAATAATAATATCCATTCAAGAATAGTAACTGATTTAGTTTTTATAGATTTCGATTTAATTTCTATTTAATAATATCAAAGAAAACATTTCGGGTTTTTTTCCAATCAAATTCTCTTATTATTTTTGATTGTATATTCTTTGAGAATTTCCTGCATAATGCTTCATTTTCAAGCAAGATCTTTATCTTAGCTCTTAACATTTCAGTGTCTTTTGGCTTGATTAGAAAACCATTTTCTCCATCTTTGATTATCTCTCTTGTCCCACCAACGTCTGTAGCTATTATTGGAAGACCTGACGCACCTGCTTCTAGAACAGATGTTGGAATGCCCTCTGAATATGATGGGTTTACAAATATGTCTGCTTTAGACAATAATTTTGCTATCTCATCTGAATTTTTTATTCCCAAAAATTTTGCTTTAGAATTTATCTTCATCAATTTCTGTCTATAATCTCCATCACCTACAATCCATATATTAACATTAAAGTCTTTCAGTACGCTTAACAAATCCTGTACACCCTTAGCGTATATCAAACGCCCAACATATATTATGCTCTTTTTTTTACGGTCGAATATTTTTCTCTCAAAATAGAATTTTCTAACATCTATCGCATTACGCATCAATACAGTATTCCTATTATATATGTGTCTAATGAATTTTTGTGATGCATTACTTATGCCTGCTGTCTTCCAAGCATTTTTTATAATATAACGTCCGAAAGTGTGATCATAAAGCATTCCTCCAAACCTAAATAGAGGGTTCTTTATTTGAGAATGCATTGTACCGTGCTCTATATGAATATATGGTATATTGTATTTTTGCGCGAATCTTGCCCCGAGAAAGCTTAAATGGAAGAACCTAGTATTAGTTATAATAAAATCGGGCTTTATATTCATTAGATTGTCGATTTTGTGGAATTCTGACGGTTTTATTACAGGATATCTTTTGCCAAGAAGATGCCAACATTCTAAACGATATATCTTGAAATCATTCCATTCTTCATATGCAGGTGCATTCTCTGTATTTGATGTTATAATTATCTTTTCTGCATTAATTCTTAAAAATAAATCCCTTACATAATTTTCTACACCGCCTTTATGCGGATAAAAATAAGCAGTGAATATAATAATTTTCATAATAGCAGAATATTATATTGGTTTATATGTTTTCTGAAATATTTATAAAATAGCAAAATATTTATTTTTTATTCTGTTTTAAATTTTTCATCAAATTTATAAATAAACAATTATAACTTTTATCTAGAAATTTTGAGGAGAACATTATGAGTAAGGAAGATGATATGAGTTTAGATTTTTCATGGATAAGAAAATATTTGAATGAAAAGTATATTAATGCAATAATACTTATTCTGCTTATATTGATCCCTTTAGGGATAAGTACATATATAAGGCTACAACCATATAATATGCCTATAACATATGATTGGGCAAAAAATTCTGTAGAGAATTATTATAAGAATAGCATAATACAGCAAGTCAATGCACAATACCCTAATCTTCCAGAATCACAAAAAAACACTTTAGTTTATAAACAATGGACAGAGTTCTATTCAAAAAATAAAGAACAAATAGAAGAACAGATAAAACAGACCGGAGAATATTTCAAGACAGGATTTCATTATGAGGAGAACGGTGCCACACACACATTCCTAGGAGATTTAGATTCATATTACTATTTGAGACAGGCAAGAAATATTAAAGATAAAGGATATGTCTGTGACTATATTGATAATTATGGAACATGTGTAGATGATCACATGCTTGCACCGATAAATTCTGTGGCGCACCCTTCAATGCATCCTTATGCTACATTTTACTTATATAAATTTTTGAAATTATTCAACTCTAAAATCACGTTGATGGATGCAGCATTTTATCTACCGACTTTGATAGCTGCATTAGGGATAATTGCAGCTTTCTTTATTGGAAGAAAACTAATGAACGAGATTGCAGGTTTCTTTGCGGCAATGTTTTTCGCGACAAGCCCGCTCCTCATAAGCAGAACATTAGGATCAGATACAGATATATGGAATATAGTTTTCCCGTTGTTCATAATGTGGATACTCCTCGAAGCATTTGAGGCAAAAAAACTTCAGAACAAAATAATACTCACAAGCATCACAGGACTTTTAATGTCTTTTTTCGCGTTTGCATGGGGAGGATGGTGGTATACATTCTACTTCATAATTGCAGCATTGCTTGGACATATAGGCTTCGTATTATTAAAAAACATTATAAAACACAAGTCTTTTAAGAACATACTTAGTAGTAAGGAAATAAAAAGCGATTCTTTAATATTGTTGATACTTTTTTGTTCTGCTTCTATATTTGTATCAATAATATACTCATTAAATTATTTAAAAGATTCATTGAGCGCTCCATTAGAACTTGCTAGCTCGCTCAAGACTGCGGCAGTAGCTGACCTTTGGCCTAATGTATTAACAACAGTTGCAGAACTTAACGAAGCAGGAATAACTACAATTATAGGCCAAACATCATTTGGATTAAAATTATTATTCGCATTATCACTTCTCGGAATAATATTTTTGATGATTGATAAGAAGCCTAATTTTAAAGAATACTTATTAATAATAGGTTCTGCATTATTATATATGATTATGATTTCTCCTAAATCTATGGCTATGGATTATAAAATATACCTAGGTATATTAATTATTCCGGTGCTTGTAGGTTTATGGATTAGGATTCATGAACATAATGAACATGATATGAAACCGTCATTTATATTAATAATATGGTTCATAGGAATGATATTTACAAGCACTAAAGGGGTAAGATTTATCTCATTACTAGTACCTGCATTCTGTATAGCAATAGGTGTAGCTATCGGATACTTATACCAATATTTTGAAAGAATAATACATGAAAAAATGAACGTAAACAAATATCTATCAAGAATAATTGTTTTCGTGATGTTAGCATTGATACTAATAATGCCCATACAAGCAGGTTTCTCAGCAGGAAAATCATACACTCCTAGTATGACCAAAGGATGGTGGGATTCATTGACAAAAATCAAAGAAGAATCAAAAACAGATGCAATAATAATATCTTGGTGGGATTTCGGACACTGGTTCAAATATGTTGCAGATAGAAAGGTAACATTCGATGGAGCATCACAGCTCCCGCCATTAGCGCATTGGGTAGGTAGAAGTTTACAAACAAATAGCGAAAAAGAAAACATAGGAATAATTCGTATGTTAGCATGCGGCAGCAATAATGCTTTCGAAGAAGTAAACAAACGTTATAACGATACAGAAAAATCTCAAAATATTGTAAATAAAATAATAATGATGGAAAAAAATGATGCTGAAACATATCTAGAATCATTAGGATTTAGTAAAGATATAACAAAATACAGTCATTGTGAACCGCCAGAGAATTACTTAATAACATCAGGGGATATGGTTGGAAAAGCAGGTGTATGGGCACATTTTGGTTTATGGGATTTTGACAGGGCATATATAATAAATGAAGTTAGACCAAAATCATTATCTGAAGGAACAAAAATATTAAAAGAAAGATTTAATTATACAGAAGAAGAGGCAGTACGGATATATTATGAAGTACAAGCATTAAGAACAGACAGAGAGATGAATGACTGGATATCACCATGGCCAGTATATGCAGGAAATATTGTAAATTGTGAAGAAAAAAACGAAACAATATTATGTAAGTTCAACATAGGAATAAACAATAACGGTCAAACAATAACAGTAATCGATAGGGCAACAATAAATATTAATAATCCAGAAAATAGCGAACTTATAATATCATTCTATGATCAAACAGGAAGAAAATTACAAGAAACAAAAGGAACGTTCTCAGAAATAGCAATAATAGACAATACTACTAGAAAATATAAATCAAAAAATGCAACAGTATCATTAGGTATGAGTTTATCAGTTCAAAAAACCGGAAATCAAACAACATATAAAGCAATAGTGGCTGATCCATTATTAATAGATTCAACATTTACAAAACTATTTTTCTTCGAAGGACAAAATATGAAGCATTTCGAAAAATTTTATGACACCACAGACATTACGGGCACAAGAATAATAGTTTGGAAAGTCAAATGGGATTAGTAAGAAGAAAATAAATTTTAAAAACAGAAAAAAGTTCTAGAAATCAAAGATGAAAAAAAAGATAGAACAAATATTACGCAATGAAAATTTAAAAAAAATACAACTACTATAAACATAAAATTAATAAAACATTAAATTCTTTGTTTTTCAATGACCAATATTATTAAGAACTTAAACATTTTAATACATTCATTTTTTAAACAAATTACATACCTTGGAAGTTTCGTCATATCTTTCATTATAGTTGTTTTATTATATTTTTTTAACAAAAGATTTGCCTTTTTGTTATTTCTCGGTTTAATCTCTGTTAATGTAATTTCCTACATCATTAAAATTGTCTATTTTAAGGATAGACCTAGAAAGCAATCTTCTAATACGCCTTTGGAACGCATTGATGCCGCTAGTTTTCCCTCTGTACATAGTGGAAGAGTTACTACTATTTTATTTTGGCTATATTTTTTTTCTAATAACATAACTTTAATAATACTATGTTCTTTTTTATGGGCATTTGTTATTTATTCTAGATTCTATCTAAAAAAACATTATTGGAGTGATATTTTTGGAGGGATATTAATTGCAATAATAATAAACACAATTTTGCTTAAGGTGTTTTTATGATTAAAAATAATAAAAAAGCAATATTTTTTGTTATTCTATGTACTGTATTTACTTCCTTAGGACAGATACTTTTAAAGATTGGTGCAAAGAGTATTTATTCCTTTATTTCTATAATAACAAACATTTCTTTAATTCTTGGTTTTTTATCCTACGCCATCGGCGCTGTTCTTCTTATTATTTCATTGAAATATGCAGATCTTTCTCTAGTGTATCCATTTATAGCTCTCAGTTTCATTTGGGTCAGTATAGCATCTATATATTTATTTAATGAGAATATTTCAATTATTAATTGGATTGGTTTATTTTCGATAATTTTTGGTGTTTCATTTATTGGATTAGGTAGTAAAAATGAATGATACAATTATTATTATCGGATTAATGATTATTCTCACATTCATAGGTGCACTTGGTTCCGTTTTTTTTAAAGAAGGGTTCTAAAGAATTTCATATAAAGATAAGTTTAAGAAATATTTTTGATATATTAAAAAATCACAATTTAATAATTGGAATATTTTTTTATGGTTTATCAAGCTTAATTTTTATTATGGTTCTTAGAATTACGGATTTATCTATTGCGTATCCTATGACTTCTCTTGCTTATATTTTTGTTACTCTTTTATCTTACAAATTATTAAAAGAAAAAATAAATGCTTATAAGATTATAGGCATTATACTTATTATTATTGGTGTGGTCC
Source organism: Candidatus Woesearchaeota archaeon (assembly GCA_026002815.1). Taxonomy (GTDB): domain Archaea; phylum Nanobdellota; class Nanobdellia; order Woesearchaeales; family UBA9642; genus UBA9642. Next base: position 215,125 of record BPGB01000001.1, on the reverse strand, counting down.
TAGTAAAAATATAAAGTAATGTACATTATTTATAATATTTATATGTAAAGGTTTTTTAAGAAGATATGTTCATTTTCAGATTATATTTAATTTTAAATTGTATTAAATTTTAAATTATTTTCGATATATTTCTATGGTCTTTTTTTTGTTGATCGTTTTATAGATATTTCTCTAACTATTTTTGTTATTTCTTGTCCCTGTTTATCAACTTGAACATATACTCTAAACATTAAGTAAAACAATAAAATAATGCTCACATACAATGCAAGATCTGTCGCTCTTTGTATTCCTAAAAAATTACTTAATAATTGCAACATTAGCGGACTTAATGAAAATAATATTAATGAAATCCATATTATACTCCAGAAAAAAAACTCTCCAGGTCTTAATGATTTATCTCTTAATCTTAATGCGGCCCTGCTCCATGCAAATAATGAAAAAAGTATTATTAATACTTGTATTATTGTAATCATTCATATCACCTTTTATATAAAAAATTTGGTTTTAAAGTTTATTGATTTTTTATAGCTTATTTTTTATATTTTATTAGTTTTATACTTTTGTATTTTATGTGTATTTATTTTATATATATTTCCTAACCTTATTTATATTTTATTCAACTTTTATTTACCTTTAATATTTTTTATATTTAAAATTATTTTAATATCTTCCTAAAAAACATTTTTGTAAATACTTTAATTGCTTGCGTTAACCCGCCATGTCCCTTACTTAAACTATAATTATTATATATTATTGTCACGGGCACTTCTTTGTATTTGATTCTCTTCTTATATATTTCTTCTATTATTTGAGACGCGTGCTCCATTCTATCGGAAGTTATTTCTATTTTCTTCGCAGCATCTCTTGACATAGCCCTAAAGCCGTTATGTGCATCTGTCATTTTTACACCATAAAATAACCATAATACTAATATGGCAATCTTAAGTGTTAAAAGTCTTTTTAACGGAACACTTGTTTTTTTTAGAAATCTCGAACCGATTGTTATTTCACATTCTTTATTAATTATTGGTTCAATCATAGGCTTTATATCTTCAACTCTATGTTGACCATCTGCATCGAATGTGACTATTATATCTGCACCTTTATTTATAGCATAATCTATTCCTGTTTTTAGAGCTGCGCCTTGTCCTCTATTTATTATGTGCTTCAAGGCATGCACTCTTGATTTTTTTATTATCTCATATGTATTGTCTTTTGAACCATCATCAACAACAACTATATTTTTGTAACCTGCTTTTTTTAGACTATTAATGACTTTAGAAATACTTTTAGATTCATTATATGCAGCTATTACTATGAATATTTTCATTGATTTATGAAAATAATATTATTTTATTAATTTAATGAATTTTATTTCCATACAGTTCAATGTTTTTTTAATATAAAAATCAAAACCTTTAAATATCAATAAGTTTTTCATCACTGAATAATAGATAAAATAATAGAAAAATATGTAATACAAAAATAAAATGAAAAAAATAAAAAATCTAATAATACCTGCATATCTTATATATGAAATATTACGAAACACAATAATCCCAACAGCTACATATGCGCAAGATAATTCTTGGGACAAAAAAACAAGGGATGAAAAGATTAAAGCACTACACACTACAGAAAATAGAATAATGCCATTAATAGACAGCACAAAAAAAGAAATAATAACAGGATTATTAGATGGGCATTTATTCACTCCAGCAACTAAAACAATGACTTTAAACTATGGAGACTCTCTTGCATTGGACTTAACAAATTTTCCAACAAAAAAAGATGCAACAACAAAATTCAAAGGAGTAACATTCGACGAAGTATTTAATTTCTTATACAACGGGATAAACAAAACATACAGTTCAGATAAAAATACAGTAATGAATAAACAACAAGTACTAAAAAATCATAAAGAGCTAGAACGTATGGTAAGAGAATTTGAAGTAAAAGATCCTAAATGGAATGAATATATACAAGATGGAAAAATAACAGAAAAAGAATTCAAGGAATTAAAAGAAGGAATATATGCAGTCGAAATAAGTGCGATTGATAAAAAAGGAAAAACAATAGAAAGAGGATATTTATTCATAACAAGAGGAGAAGACAATAGTGGAAAATTAAGACAAATCATATTGAGAGAACCTCCCAAAAAAGAAAAAACTATAACAAAAGTAATATATAGAGACACTACTAGAGAATCAAAAGAAAATATAGAAATAGGAATAGGCGCAGGAATAATATATGAAGGAAACAACAGAAAAAATATCCCACAAGGAAGATTATCATTAATACTAAAAAATATATTTGGTGGGGAAATAGAAATAAACACCTATGCAGGATATAGAAAATTTGAGGAAGCAGAACCAGATATCATATTCCAAGGCCCATATGGCATAACGACATTACATACTAATCGAGAATCAGAAATATACAACACAGGACTTGACCTATTAATTGGTGAAGATTTAAAGATAGGTGTAGGAGCGAATAATTATACCACAACAGTATTAAAAAAAGAAGCATTTGATGAAATATTAAGAGATCATACAGGAAACATAGTAAAAGAATCATATAATAATTTATTAAAAAATGAAAAGATTGCAAAAAACTGCATAAGATATGGACCAAGAATAGCAGTAAAGACCGGGCCAATAGAGTTTAGTGCAATGGCAGATTATAAGAAACATGATAAACCATCATATGGATTAAACCTTATATTTAAAATACTGCGTAAATAAAAAATACAAAAAAACAAAATAAACAATATATAAGTATTAATAACAAAATAAACAAATTATTCACAATTACAATATCCAATTATAATACATAAAATCAATATTTTTCATAAATAATATTCGTTGGGGGTCTAAAAAATGAATAAATCATTAATAATCTTATTTTTATTTATATTAAATATTAGCTTCACATCTGCAGCATTAAGTTGGGCTCAATGGACAGCAAATCATAATAGCGACATTACAATAACAAACGGTCAACTAGCAGAATTTGAATGGACCGTCCAAGCAGTATCAAATTTTCAAGGAATACAAGGAAAATACTCAATATGGCTTTTTAGAAATGGAAATAACATCCCAATAAAAACATACTTCTTCAATCAACCAACAACAAATAATGGAGCGGGTGGATACATAAATGTTACTCCATCAGATTATCAAAACATCATAGGAGACTATCAAGTAAAAGTTTATGCAATAGATTATTTTGGAGGAGACACTCATATCATAAATCTTCATATTATTCCCACACAAGATCCTTTAAATGTTATATGCAATGTAAATCCGGTGCAAGGATATATACCACTAAATACAACATATACTGCCTTAGTAAGTGGTGGAAGCGGCATATATAATTCATACTTTTGGAATTTTGGTGATGGACAAACACAAACAACATCAATAAACACAATACAACATGTTTATCAGCTTTCTGGAACATATATCGGAACCATAACTGTAACAGATAGTCAAGGACAAACAAAAACAGTAAATTGTCCAACAATAACAGCAAAAAACTACACACAAATAACAGGAACATGCGAAGCAGAACCAAACAACGGAAACACACCACTAACAACAGAACTAACAGTAACACCACAAGGAGGAAGCGGAACATACACAAAATACGAATGGAACCTAAAAGACGGAACAACAAAAAACACAACAACAAACAACATATTCCACACATACAACAACCCAGGAACATACAAACCAACAGTAACAATAACAGACAACAAAGGAAACAAAGCAACAATAAACTGCACAACAATAACAGCAAAAAACTACACACAAATAACAGGAACATGCGAAGCAGAACCAAACAACGGAAACACACCACTAACAACAGAACTAACAGTAACACCACAAGGAGGAAGCGGAACATACACAAAATACGAATGGAACCTAAAAGACGGAACAACAAAAAACACAACAACAAACAACATATTCCACACATACAACAACCCAGGAACATACAAACCAACAGTAACAATAACAGACAACAAAGGAAACAAAGCAACAATAAACTGCACAACAATAACAGCAAAAAACTACACACAAATAACAGGAACATGCGAAGCAGAACCAAACAACGGAAACACACCACTAACAACAGAACTAACAGTAACACCACAAGGAGGAAGCGGAACATACACAAAATACGAATGGAACCTAAAAGACGGAACAACAAAAAACACAACAACAAACAACATATTCCACACATACAACAACCCAGGAACATACAAACCAACAGTAACAATAACAGACAACAAAGGAAACAAAGCAACAATAAACTGCACAACAATAACAGCAAAAAACTACACACAAATAACAGGAACATGCGAAGCAGAACCAAACAACGGAAACACACCACTAACAACAGAACTAACAGTAACACCACAAGGAGGAAGCGGAACATACACAAAATACGAATGGAACCTAAAAGACGGAACAACAAAAAACACAACAACAAACAACATATTCCACACATACAACAACCCAGGAACATACAAACCAACAGTAACAATAACAGACAACAAAGGAAACAAAGCAACAATAAACTGCACAACAATAACAGTAAATAATTGTCAGCCAATAACAGGAACATGCACCATCGTCCCAACAATAGGTTATGCGCCTTTAGTTGTGAATGTGACAATTAATCCAAGAGGAGGAACAGGAATATACTCATACAAATATATATTCGGTGATGGAACAATACAAAACACAATAGCAAATAAAACAACACACACATACAACAATCCTGGAATATACTATCCAAAAATAATAATAACCGATAGTCAAGGAAACACTGGATTAATAGATTGTCAAAGATTGAAAGTAATGGAAAAACCAATAAATGGAACTTGTGAGGTATACCCAAGAACAGGATACGCCCCATTAAAAACAAACTTTACAATAAACGCTCAAGGAGGATATGGAACTCATTCATACAAATATATATTCGGTGATGGAACAATACAAAACACAATAGCAAATAAAACAACACACACATACAACAATCCTGGAATATATTATCCAATGGTTATTGTTATAGATGATAGAGGAAAAAATGGAACAATACAATGTCCAACAATAAACGTTTACCAACAACAAACAACAAATTATACTCTTAATTGTACAGCATATCCAACATCAGGAAACACACCACTAAGTGTAAACTTCAATGCCACAATAAATATTAATTCAAATAATAAAATAGAACATAACATAAACCCGAATACACCATCAACAACATGGACATACACATGGACCTTCGGAGATGGAAACACACTTATCAACGGACCAAATATACAATACACATATAACAACCCCGGAACATTTTATCCTAAAGTAAAAGCCACAAATGGAAACATAACAATACAAAAAAATTGCCCTACAATAACAGTAAATAACCCAATAAATATAACATGCCAAGCTAATCCAACAAACGGAACAATACCACTAAACGTATCATTCACAACAATAGTAACAGGAGGAAGCGGAACATACACAAAATACGAATGGAACTTCAAAGACGGAACAACACAAAACACCAGCAAAGGAAATACATACCACATTTACACAAAAGCAGGAACATACACACCAACAGTAACTGTCAAAGACAACCTTGGAAATACTAAAACAACAACATGCCCAACAATAACAACAAAAAACCAAACACCAACAATAAACTACACACTAACATGCCAAGCATATCCAACATCAGGAAACGCACCACTAAGTGTAAACTTCAATGCCACTATAACAACAAAAATAATAAACAACACACCATCAATAGGAATAGCACAAAAAAACAACCAAAAAACAACAAACAATGAAAACAAAAACACAAAAACAAACATACAAGAAGAAAATACAAACACACAAATAACATACAACACAGAATGCTCAGAAAACACAACAGAATGGAACTATCAATGGATATTCGGAGATGGACACCACATATTCAACGGACCAAACGTTTGGCACACATACAACAACCCAGGAACATACTACCCAATAGTACAAGCTAAAAAAGGATGCATAACACTAACAACAACATGCCCAACAATAACAACAAAAAACCAAACACAAATAACAAATATTACTGGAAAATGCTATGCTAATCCAAACTATGGAAGTCCGCCACTCAATACTACATTAACAGTTTTAGCTAATGGTGGAAGCGGAACTTATATCAATTACGAATGGGATTTTGATGATGGAATAACACAAAATACAAGTACTAAAATTATAGACCACACGTATTATACTAATGGTGAATATTCTCCAAGCGTTATTGTTACAGATACTTTTGGACAAAGCAAAAGAATAAGATGTGAAGTAATAAACGTAAGAGGATATACTCCTGATTTAGAATGTGCTGCAACACCTGTTAATGGAAATGCTCCACTTACTGTCAAGTTTGATGCTATAACAAGATACCTATTACCAGGATTAAACCCAGGTTCACAGTTTGTAAGATATGAATGGTTGTTCGGTGACAATTATTCTTACATCGATAATAGTTCAACAATTTATCACACTTATGAATATCCAGGAACATATAATCCGGTTCTCAAAGGAATAAGAGAAAATGGGGCTATTGTTTATCGCAATTGTCCTACTATAAATGTTTATTATTTGAACTATACTTTAATTGCTGATCCGAATGGTCCTTATAAGGGATATGTTAATACATATTTATTATTTAATGCTTCTAAATCTATAGGAAACATTGTTAAATATGTTTGGGATTTTGGAAATGGCGCTATTGTTGAGACAACAAGACCTTATGTTTATTATTTGTATAATAATACTATTGGAATTTTCAAAGTTAAACTTACTGTTTATGATACTAATGGATTAAGTGCTACTGGATATACTACAGCAACAATAATAGAACCGACAAATTATCCTGTTGAAGAAGACAAAATAAGAAGCGGGCTTTGGATTGGAAGTATTTCTATTGCAGGAAAGGATGGAATACAAGAATTTTCAAGGACAAACGATGAAGTATATATAAATCTACAATTGGCAAATAATTATGAATATGATCTTAAAGATGCGAGAATAATTATAGAAATTCCTGAATTAGGTATTAAACAAAAATCCTCTGCGTTCAATCTAAGAAGCGGTCAAGAAAAAGTACACTCAATAAACGTTCAATTATGGAATATTCCTAAAGGAAGATATGATGTTAAAATTATTGTTCAAGATGACAAAGTTAGAAGAATAAAATATAGAGAATTGATGATATCTGATACATTGCCTACTCGTTGTCAAAATTGTTAATAAAATAAAGTGATATTCAATGAGTAATCAATAGTTAATATTTATACCATACCATACTGTTAATTATAATATTCATAAAAATAGAATGTTAGTAAAATTTAGTAAATTAATAAAAATAATCCTTAAAAAGATAAAAAAATATATAACTCACTTGAAAGTAGTAAAAAAATCGAAAGATTTATAAATTAATCAACTTTAATCATAAAAAATAACAAGAGAAATAATAATTTAACAATTAATTTAATAATGCTTGAAATGTAATTATAAAAAACAAATTATCAAAAGATAAAATAAAGCGAAATAAATAATAAAAAACACATTAAACATAAAAATAATAAAAATCGGGGGTAAAAAATGAAAACAAAAATATTAATACTGTTTTTATTAATGATAGCAACAATCGGAACTGTTGCAGCTGTAAACCTAGAAGTTACATCAGTAGAAATAAATAACAGGAACATCTATGAATCAGATGGAACTCATTCTAACAATTATAGATATCAAAGAGGAGAAGACTTAAATATCGATGTTTGCGTAAAAGCACTTTCAGAAGTCAAAGATGCACAAATAGAAGCAAACATTTATGGGTATAAATATTCTACAAGAGAAAGAGATAAAGTATCAGATATGACTGATACATTCGATTTAGATGAAGGAGATAATGATTGCTTTGAACTAAATCTTCAAATACCAACAAAAATGGACATTGATTATTACAAGTTGAGAATAAGAGTAGCAGATAGAGATGGAATATCATTTGAAAAAATGTTTCAATTAAACATAAAAGGATCTAGCAGATCTTCAGCAATAGAAATTAAAGATTTCACAATAGAACCTCAAGAAGTTATTGCTGGAAGAGCATTCACTGCAAAAGTCAAGGTAAAAAATATTGGTGATTATGATCTAGATGATTTAAAAGTAACTGTAAGCGTACCTCAATTAAACATCAAAACCAGTGAATATATGGATACAATAGATTCTGATGAAACAAAAACATTCGAAGAATTATTACTAAGAATTCCAGAATGCACTCGAGAAGGAAGATATAATGTGGAGATAGTTGTTGAATTTGATGAGTACGAAGAAACAAGCGTTTCAACATACATTAATGTAAAGAGTGGAGACATGTGTGGAACAAGCAGTACAGGAACAGAAGATAAAACAGTAATAACTGTACCAAGTTCCCAAGAAATAAACGTAGGAACAAGTGTCGCATATCCAATAATGATACAAAACAACATGGGACAATCCAAAACATATACATTAACAGTTTCAGGAGCAGCAGGTTGGGCAACAACAAAAATAGAACCTAATGCGGTAGTAGTTGTTCCAGCAGGTCAATCAAAAACAGTATATCTATATGTTTCCCCAAATATCAATGCTGAATTAGGAGACAAAATACTAACATTAACAGTAGACAGCGGAACAGAAAGCAAACAAATACCATTAGTTGCAAAATTATCAAAAACAACTTCAGGAACAACAACAAACTGGTCAAATTTGAGAAACGGACTAGAATTAACATTTGTTGTTTTAGTGATAATATTAATAATTATTGGGTTGATAATTGCATTCAACAAAATGAAAGATAACAAGAAAGAAGAAACAGAACCATATTACTAAGTTATTTTTTCAAATATTTTTCAGAAGTAAACATGTTTGGGTAATAATACACGGCCATACAGTTAGTAAATGTTTGCTAGGTAGTAAATGCTTGCTTAAATAAAAGAATTAATTGAATAATAAGAATTAATTAAAGATTATAGAATTACTTGAATAATATACTTACTTGAAAGATAAACCGGCAAGGGGCATAACAATGAAAATAAAAAATAAGAACAAGTATCTACTTTTAGTATTTATAGCATTAATTGTAATGTCTTTCGCATATGGAGAAATTGAAATAATAACATATGATTCAAGCACTGACTTCTCATTAAGCACAAGCAATAGCATAAACAACTGTGCATGCACACAAACTAAAGACTATCTAACAATAACAAACACTGGCAGCTTTACAACAACATTTTATATTGAATCAAGACTACCTATTTCAAACAAAGTAATAGAACTATTACCTGGAGAATCAAAACAAGTAGAAATATACATACAATCTGATTGCAATCCTAAGATAAAAACAGAAACCATAACTGTTAAGTCAAACACAGGAATGGTAAAAACTATTGAAAAAGAAATAAGAACAGAAAGATGTCAAAATCTTGAGTTAAGAATAAAGCCTACAGAAACAATAAAATCATGTCAAGAAGCAAAGTATACTATATTTATAAGAAACATAGGAGCATTTACAGAAGAGTATTCTTTAAAAAGTAATCTTGACAAATATATGTCATACTCAGAAAAATATGTTACATTACAACCAAATCAAATCGCAGAAATAAATGCAAGTTTAAAACTTCCTTGTAATGTTTATGGGGAGAAAAAAGTTGAATTCACCGCATATTCAATAAACAACAAACTTGAAGCAAAGATAACATCTACATTAAATATACTGCCTGACTATGATTATGAGGTTTTAATAAATAATGAAAAAATCGATGAAAATACGATTAGAGAAAGCAAAACACAATATAGACAATCTTTAGAAGTATGTAATAGAGTTTGGTATACAGAATTCCCTATAACAATAGTAAATAATGGAATAGAAAATACTTTTACAATAGATTTCAATAATCTTCCAAAATTTGTAACAATAAAAGGAATAGAAGACAATAATTATAGATTTTCTTTATCAAAAGGGGAATCAAAAACATTCTTATTAATAGTTGATTCACATAAATTTAGAAGTGAAGAAAAAGGTTATGACTTCTCTGTTATAGTAAGACCAAGCATTGGAAAATCCACTGAGAAAAGACTACGCATAAACCTAAAACCATGTTATGAGCACGAAATAAAAATAATAGATGATAGCACAGAAAAAAATCCAATAAATGTATGTTCTGAAGGATTCTATGAATACGATGTACAGGTAAAAAACAACGGTATTTACGATGAGAATATAAGATTATCAATAAAAGATGCGCCTTCAAATGTTGAATTATCAAGAAATATAATAACTATAAGTCCAAAAAACTCTGAGACAGTAAAATTATATATCATAGGTCCTGAAACAAATTATCTTTATAATATAAAAGTTGTTGCAGAACTAGACAATCAGATACAAGAACAAGATAATATTTGGATAAAAGCAAACGATAAGCAAACATGCCATAATATTATTTTCAAAAAAAGTTTATACAAGATAAATTATGATAAAAAATATATTGACATTCCAATAATAAGCGAGGCATTATACCCAGATTTCTACACTATTGTTTTAAACGATACACAAATCTTAAAAACAGAAGAACAGAAAATCTACATTGATAAAAATAATAAAAAAACAGAAAACATAAGATTATACTTAAATACTATAGGATTGCCTGAAGGAGAATATAATGTAAGATTAACATTAGAACATCTATCTGGTGCATATTATAATAATGATCTAAAGATTGTTTTAAAAGATAAGAGTCCAATAGTAAAAGCATTTGAATATTTCTTTTACGGAACAGAATGTAGAAAAGTCAGTCTTTTAGAGGTGTTCTTAATCCTCGGTCTTTGCATATTGCTTATAGTGTTCTTAATTATAGGACCACATTATCCATATAAACTGAAAAATAGAATAAAACAAAAAATAATAGTACTAATTGTATTATCAGTGATTTTCATAATAGCAACATTGCTTGTTGTTTTATTAACAGACAAGCCTAAAAACTTAAACGATGTATATGGATTAAATACAAGTATAACTGATTTAAGGTTTGAAATCCTAGAGAATGATAAGTACATAATAGATGCCTCAAAATTATTCAAAGACCCTGATAATAATAAATTAAGATATACTGTATCTGAAATTAAAAATGTTAAAACAAGAGTAAAAGATAATAATATAATTTTACAACCAGAAAAAGGATGGAGTGGAACAAGAACATTCACAATAACTGCTTATGATGATCAAGGAGGAGAAATAGAAAGCCCAGAAATGACATTAAAAGTTATTGACATTCCTAGAAAGAGCATCATAGAACTATATGAAATATATTGCTGGTATAGTAATTTATTTTTACTGCTAATAATGTTATTCTTAATATTTGTTGCTTTTATAGTAAAACAAAGAAAGAGAACAAGAAAATAAAATATTAATTGTAAAATAAAAGAATAATCAAAAACGTAGGTTATTTCTAAAAATAAAAAATTTTTAAAATACATCAATAATACCTTGCTTTATGAAATATGGTTATATTGGAAAAACAATTGTAACACTATTTTTCTCTGCACATATTTTTACTCAATCAAATATAAAACAGGCAAATACTGAAATAATTACTGAATTAAATAAAGGAATAATCATCAATAACACAAGTAATAAAAATCTAGAAGAAAAGATAGAATCCTCTAATTTTCCTATAAGAGTACTCATAGATCCAGGACATGGTCCTTATGATGGAATAACAAAAATATATGGTACGAGAGACCCGTCACGAAATCTAACAGAGTTCGATATGACCTATAAACTCTCAGAGAAATTAAAAAGAGAATTAGAAAAAGATGAAAGATTTGAAGTACAAATGACAAAAAACATTTATGGTTACGATGAAAAATTCATAGAATTCTGCAATAATAATAAAAATATTATAGAAAAATTATACCCGCCAGGGAAATTAGTGTTTCATAATGATTTAAAACATGCTAAAATAATCTCAAATAAAGACCCTAAAAGAACTTCTGATGATTGGAAAAAACTTTATGCGATATCCTTATACAGTAAAGAATTTGATATTTTCATAAGTCCTCATTTCGATTACTATCTAAGATTAAATAAAAACAGCGGATTCAACAACGAATATTTAGATAGTGGATATACTATAATAATAAATCCATATTCAAAAAAATTTGAAGAAACAAAAAAATTTGCAGAAATAATATCCGAGGAACTATCAAAAATCAGAAATGTAACAACAAATCCTATAATGAACAGCATAAATCCTAAAAGGCATAGAAAAAATATGAAGAACAGTCTAAAAGAATTAAACAATAAAGGCATTGCGCTAAGAAATCTTGTTGTTTTAGGAAAAGAAAAAGGAACAAATATAGCCGTACTAATAGAATATGACCATTTAAGAAAAGTAGACACATCTCAAGTTTTCATTAATAAAGCAGTAGATGCAACAATAAGAAGCATCTATAGGTTCAAAAACTTAGAACAAATAACTAAAAAAGATTATTAAACTAACTGATTATTACATTAATAAAAATTATTAAAATAATAAAGATTAATTAAAAAATAATTATAAAAATAACTGCACTAAATTTATAAATCAAATAAATTTCAAAAAAACCAGTGGGGATGTAGTATAACCTGGCTAGAATAAACGGCTCCAGATGAGTGGAGCGATGAGTCCTATAAATAGGGCGATGATCCTCAGGATATACCGTTGGATCTGGGTTCGAATCCCAGCATCCCCATTAATAAAATTTTGAAGGTTTAGATTCTTAAAAGTATAATAAAATCAAAATATCATTACAATTAATATGTATATATATCATTATAACTAATATATCAATATAAATAACATATCATTTTCTTAATCATACTTGTTCTTTTTGAATATAGAATAAGTAAATTGTTGCAAATATTGAACCCATAAGATTATAAACTAAATCAAAAGCATTGTTTAAGTAATCTCCTACTTGTTCGGACGCATTAAGAAACAGTACTGCGAAAAGTTCCATTATTTCATTAACTGCTCCAATGCCTAATGCCATTGAAACTATTATTATTGATAGTAAAACCTTATTATTTTTAGCTTTTTCATTCAAGTGTTGATATATGAAAGTATAGGCAACAATGGTCGCTGTAAAAGTTCCTATTATATGAACAAGATTGTCATATTTGAACCAGCTTGTTAGCCAATAATCATAAAGCCTTGTTTCTCCTATATAAACATTCCCTCCAAATATGTGAAGTGCCGCTACTATGGTTAGGCCAAATGCTATTCCAGTAGTAAATGATAGGTGCTCCTTATACTTTATTAAAATAATAATTATTAGAGACATTACAACAGTGTAATATAAGAATTCATAATTTCTATTAGATATAGACACAATAGTAAAAAAGAACAAGTATAGTATAGTAAACCACAACATCAATTTTATTTTCATACTTTGATGCATCAATGAATAGAAAAATAATAAGAATTTATAAATTATTCTATTTATATTAAAATTTATATTAAAAAAATTCTATTTATACTAAAAATATATTAATTGTCATAGAGTTAATTATTTAGCCATTATCTATTCATTATTTAGCCATTCTGGTCATTAATATTATCTATTCGTTATTTTTATCTATTCATTATTTATTAACTACATGTATGTTATTTATTAATTACATATAAGTTATTTACAGGCCTTACTAATTATTTGCCTTACTAAATATTAACGATTCAATAAAATAGGGGATTAAATTTTTAAAAAGGATAAACAAATAATTGTCATATGAAGAACATTTTAAGAAAGATATCTTCTTTCTATATGGAACATAGAAAAATAATAATATTCGTACTTATAACTTTTTTAATAACTGGAATGCTATTTATATTAAGACCGGTAATAATTAATGAAATAAATAAGAATCCTGAACTTCATAAAATATACATGTACATAAATACTCAAATAAGTAATCGTTCTATATTATGGCTTTTCTTAGCAACATTCTTTGGCAGTATATTCCTATTTTCAATTCCTGTAGAACTAATTTTTGCATACTACATTATTAGTGATGCAAATATAGTATTATCAATAATAGCCGCAACAATTGGAACAATAAGCGCAAGATGCATAAATTTCTTCATAGGAACTAAATTTAAACACTTAACCACACATTTAAGAGAAAAAGATGAAGATTTTAAGAAAAAATTTAACAGAACTCAAACATCTTTAATATTTTTAGGAAATTTTATTCCAGCTTTTCCAGTTGAACACTTTGCAGTTTTTGTAGGAACAACACATTATAATTTTAAAAAATTTTTAATATATCAGCTGTTAGGAAAAATATTGAAATTCATATTAATAGTCTTATTCATAAAATCATTAATTCTGAATATTGAATTTATTAATATGAATATTTATGAGTTGACAAAAAATATTGTTCAATACATAATAGATATATTATTATAAATACTATTAATATAACATATAAATAAAATTTAAAAATAACTGTTGCTTGCAACTAAATAGCTTAAAAACACATAAATTAATAAATATTAATAATTACAAGAACTTAGTAAATATACTAATAACTATATGTACTAAAAAAAGTTGATAATAAATATGAATAATTATACTTAATAAATTATTTTATAAAAACATAAATTGAGAGGTAGATAATATGAGTCAAGAAGAGATTAATAAAGATTTAGGAAACTATATCAAAGAAAAAAACAGAAAAGAACCTTTCTGGAAAAAATTTAAGATACGAAAAGAAAATAATACGGAAAAATACCAAACAGATGAAGAAAACGATACAGTAAAAGAAGAAATAAGAAAGGATATTGAAAACAAAAAAAATGAAGAAAACATAACGCCTGAAAATGAAAAAGAACTTGAAAAGATAGAAGGAAAGATAGAAGAAATAAACGAAATAGAAGAAGATATAGAAGAGGAAATTGATGAAAAAAGAGAAGGATTGCTTCAAAGATTTTTTAGAAAACTTAATTTTGAAAAAAAAACAGAAAAAGCAACAGAGGATTATGAAGAGCAAGACACTAATAATTATGAAAATAAAAAAGATTCAAAAGAACACATAGATGATGAAGAAATGAAAGAATTCCTTAGAAGCATGCACAAATGGATAACAAAACTTGATCCTGAAATTCAAAAAGAATTTAAAAATTCAGAGGACTTTGAAAAATACACGAGCATACTTAAAAAGTACCAATTAATAAAATAATTAATGAATGCTAACAAAATAAAAATTTATAAACATAAAAGATATTAACTTATTAGGGTGATTATTATGAAAGATAGAACACCAATATATATGATTATAATAGTTGCCATAGTTGCATTAGTAGGAATAGTAACCATATTAACAACACAAGGCAATCAAAACACAATAGACGAAAACAATCAAATAACAGGAAATGTTATCTTTGAAGACAATTATTATTCAACTGCACAATATAAAACAGTAGGAAAGATAGTGTTCACACTGTTTTTATTAGGAATCTCCGGATACCTATACTTCAAATTTGAGCAGTAAAGATTGAATATACTAATTAATATATAAACATAACAATTAATTACTAATCTACAAACTACTTCAAAAAATATGCTTTTTAAAATGGATATAAATGAAAGAATTAAAATATTAAGAGAAGTTGGTGAAGAAATAATTTCAGAAGAAGAATTAATAGAGTTATTAAAAAATAAAAAAGAACCTGTAGCATACGATGGATTTGAGCCTTCTGGAAATATTCATATAGCACAAGGAATACTAAGAGCAATTAATATTTCTAAAATTATAAAAGCAGGTTTCAAATTTAAAGTTTTAATTGCAGATTGGCATGCGGCAGCAAATAATAAATTTAATGGAGATTTAGAAAAAATAAGAATTGTAGGAGAATATTTTAAAGAAGTCTGGAAAGCATGCGGTATGGATACAGATAAAGTAGAATTTATATGGGCTTCAGACTTAGTAAAAGATCCAGAATACTGGAAAATAGTCCTCAATGTTGCAAGAGCAAACACTGTAACAAGAATAATTAGAACTTCTCAAATAATGGGTAGAAGCGAATCAGAAACACTTAGTGCTGCACAAATCCTATATCCTTGCATGCAAACAGCAGATATATTCTACTTAAAAGTTGACGTAGCACAATTAGGTATGGATCAAAGAAAAGTTAATGTTCTAGCAAGAGAAATAGGAGAAAAACTTGGATTCTGGAAACCAATAATTATAAGTCATCACATGCTAATGGGACTAGGTAAACCACCAGACACGGGAAATACTTTAGAAAAAGCGATAGCAATGAAAATGTCAAAATCAATACCGGACTCATCAATATTCATGACAGACACAGAACAAGAAATAAAACAAAAAATATCAAAAGCATACTGTCCAGAAAAGCAAATTGATGAAAATCCAATAATAGAATACTGCAAATATATAATATTTGAAAAATTTGAATCAATTGAAATAAAAAGACCGGAAAAATTTGGAGGAAACTTACATATAAAATCCTATAATGAGCTTGTTAAACTTTTCTCTAATGGCGAGATTCATCCAATAGACTTAAAAACAGCAGTAGCTTACTATATTAATGAATTAATAAAACCTGTCAGAGAACATTTTGAAAATAATAAACATGCAAAAGAACTAAAAGAAAAAGTTATGAGCTATAAAACAACCAGATAAAAATATAAGACATAAATGCATTAATTTTATAGAACTTATTATAGAACTTTTTAGCAATAAAAGAATTATTTTCCTGCATGTATTTCTATTACATCTCCATCCTTCAATTTATGATCCTTACCAATTGGCAGTCTTCTCTTTACATCTATTGCTTTTATAAAATTATTACCAAAATCAGAATGTATCCTAAATGCGAAATCCAAAGCAGTGGTTCCTGGTGGCATCAAAAAACAATCTGGAAGAACCCTACCATACTGGTCTGTAAGCTTATTAACTCCTCCCGGAAATACTACAATATAGTTTAATAATGAGAAAACTGCTGAATTAATGCACGCCTGAACACCTGTGCCCTCAGGAAATACTTTCAAAACATTGTTTTTAATAAAATTCAAAGCGTTTTTTTGCCTCTCAGAAAGTTTAGATTCGTCAATAAAAGTAAAATCTGTATCTCCAGGTATATAATTTATTAATTGATGCTTTGCTGCCTCTCTTAAAGCTAATTCTGATTCTGCACTGCATGGAACTATGAACAGCTCAGGATGATCTGATTTTATACGGTTGTAATTTTCTTTTGCTATAGGAATATCCATCTTATTGGCAGCAATAATCATTGGCTTTGTAATCCTCCTAAACTCTTGAGCTATTCTGAAAAGATCTTTTTGAGTCCATTCAGTAACTCTATCTTTTGAAAGTTCAAGCTTTTTTATAACCTCTTCAGCCATCTCATCAGTAACTTTCAAACCAGATAATTGCTTGCCCAATGCTTTAGCAGGATCTGAGTGTTCTTGCTGAATTTGCCTTGCAAATCTATCCCATCCACGATTTATTATGCCATGTATCCAATAATCTATCTCTTCTTCTAAGAATTTTATATCTTCATAAGGATCCCTCGTCCCAGGCTCTGAAGGTTCGCCTTTCTCATTTGTTGACCCTGAAAAATCAACAACATGTATCAATACATCAGCTTGTCTTAAATCATCAAGCAACTGATTACCTAATCCTTTTCCTTCATGTGCTCCAGGAACGAGACCCGCAACATCTATAATATCTACTGGAACGAATCTTTTATGATTAATACAAAATCCCTCTCGAGGATTACATTGAGTGTTAAAGAATGTATCAACACAATCAATCTTAACAAAACCAACACCATGATTAGGTTTTATTGTTGCGAACGGATAATTAGCAATAAGAACATCCATTAATGTAGCTGCCTTAAAAAAAGTAGATTTTCCAACATTAGCTTTTCCGACTACTCCAATTTGCATGATAATATGAAAATTATTATGTTTTAAAAAGTTAATTAGAAAAAAGACATTAAAAGATCATTAAAAAAAAATTGTAAAAATAATATTAAAGATAATATTAAAAATAATATTAAAACAACCCTATAAAAAACGGATATACAAAAAATATGAATATTATTTAAATTAAATATTGAAAGATTATTAAAGTCAGATATAAAATACATACTTATCATACATAAAAGACATATTTATAAACATATACTTACAGAAGAAGCAATCTAAATATAAAAATAAAGTTTATAAAAATATGTTCCATTAAAAGTTTTATGAGGCTCTTTATAGCTATACCATTAAGTGAATGTATTAAGGAAAATGCAATGTTAATTCAGAGTTCTCTTGACAAGAGAATTTTTAGGATTACAAAAAAGGATCAAATGCATATTACTTTGGCTTTTCTCGGAGATGTAGATGAGAAAAATATTAACAATATAGACAAATCTCTTAAGAATATTAAATTTAAACCCTTTTCTATTAATACAAAATCTTTTGGTTTTTTTCCAGCAAACAATAGAATAAGGATTGTCTGGATCGGATTGGAAAATAATGATGAATTTATTGAATTACAAAAAAAAGTAAGAAGCATATTTAATTTTAAAGATAAACTTATGCCTCACATAACTGTAGCAAGAGCGAAAAAAATAATATATGATAAAGAATACTTATGGACTAAAAAAATATCACAAATAAAAATTAAAGAAAAATCCATGATTGTTAATAATTTTATATTGTATGAGAGTGTTCCTACAAATGAAGGCAATATTTATAAAATATTGAAAATCTATGAGTCTAACGATTATTAATGGTATAAAATCAATAATTTAATAAATATAACATAAATGAACAATTAATAAATAAAATTATATGAATAAACTTATTAATATATAAGTGCTATTTAATAAGTAATATTAAATAAGTAATAAAAAACAACCAATATAAAAGAACCAATATAAAAAAAATAATAAGGCGTATAATATGGAAGAATTTTTTATTTCAAACCAACATTTAATAAAATATGAACAATGGCAAGATATAATAAATAAACTCTATTCTGAAAAGTATATAGGAGAACAAATAAAAGAGTCCGATATCATATTATCACTAAGAAAATTGATAGAACAATCAATTCTTAACAGAACAAACAAGAATGAAATTTTTGGAATATTCTTCTCAGGAGGACTCGATTCAAGTCTAATCGCAGCAATATGTAAAAAAAATAAAATAAAATTCACATGCTATACAGTAGGTTTTCAAGATGGAAACATGAAACTACCTGAAGATGTAAAATATGCAGTCAAAGTTGCAAAACATATTGGATTAAGCGATAAAGAGTTTAAATATAAAATTTTTAATACAAAAGAAATAGAGAACATACTAGATAAAACAGCAAAAATTCTAAAATATATGCCGGAAGGCCCAAACACGAATCAAATTGTGAATCTTGGCGTAGCAGCAGTAGAAGTCGCTGCATATTCCATATCTAAGAAAGAGAAATACTTCTTCTCAGGGATAGGTTCAGAAGAGATATTTGCGGGATATGAAAGACATAAAAACAATCCAACAAATGAAGAGTGCTTTAATGGGCTTATTAAAATGTATGAAAGAGACCTGCTAAGAGATTTTGAAGTATCTAAAAGTTTAGGATTTTCTTTCCTGACACCTTTCTTGGATAAAGAACTCGTAAAATATGCATTAAAAATACCTATAAATTATAAAATAAATTCTAAAGATAACAAAATTATACTTAGAAAAGCTGCATATAATTATTTAAAGGAGTATTCTAAAAGAAGAAAAAAGGCTGCACAGTACGGTTCAAGTTTTGACAAGGCAATAACAAAATTAGCTTCAAAAAATGGATTTAAAACAAAAAAGGAATATTACAACAGCATCATAAAAAAAGCATTGTAAAATGTATACAAAATAGTAATAAAAAATATTAAAAATAATAAAAAAGACTTTCAAACAATAATATTTTTAAATATAAAATAAATATTTAATAACATGAAGGAGATGAATAACTATATTTTAGCAATAATAAGTATAGTTTTAATAACATTAATAACAGTGTTCTCTATAACATTTGAAACAAAAAAAATAGAAACTGCAGGACAAGCATATCTTACTTCAAACACAGAATATTCTAAGAATACTATAAAAATTGAAAGAAGCCCTGGCATGATAAAAATTTATCAAAAGACAGAGCCTGAAAGATATGCTTACTTAAGAAATGATTAATATTTTAATAGATAATTAATATTAACAATAGTGATTATAATGTATTATACAAAATATTTATTTCTTAATACAAAGAGAAGAAAAGAAATATTAAATATAACTAATGATGTAGAAAATGCTGTAAGAGAATCTAAAATAAAAGAAGGACTATGCTTGGTCAATTCAATGCATATAACCTCTTCAGTTTTTATAAATGATGAAGAATCAGGATTAAAACAAGACTTTATGGAGTGGCTTGAATATATCGCACCTGAAAAACCAGACTATAAGCATCATCAAACAGGAGAAGATAATGCTGATGCACACTTAAAAAGAACAGTAATGGGCAGAGAGGTTGTAGTCGCAATAACTGAAGGAAAACTTGATCTTGGTCCTTGGGAACAAATATTTTACGGCGAATTTGACGGTCAAAGAAAAAAAAGAGTACTAATAAAAATAATTGGTGAATAAAAAATCTTTTAAGCTAAATTAATAATACAAACAAAAACAATATAAAATATAAACATATCATTAATAACATATAATATAAATATAACATTAATATAAATAAAAATATAAATAATTAATATAAATAAAAATATAAATATATAAGTATAATAATAAATAAAGTATAATAATAAATAATATAGTTATAAATAATATAGTTATAAGTAATATAGTCATAAAATAAATGATATTTGAATTATTGATATAACTATTGGAGAATACATGAAAATAAAATTAAAAGAATACCAATATTACTTGGCTAATAAATATTCTGAGTATTCAAAAATTTTTATGATATTTGAGATAACTCTATTGTTATTGTTTTTTATATTGTTCCCTTTTGTAAGAAAGGATATATTAATTTTTTCATTTTACACCATAATATACTTCTACATAATAACATTTAAAATAAAATCAATAGAATACCTTGGCTTAAGCACAATAATATCATTAATATGGGTATATGTGATGAAAGATTTTTATATATATACTCCTGATATGACCACATTATTCGGATTAAATATTTATACGCTTCTTGCTTGGTCATTAGGATTGTTTGCATTAAGAGAACTATATGATTATTTTAAGCCAAAAAAAATTTTAAGTTCAATATTAATAATAACAATACTTTATTGGATAATTCTTATAACTCTTGAAACAGTATCTTATCATATATTAGGATTCAAAGTTATGAATAATTATCCGGGTATTCCAATATGTGACTGTATTCATGGACCTAAAATATTACAAACATATTATATTTCAATAGGACCAATATATTATGTTTTGACACTTCTTTTAGACAAATTTATAAAAAAAAGATAAATACTTTTTAGTATGGAATCTGAAAAGACAACAGCAAATAATAAACAGCCAAAACAATCAAACAAAAATCAATCAAATAAAGATAATTTATATTCTAAACAGTTTAATCAAAAATATGCACCAAATAATACCTCTGAAATCGTTGGTCAGGATGAACAATTGAGGATTATAAAAAAGAGTATTTCTGAATATAAAAAAAATAAAAAAAAAGCAATATTAATATATGGTCCTTCTGGGACTGGAAAGACATCAACAATATATGCATTAGCTAAAGAGCTAGATTTGGAAATAATCGAGGTTAATGCTTCTGATTCTAGAAACGCCGAGTCTCTCGAAAACAGGATAGTGCCTGCAATAAAACAGCAATCATTATTCGGAAAGAAAAAAATAATCTTAATAGATGAAATAGACGGTATTTCAGGAAGTCAGGATAGGGGAGGAATACCTTCAATATTGAAGATAATAGAAGAAAGTCCTTATCCTATTATTATGACTGCAAATGATCCTTGGGATCAAAAATTTAACTCTTTGAGAAGTAAATCCATACTGGTACAATATGATGCAATAAGTACGCTTGCTATGATAAGTAAGCTCAAAGATATATGCAAGAAAGAAGGAATAGAAATAGACGACGATGCACTACTAACATTATCAAGAAAAAATCAAGGTGATTTGAGATCAGCAATAAACGATTTAGAAAATATTGCAGGATTAAATGAAAAAATAACAAAAGAACATGTCAATGAAACATCTGAAAGGGAAAGAGAAGAAACAATAATCAATGCGCTGCTTAAAATATTTAAAACAAAAGACCCTGAAATAGCATTAACAGCATTTAACAATGTAGAAGAAGACATAGATAAAATATTTCTATGGATTGATGAAAATTTAAGTAAGGAATATAAAAACGAGGAATCATTAGCGAAAGCATACACTGAATTATCAGATGCGGATGTTCTTTTTGGAAGAATAAGAAGATGGCAATATTACAGATTTTATGCATACATTTATGAGATATTGAGCGTTGGAGTAGCACTTTCAAAGAAAGAGAAAAATCCCTCTTACATAAAGTATTCACCTTCATCTAGGATACTAAAAATGTGGATTATTAATCAAAAAAATCTTAGGAAAAAAAGTGTTGCATCAAAAATTTCATCATATACACACACATCTTTAAAGCGCTCATTAACAGATATGCCATACATAAAGTTAATAGCTAAGAATAACACTATCTTAAATAAGCTTGCTTCAGAATTAAAATTGAGCGATGAAGAAATAGAATGGTTGAAAAAATAAAAAGATATTTAAATCAAAAACTTATCACAAACATAAAATAATTCAAATAACATACTGCTAACACTTTTTATGTCGCATTAAAATAAATTTAAGCTTTAAAAGATTAATTTACTAAATATTTAATGCTTATTAATGGGACGGTAGCTCAGCCTGGGAGAGCGCTACGCTGAAGCATTGCATTAACATTTCAGAACCGTAGATGTCAGGAGTTCAAATCTCCTCCGTCCCATAAAATTATTTAATAAAAAATTATAAATACTTCCTCTAATAAGAATTTTCTTCTATTTATTATTATTTTCCAAATACAATTTCTTTAGCAATAGCTCTATTTTTCTTAACCTTTTCTTGATGTTCTGTTAAAAAAGTTGTTAGAAAATCTATACAAATCTTCTTGAGTTCTCCTGTTAACATTTCCCCACTTTTATACTTGTTATAAATACTTTTAACAAATTCATCATCTGGATGATGATAAAATAAGATTTCATAAGCCTTGTCTTTTTCTGGAATACCTCCTAATTTCCTATGTAACTCTATAGAGTCTCTTCCTCCAGAAAATGCCTTATTAATTTTTCTTCTTACCTCATTAGGAGAATCATCTAGGAAAATCGCAGTATCTGGCAGTGATGCGCTCATTTTACTTCCTTCTTGCAATCCCGATTGGTGTAGGAAATAAAAAAAAGAGGGTAGTTTTAGGTCATATGGTAGTCTTCTTGCTAAATCTCTACAAGCCCTAGCATGAGGATCCTGTTCAACACCAATACCGGTTATTGTTGGTGTTGGTCCAAAATATTCTTTTAATTGAAAATGTAAGATGTCAGAATATTGTAATAGATTAGCAGAAAGTTTTCCTAGATTCATATGCCCATAAATGGCTTTAAAAGTATTCTCTGTTATTTTTTTTGAAACTTCAAAAGCAAATTCATAGTACCTCTGTTCTTTTTTACTTTGAACATATATCTCTTCTCTAGGTATTCCGAAAGCCAATAAATGTGATATGATATTAACGGCATTGTCTTTCGCTACCTGAAGACTAGGAATCTTCGAATCTGGACGGGAAACATAAGCATCAATATCCGAAACAACAAAAAAGCTTTTTGCCCCAAGTGATCTAAATAATAGATACGCATCTATATCTACTTTATGTCCTAAGTGCAAGGGACCTGAAGAAGCAATGCCTGTGATTTGAATAAAAGTCTTCTTATTAGCTATTGCTTCTTTAATTATCCCAAAATCTCTATGAGCTACAATAATCTTTCTTTTAAACAAGTAATGATTACAAGGAATTTCGGATTCTTTAAACTTATTTAAACCAAATTTCCGAATTAATCTCTCATCTACTTTAATCTCTTTTGAACCCCATGGATCTATTATTCCTTTGTCCATGCTATATACTCATTTGGAAAGATATATAAATGTTGCTATTGAATTTTGTTAAAAACCTTTTTTATTTAAAAAAAGAAGCAAAAAAATAAAAAAATCTATGCTCTTTATCCTTTAATATCTATATTCCTGTTGTTGATACCAGGCCAGATAAAACCAAACCTGCAATAATGTTAAATATCAACATTACTAAGAAAGAGATAATAGTATAAAGTAATATGCTATTCTTAAGATTCTTTCCAAGAAGATAACGCTCATTTAATGGATCAACACCGTTTCTTATACCATTAACTATAGTTGTCATTATATATATTATTTGAACAACATAAATACCGACTATTATTTGGAAATAAAAAGTAGGTATCCCCATACCGAAAAAATCAAAACCTTGATTTGGCAAATTACCTATATTTAGACTATTCGAATCCAAACTACCGCTAAGTTTTGACATTTGATCCTTTAAACTTCCCAATATTGTGGTTATCATTGAAGTTATACCTATAACTATGCCTGCAATTGCAGGAGTTAAAAAAGAAATTTGACTCTGAAGACTACTTATAGTATCTGCCATTAAATCTTTCAAACGTTCATCAACACGATGTATTTGTTTTATATACTCAGAAACATTAATTACTGCTTGACTAGCAACCAATGGTCCTTTCTTGCTAGATTCAACTAAAACTTTCATAGAACTCTCGATAAGATTGCTTGGATAATATACTAATGCGCCATTCTTCTTATCAAATATTGCACTCTCAACATTCATTCCTAACTTTGTTATATTTAAACTAACTAGTTCAAAGAATCTACCAGAAGTTGTTCCGGCAGTTACTTCAGCAACCTTACTAAAAGCGATTTCTATTGGTAGACCGTCTCCTATACGATTGCCTAATTGAAATAACGCTCCGGCAAATTCATTCTCTAATCTTTTTGATTCCTCACGAATTTTAATTATGTTCTTTGATTTTATACTATAATATACTCCTAAAGAAAGACCAAAAGCCAAAGGAACAAACAAGCTAATAATAGCAGAACCTAGACCAAAAGGACCGATATATCTGTCACCATCCTGCCTATAGCCTAGAAAATAAAACTTGCCATTCTCTATTGAGTAATTATCAATAATAACAATTTCATTATCTGAGGTTACAACTAAATCCCAACCAGGAACAAGTGAATGAATTATAATTGGACTAATACCAATTAAGAAAAATACTATAAATAAGAAGAATGCAGCATAAAAAGGACTCAATACTATATCACTGTTACCCACCTTAATAATTATATTTGTTAATTTTTTCATCTCAGGGTTATTTTTAGAGATATCTGTTTCACCATACCCTGATGGACGAGTACTCATTATAATCTTTCCTAAATAATAAACACCTATAGGGAGGGTTATGTCATATAATACTAAAAGGTGATACCACTTAACTGCCTCAATAAAACTAACAACCAAGGGAAGAATAACCAACCCTAGTATTGGAAGAACAATACCTAACATATTAAGCATTGTTAATGGTCCTTGAAGGTTATGAGCATAATGCAACATTTTTTCATAAGTTTCATCTAATATTAATCTTAAAGACTTTTCAAGACTATCTAGTCTTCTTGACTCAGAAGTTTCATAAAGACTTGATTGTATTAATTGCATACTCTCTACATATTCTATATTCCATTTCTTCCATGTTTCTAAATAAGCGTCAAGGCTTTCTTTTATTGAATCATATTTTCCTGTCTCAACATCCCATATTACTTTCTTTAAATCGAGACTTAATGGAGGAGGCAAATGTTCTGCAGCAAAATCTATGGCATTCTCTAAGTTTGAAGTATGTCTCATATATGTTACTATATAGAATATTGACAAAACCATTTCATTACTAACTGACATACGCCAATTATTAGCTAAAAACTCCGGAAGTCTGCTTAAGGGTATTATTAGAACCATACCTGCGATAGTTACAAATATTACAAAAAATATTGAGGAATTTAAATCTGGTTCAGGGCTTAAAAGAAAAGGAATTAAAAAGCTAAAAAAGGAAATAACAAGTATTAAAACTATAGGTCCAAGAAAAGAAAAACTTTTAACCCCGGAAGGAGTCACGCTTAAATGACATATATTAATGTATTCTTGTAATTCTTCTGCCTCTTTTTTATCAGGAGTTATTTTGAATACACTCTCAGAAATATTACATAATTTTTCATAAATTGTGAGATTTTTAGGCATCCATTGCTTCTTAAAATCTTGATATTGTCTTGATTGTGTAGAAAAAGATTTGCCCTTCTTGTATTCTTCGAACTCTTTCTTTATTCTCTCCCTATACTTATTTTCAAACTCTTTAAAACTTTCAGGATTTATAGAAACCATCTACACCTCTTCTAAAATGCTTCAAATAGTTACATGTTGAATTTACAAAATTATACTTCACTTATAAACGAATAATACTTTTAAAATAAAATAACATTATACGTCTTAAATATTATACGTCTTTTATACGTCTTATTATATACTATTATACATATTAATTAATACATCTTAATACATGTTAATAAATGTTAACTATGAGGCCTCATAACATAACTTTTTGCGGCACGCTTCAACCATTCATGCCACTCAAAAAATATTCTCTTACTATCCATAACACCTATTTCTTCCTTAATCTTATCTGATATCTTATGAAACTGATCATTCGCCTCAACAGCAAATCTCGCCTCAAGCAATTCTGGAGCGTTCAATCTTTTTGAAATATCCACTAGTGTTTTATAATTTTTTGCTCTTAACATAATATTATCCCATACTGCATCCCAATTACCGGACCATTCCTTAACATTTTCTGCTATTGCCTTTATTATTTCACTATCTTGATTCATTAAATCCTCTGATAATTCCAATTGATCAGTCTTACTATTATATTTCATCAAATCAACAAAACCTTTCTCAATAACTGGATCTTCTTCCCATTTTTTCCTAACCTCTGTTATTTGAGTAACTCTTCTCCATCTATGAAGTCCATCGGCGCTTCTTATAGGATTAGCAACTATTATTATATCAGTAGCCTTAAAACTTGTCTTTGGAACATTTAAATCATTAACAA
Source organism: Candidatus Woesearchaeota archaeon (assembly GCA_026002815.1). Lineage (GTDB taxonomy): Archaea > Nanobdellota > Nanobdellia > Woesearchaeales > UBA9642 > UBA9642. The sequence goes on along the minus strand of BPGB01000001.1, from coordinate 187,701 downwards.
CTCTATCATATACACCATAGGGACTATCTCCGTGGATTGTACCAGCAACAACATTTGCTAACGCTCCAACCCTCATTGCCTCATATAATGACCTCGCTTCTGTACTTCTTACTTCTCCAACAAATAAGCAAGAATCACCAAGCCTTAATGTTGTTCTTATACCTTCCTCTGCAGAAATTTCTGAAGTATTTTTAGAAAGAGAAGAACTAACCTTCATTTGTTGTATATTAAAACCTAATTTTTTAAGTGACATTGCGGGCAATTCAAGAGTATCTTCTATTGTTATTATTCTATACTTCCTCATCACCTCAACCATTATAGCGCCTAATAGAGAGGATTTACCTGCGCTCCTTGTACCTGCAACTAACATTGTCCTTGATCCATCTATTAGAAAACTCATTAAACCTGCGGCTTCTGCATTAATCATTCCATTTTTCAAGAATAAAGCAAAAGTCCAAGGATTATCTCTATGTCTTCTAAAAGCATATGCCAATCCGGTAGGATTTAAAGGCTCACTTATTACGCCAACTCTTGCATTAGCTGTTCCTGGTATAAATATTTCAGTGTCAAGGACTGGATTTGCCTCATCAAGAGGTCTTCCTGACATCATTCTTAGTTTAGAAGCCCAAGACTCAGCATCCTTTAATGTAGGTATAAGATTAGTTCTGCAATAATCATAATCCTGATGAACAATAAATATTGGAACCTGCCCCATTGGGCTATTAATTGTTATATCTTGTATTTTTTCATCCTCTAATAATGCTTCAACTATTCCAAAGCCAACAGTGTATCTTACAAGAATTCTTGCTAATTCTTCTATTTCAGAATTCTTAAGCTTAACATTCCGATATTCAGCTAGTTCTTCAATTAAATCCCTGCCAACATTCATGAAAACCTCTCTCATTCTCGCAGGATCAACAAATTCTTGCTTATCTGGCTTATGCTCAGACATGATTTTTCTAGCAAGATCAAGAATCTCGTACTTTTCTTCCTCAAGTTTAAATTCAGGAGGAGTAATATGATATAAGTTTTGAACATTATGAGCTAACTTAAATATTATCACTTCAGAATTTCTGACAGTATAATTTTCAAGTTCCTCAGAATTCTTAGGATACGAAGACATTATTTTAGTAAACATGAAATCTGGTTTAATATTAGGAGTAAAAATTCTCCTATATATTGACCTGTCCCCATCTTTCATTCCTGCAATATGAGACTTAGCGATGTTTATTAATTTAGTTCCTTCAAGAAGCCTAATCACGTAACTTAAAATATGAATATATTTTTCTAACATTAAAGAATAAGACTCCTCTAGAGATTTATCTAATTCTATTTTGTCCGCACGTACAAGTCTTCTTAATTCAACGTATGCCCCTATTGGATCTCTTTTTAGCTTGTTAAATACTATTTGTTGAAGTTTTGCATATCGCTCTTGTGCATCCTTTAATACCACCGGGTTTTGTATATTCATTACAATGGCTGAATAATTAAATAATCCTTTCTGTTTTAAAAGATGTGAATAAACTTTAGCTATTTCAACAAGCAGCCTAGTTTGATTATAATCATATTCGTAGTCTCTTCTTTGAGTGAAAACAATCTTTGTAACATTTTTATTACTAATCAATTTATCTATAGTATCAGACATACAATTTTCAGAATCCTCTATAGAGGGAACTTCAAAAGAATTTTCATAATCTATTCTAAGTATTGTTTCTTCCCCCTCATGAACTATATCTGAAGAAATACCCTGACTATTAAAAAGCATACTTCACCTCCAGTCATAAAAAATTTACAAAATAAGGTATATATTTGTATAAAGCACAGTATTTTTATATATTTTTATTTTTACGTTATGTTTATACCACACATTATTTTTATACTACTTTCTATTAGTAGATATATAAATTTTTTGAATAAATACAAAAATGAAAAAAATTAAAAATAATAATAGAAAATGCTCAAACAATTCTTAAATAATTAAATATTTATATTAAAACATTTTAAAACAACATATGCAAGAATTTAATCCTCAAAATCAAATAGAAAACCAATTATTTAATCAAGAACAAGTACAACAACAATCACAGAATAATACATCTTCTAAACAAAATGTTGAAATAGAACAAATTGCCAATATAATAACTGACTTGGATAGAAGACTTAGAATACTCGAAGAGAGATATAATAATATTAGAAAAAAAATTCAATTAACTGACCAAAACATATTGGAAACAGAAAGAGGATTTGTAAAGGAATTGAAAATACTCAATGAAGATAACTTAAAACTTAAAAAAGATGTTAGTGATTATTTTGAAAAAATAAGTATATTCAATGATGAAATAAGTCAAGCTGCAAAAAAAACAGATATAATGGTAATAGAAAAGTATCTTGATCTTTGGGATCCGAAAAATTTTGTTACACGAAAAGAATTAAGAGAATATTTAAAAGAAAAAATTCGCTTGGAAAAATCCGATAGCACCTCTGAAAAGGAAGATACAGGCTTAAAGAAAGAAATAAACGAAGAAGATGAATCAGAAGAGTATCAGGATTAAACTAATGCCTTATAAACCATATACTAATATATAATAACATAAACATTAATTATAACAAAGTAACTTATAAAAAAGTCAACAATAAATAATAACTATAAACAAAAAATAATAACTAAAACATATACATAAGAAAAAACTATATCTACATAAGAATAACTACAAAATGTTTATAAATAACTCAACATTGCCTAACTAACATGAACTTTGAAAATTATCTTGAAATATCTTTACTGGGCAACACTATAAAGTCTTATATTATTGCATTAATTATATTAATTCTATTTATTGGTTTAGGTAAAGTATTTTCTTTTTTTATAATTAAAATAATGAAAAAAATTGCTTCAAAAACAAAGACTGTTCTGGATGACATTATAATAAGTATTATTGAAAAACCGTTTGTTTTTGGATTATTCATTACAGGATTCTATATAGCAGGCAATTATTTGAATTTATCAGAATTCTCAACAAAAATATATTATAGAACAATAGAAATAATGATTGTTATACTAGTAATCTGGACGATAATAAAACTCCTTGACGCAATAATAGAACATTACCTTTTGCCGGTTATAGAAAAATCAGAAAGTCAACTTGACGATCAACTATTGCCTTTTATAAAAAATACTGTTAAGGTAATAATCATAGTAATTGGAGCAATATTCCTTATAAAAGACTTCGGATATGATGTGACGTCACTAGTCGCGGGTCTTGGTATCGGAGGTCTTGCCTTTGCATTAGCAGCACAACCCTTGCTAACTAATCTTTTTGGTGGCATAGCAATAATTGCTGATAAATCATTCCATATTGGAGATAGAATAAGAATTGACGATAGGTATGAAGGATATGTAACTCAAATAGGAATGCGATCAACAACATTAAAGAGCCCCATAGATACATTTATCAATATACCAAACTCAGTAATAGCGTCAAGCGCTATAGAGAATAAAAGCAGAGAAAATAAGGATCATGCAATAAGATTCACTTTAAGAATAGGCATAGTATACAATACCCCTTCAGAAAAAATAAAAGAAGCAATACAAATCATAAAGAATATTTTTGAAGAGCATCCTGCTGTTATAAAAAACGACCCTGTAGCAAACTATTATGTTGGTTTTTCTGAATTTGCTGACTCATCATTAATATTAAACGCAGGATATTCCATACCGCCAAAAGAAGGGATTTCAAAAGTAAGAACTGAAATAAATCTTGCAATAAAAGAAAGATTTGAAAAAGCAGGCATAGAGTTTGCTTTCCCAACACAAACCATTTATTTAAAAAAAGAGTAATCAAATTAAAAAAAATCACAAAATAAAAAATAATAGCACAATATAAAGTAAATTAATACTTTTAAATAGTAAATTATAAAAATAAAATCCTTTTTCTCGATAATCAAACTGATTTATTTAAATTAATAGAAATATCATAAAAAGATAATAGTATAGATCAAAATAGTATAAAAAGATCAAAAGGTATAAAAAAAATCAAACAATAATATAAATAAAATGGTACAATATAAGCTAAGAGATAAGGAAAAATTAGAAGAAATTCTCATCGAAAGCATAATAAACACAATAAAAGAAGCAAATCATTATTTAAAGAATAAAATACCCTATGAACATTTAAACTCAGAAAATATACATGACATTTATTTAAACCCTGATTACATAGGATGGTGGAATTACGAAAAGTGTGACGCAAAAGTTTTTTCTATAATGAAGATTTTCAATAATAATAAAAACTTTTCAGGATTGATGATGGATTATTCAGGAATAGCCATTACCTATGGAGAGATAAAACAACACAAAGACAATAGGATAACAAGTATAAAATTAAACAAAAAATACATAGGATTATTCAATCATAAAAACGAGTATTTTCTACAAGGAAACAACTCCCTGATAGAAGCGCATCAAAACAGAATATTTGGAAAGGTATACATAAGAAATAAAGGTATTAAAGAAACAGCAGAGTTTGGAATAGAAATAAAACATAAAAGTTACACAATAGAAAAAATATTAGAAAGCATATACCTTTCTAATCTTTTAAAAATAAATAATTCTCAATGTACATAAAAAAGCAAAAAAACGAAGCATAAAAATACAACTCAAAAATAATAACAAACATTTATATATTCTCTTAAAGATTTTTAATACATAGAAAGAAATATAGAGAAACATATTGAACCCGATTAAATATTTTATGATGCTAAATGGCTTGGGAAAAAGGGGTGAGAATATACTTTTTCTTAAGCCATAATTATAACCAATATTATTTATAAAACATAGTTATAGTTTTATAATTTAATAAATACAATTTCATAATTTATTATAATTCACAACTAAATATATATTATATTTTTACAATCAGTGTACTTTTTTATATCAACAATAATTTTATATTAATTTTTATATTAATAATAATATTGAAGAAAATAAGATAATAATACTATTGGAGGAAATAATATGGATAAATCAAAAATGTTTATTCTGTGGTTTGATCAATTAAATAATGATGACGTCCCCTATGTTGGAGGAAAAAATGCCTCATTAGGAGAAATGTATGTAAACCTGACATCAAAAGGAATAAAAGTACCTAATGGTTTTGCACTAACAGCATACGCTTATAGGTATTTCCTCGAAAAAGCAGGAATAAAGGAACAAATAAAACAAATACTTTCAGACCTGAACACTCATGATATACAAAATCTTTCCGAAAGAGGACAAAAAGTAAGAGATACAATATTAAGAGCAGAATTCCCTCAAGAATTAAAAAACGCGATACTATCCGCATACAGGGACTTATGTGGAGCATACAAAAGGGACAGGAGCGATGTAGATGTAGCGGTGAGAAGCAGTGCTACTGCTGAAGATCTACCCGATGCAAGCTTCGCTGGACAACAAGAAACATACTTAAACATACGAGGAGATTTCCAAGTTTTAGAGGCAGTAAAGAAATGTATTGCATCATTATTCACTAACAGAGCAATCTCTTATAGAGTTGATAAAGGATTTGATCACTTCAATATAGCATTATCTGTTGGCGTGCAAAAAATGGTGCGCTCTGATAAAGCTTGTTCTGGAGTAATGTTCTCAATAGATACAGAATCAGGATTCAAAGATGTTGTATTCATAACAGGATCATGGGGTCTTGGAGAAAATATCGTGCAAGGAGCAGTAAACCCGGATGAGTATTATGTTTTCAAGCCAACACTAAAACAGGGATACAAACCAGTAATTTCAAAAAAGATAGGAACAAAAGAATTAAAGATGGTTTACAGTTTTGAAGGAAATAAACCTACAAAAAACATTGTTGTTCCAGAGTCAGAAAGAAACAAATTTGTTTTAAACGATGAAGAAATACTAACCCTCGCAAGATGGGCTTGCATAATAGAAGACCATTATTCCTGGAAAGCAGGACACTTCAAACCCATGGATATGGAATGGGCAAAAGACGGCGAAACTGGTGAATTATACATAGTACAGGCAAGACCTGAAACTGTAGTAAGTAGAAAAAACAGAAACATACTCGAAAATTACGTTCTTAAACAGAAAGGAACTATTATAGTAAAAGGAAAATCAGTCGGGGAAAGAATAGGTTCAGGAGAAGCAAACATAATAAAAGATGTACACGATATTGGTAAATTCAAAAAAGGACAAGTATTAGTTACAGAAATGACTGATCCTGATTGGGAACCGATAATGAAAATAGCATCAGCAATAGTAACAAACAGGGGTGGCAGAACATGCCATGCAGCAATAATATCGAGAGAACTAGGAATTCCTTGCATCGTAGGAACCATTGATGGCACAGAAAAAATCAAGACTGGACAGCAGATAACAGTTAGTTGCTCAGAAGGGGATATAGGAAATGTATACGATGGAATACTTCCGTACGAGATAAAAAAGATCGATTTACAAAACATGCCAAGAACAAAAACAAAGATAATGATGAATTGTGGCAATCCAGAAGAAGTGTTTGACTTATCCTTTATTCCAAATGATGGTGTAGGATTAGCAAGAGAAGAATTCATAATAATGTCATACATAAAGGCACATCCTCTTGCATTATTACATTACAACGAACAACCGCCTGAAATAAAAAAACAAATTGATGAAGTAAGTCTTGGATATGATGATAAAGTAAAGTTTTTTGTTGATAAACTTGCTCAAGGTATCGGAATGATTGCCGCAGCATTCTATCCAAAAGATGTTATTTTAAGATTCTCTGACTTTAAAACAAACGAATATGCAAATCTTATCGGCGGAAAAGCTTATGAACCGAAAGAAGACAATCCAATGATAGGATGGAGAGGTGCATCGAGATATTATAGTGAAGGTTATAAAGAAGGGTTTGCTCTTGAATGCCAAGCAGTATTAAAGGTAAGGAATGAATATGGCTTGACAAACTTAAAAGTAATGATTCCATTCTGTAGAACGGTAGAAGAAGGAAGAAGAGTCCTTGCAGAAATGGAAAAACACGGCTTAAGAAAAGGAGAAAATGGATTACAAGTATATGTAATGTGTGAAATCCCATCAAATGTAATCTTAAGCGATCAATTTTCAGAAATTTTTGACGGGTTCAGCATTGGCAGCAATGATTTAACACAATTAACTCTTGGACTTGACAGGGATTCAGAAATTGTTGCTCACATCTATGATGAGAGAAATGAAGCAGTAAAAAGATTATTAAAAAAAGTAATTGCAGATGCAAAACAATATCATAGAAAGATAGGAATATGCGGACAAGCACCTTCAGATTATCCGGAATTTGCACAATTCCTAGTAGAATGTGGAATCGATAGTATATCGTTGAATCCTGACACAGTAATCAAGACAACGTTAAAGATAAAAGAAACAGAAGACAGGCTAGGAATTCAATAAAGACAATAAAGAAACATAAATTTTTATATTTTTCTTAAAAATATATTTCTATGGGGCTATAAGTAGAATTTTTAAGATTTGATTCAATTCCTCCTCATCGCCTCGAATGCTCTCGCTAGATCATCTTCCTTTAGGATAAATGTCATCTCTGTAAATGTTGATACAATCTCTACTATATTTATGTTCTCCCAATTAAGTATCTTTGTGACATTATAGAACAAGCCAACTGTTTCAATAGAATTTGCAGGGATCTTGATAGTCAATGCACCGAGTGAACCAATAATTTTTATTATATGTTCGTTTTCCAGAATTTTCTCAATTTTCTTTGTCAATCTAGATGATGCGATTATCGTTATCTCATATATCCCATGAGTAATAGTCAACATGTCTCCTCGAGAGAAATCAGTAATGTCATATATCTTGCGTATATTGCTGATGGTATTTGATGATTTCAGTATGGTTATTTCGAATAACGATGACCTTATGGAGATATCTTCGCTCTTGAATTTCAATTCGTTTCTTAATATGCCTTTTTTCTGCAATAACTCATTCAATCTTCTTAATGCCATCATAACTGCACTTGTCTTGACTTTCTTTCCTAACTCCTTCTCTATTTGTGGTTGCAATTCTTGGGCCAATGCAACATAATTTATTATACCCCTCCTTAAAGCTTCCTCAAGGAACGGTTTATCTTTAATTATCTTTCCTACAAGATGTGAGACAGTTACCATAAACGCTTATACTAATTTAACATTTATAAATTTTATTGTTAATATAATAACATTAAGTTAATATACTTAATAATTCATTAATATAGTGTAATCAAAAAGATTACGGGGGTTATGAAAATGACAGTTGAAGAAAATATACAAGAAATTATTCGAAATAGAAGAGAAGAAGATAGAATGGATCTGGAAAGATTCGTAAGAGAAACGACGACCGTTGCTTTGAATATATTAGAAGGAAATCTACCTTACACGGAATTTCATAACGGGGATTTGATTTATGAACCTACAATTAGACCATTATACGAATCCAGAGTACAGGAATATACTTCGCAGGTTCAAAGTATGAATGCAATAAATAATCTAAATAATATAATCAACAGCATAGAACCAATATATTCCCAAACAGGATTAACACGACAGATAAACGACTTCATAAGATACGTAAATAATAACATTATAAATACTAGTGATGGAGAAAGATATCTGCGAATAAATAGTATATCTGAGAGATACATCAATACTCTTATGAGGACAGCCTATAATATCTTCTCATACAACAATTATCCCTACTTAACAAGCAGACGTCGAAGACATCACCTACCGGAAACAGCCAGGGAATATCATAGGAGAGAAGCAGAAAGAGCATTCAGACAGCTATTGTCAGAGCAGTTTGATGAAAATGCTATGGAAGAAAGAATCGCACGTATGAACGAAATATATGAACTGCATATCGAAGAAATATGACAACCTATAACAGAAAGAGAAACTAGACGACAATACTACAAAGCATAAACAGTATATGTGTGCCATTGCACCATAATTTTTTTATTTCTTTATAATCAGGCTTTAGTAATATGCGAATACCGGCATATTATATTTTTATAAATCCATATAATAAGAATAATTCTTCAGGAAATTTCTTTACATAAGTATCTGCAGGTTCTTTTAATAATTCCGTAATGCCGATATAAGAAAATAATTTAGAGATATTTTGAACAAATCCTGCTGTTGTCATGCCAAAAATTTTTTGTTTATGAATATGATATATAGTATTAATAACTGCCTCTACATTCTAACATGAATTCATCATATACTTAGTGTTAATGGAATACTGTTGATAATCTTATCTTGGTTTCGAAATCTTTCATAATAAAGGTAAACAAGAGATTTTATAAATTTTATAACTTTAGACTTTATATACTTAAGTATGATGTTATAATTTTAGTTTTTAATAAACTTTTAAAATAAACCGTATTTCTTAAATACTAGGTGATAATATGGTGGTCGAGTATGGTGAATTCAAAGGAAACAAGATGATTATACTTAAGAGAAGCGATGATGACAATTATCCGTTTCAATTCGGTAAAGCGAAAGCAAAATTAATTGTAGAAAACTTCGAGGCTATCAAGAAATTCGCAGAAGAAGATTAAAGTAAAAAAATAATCATCAAACTAAAACAAAAATACAAAAATAAAAATATACCATTAAATATATAAATTATTTCTTTTCTTATTTTGATAATGCAGAAAATAACTGATATAGAACAGTTGAAAACTATAGCGAAAGATGTCAGAAGAGATATACTCTCGATGATATATGAAGCCGGAAGCGGTCACCCTGGTGGTTCATTATCAGCAACAGATTTCTTGACTGTATTATTCTTTAAGTATCTTAATCATAACCCGAAAAATCCTAAGGATAATAATAGAGACAGATTCATATTAAGCAAGGGACATTGTTGCCCGGTATATTATTCCCTGCTTGCACGCACAGGATATTTTGATGTTAACGAATTAATGACTTTCAGAAAATTAAATTCTAGACTGCAGGGACATCCTGACAAGAGCAAGTTCGATTTGATGGAAACAACATCAGGAAGTCTAGGACAAGGATTATCAATAGCTGCAGGAATTGCATTCGCGTTGCGCCTCGACAATAATCCAGCCAAAGTATATTGTTTGCTTGGTGATGGGGAATTGAATGAAGGACAAGTTTGGGAAAGCCTTGCTACAATAAACAAGTATAACTTGAACAATCTAATAATTATTATAGATAATAATCATATACAACTTGATGGAACTAATAAGGATATAAAAGATCTTGAACCTCTACAAAAGAAATTTTTTGATTTCGGATTCAACACAATAATGGCAGACGGACATGATATGGTACAAATAATGTCTGCATTCGAAAATGCATTGAATTCAAGCAATGAAGGAAAGAATAATATAATAATATTCAATACAGTAAAAGGCAAAGGTGTCTCTTTTATGGAAAACACAGCAGAATGGCATGGCAAAGCACCAAACAAGGAACAATTCCAGAGAGCGATTGAGGAGTTGAGATAAATAGGAGAAAAATATAATGATTGACAAAATCGCTACACGTGACGGATATGGAAGAAGATTGGCAGAATTAGATAATGATAAGATTATAGTATTAACTGCTGACCTTGCTGAATCTTCTAGAGTGAAAACATTCGCAGAGAAGCATCCTGAACGTTTCATACAAGTGGGTATAAGCGAGCAAGACATGTTTGGAATGGCCAATGGCCTAGCTTTAGAAGGAAAAATCCCTATAACCAATACTTTTGCAGCATTCTGCTTAAGAGGACATGAACAAATAAGATTAATTGCAATAAATAATTCTAATGTAAAAATTGCAGGACATCATTCGGGCATTTCATTAGGACAGGATGGTGTGAGTCAGATGTGTGAAGAAGACATTTCAGTATTCAGAACAATGCCTAATTTCACAGTTGTTGTCCCATGTGATGCATTAGAAGCTCAAAAAGCACTTGATGCAATAATTCAAAGAAACGGTCCATGCTATTTAAGATTATCAAGGGAGCCAAGTCCTATTATAACTAACGAATATTCAGAATTTAAAATTGGAAAAGCAAATATATTAAGAGAAGGAACAGATGTACTTATTATTGCCTGTGGCTTAATGGTTAGTGAAGCATTGCGTGCAGCAAATCTGCTTGCAGAAAAAGGCATTAGTGCATGCATAATGAACATGCATACAATAAAGCCACTAGACAAAGATACATTATTATATTATGCAAACAAATGCAAAGCAGTAGTTACAATAGAAGAACATTCAATATATGGAGGACTTGGAAGTGCTGTTGCTGAAGCATTGTCTCTATCAAGAATTCCTTTAAAGATACTTGGAATAAATGATAAGTTCGGAGAATCAGGCAAACCTTATGAATTGTTTGATAAATTCGGATTGACAGCAGAGAATATTTTAGAATCCTGTCAAGAAGTAATACAATTAAAAGAAAAAAATCCTTCAGGACAACCGATAAAAGAATTCAAGGAAATAAATGAAATTATAACAGATATAAATCATGACGCGCCGAAGAAAGTCACAGAAAAAACAGAAGCTCCAAAGTATGATAACGATCCTCGTGGAAGAATAATAAAAATGTCAGAAAAAGATAAAAAACAGGTAGATGCATTGTTACAAAAAATGTTTGGAGGAAGAAAAAATTAATTCTACTTAATTAAAAAAATTAACATATAAAATACAAATATCATACAAATTTATAATCTACTGATAATCTATTTTTTTTATCCTTCTTTTATGCCTTATCTCACCGGAAAATGGAGTGTTGAAGAACTTTTTAACTATTTCTTGTGCATCTTCCTTTTTAGTAAAATCTCCTGAAAGCACTAATACATTAGCATCATTATGTTTTCTTGCTAATTCTGCATCTTTTACATCATGACATAATGCAGCACGTATACCTTTATATCTATTAGCAGCGATACTCATTCCTATACCCGTACCGCATATTAATATTCCTCTAGATTTTTCTTTTTTAACAAGATTACATAGTTTTTTTGCATAGTCCGGATAATCTACCTTTTTTTTATCATCAAACACTCCAAGATCAATTAAAGAAAAATTTTCTTTAAGATGTTTTTTAAGCTTAAAACCTCTATGATCTGATGCTATGAATCCATCTATTTTTTTCATACTAATTTTCATACTAATTATTTTTCTTTCTAATATAAAAATGTTTTGTAATTAATAAAATCATTTAATAAAATTAGTAAATTTATAAATAAAAAAAGAATATTAATAAAAAAAGAATATTACTAATAAATATTAATAAAAAAAATTATATTAATAATATATATTATTACTAAAACAGCTTATTATAGAGAAATAAAAGAATTAAAAAATAAAATGAGATGAAAAATAAACACATTATTATAAAATGACAAGAATAGCGGTTTCAATATTAAGTTTTTATTTTGAAGCAAAAAGGAAAAAAGAAAGCAATATACAGATGATAGAACATATTAATTCTGCAATTAAAAACAGGAAATTTGACATATTACATTTAGATATAGGTGATGGAAGATTTATAAAATCAAAAACATTCACACCGTCAATAATAAACAAGTTACAATGCAAAAAGAAAAGACATACACATTTAATGGTACTTGACTATAATAGATATATAAAAGACTATTTTCATCTATCAGACATGTTTATAATACATAATGAAGTCTTAAGGCATGACTTTCAAAAAACAATAAACTTTCTTAAAAAAAATAATAAAAATGTAGGAATTAGCATAAACCCGGATACGCATGTTGATGAAATAAAATATATAGAACAAGTAAATCTCATCCTTGTAATGTCAGTCTATCCAGGTCTTCCAGGACAAGAATTTATAGAACACTCCTTAAGAAAAATACGAAAACTGAAAGAAATAAGAAAAAATAAAGGCCTTAAATTCAGCATAGCAGTTGATGGTGGGATAAACATGCAAAATATACAGAAATGTATAGATGCTGGTGCAGACATTTTAGTTATGGGAACAGGATTCTTTAAAGATCCACACATTGAAGAAACAATAAAAGAATATGATCAAATAAAATAATAGTATCAAAATAATTAATATAAAATAATAAAATAACAAATGTAATATAATATAATAAATCATAAAATAAATTATAAAAAATAAAATAAACTAAGAACGCATAAATAATAAAAAATATTATATAAACAAAGATTTTATAAAAATATATAAAAATTGACTAACTATAAAGAAATTAAATACAAAAAATTAAAATGTCAAATTTTTATTTTTTTCTATAATCATTCTTTAATCCTTTAATATTTTTTTCAGAAAGAAAAAAGAAATATATTCTATTAAATACGAATAAAAAATATATTAAAATCAAAGTGATTATACTAGAGGAGTTAACAAATAATTCGTAATTCTTTAAAATATAATCGCCTAAAATCAAAGTCAATAATAAATAAATTACTAAATAAATAATTACAACAAAAATATTGAAAGATATTATCCCCCAATATGAAAAAGAAATTGTGTTCTGAAAAGATTTTTTTATAATATCTCTTAACTTATTATAATTTAATATCAATATAGCATTACTAAAATGATAAAATACATATATGAACATTAAAACTATTAGAGATATTATGACTATTATATACAGTAACCATACTGGCTTGCCAATCAAAAATGAACCAAGATAATTCAAAAGTGAAACGAACAAGAAAAATATAAAAAATAAAAGAAGATTCAATATAAACATATTTTTGAATAACACAAAACGATGAACATATTTTTCTGACATCTTTCTTATATTGCCCATAACTATTAAGTTAAAAAAAGAGTAAGTAAGAATTATTAAAAGAAAATAAATTAAACTCAATATTACCAGTAATATTATAAAAGTTGTTTGAGAATTTGCATATCTAGTAATATCAGAAGCATCAGGAATTATTTTTTTGAACAAATAATTAAATAAGTAGAATAATCCTAGAAATACCATATCTAAAAAAATAATGTACAATAAAAGCAAAGGACTTTTTTTAATTGCATTAAAACTTTTTCTCAATAAACTATTCAAATATTTATCTTTCAAATAATTAAAAAAATTATTGAGCATAAATTCAATGTATAAACATCTGTTTTTAAATTTTATTTATTTGTCAGTCTATTATTACCTTATTTCTTTACATTATTAGTTAAAATTATGTCTTTATGCATAAATTTCATAAAATATATAAATGGTCACTAACTAAGATGCGAAAGGGGGTAGGAATTTACCTTATGAGGTGATAATATGGAAAATGATGATACTATTGAAGGAAAACATTCCGATGAGAGCAAAAAATCAAAGAATAAATCTCATGCTCATAAACAATATTTAGAGCATAAAATGCATAAAAATCAAAAAAAGTATGAGATTGCAACATGGGTATTAGGAGCTGTTTCAACAATACTTCTTATTGCTTTATTGATAGTATTAACAACAGGAAAAAACTTAAGCACTAAAGGAATATCAGAAGCAGAACTAAAAACAAAAACAGTAGATTATCTAAGTAAACTTCTCCCAGGACAAACAGTTAGTGTTGATGAAATAAAAGATGAAGGAAATATCTATACATTAAAATTAACTGTCGCGGGAAGATCTTATGATAGTTATGCAACTAAGGATGGAAAATTATTATTCCCATCAGCAATAGATTTAAGCGTAAACCCAGAAACAATGTCACAATCACAACAACCGGCACAAGCAAATGTACCAAAAACAGATAAACCAGTAGTTGAATTATTTGTAATGAGCCATTGCCCATTCGGAACACAAGCAGAAAAGGGAATATTGCCTGCTATAAGAACATTGGGAGACAAGGTAGATTTCAAGGTTAGATTTGTATATTATGCAATGCATGGAGAAAAAGAAGTAAAAGAACAATTAACACAATATTGCATCCAAAAGAACGAACCGGACAAATACCTCAAATATCTGGCTTGCTTCTTAAATGATAGTGCCGGTCAAGGAAGTATAGATGCAAGTAATGATTGCATTGAAAGTATAGGAATAAATACCAATAAACTAGAATCATGTAAAGAAGAAGCTGATGCACAGTTTGAAATAACAAAGAATCTTAATGATCAATCAAAATGGTTGTCAGGAAGATTCCCACTATTCAATACAGACAAAGAAGCTAATCAAAAGTATGGTGTAGGTGGAAGTCCTACTTTAGTAATAAATGGAGTACAGGTAAATTCTGGAAGAGATTCAGCGAGCTTCCTTGCATCAATTTGTAATGCATTCAATGAAAAACCTGAAGAGTGTAATACGCAATTAAGCTCGACAACTCCTGGGCCAGGATTTGGTTATGACTCTGTAGCTGCAGCAACAGCGGCAGGATGCGGAGTATAATCTTTTATTTTACCTGTACGTAATATTTTTTTTAATTACTAATTTTATTATATTTTTTAAACGGCATTATAATATTAATTTTATAATCTTTTTATTTACTAATTGATTAAGTGATATTATGATATGTGTTTTAGCATTGATTGTTTTTGGTATTCTTGGAATTTTTTCAGTAAAGTATAGAATAATTGCAAAAGAAGCTCTAAATTGTGTTTTTAAAAAAATAACTCTTAGGAAATGCGATACTGGATTAGATCAACGCCTTAAAGGAGAGATAACTGCTAAATTCTTAAGAATGAGTCCCGGTATTGGAAGAGTAGTGTATAAATACTTTGAATGGTTCTCTTGGGCGTTTCTAATATTGACAGTTGTTACTTTATTCTTTGTTGGACAGGGGATATACTTTTACATATTATATGGAAATTGCAATGGTCCTAATAGTGATAAATTTTGCATATTCGACCCACTAGGAACATCAAAACCTAATAATGAACAGATATGCACTATTCCACAACAGTATAATAATAAAACTTTAACTGCTCCTGATTTTGAATTAATAAAAAATTATTCTATTGATAGGGGAATTTATAAAGGAAATACTAGTTCAAAAGTTTATTTCATTGAGTTTGGATGCTATTCTTGTCATTATACTGCAAAAGCAGAACCGACTGTGAAAAAGATACTCGATAAATATGGGGATGAAATATTTTATGTATATATTGATTTTCCATTATCTAACTCTCATGAGACAGCATTGATTTCCGCTCAGGCTGCTCATTGCGCGGCAGAACAGAAAATGTACTGGAAATATAGGGAATATTTGTTTGCCAATCAACCAAAACAATATTACGATGACCTAATAAAATATGCTGAAGAAATATCTCTTAACATAACACAATTTGAGGACTGCTTAAAAAGTGAAAAATACAAAGAAGAGGTCGCTTATGATTATTTAACAGGTATGAATATTGGAGTAAGTGTTACGCCCACGTTTTTCATAAATAATCAAACAATTATAGGTGCTGAAGATTACTCTAAATTTAAAAAAATATTGGATAAAGAACTTAATAAGAATTTTATTAAAAGGTTGATAAATTAATAGTAGTATAACTAATATTAGTATAACAATTTAGAGCAATTAATGAAATAAAAATCATAAAATGAATAAAAGTATGATCAAAAAAGATATTGAATTACTTAATACATTAATGCCTGTTGAGTATTACTATGAAATTTTTACAACTTATGTAGATTTATATAATTTAAACAATAATAAGCCAGAGAATGTTTTCAATCCAAGCGCTTATAAAGGAAACCTAAAAAAAGCACTTTACAAAGCTAGTCAAGATATTAAATTACTTGAATACTCTGAAAAAGCATATATTCTAGAATTATTTGATATAAAAATTAAAAGTAATATTGATAAGGAGAAATATGATGAAGCAAAATATTATTCTTCTATGAGGAATCATTTTATTAATAATTGCATATGAGAAATTATTCTTAAACATATCAAATTTCTTAAATATATCAAACACTTTATGGTATTTTTCTTCTTATTTCTTCATTAGAATAGTGTTTAATTAAATAATATTCTAATATGTTTGTAATATTAGAAAAAACATTAAAAAATAATTTAGATACCACTACCAAATGACTACAAACCAAAAACTTTATAAATAATAAAAATAATAGATAATAAAATAACATACAAATTAAACACAAATTAAAAATAAACGGTGATTAATATGCAAAAAATAAAATTAATAGGAATACCATCAAAACAAACATTATACATAACTCCAGACAAAATAGACTTACTCATAAAAACATTTCTTTTACCAGAATATAGAAAAATGATAATACCACAAACAGCAATAGACGAAAAGACAAAAAAAT
Source organism: Candidatus Woesearchaeota archaeon (assembly GCA_026002815.1). Lineage (GTDB taxonomy): Archaea > Nanobdellota > Nanobdellia > Woesearchaeales > UBA9642 > UBA9642. The sequence continues at coordinate 170,422 of BPGB01000001.1, read as the reverse complement.
TAAAAGAAAACTTAGAAGAAGCAATAAAAAAATACGAAACAGGAGAAATTGATACAATACAAGTGATACCTGCAAAAAACGTGATAACTACAAACAGAAACTATGCATTACAAGAAATGCAAAAATTCGACCCCGATAGAATACAACAATATAAAAGAGAAGACTTAGAAATAAAATTAGGGAAATACAATATAAAAGATATAATAACAAAATACAACAAAGAAGTTCTAAAAAAAGAAATCATGAGCGAATATCACAGCATAGAATAATTTAGTATAATAAAAAACAATAAATAAACAGCAAAAAAACAATAAAATCCACACAAATATAGTATATAAAAATATTCTATAAAAACATTCTATAAAAATATCAATAGAGAAAAACATATAAATCCATAAGATAAAATACCATTATGAATGTAAAAAAAATAAGAGAAGATTTTCCAATACTTAATTCTAAGAAACCAATAATATACTTTGATAACGCGTGCATGTCTCTGAAACCAAGACAAGTAATAGAAAAAATAAACGAATACTACAACGAATACCCTGCATGCGTTGGAAGAAGCAATCATAGAATAGGAAGAATTGCCAGCGAAGAATACAATAATACAAGAAGCATAATAAAAAAATTCATAAACGCACGAGAGGAAAAAGAGATAATATTCACTAGAAACACAACAGAAGGACTAAATATATTATCAAAAACATTAGATTATGATTTAATAATAACTACTGACAAAGAGCATAATTCTAATCATGTGCCTTGGCTAATGTCAGGAAAAAAGAGAGAGATTCTAAAAACAGAACAAGATAAAGTAGACACAAGCATAGAAGAACAATTGAAAGACATATTGGCAAAAAATAAAAATAATAAGATACTGATAAGCATAGTACATACTTCTAACCTTGACGGAACGACAATAAATCCCGAAAAAATAATAAAAATAGCTCATGAGAACAACGCGTTAGTCGTACTAGATGCTGCGCAATCAATAACACATAAGCAAATAAATGTCAAAAAATTGGACGTGGACTTTATTGCCTTTTCTGGACATAAAATTTTAGGCCCAACTGGAACAGGCGTATTATATGGAAAAAAAGAACTACTAGAAAAACTAAAAAATAATTATACTGGCGGAGATACTGTAAAGGATACATTTTACGATAAAGTAGAATTTGAAGAAATACCACAAAAATTCGAGGCCGGACTACAAGATTACGCAGGATTCATAGGATTAGGAGAAGCAATAAAATATCTACAAAAATACATTAATGACATAGAATCACATCAAACAAAATTGAACAAAATACTCACAGAAGGACTGAAAGAACATGTAAAAATAATAGGTCCAAAAAATCCTGAATTAAGATCAGGAATATTTAATTTCACGTCAAAAATTAATCATCATGAACTATCAGTAATATTAGATAATTACGCAAACATAATGATAAGAAGCGGAAGACATTGCGTACATTCATGGTATAATGACCATAATATAGAAGGTTCTGCACGTGCATCAGTCTATTTATACAATACTGAAGAAGAAGCAAAAACATTTGTCGATAAGATGAAAGAGATACTAAAATAATAAAAATATTGCTCTTTAAAAATATTAATCGTTATATTGATCTTTAAATTTAAAACATTTAAACTTCTGGTTGAATAATTTTTCTTAATATTTTATCGAATAATATGAACTCTTCATTGCTTAATTGATACAACTTCTTATCAAATATTTTTCTATATATGTTTGTATTGACTACTGAATTAATCTTGTTTTTTATCTCTTTTTTTGTTCCTTTCATTATTTTAATAACAGCATTTCTCAACTTTTTATTGTCTAATAACACTAATTCCTTATAAATTAAAGAAATTTTATCTATTGAATCAATGTCCTTTTGTTCTATAGAAATCAGAGCAGAATTTACACGGGGCATAGGATTAAATGCTTTTGGAGAGATTATATTCAAGACCTCAATATTATATAATTCATTAGCAATAATGCTTATACGATTATTTTTAGAAACCAAAATTTTGGAAAAATTCTCTCCGACAGTGAGCAACACAGTCTCTACATTTACCTTAAAAATAAGCCTCATTAAAGGCTCAGAAATATTATAAGGTATATTGCCTATAATTTTATTAAAACCATATTTTTCAAAAAGCGATAGAAAAACATCTAAAATGTTTGACTTTAAAAAAATAATATTTTTACCACGCACATTATTGTCTTCAATATCTACCGTAATGACCTTACATTTTTTCGCGATTTCTCTTGTTAATTCTCCATGACCGCAACCTATTTCGAGGACAACATCATTTGGTAAAAGCATGGCTTCATCAACAATATATTTAATTAGTTTCTTATCAATCATATAATGTTTTCCAGATTTATCAAGGTTGAACGATTCCATTTTATTTTAAAAACAGATTAGCATAACAAACAATAAAATATAACATTATAGTATAAGATATTTATTATATAGTAAGATATTTATTATTGATATTAATTTTATTAATATTACTTTTATAATAAATAAGACTTTATAAATATAAATCTTTTTAAATATTTATAATATTCTAGGTTTAATTACGAACACAACTAAAATATTAAAGACAAACACATTATAAAAAACCATAATGGCGGCCGTGATGTAGCCTGGCAGCATAGAGGACTGTGGATCCTTTCGGGTGAGTTCAAATCTCACCGGCCGCCCTTAGTAATAATTCCTTAAAAAATTACTATATCCAATTTGCTTGAGATTTTCAAAACAGCATACTGGTTCAATATTTAAAATTACTGATAACGGTGTTATCAAATAACTATGATTAATAACACATGTATAGAAATAATAAAACTAAAAGAATATTAAAAAGAAAAAGTTATAGATAGCATAAATAATAACATATTTAACATAATGAAATATAGGAATCATAAATATAATGCACATTATAAATAATAAATAAACCGAATGATTTATAAATAAACCTTTATTTCCATTATTATAGCCCGAGTGGAGAGCGATTATTAGGGTTGTAATATTGTTCTCTAAACACTTAGGCATATACTGATTTAAATTAATAATTAGAATAGTGTAATAAAAAATTAATATAATAAAAAGGTAATAATACAATAACAAGTAACATTATAATAAATCAACAATTATGATTTAATGTTATGATATATATTTTAAAATAAAAGCTATAAAAATATAAAAAAAATAATGCAAGCAAAAAACAACAATATTATATAACAAAACCGTATAAAATGAAACAAGAAACAAATCAAGATAAAAATTTCAAGCACATAGTAAGATTAGTAAATACCGATCTTAATGGAGAAAAGAAGACACATATGGCTCTCCATAAAATAAAAGGCATTAGTTTCATGTTCTCAAATTTTGTGTGCTATGCTGCAAAAGTTGACCCAGAAAAAAAAGCGGGATACTTAACAGAAGAAGAAATTAATAGAATAGAGGATGTTATAAAAAAACCCTTCAAAATATGACTGTCCAACATGGCTTCTTAACAGAAGAAAAGACTATGAGACTGGACAGGATATGCATTTAATAAATACAGATCTTGATCTTGCAAAGGACTCTGATATAAAAAGAATGAAGAAAGTAAAATCCTACAAAGGATTAAGACATACTTTGGGATTGCCTGTAAGAGGACAAAGAACCAAGTCTAATTTCAGAAAAAATAAAGGAAAAGTTGCATTAAAAGCCAAACAAAAACCAAAAACAAACTAAAAACTATTAAATAACAAAAATGGGAGATATTAAAAAAATAAGGAAAAAATATTCAAAACCAGAACATCCTTGGAGAATATCAAGAATTGAAGAGGAAAATAAGATATGCAAGGAGTTCGGAATACCTAAGAAAACAGAACTATGGAAGACTGTTTCAAAATTAGAATCTTATAAAAATCAAGCAAAAAGCTTAGTGACTGTTGATAGAGGCCAGACAGAAGAAAAAAATCAAAAACAAAAGAATCTTCTGCTTCAAAAATTAAAAAAGTATAACTTAGTAAAAGATGATGACACAATAGATGCGATACTTAGTTTGACATTAACTGATTTACTCAATAGAAGATTACAGACTATTGTTTTCAAGAAGGGTTATGCAAAAACAATGAAACAAGCAAGGCAAATGATAACACATAGACATATTCTTGTGAATAATAGAATATTAACTAGTCCATCATATTTAGTAAAAGTAGAAGAAGAAAACTCAATAGAAATAAGTCCTAAAAGTCCTTTTTACAGCACAGATCATCCTGAAAGAGCAAAAGAATCTTCAAAAAGAAAAACTAAAAAGGTAAAGACAAGATGAGCAAAGAAGATAACACTAGATGGGGAATATGCTACATTTACAGCTCTTATAATAATACAATAATTCATATTACAGACATTACTGGAACAGAAACATTAGCAAGATCATCAGGAGGGCAAGTAGTAAAATCACATAGACTTGAATCTAGCCCAACAGCAGCAATAATGGCTGCAAAAAACGCTGCTGAGCAAGCAATGGAAAAAGGATTAACAGGAATCCATGTAAAGATTAGGGCACCTGGCGGTCATAATGGTCCTAATAATCCTGGACCAGGAGCACAAGCAGCTATTAGAGCATTATCAAGAATGGGATTAAAAATAGGTTCAATAGAAGAAGTTACTCCAATTCCGCATGATTCATGCAGAAAGAAAGGCGGAAAAAGAGGAAGAAGAGTATAAAATAATAAGTATTATACTATAATGCATATAACATATAATAATATAATTATGTGAAATAAATAATAAAAATGGAAATAAAACTATTGGAAAATCAGGAAAAAAAGAACAGAATCATCTTTTCATTATCGGGAGTAGATACTGCTTATGCTAATACTTTAAGAAGATTGATGGGTTTCGAAGTGCCAGTCATGGCTATAGAAGATGTTGAATTCAGAAAAAATAATTCAATACTCTACGATGAAGTATTAGCACATAGACTTGGTTTAATACCATTAACAACAGACTTAAAAAGTTATGATCTTCCAGAAGAATGTAAATGCAAGGGTGCAGGATGCGCATCCTGTCAGGTTAAACTCACATTAAAAGCTACAGGACCAGGTATGGTTTATAGCTCAGAATTGAAGAGCAAAGATCCCGCAATAAAACCAGTATTTAGCAAGATTCCTATTGTAAAATTATTAGAAGGACAAGAAGTTGAACTAGAGGCAACAGCTATACTTGGACAAGGCAAAGTACACTCAAAATGGTGTCCCGGTTTAGTATATTATAAAATTCCTGATCCGGATAAGAACGAGTTCATATTTACAGTAGAATCATGGGGACAATTGAACCCTAAGGAGATAGTGCTTAAGGCTATTGATGTTTATAATAAACAACTCGAGGAGTTTATAGATAAAATAAAATCTCTCGAGTAAATTGCGCGAGGGTGGCGGAGTGGTCAATCGCGCAAGCCTAAGGTATGGGTGATTTAATATTAAATTACTCATGTAAAAAGCTTGTCCCTTAGTGGGTTCGAGGGTTCGAATCCCTTCCCTCGCATATTACTTTTTATTAATTAAAAATAAAATGAGTCTAGAACATAAAAACGAAAGATTGAAAGAACTTATAAGTAGTTTAAAAAAGCAATCAATCGAACAAAAAACAAATATTTGGAAAAGGATTGCTTTAGAACTAGAAAAACCTACAAGGCATCATAGAATAGTAAATCTCTCAAAAATAGATAAGAATACAAAAGATAATGATATAGTAATAATTCCAGGCAAATTATTATCAGGAGGAGAATTAAACAAGAAAGTAACAATAATAGCATATTCGTATTCAAAAAATGTTTTAGACAAAATAAATGGAAAAGCTTCAATATTATCTATAGAAGAAGCGATGAAAAAATTTCCAAATGGAAAAAATATTAAGATAATAGGTTAATTAAAATAATAGGTCAAAAATGATTGTAATAGATGGAAAGGACTTGATTGTTGGAAGGGTTGCAACATTTGCAGCAAAAAAAGCATTGCTAGGAGAAACTATAAGGATAATAAATTGTGAACAAATGGTTATAACTGGAAGCAAACCATTCCTAACTAAAGAAAGTCATAGAAGAAGAGTACAAGGAACTTGGAGCAAAGGACCTTTCTATTATAGAATGCCTGATAGATATGTAAGAAGAATAATAAGAGGAATGCTTCCATATAAGACTGCAAGAGGAAAACAAGCATATTCTAGAATATTATGCTATGTTGGAATGCCTGATGAATTAAAAAATGAAAAAAATATAACTATTGAATCAGCACATATTAGCAAGGTTCCAAATCTTAAATATATTACCGTTAAAGAATTAAGCAAACTTATGGGTGCTAAAATATGAATAACATAATTACATCTGGAAGAAGGAAGCAAAGTATTGCAAAAGCCACTTTAAAAGAAGGAAAAGGAATAGTGAAGATAAACAACGTACTATTAAATTTTTATACACCAGAATTTGCTAGATTAAAAATAATGGAACCTTTGATTTTAGCAGGAGATGTTGCTTCAAAAGTAGATATAGATGTCACAGTTAAAGGAGGAGGAATAATTACTCAAGCTGATGCTGTAAGATTAGCAATAGGAAGGGCGATGGTAGAATATATGCCAAAACTTAAAGAAGTTTACTTAAATTATGACAGGCAATTACTTGTTGCTGATATTCGTGTGAAAGAATCAGCCAAACCAAATCATCATGGTCAAGCAAGAGCTAAAACACAGACATCATACAGATAGTTAATTATAATTCATAAAACTTTAGAATTATTTTTTAGGTGAAAATATGATAATACCAATAAGATGCTTCTCTTGTGGAAAACCTGTAGCACATTTATGGGAAGAATATAATGAGAGAGTAAAAAAAGGTGAAGATAGAAAAAAGGTAATGGATGAATTAGGCCTTGAGCGTTATTGCTGTAGGGCATTATTCTTAGGACATGTTGATTTAATAGATACGGCCGCTAGGTTCAAGAAATATTAATAAATTTTCTAAATTTAAATTTCTAAAGATATTTTATTTGCTTGAAAGAGTGTAATTTAAATCTATGAATTTTAATTATAATTAAAGGGTATATTTTTTCTAATAAGAAGAATATACTACAAAAAAAGATTAACAGTCTTCCGGGCAATTTTCTTTATTTTCCTCACAAACACAATCTGTTCCGTGACATATTTTATCGTTACAAAAACCATCACCGCATTTGTTTTCACAGAATTCATCAAAACGACTCTCTATGGGGATAATATTAGTACTCTTTTTTGAATGCTCGATATCATAAACTTCTAAAAAAGTGATATTCATAACTGAATCTTTTTTCATCACTACATCAACGATATACCTATCAAAATCAACATATTCTCTACTTACAAGAAATTCATATTTGAAAAAATAACAATCCTTACAATTATTTGATTCTATTCTTTTTGCTTCCAACTCTTTAAAATTATATCCATCATTCTGTATATAACGATCATCATTAAGTATTCTATTAACAGCAATCTGTCTGGAATCATCAATATTAAAAGTATTACTGGTACATGAAACTAGCATAATAATTAAAAGCAATATTCCCGAATATAATAAGTATAATCGCATAATACTTTCATATCTTTAACTTTTATTAATATTTCGGAATTTATGTTTAGCTATTGGAGGAACTTTAGGTAGAACTATAATAGGTGTCTTATTTAATACTTTATAATTTTTTGACCTTAGATAATTATAAAACGAATTCATATGTTCTGCTCCGTATATTATGCCTATGTTTCGATTTTCTTTAATTAATTTGTTCAATAATGATAAAACATGGTTTTCCCTTGCTTTAGAAAACGAGAATATCTCTGAATTACTGTTCTTAACTAATTCATTAATAGTTTTATTGTATATGTCCCTTAATGGTTCAGAATAATTATTATATATTAAATCCAAATAATTCAAAAATGCAACTCTATTAAGCACCGTACCCATAAAATCGTAAAAAATCTTTCTTCCATCATAAATTTTACCATTAACAGAATATTTTTTGTCTATTTTTTGATTAGAACTACACAAATCTGCATTGTAAAAGTTTTTGATCTCAGAATAATTGATTTGCTCAATAGTCTGCTCAGTAAGACCAAACACTCTTGAAAAGGTAGAATAATAAATATCCATAACATAAACACACAATTCAGGCAATGAAAAATCATACTTATTCGATTTTTTTCCTGAAATTGTAGACATAAAAAAATTTTCATTGCTATTTTCTGAATCAAAATTTTCATACAACACTGCATCTAGTTTCATAGCTTTTTTAGTTACTTTTTCATAAAATGAAGAATCCCCAAAATGTATCATTGGAAACAAAGTTATCTTAGTGATCTTTTTTTTACCATAGAATGATTTTGACTTATAAAACGTTGTTATTATAGACTCTAATCCTTTGTTTGTACTCTTCAAAAACAACATATTATAAAGAATGTTAAAAGATTTAAAAATTTGATTCTTAAGCGAGTTTCAGATGAAAAATAAAAAGTAATTCAAAAAAAACAATTTAGAATATCTAATAACATTTCAACAATATTTAAAAATACTTAATATATACTTTCAGTATGCCTGATTTTAATGAGATAGAAAAGAAATGGCAAAAAAAATGGGAAGAAGACGAGGTATTCAAAGTAAATAAGGATATAAAATTAAAAAAGTTTTATTGTCTTGAAATGTTTCCATATCCCTCAGCAAGTTTTCTACATATGGGGCATGTCAGGAATTATTCTATAGGAGATGCTATTGCTAGGTTTAAAAGACTGAAAGGTTTTAACGTATTATATCCCATGGGTTATGATTCTTTCGGCCTTCCTGCAGAGAATGCTGCTAAAAAACAAAACATACACCCGAGAGAATACACAGAGAATGCAATACAAAAAATAACTGAGTACTTAAAAAAACTTGGATTAAGCTATGACTGGTCAAGGATGATTGCAACACATAGACCAGAATATTATAAGTGGAATCAGTATTTTTTTATAAAATTCTATGAAAAAGGGCTTGTTTATAGAAAAAAAGCACCTGTTAACTTTTGTAATAACTGCAACACTGTTCTAGCAAATGAAGAAGTTGAGCAGGGAAAATGCTGGAGATGTAATAATGATGTAGTTCAAAAAAATCTTGACCAATGGTTCTTTAAAACAACCGCTTATGCCGACGAATTACTTGAGGATTTAAAAAAAATCAAATGGAGCGACAAAATAAAAACCATACAAGAAAATTGGATTGGAAAAAGTTATGGAACACTAATAAATTTCAAACTTGATGATGGGACTGACTTTCCAATATTCACAACAAGACCAGATACTATCTATGGAGTAACATTTATGGTCATTGCATTAAACCATCCTAATTTAATGAACATAATTCATGAACAATACAAGAAAAAAGTTTTAGAATTTATTGAAGAAGTTAAAGATGCTGAATTAAAAAATGACACTTCTTTTTTAGAAAAAAACGGCGTTTTTACAGGCAGATATGTTATTAATCCATTAAATAATGATATGATTCCATTATATGCTGCAAACTTTGTTGTTGCAGATTATGCAACAGGATGCATAATGGCCGTGCCTGCACATGATCAAAGAGATTTCGAATTTGCAAAAAAATACAATATACCAATAAAGCAAGTTATAACCCCTAATGTTGAAGAGTATCTGAATGTAAAAAAAATGCTCTTAGAATTGAAAAAAATAAAAGAGGAAGCCGATAGGAAGAACATAAAGTTTTGGTTAGTCGGCGGACTAAGCATTGCATTTCATTATGGAATGATCTATAGAAATCACGATGATATAGATATACTGTTAAAAAATATAGATGATGAAGAAAAAATCGTTAAAATTCTAAATTCGCTTGGTTATATGCCAAAAGATAAAAACATATATGAAAATGATAAAGGTATAAGTATAGAAATTAATAAGGACAAGACAAGTATTGAATTAAGAAATTCTGACTATGAAGAAGAGGAAAGAAATCTTGAGGGAGTAAATTGCCTAGTTATAAGCAAAGAATATTTGATAAGATATAAACAAATTCTAATAAATAAGAGAAATAATAAGAAAGATAAGATAGATGTTGAAGTATTATTATATCCAAAAGCATATGTCGAAGAAGGATTCTTGATAAATTCTGGAACTTTTGATGGACTAAAAAATATAGAAGCAATAAATACAATCACAGAATACATAGAAGAAAAAGGTCTTGGAAAGAAAACCGTGCAATATAAATTAAAAGATTGGCTTATATCCAGACAACGATACTGGGGAACTCCTATACCCATGATTTATTGTGATAAATGCGGAATAATACCAGAAAAAGAATTACCGCTACTCCTACCAGAGGATGTTCATTTCTCAGAAAAAGGAAACCCGCTACTTACTTCAAAAACATTCATTAATACAACATGTCCTAAATGTAATGGTTCTGCAAAAAGAGAAACAGATACAATGGGCGGTTTCATGGATTCTTCATGGTATTTTTTAAGATACTGCAGTCCAGAATCTAACGATAAACCATTCGATAAAGAGGCAGTAAATTATTGGATGCCAGTAGATCAATACATCGGCGGAATAGAGCATGCAGTCGGTCACTTGATATACTCAAGATTTTTTACAAAAGCTATTAGAGATATGGGAATGATCGATATAGATGAACCATTCAATTCATTATTCAATCAAGGAATTGTTTACAAAGATGGCGCCAAGATGTCAAAAAGCCATGGTAATATAGTTACACAAGATGAAATTGCAGAAAAATATGGTATAGATACTGCAAGAGCGTTCGTGTTATTTGTTGCAAGCCCTGATAAAGAGATGGAATGGAGCGACAAAGGAATAGAAGGAACTTACAGATTCATCAATAAAATATATCGTATTTACGAAGAATTAAACACAATAAATTCCGTTTCAAACTTGAAAGATAAGTATTTGATTTGCAGAAAAAATATTGTAATAAAGGAAGTAGAAGATTATCTTAATAATTTTAAACATAATGCAGCAATATTATCTTTAATGAATTTTGTGAATTATTTAAACGAAGTGAAATCTTATGTCTCAAGAAAAGTATTTATTGACTCTCTAAAAGATCTTGCAATACTCATTAATCCATTCACGCCACATCTTTCTGAGGAATGTTGGCACATGCTAGGCAACGAGACATATTCATCGAAAGAAAAATGGCCTAAATATGATGAAAATCTCATTGATGAAAAACTATTATATTTAGAAGATATTTTTGATAAAACAAAAAAAGACATTTATGCAGTCATAGAATTAACTAAAAAAGATTCAATCCAAGAAATACAATTGATAGTTTCAGAAAAATGGAAGTATGAGTTATTTAAAAAATTAAAAGAATTGAACACAAGAAATATTCCTGAGATAATAAAGAAACTAATGACTACAGAATTAAGAAATTATGGTCAGGAAATTACAAAAATGTTGCCTAAATTTATAGATAAGATACCTGATATAATATTAGATCAAGAATCTGAAAGAATGTTCTTTGAAGAAAATAAGATCTTTCTAGAGAAAGAATTTTCCTGTAATGTAACGATATTAATATCTGAAAAATCTTCAGAAAAGAAAAGTGCTATTCCAGGAAAACCCGCAATAATAATAAAATAATTTACTATAAAGTAGTAAAATATAAAAAGGAATTCTACATAATAAAAATATGATAATAATAGAAGATATAAAAAAACACGTAAATAAACTAAACAACATAACAAAAGAAAAAATAATATTCGACACAAACATAATACTAACACCACCAATAATATACTATGATATAGAAAAAAACAAATACACATCAATAAGCACAAAACACTCATCAACATGGCTAAGGTTAGATTATGATAAAATAAATCAAATAAAAAAAGGACTAAACACATACTGGGAAGAAATTTCAGAAACAATTGACACAATAACACCAACAATAAAACAAGAATTAACAAGAGGAATAAAAATAACACCAAAAATAATAAATTACATACATCAAATAGAAGATAACAAAACACAACTAATAAAAGAAATACTAAAAAAAGAAAACCAAGCAATAAAAAATATAATAGAAAAAACAAAAAAAACAACAAAAGAAATAGAAGACATAATACTAGAAAACTATGAAAAATACGAAAAAATACTGAGTATAAATTATGAAATACAACAAGAAAAACAAATAGAAAGCAAAAACGATTACAAAATAATGACAGAATCAGTAATATTATCTACAACATCAAAAAAAGAAATAATACTAGTATCATACGATTACGACATGGTCAAACTATTAATAGGAATAAAACAAAACATCAATAGATACATACAAGCAGGAATAGATTATCTGAACATAACATTATACAGCAAAAAAAATATAATAGAGGTAGAAAGAAAATTAAACATAAAAATGAATACATCAACAACCATTCAACCATAAACTAACAGCACCACTAACATCACCCAAACTAATCTCACCATTCAACCAACGAGCAACAAAAGCACTAATCTCACTCAAACTAACACAACCATCATTATTCAAATCAGCAAGAGAGTTAAAAATAGTAGCATTAACACATGGAAACGCACCTATAAAAGTCCCGCCCTCACCACCAGAGCATACAGGATTAAGTTGTCCATCTGCAAGTTTTGTTCTTGGCCTAAAATCTAAACTAGCAATATCATTAAAATTAGGATTTACATTCCATATATCATGAGTGCCTTTAGGAACTCCGAAGGTAGGGGATGATGCTGTTAAATTTATTCCATCGCTCCTATATACTAAGTTGTAGTCTGCAATTATTTCTGAAGCAGGCATTCTTATTCTTACAATGTTTCCTGCAATATAATTCTGATTCTCAGGATACATTCCACTTACTCCATTATAGAATATATTGTTCTTGATAACTATGTTAGTGTTATTATTGAACCACACAGCATACTGTCCAGGTGTATCTCTTATAAAAGTATTATGATCGACATAAATGTTTCCAAAACTTTTCTGGTTTTCTTTTGCTGTAACCGTGAGGCCAGGAGAATAAGTTATTCCTGGACGTGAAAACCTCCAAACATTATACTTGAATGTTATGTTGTCAACAGGGGAAAATCTGCCCTGAGAATCAGCAAGATGTTCAAGCATAAGTCCTTGAAACTCGAAATATGGAAGATAACAAATATTATGCTCAAACAAGATGTTGTAAGCAGGACCCCATGACTGATAACAGTCGCTATGCGCTTCAGGTGACTCAGTAGTATTTATATCATGTATGTAATTATAACGTATTACATGATTTCTTCCAAGGAACCTCAATCCATCAGCATCTTCTACATTAGGCCCTTGCCAAGTCCTGCTTATATCATTATATTCAATTATATTATTTTCTCCATAAGTAATTATCCCTGCAGTTATTGCATGAACAATAGTGTTGTTTGAGATTAGATTATTAGTTCCTCTAGTATACATCAAAGGATCTTTTTCCCAATCCGTACCATGTGTTCCTATTTCTATTCCATAACCATATGGATTATATATATAATTATTTTTTATAGTATTATAACTTCCTTGAAGATATATCCCAGAACTCGATGAATTAATTATTTTAAAATTAATTATATTTGTATAATTCTCATAAATATCAAATCCTAACATAATGACACCATCTTCCGCTTGATAAGTTATAGGTGCAAAAGAAGTGCCTGATATTCCTCTTATAGATACGCGTTCATTGTACACTCCGGGATGAACTATTACTGTATCCCCTGCCCGCATTATAGTTTCTGCACGCGAGATGGTTCTCCAGGGTTGTTGTTGACTACCGACATTATTATCATTACCGTTATAATAATCAACATAATATGTTGCAGCATTGACACTGTTGACTATCAAAAACAATGACAAAAAAAACAAAGAGATATTAAACTTCAAATTAACAACCTCCATTCAACCATAAACTAACAGCACCACTAACAACACTCAAACTAATCTCACCATTCAACCAACGAGCAACAAAAGAACTAATCTCACTCAAACTAACACAACCATTACAATCATTATCAGCAGGAGCACATTGCACACCCGATACATACTCAAAAGCACCAATATCCCAACCACTGCCCTGAGGACGCAAAACACCATTCAAAGCCAAACGATAATCAAGACCCAAATCCAAACCAGCATCAATAGCAGGAGAACTTGGTAATAAAGCATAATTATCATTATATATATTAACAAATAATGGATCTGCACTTACACCATTTAATTCTGCACCAAGAGATTGAACCTGCTCCCATGTCCTAGGCCTACTACCCCAAGAAATCCAATAAAATTGTGGAACATTAAAACCCCCAACACCCCAATACAAATTACCATTTATGTTACTAATATTATTAGGAGGATTCACTAAAAAAACTATACTTCTATCCAAACCATTTGCACCTTCTATTAAACTATAGAAAATGTTATTCTTAACCTCGTATTCTCCATCAATATTCTTTATTCCTAAAGCATTATATGCGTCTGAAATAAAGATATTATTATATATTCTCATATAGTTTGAACCATTATATACAGGATCATTAGAAGAAATCTTTTCTATTATTGATTGTCTCCCTTTATTAGTCATTCCAGGAACATAAGATAATATTATATTACCATAAATATCAATAAATCCTATATTGTTTGAAAGCATAAAAGTATTTGAACAAGGTCTCAACAATCTATAATCTATTATATTATACCTAACAGTTAAATCTTTACTAGTGAAAGTTTGTATAGCATCAGCGTGAGGAGTACTGTTTGAAGAATGATCGCATATACCATTATCCCAAACATTTTTTTGAATTAAAACATTTTTTTCTATAGTTAAATTCTGAAACATTTGACCATAAATAAGATCTGTTTGTGAAGGAGTATAATTATAACTAGAAATAATATTATTGCTTATTAATACATTGTTAATTGTATCATAATCGCAGCTTCCATTATTGCAACTCTGGCTCCAACCATCAAAAAATATACCTGTTCCCCTTGAATCAAAAATTTTATTATTCCGTATAATTACAGAATCAATTCCTCTCTTAGTTCCTGATTTGAAAAAAAATCCTGAACCATAATTTCTAATGGTAAAATTCTCAACAATAACATACTTAGCAGAATTAAACAGAATAGCTGCACCTATTGACAAGTTTCCTGCATCAAATATAACATCTCCATTATGACCTGGATCTGCACCCTTGGTTACAATGATAAAATTATCTGGAGTTCCTTGAGCGCTTATGCGAAATGTATAATTTCTAGGCTTAGGAGGGGTCTGATAAAATTCATCACCATAGACTTTTTGGGAATAACCTCCAGAAATATAAACAATATCTCCTGGTTGAATCTGAGTCCATTGAATGTCTGAAAATTTTTTCCAAGCAGTACTCCAAGACTGACCATTACCACCAACAGGAGCATCCCTATCAACATACCAATTAGCAGCAGAAACAAAACCAACTATCAAAAACAATGACAAGAACAACGACAAAAAAAACAAAGAGATATTAAACTTCAAATTAACAACCTCCATTCAACCATAAACTAACAGCACCACTAACAACACTCAAACTAATCTCACCATTCAACCAACGAGCAACAAAAGCACTAATCTCACTCAAACTAACACAACCATCATTATTCAAATCAGCAGAATGAAAATTAGTTGATCCACTAACATATTCAAAAGCACCAATATCCCAACCAGAACCCTGAGGACGCAAAACACCATTCTTATCAACATTAAAATAATTTAATTCTATGCCAGAATCTATTCCAACAGATGTATTTTGCAAACTGAAATTATTGGTGCTTAAAAAGTAAGGATTCATATTAAAACTATTATTGTCATGACCTGTGTTAATTCTGAAAGAATTAAAACTATAATTTTTGTCTCCCCACAAAAAACTTATAGGTCCATTCGATGAATAGTATATGTTGTTATTAATAAAATGATCATATATTGGAAACCCTTGAATTCCAGGTTCATAGTTTTCCCTGAACGATAACACGTTGTTGGTTGACAATTTACCGTAATAAATATTATTTCGAATTCGTAAATTGTTAGCAACAAAATTTCCGACCATCACACCATTTTCTGAAATAAAAACATTATTATCAAAACTGCCACCTAAAGCATCATAAACATCATCAGGAGTTTCATCCCCAGAAGCAATAGATAAACCCGCTCCTGAAATATTAACCATTAAATTATTGTATATTTTAAAGCCTCGAACATATCTTGTAAAAATCGCTGATTGATGCAATCCTATATCATGTATATAATTGTTTCTAATAGAAAAGTTTTCTATAAAAACAGGATTTGACCATGCAGTATTAGGAAATATATTAATCGCGTGATGCCATTTTTGACCGTATATTTCATTATTCTCTAAAATAAAATCATTAGATCCGCCGTTGACATTTACTTGTATATTGATACCATTATGTCCAGCACCTTTAATTCTAGAGTTACGAATAATACTTCCTTGAAAATTCGCCGCAAAAATATTATCTATAGCCCATGTTTGATTAGGGTAATTCCACTCACTCTCAATACCATCTAGAATAATTCCAAAACCTGCTAATCCATTATTATTCCATATGCCTATATTGTATTTAGGATATGAATTAATAAGCACTAAATCCTTAAACATCACATAATTACCATAAATTCTTAATAGATGATTATCTGCATAATTAATCAAAACAGGCTTATTATAAGGATCATATGCGCGAAAAACAATTAAATTGTTTGGGGTGCCACTATTCCTGGAAGAGAGTCCTGTAACATTATAATTCCCTGGAAGCACCAACACTGTGTCCCCGGCTACGGCATTATTAAGCGCTGTTTTAAAATCCCATGCATTATAAAAAGAACCATTGCCAGTGCTAGAACCATTAGAAGAAACATAATATGTTGCAGCATTAACACCGTTAACTAACAAAAAAGAAACAAAAAAAGATGACAAAAAAATCAAAGAGATAGTAAATTTCAAATTAACAACCCCCAAGCCACAAACTAACAGCACCACTAACATCATTCAAAACAATATCACCATTCAACCAACGACCAACAAAAGCACTAATCTCACTCAAACTAATACAACCATCATTATTCAAATCAGCAGGATGAAAATTAGTTGATCCACTAACATATTCAAAAGCACCAATATCCCAAGAACCATCAACACCCCTTAAATTACCATTAAAATCACGCTTAGCATAATAAGTAGCCAAATTCATACCACTACCCAAATAATTAAGAACTTCAGGAGGATTATCGGGATGCATAGGTATAAAATCGATTCTTTGACCTTTATTAATAGCAATAGAATTACTGTCCAATCTATAATTTTGAACATTTTCAGTATTAGAAGACCAATTAACAAAACCCGGAGTAGCATTCTTGTTTTGAATAAAAATATTAGATGGATGCATAGGAGGAGGAGTTTCACCACCTAAGTAAACCATATTAAGTTCAGGATAAAAATTATTAATGAACAAATTGTTTTCAATAACATAAAAATCATTCGGATGCTCTGTCCCGTTATCAGCTAAATCAGGAGAAATAAACCTGTTAAGGCCACAAAATCCTGAAATAGAATTATACCTGCCAGGATTCCATAATATATTATTCTTAATTATTGCATTTTGATCATAATCTACAACAAAATGCCTGCCACACCACATAACATCATCATTCCCAATAATCACAACTTTAACATTATCATTTCTAAAATATAGATTAGGCGCCCTATTAGGCCTATAAAAATGATTGATATTAGCATTAATCTGATAATCAGTCTTTGAAAAAACATTATTAATAGAAAACCAATCACCACCATGATTGCTTATAGCGCTCAAACCGTTAGCATTACCTTCTTTATTAACATTGCTTGCAAACATAAAAAAATTATTTATGAAATAAATATTATTTCCGCCATCACCCTGAGCAAAATCATCATGAGTAACAGGATTATTGTTTCTGTTAATAATAATATTACCAATAACATAAACATTCTTTGTACCATAAAAGGACATCTCGCATTGATCATAACAATATTCAAGAGTCGTTACATTATTATACATAATCCAAATATTTCTTTTAGGACCTGTAAAATCTCTACCACCACCAGTAATAACAAAACCTCCAGCAAGAAGCAAACGATTATTCTTTATATAAATATTCTCCATAACACCATTTAAGTATATAGCAGTCTGCCAATTCTCAAAATCAAGATTATCAATAGTTATATTGCTACGATCATAATTAATAATTGCAGTACCATTTCCAACACTAGGAGCTCTTAATACAGCTCTTCCATTATGACCTGCATCAACGCCTTTAGTAATTCGAACACCAGACTTACCCAATCTAATACCTTCATTATAAACCTTCTCAGTAACTCCACCACTAATATAAATAGTATCACCAGGCTGAACCCTAGACCAATTAATAACAGAAAAATTATTCCAAGCAGTACCCCAAGACTGACCATTACCACCAACAGGAGCATCCCTATCAACATACCAATTAGCAGCAGAAACAAAACCAACTAACAAAAACACTAACAAAAACAATGACAAAAAAAACAAAGAGATATTAAACTTCAAATTAACAACCTCCATTCAACCATAAACTAACAGCACCACTAACATCACTCAAACTAATCTCACCATTCAACCAACGAGCAACAAAAGAACTAATCTCACTCAAACTAACACAACCATTACAATCATTATCAACAGGAGCACATTGCACACCCGATACATACTCAAAAGCACCAATATCCCAAGAACCATCAACACCCCTTAAATTACCATTAAAATCACGCTTAGCATAATAAGTAGCCAAATTCTCACCACTACCCAAATAATTACCTACACTAAAACCATTCATATCTGGTTCACTTAAAATACTATTTTCCATTTCTAAAATATTCAATGCACCACCCCTGTTTCTAGCATTACTATTTTGAGATATTCTAAAATCCAATGGATTAATAGTTGCAGAATTCCAATTCACAAAATTAGGACTTCCTCCATTAATCATGATATTAGAAGAGTGCATAGGGGGGAGGATTACAATTAAGATATTCAAAACTTTTTGAAGTATCATAATTATTATAAAAATTATTATTTCTAATAGTAAGATTATCTGGATTAGGAGAACCACATTCATGTATAGATATAAAAAAAAGTCTTCCACTACCGCTCCCTGACCACTCATTCGAAGAATAAAAAAATATTATTCTTTATCTCTCCATATGGATCATAACCGTATCTTATTCCAGAAACATGAGCAGCAACTAAAGTGTTTCCAAGGATCTTAACTTTAACCCAATTACGATAATATAAATCAGGACGTTCTATAGGCCTGTAAAAAAGCATTATCGGGTAACCAATGGATGTAGGAGGCTCAACTAAAATATTGTTAATAAAAAATCCATCACCACCATAATTAGAAATTCCCGAAAGACCATTAGCATTGCCCATTTTTGTAACGGAATTGTCATGTCTAAAAAAATTATTAATAAAATAAATATTCGTACCATCCCCGCCTTGACAAAAATCATCATGAGTATCAGGATTATTATTATAATTTACTCCCCTATTACCTATAACAAAAACATTCTTTGTCTGACCGAAACTAAAAAAATCAGTTTGAACACTAGACCAATTAACAGTAATCCAAGAATTATTAATAACCCAAATATTCTTTATACGTTCTATGTATTCCTCATTAGTTGGAGAATGAAAATTATTTGTTTCAACAAAGTTTCCGGCTAATATTGCACGATTGTTCCTAATAACTATATTTTTAACAGCATTAGGATTATTATCAAAAGGTGGAGAAGTTCTTGATTTTATATATACAGAAGTCGCCCATAATTCTAAATCCAAATCCTCAATAATAATATTGCTTTTTTCATAAATATAAACACCAAAACCAGAACTCTGAACAGGAGATCTTAAAATAACTCTTCCATTATGTCCAGGATCTTTTCCTCTAGTAATAATTATAGGATTATTAACCGTACCAGATTTACCAATAGTCATTCCTTCATTATAAACCTTCTCAGTAACTCCACCACTAATATAAATAGTATCACCAGGCTGAACCCTAGACCAATTAATAACAGAAAAATTATTCCAAGCAGTACCCCAAGACTGACCATTACCACCAACAGGAGCATCCCTATCAACATACCAATTAGCAGCAGAAACAAAACCAACTAAAAAAAACACTAACAAGAACAACGACAAAAAAAACAAAGAGATATTAAACTTCAAATTAACAACCTCCATTCAACCATAAACTAACAGCACCACTAACATCACCCAAACTAATCTCACCATTCAACCAACGAGCAACAAAAGCACTAATCTCACTCAAACCAATACAACCATCATTATTCAAATCAGCAGAATGAAAATTAGTTGTACCACTAACATACTCATAAGCACCAATATCCCAACCACTGCCCTGAGGACGCAAAACACCATTCAAAGACCGCCTAAACTCTTCGCTCAAAACAGCACCCTGATCAACACCAGGAGATCCAGGAGCCAAACGATAATCAAAAATATCAGGATTAACAAAAACAGCCTTGGCCTCAACACCATGCAATTCAGCACCAATAGACCTTAACTGACTCATTGTTTTACCACCATTATAATTCAAAATCCAAGAACCATTCATAGAATACATATTATAATCAATATTCTGAGGAGGAATTAAAAAACTAATACCGACAGTACTACTACACCTAAAACAATGGAAAATATTATTCTTAATCTCAGAACGATTATCAACCGTATCTGACTTACCCCTATTAGCAGCAACAATAGTAACACCATTACCAGCAACATCAGTAACTACAATATTATTATAAAAATAAATAATAGGAGTATAATTATAAGGATAAATAGTAGTATTAGGACCAGTCATATTATAATAAACAGTATTATTATCACCACCAGCTAAATACACAACAATACCCAAACGACCATCATCAAAAGGTCTAGCAATAACATTATTATGAATCTTAATAATGCCATTCAAACCATGCATCATTAAACCATTATCCCTATTCTCAGGATGAGCGGTACGTCTAGAACGATGTATCAAAACATTTCTAGCAATAGTAATATTATTAGCATTATGAGCAGTCTGAATCAAATCATTATGTTCAGAATTATTATTATAAATATTCATATAATTATCTTCAATAAACACATTCTGAATATAATGCATATAAATACCATCAGTCTGTGCATCATTAACAATATCAATAATAATAGTATTACCACTAATATTAATATTATCAACATAAGAAGAATAAAAATAAGGATTATAACCAGAAATATGCATACCCTGACCAGAACTATTAATAAAATTATTTCTAATAACAATATCGTGAACAGAATAATTATAACGACCAACAATATAAATAGAAGTACCAGGATTTATCCTAGGAATAAAAGATAAATTAAAAACCTCAATATGCTTCTTAGTCCATATCTTTAAAGTACCCCTAATCTTAACCTCGCCATTATGACCCGGATCAACACCACGAGTAATCTTAATCCTATTACCAGGAGCACCAGAAGCACCAACCTCAAAAACAGGATTCTCAGCTTCGTAAACCTTCTCAGTAACTCCACCACTAATATAAATAGTATCACCAGGCTGAACCCTAGACCAATTAATAACAGAAAAATTATTCCAAGCAGTACCCCAAGACTGACCATTACCACCAACAGGAGCATCCCTATCAACATACCAATTAGCAGCAGAAACAAAACCAACTAACAAAAACAATAGTAACAAGTTTAATACCTTTTTTATCCCTCTCATAATATCACCATCTATATTTTAAATTATATTAAATTTTACCTTGAGACCTTAATTGTTCAAATCTTATTTGTGCAGGTATCTTATTGTTGCTGTTTATTTTTTCTGGACCAAAAGTAGGCCAATCAAGAGTGCCGAAAAATTCTGGTTTAGATGATAAGAATAATGAAGGAGGCAATTGTTGTGGAAGTGAAGGATTCCATCCGCCAATGTATGTATTGTTTAAATATTCATAATTTCCATGTAATAAAGTAGTATTATTAACTGCTAATGCCACCCATAATATTGTTGAACCGGTTCCAGAATTATTAGCAGTCCATCTGCCAGAATATCCTATGCTCTGTTGTCCTGGCTTTCCTATCTCATTAGCTATAACATTCTGATAGGGATTCATACTTTCTATTGCTATATGATAAAATCGTGTTATACTGTAATTATTAACAAATTGTGATTCCCTAAAAACCCTGTTTCTAAAGAATGTTGTTGGACCATTGTTGCCCCAAACATTATCAACAACATAATCTTGCGCAGCATTACCTTCAAATAAATTCATATAAGAATAATGACCATGAACAGACATGTCTGGATATAACCAACCGTTGTTTATTTGTGATTGATTTGTATAATCTCCTGCAGCAGGATCCTCATCATAATTGTAAGCAAAAACGTTACCTGTAGCACCCCAACTAACAATCATTGCATGTCTTAACTTCCAGAAAATATTATTTATGTAAAGATTATCTGTTGGTCTTGCTTCATGATGTATTCCATAACCGTGACCGCCTCCACCCCTAAACCAAGTGTCTTGAAATACACTATCTCTTATTTCATTAGCATATGATTCCTTCATATAAACATGACCTTTATAAGTGTAATGACTCCAAATGTTTTTCATCCAACAATTAGCCGCACCTATAAATGCTATATTACCATATGATCCATCACTAAAACCTGAAGGCACTTCTATATAGAAATCTTCTATGCCTGCATTTTCTACCATAGTATTTACAGGTCTTGCACCAGCGTTAAAGCTTGGATTAAAATTATAATATAATGGCTTCTCTAGAATTAAAGTATTACCGTTCTTTCCAATTATCTTATTAAATTGTCCAGTATTTCTATCAGTAGATACTGAACCATCACTATTAATATAAACTGAAGGATCATCATCTTGACGGAATTCTACGTATTTTCCAACTTGAAAATTTGAAGCATTAGCTACAGTAACTTGCTTTGAACCCTTATTATACCCAGAAATTAATGGAGTATATACTCTTTGATCATATCCATACTCAAAAGCTATACAATGCTGTACTGGATTTGAACAATTTATTTTTGTTTGCTCAACACCTGCACCTCTTAAAACTATTGGTTTATTAATTACAATTTTAGAACTAGTCTTATATGTTCCTGGTGGTAGATATACTGCTGTTCTTGCAGGAGCAGCAGCAATAGCATTCTTTATTGCTTGAGTATCATCAGCCACGCCATCACCAACAGCACCATAATTTTTAACATTAACACTCACATTATAATAAGGAATTCCTCCTGGAATACCCGGACTCCAATCAATAGCCCTTTCAGGGCCTAATAATTGTGTTGCAGTCATTACTGGTGGTTGTTGAGTGCCTACAACAATATCTTTATTTCCTGATATATTATAGATTGTACTATTAAAGCTATATTCTCCATTGAATGAATAAGTTCCTGTAGTGCTTGGTGCACGAAGAGTATACCTATATGTTCCGGCTTGAGAATTGATCAATTCTACCCACCTAATATTGTTAGGACTACCATTAGGTATAGAACCGCCTCCAGCATCAACAATTACAAAGCCGTTAGGAACATATTCGTCAATAAACAATGTGCCTCCAGATACTGTTTTTGTCAATGTTACATTGAAAGTACTGTTTGGCAATATCGGTGAAACAAATGTTCTCACTACCCCTTGAGATTGATTATTTGTCTGATTGTTTGTCTGATTATTACATTGCAGGTCTGCTCCATTACAATCTTCATCAATACCATTACCACAAACCTCAACCTTCGGAAGAGGAGCAACACAAGAACCCCAAACATTATTAGAACAAGTCTGAACACCAACAGCACAAATACCAGGCAAACCAGTATTACAAGGTTGTTGTTGACCTGAATTACAAACAAACGGTTGAACAACAGATATACTGACTGGTAAAGAGACTCCAAATGCATTAACATTGTCATACGCCTTTGCTATTAATGTATAATTTCCAGGAGTTGTATTAGTCCAAACATAAGAATAAGGACTAGTAGTATCTATTCCTAATAAAGCATTATTAGCATAAAACTCGACTCTTCCTATTGTTCCATCGCTATCCGATGCACTCGCATTTATTATTATATAGCTTGGATAAACATAATTAGTTCCTGAAGATGGACTTATTATACTTACTGTTGGTATGTTGTTTGTTGTTGTATTTCCAGAATAATTTCCCTCTCCATAAACCTCAAACTCGTGTATGCTTGCCCAATTTCCTTGATTTTGAGATATTAATTTTAATCTAATATATCTTGCATTAACACTGCCAAATTGATCCTCTGTGAATTGTGTATTTGAAGAATATTTATCACTAACTATAGTATTCCAATTTACCGCATCATTTGATACTGCGATATTATACAGGTATATTCTTCCACTCTCCCATCTATATAGTGACTGAACGATTCTTGAGAATTTTCTAATATTTCCAAGATCATAAATTATGTTAACATCAACATTGTTTGTTCCATCATTCATTGATTTTCTTGCAGAGTATCTAGTTACATAATCACCATCATAAGAATTACTTAATGGATTTTCTAATTGATGAACGTCTGCATCATCAGATGCAGTGACAATGCTTAATTTAATTAACTGACTTGTTTGATTATTTGTCTGATTGTTTGTCTGATTATTACATTGCAGATCTGCTCCATTACAATCTTCATCAATACCATTACCACAAACCTCAACCTGCGGAAGAGGAGCAACACAAGAACCCCAAACATTATTAGAACAAGTCTGAACACCAACAGCACAAATACCAGGCAAACCAGTATTACAAGACTGATTAACACCATTAACACAAACAGACTGAACAGATAAAGAAGAAACACCACCAATAGAAACAACAGAACCACCATTAACAGAATACGAACCAGAAAAAACATAAGAGCCAGAAACAACAGGAGCCCTAACAACATAAGAATAAACACCAGAAGAAACACTACCCACTTCAGCCCATCTAATATTATTAGGACTACCATTAGGTATAGAACCACCACCAGCATCAACAATAACAAAACCAGCAGGAACATACTCATCAACAAACAAAACAGAAGCACCAGAAACAAGCTTAGTCAAAGTAACATTAAAAGTACTATTAGGAGCAACAGAAGAAACACTAAAAGACCTAACAACAGAATAATTACCAGACACATTTGTCTGATTATTTACATTGTTTATCCTAACGCTTATAGTTATTGGTTGAGATATTGTGCTAGCATTCATATTATCATATGCTTTGACCGTTAAAGTGTAGTTTCCTGCTAGAGCATTAATCCATGTATAAGAGTATGGAAATACTGTGTCTTGTCCAATTAATGCATTATTTCTATAAAATTCAACTTTTGAAATACTTCCATTAGGATCTGATGCTAGTGCAACAATTGTAATGTTAGAGCTCTCATTAAATATCGATCCATTTAATGGACTTGATATAGATACTATTGGAGGAGAATTCTCTATTGGTGTATTGTTTTGATTAGAACCAACATCTTTTCCTATTAAATCCCTAACACGTCTTATTGTTGAACCAACATTTTGAGGTATTTGCGGATTAGTTATTGTGAAATCAAAGTCTGCAAAATTTGTTCCTGTACCATCAAATATTGGATCTACAAACATTGGATTAGCGCTTGTTGCATTAATATTTACATTTGGTATACTGTAATAATAATTATTATAGGATATTGTTCCTGAAGGCGCTAACAATTCTAAACTTCCAAAAAACATACTATTTATTATCTTATGACCTGTTCCCTGTAACATGGTGTTCTGCCATTTATCATTAATATCTCTCACCACAGTAACTCTATCTATAACCGTTCCTGTTGAGGGCGAGTTATTTAATCCATTCATTATTAATATTCCTGCATTAGCGCTTAGTCCATGATGATGAACTATCAACGTATTATTAATTAAGTAATCATGCGTAGTGCTATTTCTGTCTCCTCCTGCGCCAGCATATATGCTTTGCATAAATCCAGGACCGAGTATGGAATCCTTGAATGTGACTCTTCTTGATGCAGTGTTTGAACACATTTGTAAGCCATCAGTATGAGTACAATAATTCCATATTTCAGTAGTATTCCAAGGATGAGGTCTCCTGTTATACAGCCAAGAATTAGTAACAGTTATGTCAGTAAAATTACCCATGTAACATGTTTGGAATGCATCTTGACCATTATCATGGACAATTATTCTATCAAAAGTGAATCTATTACCAACAACATGTATTCCTGGTGAATCAGTAGTATTCATTCTTACTGTAGCAGTATAATTTATATTCCAATCAGTACCTTCTCTAGTAACACCATTATCAAATACCTCGACATATTTAATTAAAATATCATACTGATTAGCCCAATTCCAATGATTAGCAAATATTCCTATATATGGATGACCATACACCATTATTCCAGACCAATGAGAACCATCAATTATAATATTAGATCGACCATTTAATGAAATACCTGCTGCTTGCTCTTGTGTTCTGCCATTTGCTGTTGCTATTCTTGGAACAAAATTTGTCGAGCCACAATAAGGCAGAGGACTTGAATATCCGCCAAAAATTCTAACAGTTCCATTTCTGCCTGGTTCTGTCGATAATTTTATTGTTATAGGCTTGCCAGGTAGTCCGCTTTTTCCAACAATTAAATCCCCAGTATAAACCATACCACAATCTCCACCATTTTTACTCTTAGGAGCGTTACTAACATCAGTTATCTCAACAGGCCAATCACACTCCACTGGGCCACCATCCAAATATATAATGTCACCTGGCTGTATTATTGACCAATTAATCTTATCTAAATCTGTCCAAGCATTATCCCATGACAATCCATTATTTAATCCATTAGCCGCTTTGGAAACATAAAATACCTTGCCTGTTACATTGCTAGTAATATTACATTGCAGGTCTGCTCCATTACAATCTTCATCAATACCATTACCACAAACCTCAACCTGCGGAAGAGGAGCAACACAAGAACCCCAAACATTATTAGAACAAGTCTGAACACCAACAGCACAAATACCAGGCAAACCAGTATTACAAGACTGATTAACACCATTAACACAAACAGACTGAACAGATAAAGAAGAAACACCACCAATAGAAACAACAGAACCACCATTAACAGAATACGAACCAGAAAAAACATAAGAGCCAGAAACAACAGGAGCCCTAACAACATAAGAATAAACACCAGAAGAAACACTACCCACTTCAGCCCATCTAATATTATTAGGACTACCATTAGGTATAGAACCACCACCAGCATCAACAATAACAAAACCAGCAGGAACATACTCATCAACAAACAAAACAGAAGCACCAGAAACAAGCTTAGTCAAAGTAACATTAAAAGTACTATTAGGAGCAACAGAAGAAACACTAAAAGACCTAACAACAGAATAATTACCAGACACATTTGTCTGATTATTATCAACAGTTAAATTTAATATTGATGCATTCATTAAACCTAATGAATCAAGTTTTGTCCCTTTCTCTCTACCATAAAAAGTAATATTATGAATTCCTGATTCGAGAGAAAAAATCATTGGATTATATTGTGAAAAAGTCGCATTGCCTGCAGGTCCTCTTAGTCTTACAAAATCGCTCAGTAATCCAGAACCAACAATTGTATCATAAGTAAATGATTGTATCCCCTGAACATTACCATTATCAACACTGACATAGAATGAATTAGTTGAATGATCAGGATCTAATATTCTTGTTGAAATTACATAATCTCCTCTTGTTGGAACATTAAATAAATAGGTTATACTATTAGCATCATCACGAGTAGTATAAACATAACCATTCATTATAGTAAATCCATTATTTATTCCCTGCTCTGCTTCTACTAACATATTTATATCAAATAAAGGATTATCACAATTCTCATCAATCAAACCATTACAATTATCATCAATATTGTTCTTGCATACTTCTTGAGGAGGAGAAGGGCAATTAGCAACACAAAGTACAAACTCTCCACAGATATTACCATTATATTTACAAGACTTAAAATCGTGAACTGCTGTATTTGAATCATCACAATCATTTCCTAAATCACAATTTTGACCATAACCATCATTATCTTCATCAACACATGAACCTGAACAACCCTCGTCTATTCTTCTATTACAATTATCATCCAAACCATTATCACAAACTTCACTAACTCCCGGATTTACATTAGGATTAGAATCATCACAATCCTTCTGAGGATAATTACATAATTCTGAGGCAGGGTTTCCATAACCATCATTATCATTATCCTCACACCTGCTTGTGATTAAAGAAACAGAGATTGCATCTATTCTTACATCAGGATGATTCCCTTCAATTAACAATGAATAAGTACCTTTTCTAAGAAAGACCTCTCTTTTACCATTTACAGGAATGATATTCCACTTATAATCGTTAGACTCTTCTGCAGTAATTAAAGTTTTTTCATTATTAGATAATTGAACATAAAATTTGTTATGTAAACTATATGGCTGAGGCGTCATCACACGTATAGCAATTCTATATAGACCGTCCTTATCAATGTTAATATTATTAATAACAGAACCTGATCCATCACCACTATAAACATACATTCTTCCAGATGCTTTATTATCCTCTCCTATTAAAAATCCTTGAAGCGTACCCCTCTCTGCTTCAATAGACAATCCTGGAGCTAACTTTATGCTTTTATCTCCCTTTGCCTTAGATGCAAAACCATAATAATCAACATTGCTAGAATAACTAACAAACATCATAACTATTATAGCAAGTATAGCTACAAAGCTAACTAAACCTAATCTAAAAGAATCAGATTTCATGTGACCACACCTCACGCATTAACTTATTCTCTGGAATGTTAGGTTTATAAAGTTTTCTAAATACAAAAAAAATAAAAAATAACAAAATGTAATAACAAAATATCAAAAAAATAAAAGAAAAAAATTGATTAACAAATGAAATAAAGAAAAATGAAATAAAGAATTTAGAATAAAAAATCTATAATAAAAAAGCATTATAAGTGTGCACGCTCGAAGATGGATCCTATATTTCATAACAGTTTATCCTGAACTTCCCTCCCCTCCGCAACCCCTAAAGCACCAACACAATAACTTAGGACTGCTCCATTCCTGTCCTGATCCGATTCGTTAAAGTGTCGATCAATAGGGACAGAGGATCGACAGTACATTCAGGGCTGTCCTGAAATATAAAGACCGCTCCTCGAGCTTCGACTCCCTCTATAGTCCGTTTAGGGTTACAGGCGAGGACTAACCGCCCAGTCTAGCACAATAACTGGAATAAAAACAGGTATTTAAATTTAATCAATATAAAACAATCAATCAAAACAATTATAAATTCCAAATAATAAAACTGATTATGTCTAAAATATTTATCCCAGGAACTGCCGGAGATTATGATTCTGTATATGAGGGAAGGAGTTCTGGAGGAATTATAATCGATGGAGAACTAACAATAGTAATAGATCCAGGGATAGGATTTATTGTAAAATCTGGATTAAAAAAAGTTGATATAATATTAATGTCTAACGAAGAACTTCTATATTCTAATGATGCTAAAGCGATAATTAAAAAATTTAATGCAAAAATGCTAGATAATAATAATGAGAGCATAAAAAAAATACAAAACTCATTCAAGATAATCACACCAAAATATATCTTAGGATATATTAACAATCCTAAACTGACAAAAGGATTCGCTGAAGAATTCAAGGATACAAACATAATGGTTTTCAGATGCGAAACAACGACAATTGAAGAAATAATAAACTTAATAGATTATATAAATCCAGAATTAGCAATATTAACAGGATTCAAAAAAGGAACAGATGGAATAGAATTCTCAAGACACTTAAAATCTGAATTAAAAAAATACAGAAAAGAACACCTAAAAACACAAATAATACCTGCAAAAGAGCAGATGACAATCAATCCAGATTCTTACAACATAAAATTAAAACAGAAAAACTTGAAAGGATTCATATGAAAGCACTCTCTTTGAAGCAGCCATTTGCAGAACTCATCATTTCTGGAAAGAAGAAGACCGAGCTGCGCAGATGAAATACTAAACTCTGCGAAGAATTCTATGTACACGCATCGATGAATGTTGATAATGCGATTAAGAAATTCGGATGCAAAGAATTGCCTAGAGGAAGCATTGTCGGAAAAGCGACATTGGTCAGTATGAAACACTATGCGAATGATACAGAAAGAAAAAAAGACATCAAACTACATCTAGCTGATGGTGATTGGGGAGGGGTATTACAGATTCATCCTAAAAGATCCGAAGAGGATAAATCCGATACCGATAAAATGAAATCTAATCCATCGACTAATTTGAATTTTGAATCATTGACTTTTGCATATAATGAGTCTCCGTCATACTCTTATTTTCCATTAAGAGACTTATACCACCTGTTCTTTCCACCTATGACTCCTACAGAAAATCCCTCATTACTAAAAAGAGTATTTACACCACGTTCTAATTCTGATTCGTTTTCTCCTCCTGACCAATCACCCAACTTCTTGATCCTAACCTTCCTCTTAATGGGTGATATGTGCCGTTTGTTAAAGTATCATAAAATGGATGATTTCCTTCTATGAATGATTCCATATCAAAATCCTTGTCAAGTATTGCAGGCCTTACAATGTATGCAACTTGCCAAAAATCAACACCGCCAATACCATAATCAACATTATGAACCCTAACAATGAACGGAGCCGTCTCTCTTTGATATCCATATTTCTCAAGAATTTTATCTTCATCCATAAAATATTCCCTGCCACAGCACATATACTCATATGAATGCTCAATCCAATCATTACTACCAACTAATCCGTCTAATTCCACTAACAATTTCAATCCATTTTTTACAGGTTCAACCATTTTAACCCCCAAAAATTAGTATATATGTTCTTTTTTTCCTGTTTTCCTCGAAACTACTATTATACCTTTATCTGCGGGCATACTGTAATGCTCATATCCGCTATGAGTTGAATCAGTAAATGATGCTTTATCAATCAATTTTTTTGTTTCTAAGTCTATTACTTTTATCTCATGTTTCATTTGTGGTCCTGCCTGATAATCTTGCTTTTTATATTCATTATTAAGATATTCATCTTCTGGATCTGTAGGATTTGCGTTAGAAAATACATACAATCCACCTACTTGTGTATAATACATATCTATAATTGTTGAAATGTCAAGATATGCTTTTTTACCTTCTATTTTTACGATGTCTATCCATCCTGATGTTTCAATCATTCTGGTTCCATTTATTGTGAGTACATCTTTTTTGAAATTAATTTTACCTCTACTTCCATACAGGTTTGGAAGCGTTGTCTCGCTTATCTTTTCAATTATCAGAGTGTCTTTATTTTTTGTATCATAATACACTAAACCGTTTTCCATAGGTACTGGTGGATTAGGATGTCCACCATGATATACTTTCTTAAAAGGCATAATTATCCAGTCTCCCTCTTGCTTATTTTTTATGTGTCTTCTAAAATTAAAATAATCTAAAGTATTGGTCCTATATGAAAAAAAATACCATATCTGCGCATTACCGCGTGGTGAACCTTCTATTGGAATAATTTGTCCATAATAATCATTGAATGTCGCAATCTGATGTATTTGCTCATTTTTATCAATATAGAATAACCAGTGCGCATAAGTCTCTCCGCCTTTAGCAACTTCTTTATGTACAAGAACCCCTCTAGATAAGTCAGCATCCTTTGCATCCCATACAGGATTACCGTTCTTATCATAGAATGCATTTATACCTACACTTCCAGCAGGAATACTAGTACCTTCGGCATAATCAGGAGCATAAATAGTCTTATCATCAAGGTATGGAATATATATAGCATCACCTATACCTTTCTTTTGCTGACCTCCTAAATTTATTCTGCCAGAAGGAATTCCTTTTTCTAATTCATGAACTATTTTCTCCAATTTTTTTTCATCCATTTTCATTCACCTTTTGTATCGTTCAAGTATTTGTTCAGCAATAAAATCAGGAAGTTTCCCTACATATTTTGTGAATCTTTCAATTGATCTTCTTACATGCGAATCGTATTGTAGACTTTTTACAGGATCGATTCCTTTTACTGATCGTACATATTTCAGGCTTTCATCAAGCACGAAGTCCCATACTTCTGGCTATTCTTTTTTACCTTTTATTGACGATCCTGTTGGTAATATTGTAGTTGTTGCTCCATGCGCTTCATGTTTTGACCTATCATAGTTTATTCCTGTTGCAATTGTTGCATAAGAGAGTTGCACGATTGCTTGCTTAACCACATCTAATCCAGAAGTTTTTGTTTCCATTTCCATATCTGAGATGACTAAATCATACTTCTTGCCCTCCTTGAATGCAGTTTCCATCATCGTTACTGCTTCAGATGCACTTGCAGCATAATCAATTGATGCAAGTGAATACTTCGAAAATGCCTGCTTTGCAGCAAGAACATTCTCAATCCTGTCATCAACTACAAGGATTCTCTTGATTTCTAAATCAGTAAGCTTTTGTTCAAGAGTCATTGTTTCACCTTATTATCTTGAATCATATTTTTCAAATTCTTCTTTTGATGGTTTTTCTTCTATTATCTTGATTAGCGTCATTATGCTAAATGGCTTCTTATAATTTATATCTAAATAATCCTTTGCTAACTCACCAAAAACTTTTGGTTGACTGGATATTCCTACAACATATGCTTTTGATTCCTTTGCTGCCTTAGCAACATGTACACCACTAGAATAATCTGGATTACCATGATTTGAAAATAACGAACCATCGGTAAAAACGATATCATAAGTTGATTGTGCTATCTTCGATAATGCATCACGCTCTGATGTCACAATGTCCAGTTGATATCCGTGCTGTGTACAATATTTTCCTATAGTCACATCTATTGACGCCTTGAAATCCTCATTTGACAATGCATCATCAACAATAAGGATTTTCTTTGCTGCTGAATTTTCAACGATTGCATCTATGGTCATGTTTATTCACCTCTTGTATCGTTCGAGGATTTGTTCAGCAATAAAATCAGGAAGTTTCCCTACATATTTTGTGAATCCTTCTATTGATATTCTTACATGCGAATCGTGTTTTAGACTGTTTACAGGGTCGATTCCTTTTACTGATCGTACATATTTAATGCTTTCATCAAGCACGAAGTCCCATACTTCTGGCTCTTCCTTTTTACCTTTTATTGACGATCCTGTTGGTAATATTGTAGTTGTTGCGCCGTGCGCTTCATGTTTTGACCTATCATAGTTTATTCCTGTTGCAATTGTTGCATAAGAGAGTTGCACAATTGCCTGCTTAACCACATCTAATCCAGAAGTTTTTGTTTCCATTTCCATATCTGAGATGACTAAATCATACTTCTTACCCTCCTTGAATGCATTTTCCATCATCGTTACTGCTTCAGATGCACTTGCAGCATAATCAATTGATACAAGTGAATACTTCGAAAATGCCTGCTTTGCAGCAAGAACATTCTCAACCCTGTCATCAACAACTAATATTCTCCTGATTTCAAGTTCCGAAAGTTTTTCATCGATGCTCATTTTGATCACCTATTCTATTAGTTTCTTTTCTAGGTCATCAAGTTCCTTTTTCTTATGATCTATTCTTTTAATCATCTCATCTTTTAATTTCTTTAATGCCGTGATATATGATGGACTCAAAGGAGTCCAACCATAATACATCGTATATTCTCTACTAATTAATGCATCTCCAGACACTGAGCTAAGCAAACCAGTTTTCTTTTTATAAGATAGTTTATATGTTGGTAATTCTGAAGGTGTGGGTTGTAGGGCATATACAGTCTTTCCTTCAACGACCTTAACATAACGTGAAATGCTTTTACTATACTGTTTATATAATTCTAACAATTCTTTCTCCATAGAATGTACTTTTTCTTCTATTTCCTTCACTTTATCATCAATTCCTTGTGTAATATTCTCTATGCTCATTTTGTTTCACCTCATTTCATTTGTGCTAAGTATTTGTCTTCTTTTGATTCTCTGACTAATTTTGTTATGTATTGAGCCATTTTTCCGAGAGCGTATGCTCCTATGATTGTTGCCAGAGTTTCTCCTGGTTTTTCTGCTACGTTTTGTGCAGCGTTTCCTATAAGCTTGAAAATTTCTCCGAATATTCCATTTACGTAGTCCCTTACTCCAGTATTAGATATGTAAGCAAATATGGTTTCATAGATTCCTTTGCTTACTTGTATTGGACCATATAGTATTTTTTCTGGCACACTGTAAGATGGGTCTGCGCCTATTGTAAGCACTCCTGCAATTGGCGCTGTAAATCCTAGTATTGATTCAAGTCCTTTTGCCGCGATTAATGATGGATGCTTGATTCTTACTTTTGCCCTATTGTATGATTCCTTTATTTTGTCAGTTATGCTCACGTTTATTCACCTTTTTTGTTTTTTCACTTATTTTTTTATTTGTAGATTTTTTCTTTTATGATTTCAAGCCCCTTTTTTATGTCTTTAATTTTGTCTGCTATTAGGTATTTCTTTTCTGTAAATGATCCTTCTGAAAAGTTGTAGATGCTTATCTTTCCTGCTTCTAAATCATTTTTTTGTTTTAGATATTCTATATGCCAATCCTTATCCGGATACTTGGCCTTAATTCTATCATAATCTTTCTGAAGTCTTTCTAAAATATGCTTTTTAAGTGCTTGCTCAGAAATATCCTGTTTTCCTGAGTAGATATCTTTTACTGAAAATCCTAACTTATTGAGATAATTTTTTGCGACATTTGCAGCAATAAACTGCTCATCACTTATCCCCTTCAATTTATGCATGAATAATGCTTCAACAACAATTTCTTCAATACCTTCAGGGGATTGTGGTTTTTCTGCGTCGGTTGTCAATCTTAAATCAAAACCATCAAGATTTACAAATGGCATGCGTCCATACTCTGCAAGACCTTTATGCTGCAAATACATCATAAAGGGCGAGCCTTGCGTACCATGAGCATGGTCATCAGTAACCATTTTTACTACACGGTCTTTTTCAAAGTATTCCTTAAGGAAAATTTTTACTCCAAATGGTGCAGTTGCTCCGGGCACTGGAAGTTTAGATAAAACTTCAGAATCACCACTTTTAATAAGTCTGTATATTGTTTCATGTAATGATTTTTCTTTTTTAAGTTTTTTTGGTTTGATAATAGCAGCCATAAGTTTTTCATCACGTTCTATATTATATGCATCATATTTGTATAATGCAATTTCGATACTATCTCCATCAACATAATTTCCAAGAGTACCGCTTGCACGCATAGTTTCGAATGATTTTACATCTAAAGTGTTTTTCTTTTTCTTATCAGAATTATATAACTCTCTCATTCCACTCATTGAATCTGATTCATCACTTAGTGCCTGTTGTATGCTTCCATCTCTTCGTCTTATTCCTGTCTTTATTTCATCAAACAGGTTCTTATATAATTCTAATCCCTTCGAAGAACTTTCCGATCCATCAGAATACGGGATAAATAAATCAGTCATTACAATATCATAATTCTTATCTTTTGTTTTTGATTCATAATCTACATAGGTCTCTGCAAAATCTATCGATATACCATACTTTTTTTCTAATTCATTCTTTATTTGCTTAACCGCAGCAACTTGTTTTGGTTTATCCTCAACAAATAATACATCAATTGTTTTTGATTTCATGTTAATTCACCTTATTATCTTGAATCATATTTTTCAAATTCTTCTTTTGATGGTTTTTCTTCTATTATCTTGATTAGCGTCATTATGCTAAATGGCTTCTTATAATTTATATCCAGATAATTCTTTGCTAACTCACCAAAAACTTTTGGTTGACTTGATATTCCTACAACATATGCTTTTGATTCCTTTGCTGCCTTAGCAACACGTACACCGCTTGAATAATCTGGATTACCATGATTCAAAAATAACGAACCATCAGTAAAAATAATATCATAAGTCGATTGTGCTATCTTCGCTAATGCATCACGCTCTGATGTCACAATGTCCAGTTGATATCCGTGCTGTTTACAATATTTTCCTATAGTCACATCTATTGACGCCTTGAAATCCTCATTTGACAATGCATCATCAACAATAAGGATTTTCTTTGATGCTGAATTTTCAACGATTACATCTATGCTCATGTTGATTCACCTATTTTGCCTCTTTTGATCTTTTTTTCAGTGAGGCAAGATATTTTGATTCAAAATCAAATGCCTTACTAATCTCTTCAAGCTCTTCTCTTGCACAATCTTCTCTTTCATCTCTCAAATCGATATATGCTATTCTTCTTATTGCCTCTTTATTACCTGCTGCCCTATAACGGCCTAATGCAGATATTAAATCATCACAATGTCCACTAAAACCATAACCTTTAGAACCGCCTCGATTGAGATATTCTTTTAGATACATGTCTCCTTCTTCATTAAATTTCTTAATTTTTTTGTGCATATCGACAATTTTATCTTCTAGTCCAGCTCTTTTGTAGTATTCTTCTGCAAGAGCAGGATATGTCATACCGGGTTTATCCCACTGCACATTATCATAACAAAACGCAAGATCTCCTAATACTTCGTACACTGCTTTTCTGGTTTCCTCCTTAAGCAATGATTCTCTTTCTAAAATATTATCTAAATAAGAAATTTTTTTATCAATATCTCCTCTCCTATAATTATGCCACCAACTATTCATACCTTTTCTATTTAGAATTTTATTAATGATACTTTTCGCCTTCATTTTGTACCCTTTTTATTATAATGATTCATAATACATCTCCAATCGTCTCTTTTGCAGGTATGGTTCTAATAATTCCCCTACTGCTTGCCTCTTCTCTTCTGTTGCATATTTGCCATCAGGACTTCCTGTTAAATAGGAACGTGTATGAATAATGTTATCTAGACAATTATGTATTGGTTGTCTAAAATCCCATGCACGCTCTCGTTCTTCTAGTGTTTTCGAAGTATGTCCTAATCCTATGTATAAGTGCTGCATTATTGATGAAGAGGTGTATTCTTTATGCATATCTTTTAATCTTTCCTCAATATGTTTTGCATATTTACTTAATTCTACTGATTTAGTATAGGGCATAATATATTCTGCGTAGAAATCTGCTATTTTTGCAGCCCTTTCAGAAACTAGTTCTGGAAAATAATATCTTGATAAAGCACCTATTTGTGGAGATGCTAAGTCTTTTGTAAAATATTCAATAAGCCAATCTGTAAGATATTCCTTTTCTGATACAATTCTTTGTTCTATTGTGTTAGTCAACCCCATTTTCATCATCCTCCGTTATGCTCTTTTTTTAGTGAATATTTCCATTTCTTTATTATATTCCTCTTTCTTTATAGCTCCAAAATCTAGATGAACAGCGTATGTCGCATATTTTTTATCACCGTGATAATTAGTAATATCAAAACGCAGAATTCCTTCTGATTCCCGGATGTTTTTTATATAATGAATTTTTTCCTTTGATATTTGATTTTGACAAAAATAATCTATACAATAATATCTTGATACGGATTCTCCCCAACTCGTTGTATCGTCATAGAATCCTTCATCAGTAAAATAATAGTCTGTGCGTACCGGTTCACTCTCTAAAGTAGTTTCTTTATTTTTTTTCTTATCATACAATCTAACTTGTACTAACATACTATATTTTCTACGATCTTCATGTTCATAATTTCTTATTGCTACGATATAATCTCCACTAATATATCCTAAAGAATCAAGAATTTTTCTGTTATAGCTCCAATCAAAATCTGGGGCTAGATAGTCAATTATCTTTTCTTCAAGTCCTTCCTTCTTTAATGTATTGGCTAACGATTTAAGATCCATAGATGTTCCATTCATTTTGTACCCCTCTCTCTTTTTTTATGCGATTAACTTTTCGAGTGTTGATTCCTTCTTGATATGCACATATGCTGGCTTACAAGTCTTGACATAAAGTTCTTCGATTTCTCTTATGTCCATTGGACTCGCCTCCATGATGCCACTATTTAGTAGTTAGTTATATAGTATTTATATTTTATTGATATCAATGATATTAATAATATTAAATCGATAGATTTTTATACTACCTCACATAATACAAAAGACAAGGGAACGAATATGAAAAGAAGAGTAATCAAACAAGGAGCAGGAGGATACACAATATACCTACCAAAAGAATGGATAATCACAAACAAAATAAAAGAAAAAGACGAATTAGATATAAAAGACACAGATCAAGGACTAATAATTACACCAACAACACAAAGCATAAAAAGAGAAATAACAATAAAATTAAAACAAGAAACAGAATCAAGAATAAGAACACTAATATCATCAGCATATAAAAGAGGATACGACACGATAATATTAGAAGAACAAGAAAAAGACATACCATCATCAACAATACAAACAATAATAGATTCATTCCTAGGATTAATCATCTCAGAACAAACAGAGAAAACAACAATAATAAAAAACATCCTAAGCAAAGACTACGAAGATACAGGAGCAGTAATAAACAAACTATTCAACACAACAACATACTTCTGCCAATTATCACTAGACATACTACAGAAAAAAAGCAAAGAACAAAAAGAACAAGCAGAACTTAAAAAATCAATACTAAAACAACGAGATTACGCACAAAGAGCAATAGCACTAAAAAGATACGAAGGAGACAAATCATACGAATATTACACAATAGTATTCCTACTAGAAAAAATATGCGGAAACTTCAACTATACAATAGAATCACAAAAAACAATAAAAAAAGAAACAGCAACATTCCTACAAGGACTAATAAATGATTTAAACGAACTAAAAAAAAGCCTAACAACAAAAAACCTAGAATTAGCAATAAACATGAACGAACAATTATCACAAAAAAGAAAACAATCAAGCAAACACGGCGACAATACAGCAGTCATAACAGACAACATATTCAGCCTATCATCAAGAATAGTAGGAGTGCTGGTATGATAATTATTGATAAAAAAAAGTATATTTATTTTTTGATATAAAAAATAATTTATAAATATATTCATAAAAAAATCAACAACCAAAAAGGTATCATCGCAGAGAAATTGTAGAATCAACATTCAAGGCAACTAAAACTAAATTCGGAGCTAGCGTTAGCTCTGTTAAAATTTCTGCGCAACGCACAGAATTATATATTGTAGAATATATTGTAGAGCCATAGCTCACAACATTATTTGTTGTTTTTATAGACTTTTTGAACTAATCCGATTCAATACATACTTTTCTAGATTAAATGCACAAGATACATAATATCAACAAGAAAGTGGCATAGATGACAATCTATTATAATTGTTACACTACCTTCAAATAATTCTTCAATAATTCTGCTTGCATCTGCTCTTTACGTCCCATTTCTCTGGAATATAATCCGCTCAATTCCTTTAATGTTGTAAGTATTGCTGCTTTTTCCATTGCATTTACTAATTTATTCGTGTCATCTATAGTATAATGTGTTGCTGTCTCTTTTCCAACGATGTCAAGATATACTTGTGCATATTGTGTCCAGTGTTCTCTTCCGATTCCAGATTCTATCAAATATAATGATAAATCTATTGCTGGATTCCCTATCTTCAAGTGTTCTAGGTCGAGTATTTTTCCTAGTGATAGATTGTCTTTCTTTGCATCTGAATGTATTAGCACTTTATGGTTCATCTCTTTCAATTCTTGCGATGCATCTTTATAATATTGTTTAAGTCTTAAGTATGATTGAGTGCTTTCTTTTCTTGATATGTCTTCTATTATTTCATCGAAGTTTTTAGCCTCATATTCTGGCACGAATATTCTTCCGTTTATTGCGTCGTTTCCATGACTGTGTAGCATTGCTAATGCTGCAATATAATGATATATATCATAAGATTTCTCATCTTTTATTTCATCCTGGATTACTATGTAATAATCTCCTAATTGTAGTGGTTCAGGAAATATTGATGGTGCTATAATGTCTTTTAATTTTTCTTGTTTTGATAAATAATATCCTGCTGCTGATTCTATCTTTGCCTTTTTTTCGTTCTTTGTAATTTTTATTATAAATGATTGACCTGATTCACTCTTGGCAGTATAAACTTTGTTGGTGCTTATTTTATTATTCTTTTCTATATCTGATAATTCCACCTCAGAGATGTCTCTAATAATCGATTCATATAGATCTGAACTAATATTCATCAATAAGCTTTTTGTATTATTGAATTCCGCTGTTTTTAATGCTTCAAGATATGCATTGTCGATCTTCTTTGATAAATCATCGAATATTTCAATACTTTTCTTGAATCCGCCATTTATAGAATACTCGCTTATCTTTTTTGAATCACCGGAATATATTATATTTATGAGTTCTTTTATTTTTGTTTCTTTTTCCAAATCCAAAATGTTTGCTATTTCTTCTAATTCTTCTTTTAATCTTGGGACATCGTTTGCTAATGTTCTAATTTCAGAAATATAGTTTTTAAAATCTTGAATCTTATCACTATTTAAAGGGTTTGATTTAATATATTTAATTAGCTCCTCTTTCTCTTCTAATGTTTTATAACCGAAAGCTTCTGGATTGTCAAGTAACTGAGTATATGCTGCGATGATAGAATAAACATTAATTAAATTGCCTGTTTTTTGATCTACAATCCTTGCTAGTTTGTAATTTATATGCTGATTTTTTATCAGTTTAGCTTCAAGTTCCGATATATCCTTTCGATTCATTTTATACTATAAAATAATCAGATACTTATATTTATAAAGTTTTCGATTTTGTAATTACTTAGAAGTAATAAATATTTTTGCGAATGTCTAAATCAGCCATACAATAAACCAACCAACTAAGCATCCTGCTGTAACGAATGGCATTGCTGGATAGAATCTATCTTTCTTAGCAAAAAAGAACAATAACGCGAGTGCAATTGTTGTTGTAAATATCATTATCGAGCTCTGAAGAAATGCTTGAGACTTAGTTAATCCCTCACGCAATAAATCCTCCATAACAACTCCGATAAGTATAAGAGGAAAAACAACATCTCCGCCACCAAGAATTGCATTCTTAGGCTTTGCTCTTGAAACTTTAGAAGTAGCCTTTGAAACTTTTGCATCAGAAGAATTTTCTGTTACTGCCTGCATCTTTGCATCTTTCATCGTGTAAGGGATCATTAAACCAGCAAACACATTGCTTTTAGTCTGGAATTTTGCCATCTTAACCATGTGCTTCGATTTCCAAACAGCATACATATCATATAAAGATATAGCAATCAATAACATTACTGCCCAAAAGACATCAAATATCGGAACTAAAAGAACAGCTATTCCTGAGTAAACAAAAACTTCTGTAAGATTATGTATTATTACATTAGGCCTCCATATCTTCCAGATTGTAAAAATCAGTGCAATTAATAAAGCTACATCATAATCAAAAAATATTTTCTCCTTAACTAATACTCCTATAGAAACACTCAATGCCATCCATACAGCTATAAAGAACCAATACTTCCATATATTTGCCTTTTTAAATTTAACAAGAATTAAAACCAATATTGTTCCAACAGCAATTCCAATCACTAAATATAAAAAGCTTCCGACTCCTTCTGTTTGAGGTCTCTCCCCAATGCTAGTATCACCATGACTTACTATTATTTTACCGTTATCATCTATTTTTATAACTGAGTCTTTACTAATTAACCAAAGACCAGTAACTTGTGTTAATAAAAAAAAAGACAATAATACTAAAGTTATTTTTATGCTATGCTTCATTTTTACACCCTATCAAACAACGTTAATTTTAATTAATTATTTATTTTAATAAATTATTTACACAAATATTTCAATTATTTTATTTATTTTTTCTTTTATTCTCTTTCCAATGCCTATAAAACTCTAATCCAGCAGGAATTAAAGATATAATTATTATTGCTAAAATTATAAAAGTAAAGTGCTCCTTCACAAAAGGTATGTTTCCAAAAAAGTATCCCCCCCATAAAAAAAATCCAACCCAAAACAGTCCTCCGATAATATTATACAACAAAAACTTGAAATAATTCATTTGACCCACTCCTGCAAGGAAAGGAGCGAAAGTTCTTATTATAGGTATAAATCTTGCAATAATTATTGTCTTACTACCGTATTTTTCAAAAAAATTACGAGTTTTATCTAGATATTCTTTATTTAACAATTTGCTTTCATACTTAAAAACCCTTGGGCCAATAAATTTACCTATTGAATAATTCACTGTATCTCCTATAATCGCTGCAAAAGTCAATAGCAAAAATAAAATCCAAACATTCCAAACACCAATTCCAGCTAACGCACCTGATGCAAAAATAAGTGAATCCCCTGGAAGAAAAGGAGTAAGCACCAATGCCGTTTCTAAAAAAATAATCGTAAAAACTATGACATAAGCCCAATGACCAAAATAATTTATGATACTTAACAAATTAGTATCAAGATGCATAATATAATTAATTAAATCATTAAATAAGGTCATTAGTAAAAAGAAACATAAAGTATTTAAAAATGTTAAGAATTATTTAATTATGAAATATTGTCACACGATAACATTAAGTGTATTTATAAAACCTGAGGATTCAAATATTTTCCCTGACATATTAGATAAAACAAAATCAGCAATAAAAGAATTATTTGATTGGGAGAAAGAAAAAATAGAACTTAATGAAACCATAGCAGAAGGATTTGAAGAAAGAAAAATACACATATATGAAATAAAGCTTCTTAAAGAAAAAGATACAAACATATTCATAAAAAACCTATTATCAAAATTATCGATAGAACAAAAAGAATTCTTAAAATACGATAAGGAATACAGACTAGATGAAAACGATGATTTTTTCATAAGATTGGATAAGAGAAAATTGTTGGAAGGGGAATATGTTATAACACATTCAGGCGATTGTTTTCATATAAAAATGAATATTGCATCATTCCCTAAAAACAGAGAAAATTCTCTGAAAGTAATAGATGAAATTCTAAAAATATGATTAATTAATATGATTAATTAATATGATTAATTAATGTTAAATAGCTTAAGCTTAGATAGATTATTTATATTTTATTTAGTCATTGATTATTAATTGACATTTATATAGAGTAATAGGATACATGTATATAGATTAATATATGATTTATATAAGGAACATATGAACTAAAATAATATATCGATTTACTAATAATTATCAATACAGGAATAATATAGAATAAAAGAAGCATATACAATAAAAACGAGAGAATAATAAAAAACAAACATTGATTAAACAAAATACAATAAATATATAAATGACGCGTATATATTTTTAAATAAATATATATTTTTAAATAAATTAAGATACTTTATATAATGGATATGTCAATAGGAATTAATATGTTATATGCTGAAACATTTTTCATTATTGACATTTATTTATGAATTATAAGAGGTGAATAAAATGAAATATGCACATTTAAGCGCAGGTTTCATGCTAACAAGCATTATAGGGTTCTTAATATCTGCCTTTTTTGTAAATAAACTTTCTATAACGTGGGGATTTACTTTTATGCTTTTCTTTACA
Source organism: Candidatus Woesearchaeota archaeon (assembly GCA_026002815.1). GTDB lineage: Archaea > Nanobdellota > Nanobdellia > Woesearchaeales > UBA9642 > UBA9642. Next base: position 126,556 of record BPGB01000001.1, on the reverse strand, counting down.
ATAATGTTTGTTGCCTCAATAATAAGCATGACTAAAGCACCATTTACAGAGAAAGAATATCAAGAGGAACTTGGTATACATGAAAAAATTGCAAAACATAAATGGAGAGAAAAAAAATAATTTCTTCAATATTTATCTTTAATACGTTATCTTTAATATGTAATCTTTTATAATTTCTTTAACAATTTAACTATCGTTATATTATAATTATATCTCTATTTCTTTATCAAAGTCCTCTTTTTTGGGAATTGCTGATGGATCTTCTCCACCATGCCATGTCATCCTTGGTCTCATTCTTATAGGATACATTCGCTCATTATTGTCATCAAATATTATCGCTGAACCTTTAACCCTTGGCAAATCATCAAGTTGCTGAACTAGTCCCTCTCTCATGTAGCTTTGCATTAATGCACCTAATGCTTCTGTGTCTATCTTTGCAGTGATTCTATGAGCAATAACTACATCTGATTGTGTCATTACATCAGTATGTATTTTTCCAGGTTGTTGAGATGCAAGTATTAGAGATATGCCAGGCTGTCTTCCCTCTCTTAAGATAGTAACCAATGGGTCTGTTGCTAAGGTTTTTCCTTCATGAGGAAGAAATTCGTGTGCCTCATCAATGACAAGCCAAACCATTGGGAAATCCATTTTCTTTATCAATTCATCACCGAATAAGTTTATAGATTTATGAATCTGTTGATATTCCTCGTTTTTTCTAGCAGTCATTCTTTGTACAAATAATTTTTCAGATATAAGTCCTACAACTAAATTTTTAATATTCCAAGAATTGGCCATCGTAGCATAACAACTTAAATCAAGTACAGTTACTTGCCCTGCTTTGGCTAATTCACTTAAAGAAGTAGCTTTAAATTTACTATCTTCACTATCAAAAATACCCCAATTCATTGCATTCATAAATAAATTTTTAGATGCATTCTTACTATTAGAATCAGATTCTTTATCTAAATCTATTGCTTTTAAAATATCAGAGATATAGAACTTTTTTCTTTTATCCTTCAATTGATAAATAACCTTCTCTATAAGCACAGCTATCGGATCATTAGTATTTAATCCAAAACTCTGTGTCCAATCAGTAGCATCTAGTTCATAAGGGCTTATACTAAATGGGAAATCAGTTGGGATGCCTTTCTTCTTAAAAGATTCATAATAACCTGTAGGAGTAAATATTTTTACATCTAAAGATTTTGGTTTCATACCCCACTCATCGAGTAAATCCTTATCTTTATGATTGGGATATTTCATTGTCCAATAAATACCCATTGTATCTAGCAAAATGACAGAAATATTGTCTCTTATCTCTGATGGGAGATCCGATATTCCTTCAGCAATAACACCCATAGTATATGATTTACCGGAGCCCCTCTTACCGACTATGAAAAAAACATGTGAACGAGTTACATCTAAATATACGTTATTACTTAAACTTACAGTTCGACCCATCTTTACATAATGTTTAGCAATAAATATCGCTCCCTTGTTTCCTAATCTTTGCCTGTCAGACTCGCTTCTTCCTATTATTATATCGAACATATAAATAAAATAGAAATAAAGTATATATAAATTTTTAGAAAATATGCCTTTAATTATAAAATTATTATAAAATTATTATAAAATAAATTAAATGATGCTAATTAATTTTAAATATCATAATTAATACATGACAGATAATGTTAAAAACAATAAAAATCCATAACCTTTATATATTTTCTAAGAATCCTTGTTTCTACTCTATGGAGGTATGATTGGGATGGACAATATAAAGAATATAAAGAGTGAGCTTCCAGAAACAGAAGATTCTGTAATCAACCATATAAACAAGAGTATTACGGATAATAAAAATGAATATGAAATAGAGTTGAAAAAAGACGTTTCAGAAAAAACAGATAATATAAATACTTCAGAAGAGAAAAAAGACAAAGAAACAAAAGAATACATTAAGGAGGAAAAGAACAAAAGAACAGAAAAAAAACAAGAGGATAAAGAAGAAAAGCATAACAAAATTAGCAACAATAACAGAGATAAGCAAAACAACGAAAAATTTGAAAAAATATCATATAGAAATAAAAATCAAAAAGAAATTCCACAAAAAAAGAGGATAGAGTTAAAATCCAGATTAAATAATAAGAAGGTAGAAAAAATGGATAAGAAAAAAACAATAAAGAAGAATAATAAAAAAACAAAACATGTATGGATTTGGGTCATAATTGCATCTTTAATAATAGTATTGGCCGTTTTCCTGATAACAAATGTTTCAAAAAACAAAAACTCACTTGTTAAAGATTTAGAAATAGCTGCAACAGTAAACGGCGAACCAATATATGTTAAAGACATAGAATATCAATATAATAGATTAAATCCGATATTACAACAAACATATACAAAGGAAGCAATACTTAATCAGACAATAGATGAATTACTTCTAATACAGGAAGCAAAAGCAAGAGAAATAAAAATAAGTAAAGATGATATAAAGAATGAATTAATAGATTTTAAAAAACAGAATGGTTTATCAGATAACGAATTCGAAAATTTACTAAAAACACAAAACCTTACAATTTCGCAATTAGAGGAACTTGTTGAGAGGAGACTATTAATAAAAGAATTACTAAACATGACAATATTCAATAATATAAACATAACAGATGAAGCCATAAAAGAATATTATGAACAGAATAAAGAAAATATAAAACAACCAGAAAGAGTTACTGTTCAACATATATTAATATTAAGCAACAATACTGATGCACAAAATAAAATAGAGTCAATAAGAAAAGAATTGACAGACACTAATTTTTGTGAATTAGCTAAAAAATATTCCGAAGACCCGGGAAGTAAGGATAGCTGTGGAGTATACTCGTTTGGAAAGGGAGAAATGGTTCAGGAATTTGAAGATGCTTCTTTTAATTTAAATATAAATGAAACCACAATTGTAAAAACAGTATATGGTTATCATTTAATAAAAAAATTAGATTATACGCCTGAAAAGATAATAGAATTAAGTGAAGTAAAAGAAGAGATAAGGAATATATTAAGAGATGAAGCAGCACAAAAAAATTTTGATAAATTACTAATAGAATTAAGAAGCAAAGCAAAAATAATCAACTATATGTATAAGGACAATCAAGAAGAAAAAGCACAATCTAAAGAAGAAACAAATCTTGACGACTTCGCAAAATGTTTAACAGAAAAAGGAGCTAAAATGTATGGTGCTTACTGGTGTCCACATTGCAACAATCAAAAAGAAATGTTTGGTGATTCGGTGAAATATATAACTTATGTTGAATGTGCAGTAGAGGGACAACCACAGGTTCAGACACCAGAATGTATTGCAGAAAGAATTGCCGGATACCCAACATGGATAATTAATGGAGAAAGATATCCTGGAGAGCAGACTCTACAAACACTTTCCAAATTGACTGGGTGTAAATTATAAAAACATTTTTAATTTATTTTATTACATTTTTTATTAAAGCTATACTTATTGAATAATATTACTTTATATGAGTATTAATTTATCTACCCTTATAAAAAAAATTCTAAAAAGAGCAGCACTATAAAAAATATTAGATATTATTTAAAATCTCGCTAAATTTATAAAGGGATTTTTATTCCCCTTATTATTACCGAAGCTGTTCCGCTGTAGGAACAGGATCTGCCTGAGGTTAAAAATATCTGAGAAGACAAAAGTTCTCAGAACGCTAAAAATAATTTATTTTTAAGCGTGGCAGGTTATACTTCTGGCATCAAGGTAATGGAGTTTAAAATGACTGAACAACAATTATTAGTACCCACAGACGATTATTTAAAATCAGGAATCCATATAGGAACAAAGTTCAAAACTAAATATATGGAAAAATTCATATATAAGACTAGGCCCGATGGATTAACTGTACTTAATATACAACAAATCGATGACAGAATAAGGGTAGCAGCTAATATGCTCGCAAAATATGCTCCAGAAGACATATTAGTGGTTTCTAGAAGAGAAAATGGTTGGAAAGCGGTTAAGATGTTTGGAAAGATAACAGGAATAAAAGTAATAGCAGGAAGATATACGCCTGGATTGATGACTAATCCTCAGCTTAAGAATTTTTTAGAAACGAAAATCGTATTTGTTGTAGATGCTTGGCCGGATAAAAATGCTGTCTTAGATGCGTATAAAGTAGGAGTCCCTGTTATTGCGTTATGTGATACTAATAACACTGCAAACTATGTCGATCTAATAATACCATGCAATAATAAAGGAAAAAAAATCGCTTGGGCTTTTGTTTATGATACTTGCACAGAGGTATATGCTTAATAGAAATATGATAAAGAAGCCCGAGGACTTTAAGTATACTCTAAATGATTTCAGCGATGAATAAGCTACTAAAAAGTAGTTAATTTTTTAAATTACTTTATACTTCTTTAATTATGAACATACAAAGAGAGTTCAATTCCGCAATAGATGAATTAGTAGAGTTCTATAGGAAAAAACAAATAGATATAAGAACGCCTGTAACTTTGAAAGAAGAAAGCATAGATGGTATAATGATAATAGAAACTACAACACAAGAAAAAGGAATAACACCGCAAGAAATTATCAACATTTCATTTGGATATGAACTTATCATAAATTATTTAGGAATAAAAGTCCCAAAAGAAGAAATAATAAATAACATAATAAAAAACAAAAAAATAATAAAAGGACAAAGAACAATAAAAAAAGCAGAAATAACATATGACGAAAAACTAATAAAATTACTAAATAAAGTAAAAGATCCGCAGAAACATTTCAAAATAATACTATCTCATGAATTATGGCATTTAATAGAACATGAGAATAACATATATGACATTCTAATAAATGAAGGAACAGCAACATATGCAATGGCAGTATATGGCAAATATTCAAAAAATTTAGACAAATATCTATCTCTAGAATTTTCAAACTTCAAAAATATGAGATATGAATACTGTGCAGCTTTAGTTAAAAAAAATCTGAACTCATCAAAAGATATAAAGCAAATGCTCGATTCTGAAATTAGAAAAAAGATAACTCTAGAATATAAAAAAGAATTACAAACACACGCTCATAAAATATTCTATAACGAAATGCAAAGAGAACCATGGACTTTCAAAGAGTACCTAAACAAACTATTTAATATAAAAAGCGATCAAGAATATGTAAGTGAATTGAGAAAAAGTGAATTATATAATACTTTAAAATCAGAAGACAAAGAAAAAATACTAAGAATTTATGAAATAACACACAAGATAATAGATAAGAAAAAATAATTATATAAAAAATAATACAGATAAAAACCATAAAAATATAAAAAAATAATATTAAAAAAACATTAAAAGAATAAATAAAGCATTATAAAAAAATATTATAGAAAAATTATCCTTTGACTTCTTCTAATCCAGAATGAACAATTCTGAAAACTGCGAATTTTCCTTCTTTTATCGAACGATGCTTAACAACAATTATTTTTCTCAAATCACCTTTTAATCTCTGCAATTCCAATAACACTCTTGACCAATATTTTATAACATCACCCCCTACTGCCTTTACCTTGTCCTTATCCTCCAAATCAGCATAGACTTGATTAGTTAATACTATAGGTATTCTTTTTTTTCGAGCTATTTCGGTAAGATTGGCCATATGAAGACTCAACTCTCTATTAACTGCTTGAATATCGTTACTTACACCAAGTTCTAAACGATATAATGAAGCTATACTATCAACTATTATTAATCCAAATCGATCATCAACACTTCTTTTTATAAACTCAAAAGCATCTTTTTGTTCAGAATAAGTTGTTGGAGTAAGAAATATAGTTCTTTCAAGTACAGCCTTATAATCAGTACACACTTGTTTAAATCTTTCAAGACTAAAACTCCCCTCAGTATCGACATATAATACCTTCTTATCTTTCAAATTTGCCATCGCTAATAAACAAAAATTTGTCTTTCCAGAACCCGGAGGCCCATAGATAGTGGTAATTACATCATCCTCATATCCGCCATCGAGCAATCTATCTATAAAATCCGAACCAGATGATAAACGCATATTGAATATAATAAGCATTATTTTAAAAATTTGATGGGCTTAACTGATGTAAACAATCAAATAGTAATATATTAAATAACAACTACCGTGAGGCATTATTATCGAATATATTAAATATAATAACATAAATATCAAATGACAAAATAATATAAATATAATAAGTAAATCATAATACTTTTAAATCATAATACTTTTAAATCATGAAAATACACTTACAATATGGGTTTTAGAAAACTGTTCAAAAGCCAAGAGTTTTGGATTTTTATAATATTTCTTGCAGTTTTAACTATAAGAATAATAATCGCTTTCCAAACTCCTTTATTTAATTATGAAGCATATTTTAGTTTAAGACAAATTGAAAACATAAAAGAAACAGGATTCCCGACATATAACGATCCGTTAAGCTATGGTGGAAAAATACAACTTTTCACGCCATTAAATTATTACATTCTTACATTATTCAGCTTAATAATACCTGAAGATATTGTTGCAAAAATCATACCTAACATTTTTGCTTCACTATTAATTATAGTAGCTTATTTTATGGCTTTGAAAATAACAAAAAATCCTAAAATAGGTTTAATAACAGGGTTCATGACAGGATTTATCCCAATACTCTTCTTCGACATAAACAGGATTAGCACTGACTATTTTTCAACACTAATAATTTTCAGCATTATTTATTGTTTGTTTAAAATAAACGAAAGAAAATATATAGACTATTCTTTAATACTTATGTTCATTCTCGTTCTAACAACTCCTTTAGCATTAATACTAATATTAGGCTTATTATTTTACCTATTGCTAAGCAAACTGGAAAATAACTATATAGAACTAAAAGAGTTAGAAATAATATTGTTTTTTACCTTCCTAACAACATGGATAAACCTATTAATATTCAAAAATGCGCTATTAACACACGGCATAATGGTGATATGGCAAAATATGCCTACTGAAGTAATATCAAGATTCTTTAGCAATTTAACACTCCTAGAAACATTTTATACAATAAGCATAATACCATTACTATTAGGAATTTATGGATTTTATCTCGCATTTAACGAAGAAAAAAATAGAGAAGTAATGATTCTAACTGGTTTTGGAATAGCAGTGTTTCTTCTTATGTGGTTTAGGCTATTAAACTTGATAACATCAATATTTCTACTCAGCGTAACTCTTGTAATAATATCTTCTTTTTCATTAAAAAGAATAAATGGACTCATTGAAATATCAAAATTTCACAAATACAAAAAATTATTCATACTGCTATTTATAGTATTATTTATACTAACTTCTACTATTCCATCTATAATTTTAGGAATGGAAAAATCTAAGGAAACTCCTAAATTAGAAGACATAGTTGTTCTGCAATGGGCCGAGAAAAACACTCCTAAAACAGCGGTTATTGCTGGAACACTAGAAGAAGGACACTTAATAACATATTATGCAAAAAGAAAAAATATAGCCGATAATAGATTCCTATTGGTACAAAATATTGATCAGAGGATAGAAGATATTAATAAGATATATGCAACGAGATTTCAAATAGAATCAATTTCAATACTAAACAAATATAACTCTAAATACATACTACTAACAGATTATGCTAGAAAAAAGTATAACATAGATAAAATATATTACATAAATGAAGATTGCTTCCAAGAGATAGTATATTCAAAAAACACAACTTTGTACATGAATAAATGTAAGATAGAAAAATAAAAAACGAAAAACAAGTGAAAAAATGAACAACAACACAAAAGTACTACTAATATTTATTCTAGCAGGTGCAATACTCACTTCACCTTATGTATTAAGAATTTTCAATGGAAACAATTACATGATAAATAGCGAATCATATTATAATATAAGAACTTCAAACATAGATGAACTACAAAACAGAAATTTACCATTCAGCTTATTAAACTTTATCAATAAAGACAACGCCGTCGTTTACAGAATAGTTCCTTTAATAATAGGGATAACTAGTTTAGGACTCTCTATATTAATAATGAAGAAACATAACATAAGTGATAAGAATATAACAGCAATATCTTTGATAATAATAAGTAGTCCAATATTCATAAATACTTTTTTAGATTTAAAATATTTTTCGTTCAGCATATTGCTCTCATTACTCACTATTTATTTAATAAATATAAAAAAACGATTTATTTCGATAATTCCTTTAATAATAATTCCTTTTGTCGACTTTTATAGTTCAATAATATTTTTTATCCTCTTATTTATATACTTATTATTAACATCAAGAAAAGAAAGAAAAAACTTAATAATACTATCTGTAGCAATATTTTCTATAATAATAGCAACACTATTAAATATATCGACAGGATATGCGCCTAAAATACCTGTAGAAAAAACAAGACTATTGACAGAAATAGGAGGAGATGCTGGATTCTCTTTCTCAATAATAATTCTCTACATAATAGGAATCATACTCTTATGGGAGAAAGGATTTAAAAATACATTAATATATACTTCTTTAATATTATTAATAATATTATCCATATTTAACAACACAATAAAAGCATATATAAATTTTATAATAGCAATATATGCAGGATTTGCTTTTACATATCTTACAAAGAGGAAATGGTCAATACAAATAATAAAAAAAATAACACTATTACTAATAATATGTAGCATAATTTTCACAACAATATTATATATTACAAAAATATCAAAATCAGAACCAACACCTGAATATGTTGATGCACTAAAATTCTTGGAGAAACAAAGCATACAAAAAGAAGTTATTCTGAGCACTCCAGAAAATGGCTATATGATTGAATATTATGCTAGAAGAAGTGTTTTTATTGATGAAAAAACGATAATATATGAACCTGAAAGAATAAAAATATATGAGAATATTACAAAAATCAGAAATCTTGAAACAACAGAAAAAATATTAAAGGAATACTCTATAAAATATATTTTCATAGATAAAAGATTCAAACAAAAACTAGAAGAAGATGAAGGTTTGTTGTTCTTAATAGAAAATAGCAAAAAATTCAAGGAGATATATACTGATAAAGAGATAGAAGTGTGGATGTATTTAGACACAATATAGTTTAACAAAATTTTAGAATTTAAGTATGTTTTTGATTAAAATTATTTAAGTATTTTCTCAAAACATTTTCTTTTCATTATTTGGCTTATTTTTTATAAACAAATGTTAAGAGTTGATAATTCAATATTTAATAATTAACAGACCTTTGATTTAGTGCTCTCATCAGAATAAATATTACATAATATTTCCCTCATATCTTGACTAGTTAATAAGCCATATTTTTTCTCTCCAATAATTATTGAGGGATAACTGTTAATCTCATATGCTTGCTTAAGAAGCTTTATTAAAGACTCCTTGTCTTCGAATGTTTCATCGATAGCAAATATTAAAAGATTTTCATTCAATTTATCTTTATAATAATTTAACACTGCGGCTTGTTTTTCACAATCTGGACAATTTTTTGTGTCAGAGAAAAAGTATAATACGGTCACAAAATCAGAATCATCTGGGCATGTTTTCTTGAAATTCTTGCTTATTTGCCAAAAATTTATTTGGGATAATGTGTATTCTCTCTTTAGCATATTAAAATCTTCCTTTCTAACAGTGCTTTGCCTTTCGTAGCTCTCTAATCGTTCTCTGTTTTTTTCTAACTCTTGAATTGCACTGTCAAATACAAACCTAAATGCTTTACATTGGTTCCCAGTATCTATGTTTTGCAATAATTCATACTGTAATTGAATGCTTCTTAGATTGATTTTCTGAATTTCATTTAAAGAGGTAAAATAATCTATTCTTTGTAAATCCATTAAGAATCCAAAGAAAAAACCTAATGCGAATATAGATGCAGATATTATAAACGCAAATAAGTATCTTCTTCTCTTATAATCTCTCATTTAACCACCTTTTATTTATAAAATAAATTATCTGTTATTTATAAAATAAAGTATTATTTGTCTATTGGAACTATTATTGCTATTCTTTGCTATTTATTATTTTTTCCATTTATTATCTCTCCCCAACAGGTATTCCTTAAAAACTCCAAGCCAAACTATTGCGAGAAATATATAATAATACATTAAATAAAGTATAAATGAAAAAGATCTCTTAAAAGGATATTTTTCTCTATATATTTGCATTGAAAATCTTATTACAATGAGTGTTAATACTAGAAATACCAAGAAAGTAACTACAGATCTCACATCTATATCAAGCCATATTATGTTTATTTTTGTATTAGCCAGGTATTCTATTATATTGAAATTATATAATTCTAACATCCTAAAAGTAGGCTTCATTCTTTTGATAAAATCATATACTATTAGGAATATAATGGTTATTCCGAGTATTCCGGATATTAGTATTATTGGCAACTGAAATAATCCAAAATCGCCATATTTTTTGTTTAAAATCATTTTTCTATAATCCAAAAGATTTTTGAAGGTGCCATAATTCCATCTTAAACGTTGAGTATAAAGACTCTTAATAGTATAAGGTGCCTTCGTGTAAACAAATGCATCATCGCACTGAACTATTCTATAATTATTTTTTTGTATGCGCATGGCTATTTCCATGTCTTCAGTTTTATATGCTTCTCTAAAACCACCTATTTTCTTAATAACATCTGACCTGTAAACAGAAAGCGGTCCGGGAGTAACATGTATTGCATTAAGCCTAGTTATCACGCTCTTATAAAAATGATTAACTGAATACTCAAACCATTGTACAAATTGTACATAATTTCTAGGCCTATAAACTTTAAGTACGGGACTAACCGCAGCAATATCTTCTGAATTAAACAAAGAAATTATCTTCTTCAGAGAATTACTTTTTGGGAAACTATCAGCATCAAGAGTTGCAAAATATTCTGTATTTACAATTTTTAATGCATTATTCATTGCAGCATATTTTCCTTTATTCTTCTGAGTCATGACAACAATATCTTTGAATCCTTTTATTTTAGAGCAATATTCTTTACTCAGAGAAAAAGTATTATCAGAAGAACCATCATCCACAACTATTAAACTTATTTTATCTTTTGGATAATCTAAAGATTCTACAGATTTTATTGTTTTAATTATGTTTTCCTCTTCATTATATGCTGGTATTATTATTGTTATTGAAGGCCATTCTTTTATTTTTCTTCTAGGAATATCTTCTGAATCAATAAGAACTAATAGCCAAAATACCACATAATATAAAGAAATGAAGTATATTATATTCTGTATTATCTCTATAGTTCCAAACATAATATACGTATGTAATGATTATTTTTAAATATTACTCAAAAAAATTTAAAGATGCCAAAGAACGATAAATAAATTTGTTAGCCAAACAGCATTTATTATACTAAAAGATATATAATATAATAATTTTATTATAATAAATATAATATAATAGATATGATGAAAAATATATAATAATAAAGAGAGATATTAAAGAAGATATTAAAAATCAAAAAAATAAAAAATACAAAATTACTTTTTTTTATAATTAATAAAATCACCCAAAGTCAAACCTGAACTGGAGGAAGTACTTACGTTTTTTCTCTTAACAGGAATTTCATAAGACATATTGTCTTCTTTTACTTCTTCTATTATTTTTATTTTAAGTTCCTTTTCTAGCTTCTTAGCAAGATCTATACTCGGTTTTAGATGTTCAGACTCTATTTGATGCAGAAGACTCACTCTTTCATTTAACCTCTTTGCCATTTCTTCTTGTTTTAATCCAAGCTTTTCCCTTGCTTTCTTAACTATCGAACCATATCCTTCGACAAACAAATATGTTGATTCCTTTTCTTCAATATTTTCTTCTTTAACTAGTATTTTGACCTTTTCTTTCTTTTTTGTAACCCCGAATTTTGAGCATTCATTACATACTTTCATTAATGTTCCTTCTATCTCACAATCATAAACCGCAGGTTTTTGGCCACATAATTCGCAATTCATTTTTTCCTCACAAGTTTATATTAATTTTATATTAACAGATATTATGTTATAATTAATAGAGATTATTTTATACTTAACTTATATGCGTATCTTTATAAGATCATATTAATTTATGTTATTAATTTATATTAATATTTAATTTAATTTATATTAATATTTAATTTATATTAATATTAAGTATAAATTTATATTATTTTTATATTAATATTTATTTTCTCTATTTTCTCTTATTTAATAATAATAAATTCATTAACTGCGTTCCTGAATAAAAATTCTTTATCTCTCTCAACTCAAAATATTTTGAAGCGGAAGTAAGTAACAAATCTCTTGAAATACATAATATTGACAGTACTCCTGTTTTTTTTAATATATACTCTGAATTATAAAAAAAAGTATCAAACTCTTTCATTAATGTATTAATATTTTTATTTTTACTGCTTCCTGGTATGAATGTTATTATAAAATCAAATGCATTCTCATCATGTTTTATATCCATCCAATCTATATCTATTCTTCTAAAATCAATATATTTTTCAACACCCGCTATCTTTGCATTCTTTTTTGCTGCGGTAATATTTTTTAATAAAGGATCAGCAGAAACTATTTTAATTTTAGTAGGATCAACTTTAGTAGAATCGATACTATGATTAATATCGCTAAAAAATTTTTCTATATCAAAATCAACATTAAGTCTTTTAAAAGGTATTTCTATATTATAGTGTTTTGGTGAAATCCCTGAATTATATAATGCTGCTTCTATTTCTAACACGCCAGAATTACATAATGGATTTAATAATGATTTTCCCTTGGAATAACCAGAAAGCATCAATACTCCAAAGGCAGTTGTACCCTTTAAAGATAGAGGAGTATTAAAAATCTTATAATCTCTGACGCTCAAATCTCCAGAAATGTCTAAAGTTAAAAAAAATTCATCTTTAAGATTCTTTAAATATATATTAAAATCAGGATTTTTCAAATCTACTTTGTAATCCTTGAATAATCTCGCAATATCATATCCTACTTTAGAAAGAATTTTAAAAGTACTATCCGCAGGCATTACTTCATAAAAAAAAGAAGGCAAAACCAAAGAATCAATGTCTTTCTTTCTATCTAATAATATGCTAACATCATTTGCCAATTGATTCATATACGTATAATAAAATAATTCTTTAAAAGAATTGAATTTAACCAAAACATTTGTTCTTGAATCTTCTTCTATAAACTCGAGAGGTAAAGGATTTATTTTTCCATCAAATAAAATTTCAAAACCTTTATTTACGCTAATTAATGCGAATAACTCTATCTTAAACACCCCTTAATTTGTAAAATAAGCAAACAATATTAATAAAAATTATTTATAATAATTATTAATGAAATTGATTAATGAAATTGCGTAGTTATTAATTAGTATAATTATTAGTATTAATTTAATTATTAATTAAGACATGTATTACTCATGTATCAATGAGTAATTCTATTAGCTATTCGAAAAAATTTTTTAGATATGTCGCTTTTTGGGTATAAATAAGTTAATGGTTGTTTTTTCTGAAAAGACTTTATTATCTTCCTGTGTTGAGGGATTTTCTCTATTACTGGATTAGAAAAAAAAGAATCTACACTCTCCTCAGGAGATTTATTAAGAATTACCCCTAAATTGATAACTTTGTTCTTTGATAATAAGTTGCTCGCGTCAACAATCATTTTAGAACTATACTCTGGAGAGTGGACTATAAAAGCTTCATCAACATATTTTAAAAGAATATCTATTAACTCATGTTCTTTTGGCATGTCTATAATTACAAAGTCATTATGTGGGGATAAAAGATTCAGATAAAAGCCTACCTTTTGATTGTCAACACTATTACTGATTATGCTAGGTACTACTTTAAGACCAGAATCATGTGCTATTATGGAATCGAAAATATACGATTCGTTATTTACAACAGAATTTAATGTATGCATTGGATTTAAAATATTTAAATGATCAATAATGTTGCTTCTAGAAAAATCAGCATCAATAACAACAACTTTATTACCTAATTTATGAAGTGCTAAACCAAGATTTAATGCAACCGTTGTATTCCCAGTATTAGATTTTAAGCTTATTATACTTATTAACTTTGCCATTTTAAAACAAATTAAACAATAACTTTTTAATGAAATTCTTAATAAAGCATACTAATTAAATATTAATAACAGTGTTAATAAATTTTTTCTTTATTAATAATAAATAAAATTTTAAATAAAATATATCCATATTATTAAGATATCAGATAATATTATTAAGACATCAGATATAATAACACCATTATCATATACCATATTAAGAGCATATATTAACCTTGATTAATCATTTTTTAATCTTTTTCTTAGACTTTGACTTCTTTTTAAGCAATAAATATTTTTCTTTTTCTTTTGTTATTACCCTTTTAGGTTTTATCTTTGGTTTTCTCTTAGTTATTCTCTTTAACTTTTTTTCCTGATTTTTTTCAATGGTCCTTTTTAAATCTGCTTGTCTTTGAAGTTCTTTTTGCTGTTTTTCTAATCTTATACGTTCCCTCATTTCTTTGTCTCTAGCAATTTCCGCCTCTGCCTCTTCCTTCATCTTTCTTATTTCGGCCCAGTACGGATTATTAGGATTTTCCTCATCAGATTCATGGTGTTCTTCAACTAATGGACCTGTTCCAATAACATACGTTCCTCTTCTTAAATTATCAACTAAGTGAAAGAAACTTATTAATAATTCATAATATCTACTTATTATATTTATATTAATTATCTCTTCCCTTCCTGCAATTATTGCACGCATTGCAACATGTCTTCTATACTCGTTTTCTCTGGTGAAGTTAGCCTTAAGCATTGCCTTTAATAATAAATATAAATCAATGTTATCATGAATCTCTTGTTCTTTAAAAACCTCTTTTATTAGTGTAACTTTTTCTTTTGGGGTAGAAGGAATTTCCGATATCATTTTATGTTCTTTAGCATATTTAAGAAGAGCTACAAATAAATACTCATAACAATCCACCATTCTTATAAGAATATTTTCTAATATGTCAACAGTACGTGTATATTTTAAACTAACAAATATTGAATGGTCTATTCTTTTTAATTCTTCAACAGCATTCTCTATTGCTTCATCCATATTATCACCCTAGTCCCATTGATTTATACGCATGATATAATCGTTTAAATATAATTATATTTTAATAATACGAATATGTTATCATTAATAAGACTTAATCATATTTTTTTATCACTTCAAATATTTTTTCAATATATCTTTTTGTTAAAGAATATTTATTTTTAACGTCTTCGTATGTTAATGTTTTGAGATTATATTCCTTATCTGATATTACAAAAGTTTCTTTTTTAGTAAATTCAACATCTGAATTCTTATGACTTTCTAGTATTTCTTTCAAGGCATTGTAAAAAAATATTAATTCATTGTCAAGGGAATATTTTGGTATTATTTTTCTCCTAAAAATATCGATCTTGTTCTCTGGAGTATACTGTATTGATTTAAAATTCTTTTCAAAAACAAGTACTGCATCTATTGCCAGATCAAGAGCTTGATATAATGCTGATAAAGCTGAAAGAAGCAACTTTGGATCCTTAATGACCGGATATGTTGTGCTTAGAAGATGATCTGCTATTCTTAATTTATTCTCTGCTTGAGATTTTATTGAATTATGAAACATTTTTAAGCGGGATATAGCATAAGTATAGCATAATATTGAATAAATCATATATATAAATTTTGCTAGGAATACACTAATAATAAAAAATAGCAAATTATCAAAAGATTCTAAAAAGTATTTTTTAATTTTCTTCTTTCTCAGCAGTTAACAATAGTATTGCCTCAGCGAGATTTCCTTCAGTATCCTCTAGTGCTTGTATTGCTTCTTCCTTAGTACAGTTTGTTTGTTCCATGACTGTCTTTATGTCATCTTCTGATAATTCTGGCTTTATATCTGTGCTCTCTATATACTCTTCTCCTGAAATCTGATAACTTTTTTGACCCATCATATTGACCTTTTGAACTGAAGGGTTTCTTATAACTATCTTTTTATCAGAACATTTTATTATAACTTCCTCTGCATCGATGTCCTCTTGCTGTATTCCCATCCTTCGCATCATTTGCTGCATTTGTCTATGATTAATATTGGGCATCATAAGTGTTCACCTATTTTGAATTATTTTTTAATTTTTTTATCTTCTATAATATTTTAAGTAGTATATGTTATTAATATTTATAAAGCATTA
Source organism: Candidatus Woesearchaeota archaeon (assembly GCA_026002815.1). GTDB lineage: Archaea > Nanobdellota > Nanobdellia > Woesearchaeales > UBA9642 > UBA9642. Next base: position 110,238 of record BPGB01000001.1, on the reverse strand, counting down.
ATAACCTATTAATAGTATCGTAAGTTATTAATTTTATCAAAGTATTATTCGATTATTATTCCATTAATATGTATGATTTCTATAATATTTATTTATTATTGAAAATAATTATTTTATTAAAAATAAATTATTTGACATAAAAATATTATAAGAATCTTACTGGATACCAAACCATGCATTTCCTTGCCAGTTTAATAGGATTTCTATTAATATAACCAGTATAATAAGAAATATAACATGCTCTGGTTTAAGCTCTATTTTACTTTTATAATCATCAAAATATCTTGTAAGTCCGGCCATACTGCTGGGCATGCTTATCTTGTCTTGAGCCATACTATGAAGAATGATACTTGATTTAAAAAGGTTATGGAGAATTTAATTTTTCTTTAATTTTTCTAAAAACTTTTTCTTGTCCCTCCCCTTAACATCTTTGCCCCATAAAACAAATATTCTGTTTATTTTTGACCAATACTTTCTTGGAGCAACTTTCATTAAAGCAAACTCTGTCTCTTTAGGTGTTTTAGTTTTTACAAAACCGAGAACATTACTTATACGATGAACATGAGTATCTACGCATATTCCGTCCTTATCATGAACCTCAGTTATGACTAAGTTTGCCGTCTTCCTTCCAACGCCAGGCATCTTGATAAGTTCTTCGATAGTGTCTGGAACAGAACCGTCTTTATAACCATTATCGATAAGCCATTTTGCTGCTCCGATTATGTTTTTGGATTTATTCTTGTAAAAATTGATTCTTTTTATTGTCTTTTCAACTTCAGATAGTTTTGCATGTGCAAGGTCATTTACTTTAGGATACTTCTTGAATAATGATTCTGCTACAGGAATTGTTGTCTCATCTCGTGTTTGCGCGCTTAGAATTGTTGCTATGAGAGTCTGCCAGTCTTCTTTCCATCCCTCGCCTGCGAGTCTCTTTGCTGAATTACCGTATTTTTTTTCAGCTTTACGGAATATTTCCAGAAAATATTCGGTTTTATTCATTTTAGGTTTTATTTGCTTTAGGTTTTATTTGCTTTACACATCTTTATCCTAATATCGTTTATAATCCTAATATCGATTATTTAATATTTTAAAAGATAAAACACTCTGTTATAATATTTATTTATATTTTTAACCCTAAACAAACCATAAAATAATTATTACTAAAAAGTAAATAATTATAGAAACCTTTTTAAAACGAAAAAAACTTTCCAAAACAATGAAACAAGAGACATTAATAGAAAAAATAGAAAAAGAGATAACAAATAGAACCATAATAGATAAATATACATTCTTGTTTAGAAGCAAGTATAACGCAGAAAAAATAACAAAAACATTCTTATTCGATAAAGAAAAATATCAAATAATAACATATCCAGTAATACCTGAAATAATAATTAAGTTAAGAGAATATGCGGAAAAAAAATGGAATGATGGTTTTTCAACAATAAAATATGAAGAAGAACCTATAAAACATCAAATAAGAATCTATGAAAAACTACAGGAAATAATAAATATACCAAAAATAGTAAATTACAAAATAAAAGGAACATATTTAGAGGATAAAATAATATTAACAGAAATACCTCATGATATGATGAATGCAACAGAGTATTGTAAAATAATGCCGAAGACATTAACGAAAATAATTGCCGAATACCTCTCAAAAATGCATTTATCTGACATAACTTATAGAGATCCGTCCATATATACAGTAATGATTTCTCCTACGAGAAAAATAATATCATTAAACAACCTAATATTTACACAACCGATGGAGAAGATAGAGGATAAAGCAAGAGACATCATGCAATTCTTAATATCTCTTCATTATAATTCAAAAAAACCGATAGATGAACTAACATCAATATTCAAACTAAATTATACAAAATATCATAATAAAACATATGAAATAAAAGAAGCTATGAAAAACATAATAGAATACGATAATCGTAAATTAGAGATGAATCCAATAAAAGAAATCTATCACTTAACAACACAGGGTTTTGGACAATATAAATTATTGATACTAAAAAAAATAATAGAAAAAACATTCTAAAACAAGACAACAAAAGAGCAATACGATGCGATAAATAAAAACTAAATAGTAGGGTAGCTGTAAGCCGTCTTCTGTAAGTCATCCATTGCAATGACGCCATGGAATCGACTTTCTTGGCATTAAACTAAGCCTCTTTCAAGAGTTGCACAAGCCAGGACTAGCCGTTTCATCCTCAATACCGGGACGTCAAGGAATCAATCCATAGTCGCCTAAGGATATATCCAATCATTCCAACCGGTAATGGGTTGCGTTTCTGTGCTGTTGCCCTCGTTATTAGCGAGCACGCTTTCACGTGTGGCCGTTTAATGTGGACGGACTTTCCTGAGCCTCTTGCATTTTACAGCAAGATACCCACAGCCAAGCACTACCCTACTAAAAGCAGAGATAGAAAATCCATTTAAAAAGGTAATTAAAAAAAACTATATAATTAACAGAGTTATATACTTAACAAACAGACATACATTTTAACAAATAGAAATAACATAAATAAAAAATAGTCAACAAATAATAAACAAATAACCAACAAACAACAATACAGATAGCATATATTGAGTTAATACAAAGAACATATTAAAATTAATAAAAATAAAATACTAATTAAACAAACAGTATTAAGTAAAAAGTAATCATTGCATCATAGTTCAAAACATTTTTATTATGAAAGTAAATAATTATATATTATGGATTATAGATTGGTACCCTATATAAAAAAATATCTTAACAAAGGATACACGCTGGAGCAAATAAAACAGTCATTATTACAACAAGGAATACCTGAAGAAGACATTAAACAAGCATCGATATATGCAATGGAAGAAGGAAGAAGAGAGATAAACAAACAAAACAAAAAAATATGGTTTTTACCAGTAATTATTGTAATACTAATAGGTTTCTCTGGATACTATTTTAAGGATCCAATAAAAATTTACGCGACAAAAGCAGCGGATAAACTATTAGAAGAAAAAAATATTACACAACAAGAAAAATGTGATATTGACTGTATGATTTCTAATGCGGATAACTGCGAGGAAGGTGCCACAGAATTTAATTCACAAACTAATCTAGGAGGAATTGTAATAACTACAATAACAAGATACGAAATAATTAACAGAGAAAAATGTATATTAAAAATAAAAATAATAGACAAGGAAGTAATGTTTTCAGATCAACTCAAAGAACAAGCATTAGCTAATGGAATAACTGAAGAAGAATTAACCATACAATTAGAAGAATCTAGGAGATTAGAGAGAGAATCGATAGGAAAAGAAGCGGAATGCATATTCATAAACAATGCTAATCTAAGAGAATTCCTTCAAAAAACAAAAGAAGAAAGATTTAATTCTCAAACAATATGCAATATAGGAGAACCATGCAGATACATGGGAGATTGGACTCTTGGAGAATGCAGCGGAAGCTTATTAATATAAAAAGGCATCAATAAAAAACATAACTAAAAAACCAATAAAGAATAAATAACAAACTAATTTTGAATAAATACTCTTAAATATTAACTTCTAAATCATTAAAAGTTAAAAACATATTTAAATAATGACAAACTACTTCTCTTTATGGGCTACAATACTAAAGAATTTAAAAAGGAAGAAAAACGAGACGAGCATATGAATAAAAACTTTTTACTGATATCATTAGAAGAAAAAAAGGCAAAGAAGATTGCAGAGGTAATAAATAATGACACTTCAAAAAAGATAATTGACTTTCTCGCAAAAAAAGATGCTACAGAATCAGAATTGTCAAAAGAATTAGGCATACCAATATCGACTGTGCATTATAACCTAAAACAATTACGAGATGCAGGATTAGTAGTCGTAGAAGAATTCCATTACAGCAAAAAAGGAAAAGAAGTCAATCATTATACCCTGGCGAATAAATATATTATAATCGCTCCAAAAACAGAAAATAATAAGTTAGTTGAAGCACTCAAGAATATACTGCCTATAGCAATAATCACTGCAGGAGTCGCGTTTGTGATGCAATTATTTAATACAATCACATCATCACGAAGCAACGCATTAATGAATTTAGAATCAGTTGCAACGGATCAAGCTTCAGAAGCGAGTGCAAAATTGATGGCTGCAACACCAATGGTCCAAGAAGTTGCAAGCCAGGCATTACAAACAACACCAGTAACATATTTCTTAATTGGGGGAATTGCAGTAATAATAATATATTTCTTATATGAATTAATTAAAAGAAAATAACAACAAGAAAATAAAAAATAGAAAAAAATAACTAGAAAATAATACATAGAATTAAGAAAACCAAACTATCTCAATAAGATATAATTCAACTTACAAACATCAGCACTGTCAGAAAACTTCTTCAAATAAGATTCGAACCTAGTAGAAAATATCTCCATAGCTCTCTGAGATTCTTCTTTAGAACCGAAAACAACAAAATAAGTTTGACCATAATCATAATTGCTTCTATCATCATATACTATTTGCATGTTATTAGGAATAAACTGCTCAAAATCTATTAAACGAGCATTTACATTAAATATATAATCTTCTAAAGATACAGTATTATCCATCATACCTCTCCAATTGTTAGGAGTCACTAATTTGAAAATATGCTTTTCAACATTTATGTTATCTTTCATGCAAGAATTGAAAAAAATAATTATTTAAAAATGTTTTCGATAATTAACATAAAGAGTTATTAAAATATAAAATAAATATAAAACATAAAATTTAGAAAAAAGTTGATAGGAAACCTTAGATTCCAAAGAATTTATTAAAAAATACAGTTCTATTAATATAATCTCTATTAATATGGTCTTCTTTCTTAACAGTTTTCTCATTTATTCCATAAAAAAACAAATCCATATCATAAAATATATTTATGGGAATATCAGAAGAATCATTTTTCATTGAATTAACTTTAGAAACTTGACATAGTTCAGAACTCTTAGATATTTTAGGTTGATATAAGTCATACAAATTATAAAATAATCCTTTGTGATCCGAAAATTCAGTATATAATCCCATTTTATCCTCCTAATTTTAAGCGGGTAGAGGGATTTGAACCCCCGCATGGCCGCTCTGCAGGCGGCTGCCTTACCGCTTGGCTATACCCGCAAATATATTAATATCTATAAAACAAGTAAATTTTAGGATATAAAAGATAGAATGATAAATCATTTAAAAATTTAATGACACTAAATGACACTAAAAATAATGACACTAAAAATATGATTATACTAAAAATAATCACACATATCTTATAAGCATATAAAAAAACAGACAACATATAAAAACGTAATAACATTTAAAAAGTATTCTCTAATCCTTCTATTATGAATGATGAAGAACAAAAAAAGATAACTATATTACAAAGACAAAAGTTGAAACACTTTATAAAAGAATTAGAACCAATTAGAGGACGCCATACCGAACTAGTTTCAGTTTATATCCCTGCAGGATATGACATGAATGCAATAATAAACCATTTACAACAAGAGCAAGGAACAGCAACAAACATAAAATCAAAAACTAATAGGGATGCAGTAATTGCAGCCTTAGAAAAGATGATACAACACTTAAAACTCATAAAAAGAACCCCTCCCAATGGTCTCGCTGCATTTTCAGGAAATGTAGCAAAAAGAGAAGGATTTCAAGATTATAGGGTCTGGTCTATAGAACCTCCGAATCCAGTGAATTTAAGATTATATAGGTGCGATAAACAATTCATTCTCGATCCTCTGAAAGAAATGGCAGAGGATAAGTCTGTTTATGGATTAATAGTTCTTGATAGAAGAGAAGCAAACATTGCATTATTAAAAGGAAAATCAATAATACCTTTAGTTAACGAGGAATCTATGGTTCCTGGAAAATTTAAAGCTGGAGGACAATCTGCCGTAAGATTCGCACAAAACAGAGAACTGGCCGCAAAAGAATTTTATAAAAAAATAGGTGATATGGCAAAAGATCAATTTCTCCAAATGACTGAACTGAAAGGAATCCTAGTAGGAGGACCAGGACCAACAAAATACGAATTCGTAGATGGAAATTATATTACAACTGAAGTAAAAAATAAAATAGTGACAATAAAAGATTTAAGTTATACAGGCGAATTTGGACTTCAGGAATTAGTTGAAAAATCAGAAGACATACTTGCTAATGAGGATGTGGCTGAAGAAAAAAAAATTATGAACAAATTCTTTGACATACTAGGAAGAACTCCTGCTAAAGCGGCATATGGAAAAGAAGAAGTAATGAATAAAATAAAAATGGGAGCGGTTGAAACCGTTTTGTTATCAGAATCATTAGATGATGAAACAATAGATCAATTTACTGAAGAAGCAGAAAAAATGTCAACAAACGTTTTTATTGTAAGTACTGAAACAAGAGAAGGAGTTCAACTAAAAGAATTAGGAAAAATAGCGGCCATACTAAGATATGAAGTTCATGCAGAATAATACATTTTAGAATAAGTTTCATAAAATTATTAAACTTAAAATTTATTGCCTTCTTCATGAACATTCTTGCAGAGAGAGCGTTTAAAGGATTAAATATTGAAGACAAAAGGATACATATCATAAAATATTCAGGACACTTTAAAGGATATAATGCCAATGCTAAATACAATCATCAAAAAATAGAGTTTAACTTATCAAAAGAATGGAAAATAATAGATGATGAAATACAAATAGGACTAATACAAAGTTTAATTATTAAAATTCTTAAATTAAAAATAAGAAAAACAACTCAAATGGAATTATATGAAAATTTCATGAAGGGACTATCAAAATATGCAAAAAAAACAATTCATGAACCTGAACTTGAAGAAAGTTTTGAGAGAATAAACGAGAAATTCTTCAACGGATTAATGGATAAACCAAATTTAGTTTTTGCAGGAGAATCCTTTAGAAAGTTAGGAAGCTACGAATACACAAGCGATACGGTTTATATAAGCAGAATATTCAAAAATCTTCCGCTTGAAGAAAAAAACATTCTTGACTATGTTATGTATCACGAACTATTGCATAAAAAACATTCATTTAATATAAAAAAACGGGAGGCATAACGCTCACACTAAAGAATTTAGAATGGATGAAAAAAAATTTGGTGATAATGCAGAGAAAAAATTAGAAAATTGGCTCAAAAGGAAAAAAATTAATAGATATATTAATAGAATAAATTTTTTAAGATTTTAAAGCAACATCATACAAAAAAAACAATATAAATAGAAAAAGCAAAATAACACAACAAGATATAAAAAGCAATAATACAAACAATAGGTATTATAAAATAAATAACAATATAAATAACAATAGTTAAAATAAATATATAATGTAATAGCATTCTGCACAAAGGTGATCTTATGAAAATAGAAGAAAAAACAACAAAAGATGAGACATTACCCCCAAAGATAAGTTCTCCGATAAAAATTAAACTCGACAAATATGGAAGAAGCTATACAGAAGATGCTTATGGAAACATAATAGATGGTAACATACTGTTTAAAAATGAAAAGATCTATTTAACAAAAGAATTTTTGCTATATTATGTATATAAAACAGGAATAAAAGATATGATTAAAAGATTCTTAAAAAAAGAAGTAAAAGACGATATAATAAGAAATGATGAAATTTACAGTTATATAATCTATGGTAGAAAGAATATGCCTCTACTATCGATAATATTTAACGCCAGCACGCACGATTTTATTAGGAAAAGTTATTCATTAACTATTAACGCAATAATTAGTGCAGAAGAATTCACATATGAACAAACGGAAGCCATAAAAAGCGTTATATTTTCCTCAAGACAAATATTACTGAACGACCCTACTATTAAAAAAACTAAATGTACGATAAAAATAGAAACCAACATATAATATTGCCTACATAATACTATAAAAAGATTTATTAATATATGTAGTTACTAAGTTTTTATGAATAAATACATTCAATTAAAAAATGGAAGCATATATTCTAGTCCTGAATTACTTGCATTATTATTTAATGACTTTGATGAAGAATTGAATAAATTAATACAAGACAAACAAATAAGATACTTTGGGGATATAGATATGCAAAATTTTACATACAACATTTACTTTATACCCAAAATAGAAGAATATAAAGATAAAAACAACATTAACAACATTGTATCAAAAATATTTATATCATTCTATCCAAAAAAGACTATTCTCGGAAAGGAAAAATATATCGCCACTATAAATGTATCAATAAATCAAAACTACTTTTCTAAAAAGATACATAAAAAAATATTTTCGATGATAAAAAGCAAGGTTAAAAAAATAAAAAAAATACCAGAATTTAAAGGTTTGATAAAATCTATAAAAATTTAACAAATGAAAATTTAACAAAAATACAAATAAAAAACAAAAATAAAAAAAATTAAAGAATAACAATAATATTTATAAATGAACTAAATTTTCTTCCAGCATGGTGAAATTATGGGAGATACAGTGCCAAAATCAGTCGGTTCATTACAAAAGGGCAACTATGTGGTTATTGACGGAGTAGCAAGCATAGTTACAGATACACAAACTTCAAGACCCGGAAAACACGGCCATGCAAAAGTAAGGCTCGTAGCAGTAGGAATAATAGATGGAAAAAAAAGAGAAGTAGTAATGCCCGGTCATGATAATATTGATGTTCCAATAATAGAAAAGAAAACTGCACAAGTATTAAGCATAAACGGAGACATTGCAAATGTTATGGATTCAGAAAGTTTTGAAACGTTCGACTTAAAAATACCTGAAGAATTAAAAGAAAGCTGTAAAGAAGGATCAAATGTTTTATACTGGATAATATTAAATGATAAAGTAATGAAACAGGTTAAACCTGAGTAAGGAGGGAATTACAAAACATAGTTTTGTAAAAATTTCATATGGTAAAATTTCCAGAAGCAAATGTAAGATTATATAAGAATGTTTTCGTCTGTAGGAATTGTAAAACTAAGATTAGAACAGATAACATGAAAGTACTTGCAAAGAAAGTAAAGTGCAGAAAATGTAATAGCAAGGCATTAAGACCTGTTAGAAAAAAATAAGTAAATTTATAAACTTCTATTTAAGGTTTTTAATATGGAGATTTTCAGATCGATATCAGAATATGTAGACATTTCGGTCCTATTGTTCTATGTAATAATTGCCCTTATCATATTTATCACTAGAAAAAAATGGCAAGTAGAAAGTAAGTTCATATTTCTATTAAGAACAAAATGGGGTATAAATGTTATTGACAAGTTCACGGATAAGAATAAAGAATTAGTTAAAATAATAGGATATTCAGCAATAGGCGTAGGTTTTTTAGGAATGCTTTTAATAATAGGGTTTCTTTTAAGGGGTGTATACGAATTATTTTTCGTTCCGAATGCACCACCAGTAATGTCATTAGTTATTCCTGGTGTTAAAATACCTGGAAGCCCAATATTTCTGCCTTTCTGGTATGGTATACTAGCATTATTTGTAGTGATTGTTTTTCATGAGTTTGGACATGGTGTTGTTGCGAAAGCACATGGGATACCTATAAAATCTACAGGGATTGCTTTTTTTGGACCGTTGCCTGGCGCATTTGTTGAACCTGATGAAAAAAAAGTTACAAAAGCATCTTCCCCAGTACAGGTTTCTATATTTGCATCAGGGCCATTCTTTAATGCAATACTTTCTGGAATAACAATTTTAATATTATTATTAATTCTTAACCCTATTCTTTCATCAATGATTGTTCCTTCAGGAGTAAAATTTAGTTCAATACAAGAAGGATATCCTGCCGCAGCAGCGGGCTTAGAAAAAGATGTTATATACACACATATAAATGGAAAACCAATTGAAGATAAGACAACATTCACAAACATAATATCCTGCTCTGCTCCTGGAGATAATATAACTCTACAGAACGAAAACAAGAGCATAACAATAACACTTACTGAGAATCCTAATAATAAAGAAAAAGGATATATGGGAGTGAGTGGAATTACAACAGAATATACTCTAAAAGACAAAAAACTAAAAACGCCATACCAAATAGTATATATGCTAACAACTCTTCTAGAGTGGATTTTTATGTTGTCTCTTGGAATAGGATTAGCTAATCTTCTACCACTAGGACCGGTAGATGGAGGAAGAATGCTCCATACGGCATTAATAGATGTAAAAGGAAAAGAAAAAAGGATTACAATTATGGTTAAGAATAAGTTGGATTACATTAGTAGTATTAATACTTCTTTTGTTTGTTCCAATAATTAGAAGCTTAATATAAAATTTGATATAAACAATAATGAATAATCAAATAAAATAATGAAGAACAAAATAAAAAAATCAATATAAAAGAGTTTCTATAAAAAAAAGACATCTTTCATTTTCCGTACTTTTAAGAGGCCGTCAACAAAAAAATCCTGGCATGATTCTATATGCATGAAATCTTTTATTACTAAATGTTCAGCTTTTACAAGAGCATCCTCTCTAATTTCCCTAATATAATTTTCAAGAAGTTTGTCTTTATCCAACTTAGCTATTAGATCAGAGGTAATTACTGATTTTCTGATGTTTTTTATCTTGCTCTCTTGATCCATACTATCCAGACCATGATTATTATCTGATAGGTCTACTATTTTTATCAACAATATTAAATGAGAATTATCCATATTTGAATTATAACTAGTGTTTACAATCTCAGGTATATACAATTCAGTATAACATTTCCATTTTATATATTCAAGATAATCCTTGCTAGAAACTTCTTCATAAGGAGTGGACTCTATAATTTTTACTATCTTTATTATAAAATCTCTCAGTTCATTATATGCTTGATAATCTAAAAGTTTTAAAAATTCTAATACGTTTTCTTTATTGAATCTTTTACCACGCCTTTCAAGATGATAATCAACATATTTCAATATCATATCGTAATGGTTTGTAAGTAGTTTAACTGGCTCCTGCAAATCTTTAGAGATTAATTTGTCAAGAAACTCTTGATAATTTTCTATAGTATATCTATTCCCATCCTCGTCTTTTAGGTTATACATTAAATCCTCTATAAAATCATGAAGTGCAGCTATTGAAGCATACCATTCTATTAGAGGATGCTTTTTATTTAATTCATAAACTGTAAAAGCAACCCTGTTATGATGACAGGTCATGCTTATTCCAGATTTTCTTAATTTTTTTTGTTGAATGAAAAGTTTGTAAGATAATTGAACAGATTCAGAATATTTTCCAAAAAATTTCTTTAATAACGATATATCTGGAATTTTAAAATTTAACAAAGTGTTATGTATTTCTTGATAGTATTTATTTTTTGCGACAGCAATTCTTGCATCGCTTATTAATGTTGGAGCCTCAAAGTCATGAGTTCTTAGTGTTCCGTGCTCTTCAGATAAAAAACTAGTTGATAATTCTATAATTTTTTTGTAAGAATTTTTATATAATTTTTTTAAAATAGCATCTTCAGGCATTTTGCCTTTTAATAATGAATCAAACACTGTTTTTGCATACTTATATCGAGGACTCTTTTTTAGTGTAGAAATTTCATCTGTATACCTCATAAATTAAGGAAATACTTACATATTTAAATATTTATAGAAATTATAATTTTTTATAACTTTTAAGAAAGTATAATACAGATTATCTAATATAGATTGATTTTATTACTTTTTTTGTAATTTTTTATTTCATCTTAGGTTATTTCATATTCTATTCTTTAATTAATTATTTTAATATCTATTACTTTTTACTCTGTTAATTTGTAATCCGTATCAACATCTTCAAAAAATATTGGTGTCAATTGTTTCATATTCTTATACGCCCTATATAAGAAAGACGTTTTATATATTGATTTTATTAAATCTCTTGCAACGAAATCTTTAGCAAAAGAAAGAGCATTTTCAGCAATCTCCATTATGTGATTGTTTAATGGCATATAGTTGGTTTGTATTTGATAGCCTTTATTTACCCAAGTCATTTGTTTTAATGCATTTTTTATTTTACTCTCTCTTTTAACAGATTCTCTTCCTATTCCATTGAAGAATAAGTCTATACCTTTCATATCAAATGCTAAAAAATTATTGTTAGCTTTGCAATTATCAGCAATATCTTCTATATAATCCCTATAACATGCCCACTTCAACTTATCCCTAAAATCAGAACTATCTGTGAGTGCATTTGCAATTGAATATGTCCTCATTAAATAAATACCCATAGAACCGTTATCTTTTTCAAGTAATGGAATTATTGCTTCTAATACGTTTTCTTTATTGAATTTTAATTCTTTACCATTGTTTTTTAAATTTTTTAGTGAGTAACCTATGGTTTCTATTATAGTATCATATTTGTTAGTTATTGAATTTACATGCATGCGTATCTTTTCAGGAATCATAACTTCCATAAAATTATCATATCCTTCTATACCGGAAGGTAAATTATATTTATTAACCAAGAAATTATATAAGTCCTCAGGAACATCATGATATGCTAATGCTGCAACACCTATTGTGCTAAAATTCATAGAATAGCCGGTCATCGCTAAATTATGCGGATGTGTTGAAGCAGGTATTCCGCTTTCTCTTTCAAGACCTGCCTCATTGTAATATCTATATACAGATATAACATCATCTGCAAACTCTCCGTATACTTTCTCCATAAGATTTCTTGGCGGATCCTGCTGTGTATGCACATAAAAATCAAGATCTATTATCAATGGATTGTTTTCAATTTCATATCTTGCCATGAATATCTCCTTAGGATCATATTTTTTTGTTCTTAATCTTCTTCCCAAAACGAGATCAGGATTATTCCAGAACCATTCAACAGATTTAATTATGTTTTTTTCCTGACCATTAAACAGCATAGAAATAACTTCGTTTGAAGGATATTCTTTCAATAATACAGACTTTATAAAATCATATGCTGCCTGCATCTTATAACTTGAAAAATCTTCTCTTAATTCTTCCATAAATCCTCCTTTAAAGCAGTTAATCAATTAAATCATTTAAGCAACTACTATTAAGTAATAATTAATCTATTATAAATTTTACTAAAATTTATTAATATAAAGATATGCACCCAAATAATTAAAATACAATTAAAAATATAATTAAAAAGGAATACACGAATATGATAACAATAATTCTTATAGAACCTGAAAATCCCGGAAATACAGGAGCAATACTTAGAAGTATGAAAAATTTCGATTTCACAGATATAATAATAGTAAATCCTTCATTTGATACAAACTCTGAAGAACTCCTTGATAGAGCAAAATGGGCCAAGAACCTTATAAACAATATACGAGTATATCCTTATGATATGAATAAACTAAGAAAAGAATTTGATTATCTAATAGCAACAACGGCAAAAATAGGAAGAGATTATAACATATTAAGGAGTCCGATAACGCCAGAAGAATTAGCAGAAAAAATCATAGAAATAAATAATAATAAAAAAAATAACAAAACAAAAATAGGATTATTAATAGGAAGAGAAGGAATAGGCCTAAAAAATGAAGAAATATCAGTAACAGACTTTACAGTAACCATACCTACCTCAAAAAAATATGGAACTATGAATGTGAGCCATGCAACCACAATAATATTGTATGAAATATTTAAAAAACAAAAATCAGAAAATATAATAAGTCATATCACACCAATTTCTAACGCTGAAAAAGAACAAATATTAAAGATAATAGATGAAAAATTAAAAAATATGTACTTTGCAACAGAAGAAAAAAGAAACACTCAAAGAATTTTATGGAAAAAAATATTAGGAAAAGCAATGCTTAGTAAAAGAGAAGCATACGCGTTAATAGGCTTCCTTAAAAAGATAAAATAGCAATAAAAAAAATAATAAACAAACAACATTAATAACTAAACAACATCTAATGATAAAAAAACAAATAACATCTAATAATAAATAATGATAAATGATGATAAAATAAATAAAAGTAAATTAAATATAAAAAATATTAAAAATATAAAAAAATAAATAATAAAAATACGATAAATATTACCTAAGATACATTTAATATATCAAATATATTATAAAAATATATCACATATTATAAGAATCCTTTTTCTTTAGCATATCTTTCTATTTTAAAATGATAATAATATAAGCACTCATCTATTGGTAAACTAATGCTTTTTGCCAAAGAATACCAAGAAAAACCAGCATTTAATTTCATCTCTCTCAACTGATTCTTCCACTCAGGATCAATAGAAACATATTTTACACAAAAATCATTTTCCACATGACTGAAGTTTTCTTTTAAGTATTGAGCAGTTTGGATAGTTGCTAGAACATCAAATTTCCCTCTATGATTTTTTATCATTCCTTCCGGTCTTAAAATAGTGTAATTATGCAATTCTGAATTTCTTTCATCTTCCTTTATATTAGAGATGAATCTATAAGATAAAAGCTTATTGTCTTTTGATTTTTTTATTATTAAATCTGCAATATCATTCAAATATAATCTATCCTTCTTTTTTTCATCTAAGTAGTATTCTATGACCCTTCTCTCATCGATTAATTCTGCAAAAGGATTAAAATCTATTTCAAAAAACCCGCTTGGATTAGCATATATTTTTGTATTTCCTAAAAGCAATTCATTATCAGCTATTTTTATGTAATGCCCTAGTTTTATAATATTTGAAGTTTTACTATGCATTCTGGTTTTTATTATATTTTTTAATTCTGAATTTACAATTAAAGATAAATCCATTTTAGGTATTGAATATATGTCAGTCATATTATAAGATAATAAATACTATTTAAAAATTTTATTATTGTAACTACTTTTAAATAATAAAATAATAATAATTTTGAAATTAACTATTCTTAAACAAAAAAAACAATGAATAAACACAAGAATTATTGCTTCACCCTAATGCCAACATTCTTATTATTTCTATATTTACTTATTATTAATTCTTTAAAATTTTCAAAAGTACCATCCCGTATACTCTTTCTTAATCTTCTCATCAATTCATTCATGAAATAAACATTATGAATAGAACAATATCTTTTACCAATGGGCTCATTTATTCTCAATAAATGACGAAGATATCCTTTAGAAAAATTTTTACAAGCTAAACATTTACATCCTACCTCAATAGGAGAATCATCATTTGAATATTTAGACTTAAGAATATCTATCTTTCCGTTAAAGGTAAATAATGTTCCATGCCTTGCTGTTTGAGTAGGATAAACAGAATCAAAAGTGTCCGCACCTAAAGATACTAGTTCAACAACATCATCAGGACTTCCAACACCAAGTATATGCTTAGGCTTATTCTCATCAAGATGATGTATTGCTGAATTTACTGCAATATACATTTCTTCTCTTGTCTCACCTATAGCAACTCCTCCAATTGCTATACCGTCAAAGTCCAATGAATTAATATAATCTGCAGACTTTTTCCTTAAATCAGGAAAGAACCCTCCTTGTACAATACCATATAACATCTGGCCTTTCTTTGTGTGATATTTTTTACATTCTTTACCCCATCGATGAGTATTCTCAAGACTATCCTCAACTTTCTTTCGAGAAGCGCCATAAGGAGCAACATCATCAAGCATCATAACTGCATCAGCACCAATATTCATTTCTATCTCCATAATTTTTTTAGGAGTAATCACGAATTTTTCTCCAGTGAAAGGGTTTTTGAAATTTATACCCTGACTAGATGTTCCGTTCATAAAACTATCTCTTAACATTTGAAAACCGCCACAATCAGTAAATATCGGCTTTTGAAAATTCATAAAATCATGAATTGTACCAAACTTTTGTATAACATCTACACCTGGCCTTAATGACAGAACCAAAGCATTACATATTAAACCATCTGCAATAACAGCGTAATCATCAGGACCAATAATCTTACCAGTAGCTTTGGTAGCTACGGCCATAAAATATGGCGTCTCTACAGTGCCATGTTTTGTAATAAGCTTTCCTATTCTGGCTTTGCTTTTTTTATCTTTCTTTAGTATTTTAAATGACATAATAGAAAGAAAAAAACATACTTTAAAAAGATAATTAAATAAAAAACAGACAAATTTATAAATTTTAACTACTTAAAAATGATTGGTGATGCCTCATGAAAGAAAATGTTGGAATGATAGATAGGTTGATAAGGTTTATTATAGCAATAATATTTATAATACTAGGATTTCTTTATAGTCCATGGTGGTTTATTATTGCAGCAATAGCATTAATAACGGGATTATTAGGATGGTGTGGTTTATACTCCTTGTTTGGATGGAATACTTGTAAAATGAATAAATCCGAGAAGAGTTCAACTTCAACAAAAAAAAGTGTCAACAAAAAGAAAAAATAAAATAATAAATTATTTTCAATTTTTTTATTATATTTAGGCCCTACTATATATTACCATAAATGTTTGTGTTCTATCTATGCCTTCGACCAATTGTAGCTTATTTAGCAAGCAGTTATCAAACTCCTTAACATCTTTTACACGTATAACAACAACAATATCAGTACCGCCAGTAACTATATCTGCTCTTTCAACAAAATAAAACTTTTTCAATTCATTAACTAAATCGTGTTGTGTCTTATGCTTCTGTTTCAATAATAAAAGATTAACTGAGATAAGCACGTATGCCATAAAATTTTTACCGATTTTTTCGTTATCTAATTCGATAGTGTATTTCTTTATTATACCGTTTTTTCTTAACTTTCTAATTCTGTTATGAACGGTTGTTATTGGAAGAAGTGTTTTTTTAGCTATCTGTCTCGTTGTAAAATCTGCATGATCTTTCAAAACTTCAAGTATTAGCATATCTTTTTCATCAATTTCTTGCATCATAATGGAACAATTGTTCCATTTATTATATAAATTTTACTAATTTATATTATTTTTTACCAATTTTTAAGAAATAAATATAAAAAAATAAAAGATATAATAGTATTGTAATAACTAATAAGTAACAATAATTTTAATAAAAGGTGATAAAAATGACAAAAACAAAACTAGAAGATTTATATAAAATAATTAAAGAAATAGAAGACGAAAAAAAACAACAAACGGAGTTAGCCTATGAATTATCAGATTATATGAGTAAATACTTAGATGAATATATGCACTTAGGAAGAAGCTTAAAACTACCGACAGAATACACTGCATTCGATCCTATAGAAGAAAAACCATACGACAAATACTATTGGATAAAATCAGAAACATACGAAATAGATAAAGTGTTGATAAAAGATAAATATGCAGTAGTTAGATCCTATCGCTTAATGACAGAATACGGCCATCATGATGTAATGAAACAAAGACTTGACCTAATAGACTTAGAAACAAAAGAAATAATTCCTATATTGATAGGGGACATAATAAGTTTTTTCAAGAAAGAGTATAAGATAGACTATGATTTCGATGTACTCGATGAAAAAATAGTAATAAAATACAAATTCACTTCAAGAATTAGACCAGCATCTACATGGCAAAAAGAAGAAACAACAGAGATATACAAAGATTTTTTAAAAAAGTGAATAAAACAAAGCATTAAACGAGCATTACGCTAATTTCATCAAATATATAAATACAAAGATTCACCGGTTAATATCATTTAAATTTTTAATATCTTTTAAATTGCAAGTTACAAGAGTATCAAATGTTTATATCAGTAAAAGAAGCCATAAAAAAGGGAAGTGGCGAAGTAAAACTTCGCGGATGGTGTTATAGAGCTAGAGGAAGCAATGCATTAAGATTCATAATATTGAGGGATGCAACTGATATAATACAATGCGTTGTTGAAAAAGATAAAGTCTCAGAAGAATCGTGGGATGATGCACAAAAAATAGATGTTGAAGCATCGTTTGAATTATCAGGAGAGATTGTTGAGGATAAAAGAGCTCCTACAGGATACGAAGTTAAAGTCAAAGAGATAAAACTGATTGGAGAAAGTATCGGATGGCCAATACAAAAAGATCAATCAACAGAATTACTTGCTGACTTAAAACACCTATGGCTAAGAAGCAGATATATGACATCAATACTTAAAATAAGAAGCACAGTGTTTGGAGCAATACATGAATATTTCAGGTCTAAAGGATTCTATGAATTTCAGAGCCCAATATTCCAAGCAACACAAGCAGAAGGCGGCTCAACACTTTTTTCAGTCAATTACTTCGGAAAACCAGTATATTTAGCACAAACATGGCAATTATATGCTGAACCGGCAATATTCGCTCTAGAAAAAATATATACTATTGCACCAAGTTTCAGAGCAGAAAAATCAAAAACATCAAGACACTTGACAGAATATTGGCATGCAGAAATGGAAGTAGCATGGGCAACATTCAAAGACATACAAGATTATGGAGAAGAACTAATAAAACACGTAATAAAAAGAGTTCTCGAAAAAAACCAAGAAGAACTAAAAATATTAAACAGAGACACTAAAATACTTGAGAAAGTAAGGGATGAACCATTCATAAGAATGACATACACTGATGCATTGAAAGAATTAAAAGAAAAATGCAACATTGATATAGAATGGGGTAAAGATCTAAGAACAATAGAAGAAGACGAATTATCAAAACTACACAACCAATTCCTAATTGTGACAAATTATCCTAAAGAAGTTAAAGCATTCTATATGAAAGAAGATGATACTGATCCTAAAGTAGTTCATGGATGCGATTTTATAGCACCAGAATGTTACGGAGAGATTATTGGCGGATCAGAAAGAGAATCAGATCTTGAGAAAATAAGGACAAGACTTCTGGACCAAGGGGAAGACCCAGAAAAATACACATTCTACTTAGACACAAGAAGATATGGTTCAGTCCCTCACGGAGGATTCGGAATGGGTGTAGAAAGATTAATATCATTCATATGCCACTTAGAGAACATTAAAGACGCAATTCCATTCCCTAGAACAATGTTAAGGACTACGCCATAAATTAGAATAACAAGAAAAAACAGAAATCCTAAAGAAAATAGTACCCCAGCTAGAAATAATAAAACAAACCGTAGGAGAAAAACTCACGATTGAATTGTATGAGGGAATAACAGGAATAAAAACAATATTTGAAGACATACTTAAAACAAAACAAGACATAAAAGGATACGGAAATACACATCTCATGATTGAATTATTAGAGCATTACGTACCATCCTATATTAAAAAACGAATAGAAGAAAAAATATTTTTTCAACTACTAACCGAACCATCTCAAAATAGCAGGAATATGCAAAAAGAAGACAAAAAGAGCTTTAGGGAAACACGATTCATAAAGCAACTACAGACAATAAGTACTGCAACATACATATATGGAAACAAAGTTGCAATCATAACATTACTTAAAAAAGAACCACTAGGAATATTGATAGAAAACGAAGAAGTATCAAAATCTCAAAGAACACTATTCAATATATTATGGGAAAACGCGGAAAAATAGGCCGACAATTCAATGCAATGTCTACAGATATAGTACAGTTATCAATTCATTATATATAAACAGGAAGAAGAAAAAAGAAAAAATTTATCTATACAACCTTAATTCATGTTGTAGTCTCTTGTATTCTTCTCTTGTCATTTTTCTATTATGAATCTTTTCCATCGCACTTCCGAGGAATTCATTAAGCTCATCTATTTTTTCTATCACTGGATTGTACTTTTGCTCGAAAGGTTTTTTTAATTTATCAATTTGTATCTGTGTTTCCGCTATCTTTTTATCAAGAGTTTCTATTTCTTTATCTGTAATTTCATCAAATACGTTTTTTCCTTTGATGGATTGGTACTTTTTTTTGCTTTCTTCCAATACATTTATGGAATGGATTAAGGATCTTGTAGCACTATTCATATGTTCGTCCCTATAATCTACCAGCCTGTTCTTTGAATCTTGCAATTTCTTAATTATGTACGGTAATATCTTCTTCTACACTTTTTAACTGGTCGGTTTTTTTGTCATTTCTTTAAACCGATACATTTCGTTCATGAATTTTTGTGACAAACTAATATATTCAAGACGCTTCCTCTTGAATTCCATATCGGTGCTTTCATCGGATAATATCTCGTGTATTGCTTGTTTGGTATACTTCTTCATTAATTCTGTTGCTACATGATTCATCTCATCATTTAATGCGAATTTTTTCATAATCTTGGCGATTCTATATGCGTGATAATATCTTCCTTCTTCTGAAGCTCTTTCCAATGATTCAGCAAATCTTTGAAATACATTTGAAGCAGTTTCATAATAATTTTTATATTTATTAAAATTATATTCCCCCTTATAAAAACCATGCAACAGATAAAACAGCTTCTTGTATTCTCCACTCACAACGAGATCATAGTCGTGTCTTGCTTTGTCTGCTGCTACCGATACGAGTGATTCTATCGTGTCAAGTAATTTATCAGTAACATCAGTAGTCTTTTTTATTTTTGAAACAACAACTTCTGAGCTCTGTGCTAGGGATAAAAACAATTCTATACTTTCATCACGGTAATCAGTACTGCTTTCTGTCACATTGCAATAAGAGAAAAGTTTTGGTTTCAGAGGATTATAAGCGATTATTGCTTCAAGATCATTATTAATGGTAGTAATAAAATTTTCATTCTCATCTCTAAAATAGTTCATAATGAAATCTTTCGCATCAATTCTACTGCATCCGCAATAACCCGCTTTTACATGTTTATCTATTCTTTCCTTTAATTCTGATTCTAATTTTGAGTATTCTTCCATAGTCATAGTATTAATAAGATCTAATAATTTTTCTTCTTTTTCCTTTTCTTGTTTAAGCTGAGTAATCTTGGATTCGTACGCTCTTATTTCTTTGTCATATTTTCTTATTACGAAAGGGCCTATAATATAGTTATCAAATAATTCTTTCAATACCGATTTATTACCTTCAAAGAACTTTTTCTTTTCTTCCTGTAAAGATTTTATCTTATTCTCGTAATATCGAATGTCTGCTTTGATTACGTACATTTTCATTTATATCACCTTTAATATCTTAGTTTATTTTTTACTTCTTATTAGTAGTTATATAACAAACTAAATATATAAATTTTTTTATTAATTTTTTTATCAAAATTCAATATATTTATAAATAAAAAGAAGTATAATTAATTTTATGAACCATTTTCGTCTTTATGAAAAAGATTTGAAAATAATAGCAGAATTAGAAAAAGATTCTAGAACAAGCATATCACAAATAGCAAAAAATTGCGGTATAATCAAAGAAGTTGCAAACTACAGAATAAAACGTATGCAAGAAGAAGGATTCATAGAAGGATACAAAGCAATAATAGACTATTATGCATTAGGATACAACCAATACGCATTATTAATAAACTTACATCGTTTAGAAGAAACTACAAAAACAGACATTATAAAAGAATTTAGAAGTATAGAAAAAATAGAAGTTATGCCATTCATACAAGGAACAACAGATATAAGAATAACTTTCTGGGTTAAGAATCAAAAAGAATTATTAGAAAAATATGATGTATTAATGAATAAATACGGTAAATATATTAAAGAAAAAAATTTCACAATAATATATAAAAATACTTTTCTAAGCAAAAAATATATACATAAAATAACGCAAGAAACAACGATAGGCATATCAAAAAATAAAGAAATAAGCAGTGACGAAGAAAAAATATTATTATTAATAGAAAAAAACCCGTTAGAAGGAACATTGGAAATATCAAAGAAACTCAATATTCCAGCATCAACAGTCACAACAAAAATCAAACGTTTAATCGCAGAAAAAATATTATTAAAAGCAACCCCGATATTGAACACGTCTCTTCTCGGATACAGCAAATATAATGTTGATATAAAAATTTCCGATTCAAATAATAAGAAATATATTATAGAACAATTAAAATCTGAAATAAATGTAACAAAAATAGAAGAAAACATTGGAGACTATGAACTATCGTTCAATGCAGAGGTAAAAACAGCAAAAGAATTAGATATGATAATGAACAGATTAAGAATAAAATATCCTAACATAGAAGATTTCGAAGTTAAGATAATAGAATAGCAAATAGGATGGCACAATGAGATAGCGTATTTTATTATAATTTCTTTTCAATCGAAAGAAACAAACTAGCCCATATCATAGTGTTATCTGCTGTAAAAAATAATGAACTATAAGGCCTTAATTTCTCATCATATAGTTCCACAAATCCGTTTTTAGATATTAATTCAGAGTATTTACTGAAATATTCTTTTGCCTTTTCACGTTCTTCTTTATCTAATCTTAAAAGCAATTCTATATAGGTCATTCCTAACCAACTCCATATTGAAGTAGATTCCCAGTTAGGAACTAATATCTCCTGCCATATGAATTTATGCTTTGACTTAGAGTACTTTGCAGGTAATGGATCTATAAGTCCTTCTTTTTCTATTGATTTAAGAGATTTTTTTAACATTTCTTTATTATTAATTATTCCTAGCCAAAAAGGAAAAATATTGCAGTGAGCGGTTATTGAAGTATCTTCTATTGAATTATTAAAATAACCTTTCTTATTCCAATAATATTTTATTAGATTATTTTTCAAATTATATTTTTTCAATTTATTATCGAGTATTTTCTTTTTCATAAAAGAATTTATTCTTTCTATCTCGTCATGAAGTAAGCACGCCATTATCATATCATAGCAAGAACTATTTGCTATCTCATAGTCTCTCATTCCAGAAAAACTTTCGTTTTTGACAATTCCTTTATTTTTGTCTATAACTCTTTCTTCAAATTTTTCTATCTCTTTATTCAGAAATTGATTATACTTCAATATAATGTTTTTATCTTTAGAAATTCTGATCGCCCTAAGTATATATGCTACAGAATCAGGGCTATATTTGTTCGGAAAATTAAAAGGAATTTCCCTAGTTGAAATCGCTACATATATGGCATTATATTTTGAAAATAATCTCATTACATAAGTTAGTGTCTTTATCACTCTATCTTTGTATCCTAAATCAATTAATGCCTCCGAACACATGCCAAAGTCTCTCGAATAAAAATAATAGTTTCCATTAACAGTAGTTGTTAGTATTTTATTATTCCAGCATTTATCGATTATATTTGTACATATTTCTCTAGAGTTTCCTGAGAATTTTTTAAATCCAAATAGTTTCACTTCTACATTTCTTTTGAATATCCTTAATCCTTCTTTAAATATTATGAACATTCTTTTTCAATTATTTCTTCTATTTTTTTTAAAATACGAGAATTATCTTCAGTCTTAAAATTCTTAAGATTTTTTTCATACTTTTGTATGTTATTAATAAATTTTTCAATATTACTTGAAGTTATATTATCATACATTTCTCCATATCCTAATTTCTTTACATGAAGTGCATTTAGTATTTGCTCGAATTGTCCTTTTATTGGAACAGAAAGTATTGGTTTGTGTAAACTTATCGCTTCAGATATTAAACTATAACCTCCGTTTGTTATTACAGCTTTACAATTTTCTAAATCCTTGAGCCACTCTTTATTATTAAATTTTCTAAATGTTAAATTTTCATCTTTTTTTTCCATGTCAAACCCATAAACTATATAATCATAGTTTGTCTTCTTAAGCTCATCAAAGATTTTTTTATTAGTGCTTGCAGTTTGATATACTAGTATGTAGTCTAGAGATTTAGGTTTTAATTTCAAAAGCTCTTTTCTTAGAATAGGCGGAAACAAGAAAACATTTTCTCTCCTTACAGGATTATAAAAAAAAGTAGTTATTAAGTGATAATCTGCTTTTGGGAATGTTGTATTAACTACAATTTTTGCTTTAAGTAATTCTTTAGTGTATTTCTTAGGGATAATATTTTTTAGTTTTGTTATTGAATGAACATTACATATACAGACCACTGGAATATTTAATATGTTCGCTATATAAGATGTTGTTCCTTCAAAATCTGTCAATAAAATATCCGGATTATATTTTTTGAATGTTCTATAAATTTTTTTTATACTCTTAGGACTCTCTTTTAATATCCATCTGAAATATTTTTTTAATGTTTCATAATCATCAACTTTGTCTTGATTATAACTTATTCTTATACCTTCATACATAACTACTTTTGGATGTAATTCCTTAAGATAAGGATATATTCTTGAACTACCAGCTATTATTAGTATGTCGTGTTTATTTCTTAATTCTTCAATAAGGGCCATGCTTCTTGTTGCGTGACCCATTCCCTCTCCGTTTATTGAATAAATTATTCTCGCCATAAGGTTTAAGATTATTCTTTAAATTATTATATTTTCTACTTATTCTTAAAGTATGTATTCTTTAATTATAATAACTAATAACACTTTAGCATTATTATTTTATTCTTTATTTATTCTATTACTTATTTCAATAATTATCTATTCAATAATTATTCATTTCAATTATTTTTTATTTACTTATTTTTCGAGACTTTTTTTATCTTTAATCCATCATCTAATTGTTCTGCTTTACTTATATATTTTTTCTTTACAACCTTCGGAGCATGAAATCCATAAAATGTCAACAATAATACTCCAATAATTGAAATTAGTATGTCCTTTGCTCTTACGAGAAACGCTAATGCAATACCCGCATTAATTGGAAGTCCAAGCAATGTAAAAGCGGAAATCTGACCGGCTTCAAGAACTCCTATTGCCATAGGTATTGGAAACAACATAGCCATTCCAACAAAAGATACTATAAAAAATATTTCTATAACCCCTATATTGTATCCTAATAATTGCGCCGCAAATTTATATTCAAAAAACATCGCAACCCAGGACAATACGCTTATAGTTAATGCTTTTATAAAAGACTTTTTATTATTTTTGTAAAATTCTATCATCATACCTTCGATTTCTTCTAATTTTCTTTCTATCTTAACTAATGTTTTGCTTTTTATGTTGTAAATTTTTAGCATATGGAATATTTTTAAGAAAAAATGCTTGCTATTAAGCATCCTATAATAGAATAACACTATTAATATAATAAATATTAATCCACAAATGAGAAGTATCAATCCAAACTTTCCTGCTATACTGTATTTCAATCCTACTAATGATAATCCTATTAGGAAAAGGACGCCTGAAGTAGTAATATCTATTATTTTATCTATCATGATAGTGCTTAGTCCTTCTGTAAAGTCTATTTTGTGTCTCGTTAGCATTGTTGCTTGTGTTGGTTCTCCACCTACTCTTGGACCTGGAGTAAGGAAATTTATACTAATACCAATTATCCTATAAATGAAAAGCTTTCTGAAAGGAACATATATTTTTCTTGATTGAAGTATACAATTCCACCTCCAATTCAAAAGAAGCAATATAGACAATACAGCTAATATGTATAGAATTAAAATTGTTATATTGGCGTTTTTGTAAGTATTCAATATTTCTTTAAGACTTTGTTCTTTTAAGATAAAATATAGTCCAAATATACCTATTAATAAAAATGAACCATTAAGCCAATTTTTCCAGTTAATACTCATTGTGATAAGTTATTTAAAGAGTTTTTTAAATATTATGATATTATTTTTAGTATATTAAAAATATAATAATGTAAGATAATTATAATGTATAAATAGATTATAGTTATAATGTATAAATAGGTTATAGATAATTGATTTTATAGATAATTACATAATAGGTTATAGAAAATCCTTTAATACGGGAGTGCGAGGATTTGAACCCCGGACCTACAGCTTACTTTTCAGTTTTTTAAAATATTTTTTACTGAATAGAAGGCTGCCGCGCTATCCAAGCTGCGCTACACTCCCTCACTTTATGGAATAAGATTTCTTTTTTTAAAGGTAATGTTTTCTTTAATATTTTAAGTAAATTTTGTCGATATTTTTTTCATTAAATATTTAAAGTATGATTTTATCTTTATGTTATGAACATTGAACTTGCTAAAGGTGTGAGAGATTTTCTTCCAGAAGATAAAATATTTCGAGACGATTTAATAAATAAGATGATTTCTGTTTTTCAGCGTTATGGCTATTCTCCACTTGAAACTCCTTCAATTGAGCGTCTTGATACCTTGACAGCAAAGTTTGCTGCTGGAACAGATAGTGATGCAATAAGAGAGATATTTAAATTTAAGGATCAGGGAAATCGTGATCTTGGATTAAGATTTGATCTTACTGTTCCATTTTCAAGAGTTATTGCTATGAATCCTACATTAAAAATGCCTTTCAAAAGATATGAGATTGGCAGAGTTTTTAGAGATGGTCCTATAAAGTTAGGAAGATACAGAGAATTTTGGCAGTGTGATGTTGATATTGCAGGGTGCGCCTCTGTAAAGGCCGAGGCAGAATTAATACTTCTCGCTATAGATGTTTTCAAGGAATTAGGACTTAAAAAATTAGGATTAGACTATTATATAGAATTTAATAATAGAAAAGTACTTTATGGAATAATGCATTATTGTGATATACCTGATGATTTGATTGATAGTGTTATAATAAGTATTGATAAATTAAAGAAGCAAGGGGTCAACTCTGTAAGGGAGGAACTTATTAATAAGGGATTGAATGATGATCATATAAAAAAACTTTTTGAAGTACTCAGCATAGATGGAAGCATTAATGAGAGATTAAATAAATTGAGACAAGTAATGAATTCTGAGATTGGGATTGATGGTTTAAATGAACTTGAAGAGTTGATAGGTTATTTAGGTTTTGTAGAATCTGGAAAAATTGTTTTTAATCCCTCACTAGCAAGAGGATTATCTTACTATACAGGAATTATTTTTGAGGGTTTCCTTAAAAATTCAAAGATAACATCAAGCATCTGTGCCGGTGGCAGATATGATAATATGATAGGTTTGTACGCAGAAAACGCGAGAAGTTATCCTGCAGTAGGAATCTCTTTTGGATTAGAGCCAATAACTGATGCATTAAAACTTTCTTCTATTGAACGAAAGAGAACATTAACTCAATTGTATATTATTCCTATACAGACTTTTAAGGAATCTTTAATTATTGCTTCTGAACTTAGGAATGCTGGCTTAAATGTTGATATTGATTTAATGAATAGGGGACTATCTAAAAATTTAGATTATGCAAATTCATTAAAAATACCCTTTGTTGCATTTATTGGAGATTCAGAATTGAAGGAAAATAAAATTAAATTAAAGAATCTACATACGGGTAAAGAAGAATTATTAGATATTTCAGAGGTTATTAAAAAGGTTTCTTAACTTTTGTGTGTTTATTGTATTTGTATTAATTTTAAAGGAATACATATTCGTTTGTATTAATTTTAATCATCATAAGATAATTTTATCACTTATCAATGATTATAAAAATAAAATTTTTAAATAAAACAATATCTATAATAAACAATATGCAAATAAATAAAAAAATAATTTTACCTGTTAATGGAATAGCTGCAGCAAAACAATATGTGCCATTAATTAAGGAAATATCACACAGCATACCAAACCAAAAAATAATAATAACAGGTAGTAAATTTCATTCGGATATTCTTTTAAAAGAACTTTCTTTTAATAACATAAAAACAAATATATCTTATAAAGAAAAAACAAGTAATAATTCAGAAAATAACATAACAATAAAACTGAGCTATAATAATCATAGTATAATAAATAATGAAAATAAAAAAGAACTCACTTTTCATATTGACCCATTAAAATTCGAAGAAAGAAGATTATTAAATGAAGAGGAAATATTAAAATTAAAAGAATCATATAAAATAAGAGAAAAGGAGAAAATTATTTTTGCAGGAGCAATACATTATCATGAGCTAAGCAATGTTCTTCCTGCTGTTAAAAATCACTTATACAAAAACAAGAAATCTAAGGCAGTAATAGTTCCATATACAGAAGGATACTTAGATGATATAGCAAGATATATAGATTTTGAAACAAATCATTCTCTAAAAGGAAATAAAAACTGCATAGTTATAGAGGAACAAGGAATACTTGATAAACTTTATTCTATAGCAGACGTAGTGTTGATGGGAAATACTTTCGGTGAAAATTCTTATGACGGTCAAAATCCTTTAGAGCCTGCTTTTTATGGAAAAAGAATATTAACAGGTACAGATTATCATTTATGGAATAAAGATGCATATTATGGTTTGCTAGAAAGCGGTCTCCTTAGAAAAATCAATATATACGATTTAGAAAAAGAACTTGAAAGGAAGGTCTCTGAAAAAGAAATACGCAAAATGCAAGAAAAGGCAGAATCATTCATAAAATCAAAACAAGGAGCAGCAAAGGCATACGCTTCTATAGTTAAAAAAATTGCTTATAATAGAATATCTCCTTCAGAGAAAGAGTATTTATCCTACAAAAGAAGCATAGATGAATTGAAAGAGTTCTTAAATATCTAATAATTTCTTAAATATCTAATAATTGGATTATTGTAATGATTGGACATGATAATATAATTATAAAAACAAGGAGCTTACAGAATTCTTATTAATAGTAATATTCAAACATATTCTCTTACACAATCTCTTACACAAACTTTATAAATCAAGTATGAATACATATTCATATGTTTTGCAAATCATATAATGATTTTTTTCAGACACTAGCAAATCCTACGAATCAAACCATTATTCAAGAATTATTAAAAAAATCTTTGAGCGTAATGCAAATTGTTCAACTAACAGGAATAGAACAAAGCTTAGTTAGTCATTCATTAAAGAAAATGTATGATTGTAAGATAGTTACTTTCAAAAGAAATGGAAAACAAAAAATATACTCATTAAACAAGAACACTATACTACCAATACTAAAGATAGTTGATTCACATGCCAAAAAAATGTGCCCTAAATGTTTAAAATTAAGCAGCAAAAAAAGTAATAAGTTATTATAATTAATATAAAATAAAAATATCAGTATAAAGATAATAACTTTATAAAACAACACCAATTTTATAAAATATTCAAGGTGAAATAGTGGAAATAAAAATTAGAAGAGAATTGTATGACCAATACGATAATATTAGAAATAAGTATGTAGCACCAGAAGGATTAAATGAGGAAACAGTAAAAAGCATTTCTAAATATAAGAATGAACCAGAGTGGATGTTAAACAAGAGATTACATGCATTAAAAACTTTCAGAGAATTAAAAATGCCTAATTGGGGACCAAGTTTAGAAAAATTGGATCTAAACAAAATAACATATTTTGTAATACCAGAAGCTGAACCCAATCAAGATTCATGGGAAAATGTTCCAGAAAACATAAAAAGAACATTCGAGAAATTAGGGATTCCAGAAGCTGAAAGAAAAGCACTGGCAGGAGTAGGCGCACAATATGATTCTCAAGTAGTATATCATAAAATTCGTGATGATTTAAAATCAAAAGGAGTCATCTTCGAAGATATGGATGTTGCTGTTCAAAAGTATCCTGACTTAGTAAAAAAATATTTCATGAAAAATGTTACAGTTAATTTACATAAATTTGCCGCACTACATGGAGCAGTATGGAGTGGAGGAACATTTATTTATGTTCCAAAAAACACCAAAGTAGATATGCCCCTTCAAGCGTATTTTAGAATGAATGCTAAAAAAGGAGGACAATTTGAACATACATTAATAATTGTTGATGAAGGTTCACAACTCCACTATATTGAAGGCTGTTCTGCTCCTTTATATAATATGAGTTCAATACATGCCGGCTGTGTTGAAATATATGTCAAAAAAAATGCGCGTATGAGATATTCAAGTGTTGAAAATTGGTCAAAGAATACTTTCAATCTAAATACAAAAAGAGCAATAGTTGAGGAAAATGGCATAATAGAATGGGTTGGTGGAAATTTAGGAAGTGGAACAACAATGCTTTATCCCACGTCTTTATTAATCGGAGAGAATGCTCGTGCAGATCATATAAGCATAGCGTATGCAGGTCATGATCAGAATCAAGATACAGGTGCGAAGGTGTATCACCTTGCCAAAAATACTAGTTCAATAATAAAAAGCAAGAGCATAAGCAAAGACGGGGGAATAACCGCATATAGGGGTTTAATAAAGATCGCTAAAGGAGCCGAAAACAGTAAATGCTCTGTAAGTTGTGATGCCTTAATGTTTGATAATAAAAGCCAAAGCAACACATATCCAAGTATTGATGTCGAAGAAAAAAATTCAGATGTAGTTCATGAGGCAACAGTTGGAAAAATCTCTGAAGAACAAATATTCTATCTTCAATCAAGGGGGTTGAGTGCAGAAGAATCAGTAAAAATGATCGTTTCAGGATTTATAGAACCATTAGTCAAAGAATTACCTCTAGAATATGCTGTTGAAATGAATCGTTTGATTGAACTAGAAATGGAAGGAAGTCTAGGATGAACTATTAAAAAAACGATAAAATAAATAGAAAATAAAAATTATTGATACTTTGGCGATTTTTTAGGTAATAATTTTTGGTAATGAAAATGAGAGAAAGGTACTTAAAAAAATTTCATGAATTGAAACTTAACAATATAAGCGGAGGGTTAGGAATAGTTACTAGAACTGATTGGTTAGACCTAGATGACTTATATGCAAAAAAAGGCAGCGTTGATTATGTTTCTAACGAGGATTTATTTGATGAAGATTCAATAAAAGATTTGAGCAAAAACATATCAAATGAAATAATTAAAATAATTGAAAACCCCGTTCTAGAAAACAAGGTTGATTATTTACATGCAGCATTGAGAACTATAAAGTTATTAATAATAGAAAAGAGTGGAGAGTATATAATAGATAAGAGATTTATAGGTAATCAATATTCTCATTTATTTGTATATATATACGAGAATGTTGATGCAACAATCTATATAACAGCAAGATCTAATGATTCTTCCAATAATATTCATGAGTCTATTAACATATCGACTGATTTCTTAGATGTAATAGTAAGCGATAATTCAAGAGTCAATATTGTTGATTTAAGAAACTATAATAA
Source organism: Candidatus Woesearchaeota archaeon (assembly GCA_026002815.1). Taxonomy (GTDB): domain Archaea; phylum Nanobdellota; class Nanobdellia; order Woesearchaeales; family UBA9642; genus UBA9642. The sequence goes on along the minus strand of BPGB01000001.1, from coordinate 79,301 downwards.
AAATTATTTTCTCTATTCAAGAAAGAAAATATTAATTAAAAACAACGCAGATTTAAAATATACAAATGTAGAAGGGCCATCAAAATTAAACTTGTCAGAAACTCATTCAATAATAAAAGGAGAAAATTCTGGATCGATAATGAATACTATACTATTATCAAGAGATTCAGAGTATAATTTTTTTACGAGAACAGATCATCATTCAAAAAATACAAAAAGCTTGATGCAATGCAGAGCAGCTTTGATTAATTCAAAAGTTATTCTAAGAGGATTAGTTTATATTGGAAGCAACGCATTCAACAGTAACGGCTATCAAAAAAATGATTTGCTTGTTTTAGACGAAAATTCAAGAGCAATAAGTATTCCAGACCTTAAAATAAATAACAATGAAGTTAGATGCACGCACGGTTCAAGCGTTAGTAAAATTGATAAGGAAAAAGTATTTTATTTACAAAGCAGAGGTTTAAGTATTTCGGATTCTGAAAAATTGCTTGTTAAAGGGTTTTATGAAAAAATAACCTCAGAGGTTCCAAACGGTTTGAGAGATGCTGTGCTAAAAGAAATTGAAGAAATATTTTATGAGAGAAGCACATTATAATAAAAAGTATTTATAAAACTTTTATGAAAATAAATTATGTTCAAAAAAATCAAAAACAGAAAAATTATGAGAGAAATATCATGAGAGAAGATTTTCCAATATTAAAAAAAGATTTAGTTTATTTAGATAACTCTGCTACAACACAAAAACCGAAAATAGTTATAGATACGCTAAAAAATTATTATGAGAATTCAAATTCAAATCCTCATAGAGGAGTATACTCCTTATCTGAGAAAACTTCCCTGATGGTTGAAAATGCGAGAAAAAAATTTGCAAGATTAATAAATTCAGATTATCAGAACATGATTTTTACAAAAAACGCAACTGAAAGCATAAATGCAATAGCTACAAGCATAGAAAGAACATTTATTTTTGATAAAGATGACAATATTGTAGTAACAGAAATAGAGCATCATTCAAACTTTTTGCCATGGCAACAATTATGCATTAGAAAAAACATCGCTTTAAGAATTGTGCCTTACGATTTAAAGAAACAAAAAATTGATGAAATATACAAATATGTTGATAAAAAAACAAAAGTTGTCTCATTCACAGCAATGTCTAATGTTAGTGGATTAATAATAGATGTTAAAAAAGCAATATCACAAATACGTAAAAAGAATAAGAATACTGTAATAATTATAGATGCAACACAATACATTGCCCATAAAAATTGTGATGTTAAAGAGTGGGATGCGGACTTTATTGTTTTTTCGGCTCACAAGATTTACGGAACAACAGGAGTAGGATTGCTTTATTCTAAGACAAAATTCTTGAAAGTATTAGAACCATTCCTCTACGGAGGAAATATGATATCATATGTATCATTAAAAAGATCTGAATGGGCTGAAATCCCTGAGAAATTTGAAGGAGGCACCATGGATAATGCTGGAATAATCGCCTCAGCAGAAGCGTTAATATATCTTAATAAAACCAATCATAATATAGAGGAAAAAATAAAAGACTACGCCTTAAAACGTCTAAAATCAATAAATGGACTAAAGATAATAGGTCATAATACTAAAGAATATGGACCGATAATCAGTTTTATCATAAAAGGCATCCACCCTCATGATTTGGCATCTATATGTGATAGAAATAATATTTGCATAAGAAGCGGGCATCACTGCGCACAGCCATTTATGAACAAACTAGGCGTGCCTGCAACCTCAAGAATAAGTATATCTTTTTATAATACCACTAAAGATATAGACAAATTAATCGATTCAATAAATCAAGCAAAAAAAATACTAAATTAATGAAATTTAGTAAACTAACTTAATAATGTAAATAGATATAATAACAAATAGGTGTAATAATAAATGGATGAAATATATAGAGAACACTTACTAGATCATTATAAGAACCCGCGAAGATTCAAAGAATTGAAAGACCCGGATATTCATAAGCATGATAGTAATCCATTATGTGGTGATGATATCGAAATTTTTGTAAAACTCGACACTAAAAAAGAAAAAATAACAGACATCTCATTTAAAGGACAAGGTTGTGTAATTTGCATCTCATCGGCATCAATGTTAATGGAAGAATTAGTTGGAAAAAAAATCAATGAAGTAAATAAGATGCAAACAGAAGACATGCTTAAAATTTTAGGTATAGAATTAACTCATTCAAGAATAAAGTGCATGATGCTTCCATTAAAAACTCTTCAAAAAGGAATAGTAGAATATTTTTCAAAAGAAAATTAAGATATATGAATATATGTAAAATAAAATATAAAATAAAACACACATAAAGAATACAAAAATAAAAAGAAAATTAAAAACATAAAATAAAAAATGTTATTAGGTTGTGATAAAAATGGTTGATATACTTAAACTAGAAAATTTTAGTGTAACTATAGGAGATAAAAAAATAGTTAAGAATGTTAATTTGACTTTAAAAAAAGGAGAGATAACTGTAATAATGGGCCCTAATGGTTCAGGAAAAAGTACGCTTGCTAGTGCAATAATGGGCAATCCATCTTTTGAAACAGAAGGAAAAATAATTCTTAATGACAATAATATGACTAAGGATATATCAGAATTGACCCCTGACGAACGTTCAAAAGAAGGAATATTCTTGTCTTTCCAGTATCCTGTTGAAATACCTGGAGTAACTGTTTCAAATTTTTTGAGAGCAGCATTAAATTCAAGAAGGCAAAAAAACAATCAACTAAAGATTATTGAGTTCGTAAAATTGTTAAACGAAAAAATGGATTTACTACATATACCTAGAGAATTTGCGTCAAGGTATCTTAATGAAGGTTTTTCAGGAGGAGAAAAGAAGAAGATGGAAATATTACAACTTGCAATGCTTAACCCAAAAATTGCAATACTTGACGAGACAGATTCAGGACTGGATATTGATGCATTAAGAAATGTTTGTGAGAGTATCAATATTATAAGGAAAGATAACCCTGAATTAACTTTGCTAATTATTACACATTATCAGAGAATGTTGAATTATATAAAACCAGATAGAGTTTGCATAATGGTTGATGGAAGAATAACGAAATGCGGAGGGTCAGAACTAGCAGAAGAACTAGAAAGAAAGGGATACACTATTCATAAAGGATAATATAAAAAAATAAGTTTACAAATATCAATAAAAAATAAAAACCATAAATGTAAAAATGAAATCAATTAATAAAAATGAAAAAGAAACTTTTGATTATAATGAAATAAAGATTCCAAAGATGGACAGGTTAAGATTTGGAACTGCAGGAATACCTATAAGAGCACATGGTTTGAAAACTCATGAGGGTATCTCAGAAGTTAGGAAACTTGGTCTTGAAGCAATGGAATTAGAGTTTGTACACTCTGTAAATTTAAATCCAGTAACAGCAAGGCTTTCTAACGATTCAAGAATTAAAAATGACGTAGTTCTAACAGCACACGGATCTTATTATATAAATCTTAATGCCCAAGAAAAGAACAAACTGTCAGCATCAATATCGAGAATATTACACGCAGCATATATTGCTAGACAAGCAGGAGCATGGTCTCTTGTGTTTCATGCAGCATATTATTTGAAAGATTCCCCTAGTAAAGTATATGATAGAGTTTATGAAGCCTTAAAGACCATAACTGAAGAGTTAAGAGAAAACGACAACAATATATGGATACGTCCTGAAACAACCGGTAAAGCAACACAATTCGGTGATTTAAAAGAGATAATATCCTTGTCTCAAGAACTCGATCAAGTAATGCCTTGCGTTGATTTTGCACATTTACACGCGAGAAATGGTGGAGGCAATAATTCATTAGAAGAATTTAGAAAAATACTCTCCGAAATAGAGAAAGGACTTGGTAGGGAAGGTCTAGACAACATGCACATACACATGTCAGGAATAAATTATGGTGATAAAGGAGAAAAAAATCATCTGATATTAAAAGAATCAGATTTTAAATATGTTGATTTAATGAGGGCATTAAAGGAATTTAAAGCAAAAGGAGTAGTTATAAGCGAGAGCCCGAATATTGAAGATGATGCTCTACTAATGCAATCAACATATAAGAAAATATGAAAACATAAACGATAAGATAAGACAATATATATGAAATAAAAAGATATATTATAATAAATATAAAAAATGAATCAAGAAAAACATCAGAGTATCTATATTAGAGACGTTGTATTATTTAGCAGAAAGCAAAAATTTAAACTCACTTAGAAATCTTAGAAAATACGCTATAAATATAAATGAAGACATAGATGGACTCATAGAATATTATGCGTATCGTAAAGCTATTGATAAAATAACTCTCTCAGCGTTTTTTGAAGATAAATATTCATTAATTGATGCCAAGAGAGCTGTTGAATCATATAAGATAATAGATGATTATTCAAGAAAAGGTAAAATATGGTATGGAGGTAAAGAAAATGAAACATGAACTACCAAAATTAGACTATGAATATGATGCGCTTGAACCATATATCGATGCTAAAACAATGGAGATACATTATACAAAACATCATCAGGCATATATAGATAAGTTGAATGCTGCATTAGAAAAGTATCCTGAATTACAGGACAAACCGGTTGAGAAATTATTAAAGGAACTAACTAAACTTCCAGAAGATATAAGAACGGCCGTAAGGAATCATGGTGGTGGCCATTATAATCATTCTATATTCTGGAAATTATTGAAGAAGGATGTTAAGATTTCAGAAAAAGTTAACGTAGCAATAGATGAAAGCTTCGGAAGTTTTGAAAATTTCAAAAAAGCTTTTACAGATGCAGCATTAAACAGGTTCGGAAGCGGATGGGCGTGGCTTGTATTAAACAATGGAAAATTAGAGGTAATGTCAACCGCAAATCAAGACTGTCCAATATCAGAAGGTAAGATTCCGATATTAGGGATAGATGTTTGGGAGCATGCATATTATTTGAAATATCAAAATAGAAGAGCAGAATATGTAGAGAATTTCTTCAAAATAATAAATTGGGACCAAGTTGAAGAAAACATGACGAAAAGGTGATTATTATGAAAGAAGGTTCAAAAGCTATTGACTTTTCACTTAAAGATCAAAATGGTAAAACACACAAGCTTTCAGATTATAAAGGCAAACCTATTGTATTATATTTTTATCCTAAAGACGATACTCCTGGTTGTACTATGGAAGCATGCAGTTTCAGGGATAATTATAAGGATTTTAAAAAGAAAGGAGCCATTGTTATAGGAGTAAGTGTTGACAGTGAAGAGTCCCATAAAAAATTTGCTGAAAAATACAAACTTCCATTTATACTGCTCGCAGATCCGGAAAAGAAAGTCGTTAAGAAATATGGCGTCTGGGGAGAAAAGAGTTTTATGGGCAAAAAATATATGGGAACAACAAGAGCCACTTTCATAATAGATGAAAATTTCAAGATAAAAAAGATCTTTCCGAAAGTAAGCGTAGTTGGACATACTAAAGAAGTTTTAAAATACATATAAAATCTTTATAATATAGAAATATAATATAGAAATAATCATTATTATTAAAAGTAGTATTATTTTTTAAAGTATAATTTTATGAAACAAATATTTAATTCAAGGGTTGTCTATAAGAAATATCTAACAGAAGATCTACTATTGATAGGTTTTTCTGCTAATATTGATTTTAAGGCAGGACAATTCTTTCACATAATACTTGATAAAGATGATCCTGATAATGAAAAAACAGGATTCAGACCATATTCAATACTTAATAGTCCAAAAGATGCTCATTCTAGAGGTATTATTGAAAGTTTCATAAGGTTAATCCCTAATGGTTTAGCATCTGAATATTTAAGAAAATTAAATGTTTCTGATGAAGTCTTACTAAGAGGACCGTTTGGAAAATTTATTTTAGACAAGAACAACAATAAACATGTTCTTTTTTGCACTGGAACAGGAATAACTCCCATACATAGTATAATTCAACAACATATTGAATCAGAAAATGAATTCACACTATTTCATGGAGCAAAGAATAAAGAAGAGTTGCTATATTATGATAAATTTAAGGAATTTGAAAAGAAGTATAAGAATTTTAAGTATATTGCAAGTTTGACACGCGAGCATGAATGGGATGGCTTGAAAGGGCGTCTTACACAGCATCTTAATATAATTGATACCTTCTCAGACAAAACAGTTTATATTTGTGGTGTGAAAGAATTTATTTCAGATGTAATTACTATCTTAAAAGATAAAACAAAAAATATAATAATGGAAAGATATACATAAAAGAAATAAATACATTGGTACTAAATTTTAAATTAACAAAGTTTAATGATAATTTTTAGATAAAATATAAATTTTATAATATCTAAAATTTTTAGATAAAAAAATATTTTTAGATAAAGACTAATACTTATATTGTTTGTATGGATTTCAAAAGGTGAAATTATGAATATAAAAGCAAAAAATAATTTAGACACAACAGCAGAATTACTTGTTTTAGGATTATGGGATGATGATACAGATTTATATAACAGTATAAATCCAACACTATCAGAAGATATACGCCAATCAATAGATTCTAAAATTTTAGAAAGAGGATTCGGTAATGTTTTTTCAACTAAATTAAAAGATTCTTTGTATAAAGATATCTTAATAATCACTCTTGGTGATAAAAAAGACATGAACACTGAAAGAATACGAAGAGTAATGTCCAGAATTGTATCGTATCTTAGAAAGAATAAATATAAATCATTCACAACAAATATAACTTCATTGGTTTCTAATAAAAAATCTATTGATATTGTTTCTCTTGGAAGATCCTGTGCTGAGGGATTATGCCTTTCTGATTATTCTTTTGATAAATACAAGTCTAAAAAAGAAGAGCGTAGTGAAATAATAGCTAGTTTTCAGATAGAAGATGCATCAAATTTTATGAGAGGTGTTAAGGAAGGAATAATAATATCAGAATCAACCAATTATGCTAAAGATTTAGTTAATGAACCGTCAAGAATAGTAACTCCTGAATATATAGAAGGTGAAGCATTAAAATTAGCCAATAAAAATACAAAAATAAGAGTCCTAAATCGTAAGGAAATGGAAAAATTAGGATTAAACTTAATATTAGCGGTTAGTTCTGGAAGCGACAAACCAGCAAAGCTAATAATAATAGAATACAACAACGGCGGTAAAGACAAATATACAGCAATTGTTGGTAAAGGCATAACTTTTGACTCTGGAGGATATGATATAAAACCAGCCGGACAATTCGCGGATATGAAATGTGATATGTCAGGAGCTGCAGCGGTTCTTGGAACAATAAAAGCTGCACAAAAGCTTGAATTGAAAAAAAACATTCTTGGAGTGATACCGGCTTGTGAGAATCTAATCAATGGATCAGCGTATAAACCAGGAGATATAATAAGGGCATATAATGGAAAAACTGTTGAAATAGCAAACACGGATGCTGAGGGTAGATTAATACTCGCTGATGCTATCGCATATACTGAGAAAAATTATTCTCCAGATACAATAATTGATTTAGCAACTCTTACTGGTGCATGTGTTATTGCTTTAGGATATTATGCTTCAGGATTAATAAGCAATAGTCCAGAATTAGTTAGAAAACTTTCCAAATCCGGAAATGATAGTTATGATAGAGTATGGGAATTACCGTTTTTTGAAGAATATCAAGATAATATGGATGGAGACATATCAGATCTAAAGAATATGAGCGTAAAAGGAAAAGGAAGAGAGGCAGGAGCAATAACCGGCGCAGTTTTCATAAGCAAATTTGTAGATTTAGAAAAAACTAAGTGGGCACACTTGGATATTGCAGGAACAGCATTCCTTCCCGAATCAAGAGAATATAATCAAAAATATGCCAGTGGAGCAGGAGTAAGATTATTAACTTACTATCTTATGGGAAATTGAGCATCTTTAATTTACTAATCATTATTAAAATATTTATTATTACTTTTTATATTAATAATTTTTAATATTATAAGAATATATTTTTTGCATTAATTATATCAATAGAATTTAATTAATCATCCAATGGACTTTTAATTTTACATATATTCTTGTTTGAAACTTTTGTATAAATTAATGTAGTACTAATATCCGAATGACCTAATAGATCCCTAATATACCTAATATCAGTACCATTTTCTATTAGGTGAGTTGCAAAAGAATGCCCTAATGTGTGTGGGGTGATGCTTTTCCGTATACCTGAATTCACAGCAGCATTTTCGATAATTTTCTGTATCGTCCTTTGTAAATAACCTTTAAGTTTACATTCGTTCATAAGAATATCTTCATAATTCATCAATATAAGATGAAAAATATAGATTTATAAACTTATTTCGTAAAAAACCGTAACCTCCAATTAAACACAATAATATTACGCTTAATAGATGTTAGGCGTAATTCAGAATTCGGCTTTCCTCCCAACCACCCACCCCTAATTTGAGAGGAGTTTGCTTACGGAACTGAAACACTCAAAAACCAATGGTTTTTGGTGCGCAGAAAAGCTATGCTTTTCTAGCGAATCCTTCGCTTAACCTTCACAACTAAAAAGATAACTAAATTTGCTTCGCAAACAAAGTCTAACATTGGTTAAGCGGTTTCGCTTCGCTTCATCCAAAGATTTTTCTGACGAAACGGGCAGGTGCTTTTACGAACGTACGAAAAACGAAGGGGAGTCTTAACTTTACGAAATAAAATCAATAGTAATCAATTTCAATTTCATTTTATCAAATGGTTCAATAATTGCTTTCTTGAAAATTCCTTTTTCTATTAAAAAGTCACTTAATTCTTTAATCATTTTTCTCCAATCGTTATCTTTTCTGTACTGTCTCCATATTCTCCTTAGATTTTGGAGTCTCTTTTTTGTTTGTGGGATGGAGATAAGTTTGTTTTTTATAGGCTCCCAGATTTTTTCTATTGAATCGTCATCAGGAAATTCATTAAGATAAGATTCTATCTGAAGTTCTATTTCATTTATTATGTTTTTTACAAATTTAGTGCTTCTGGATTTGCTCAGTTCTTTTAACTTTGAGTCTTGTGTATAGCTCAATTCTATTTCTTTATACATTCTTTCAATATCTTCAACTACGATCTTATTAACTTCGTATACCTTCTCAAAGAAGTCAGGAATAACTCTCTCTTCATTTTGTTTACAACTTATAAACCCCAATATATCTGTCTTATTTGTGAGAATTGAACTATTACTTACATCGTATATATACCAGAAATGAAAGTCATTTCCATATTTGTAATAGAGAAATATTGCAGAAATTTTGTTTTTCTTTAGGCCACTATAAATTCCTAAAGGCATTTTTTCAAGTTCTTCTACACCTTTATTTTTTAAAAAGTCTTTGAGAGGTTGATAAAATCTCTCCCCACCACCAAAAGCGTCTTGCTCTAGTTCTGCGAATATTTTACCATCTTTGCTTCTAATATGCCTGATTATTCCAAATACTTTCGGATGTATTTCTTCGCCAAGTATAGTCTGGTCTAAACCAACGGATTTGTCAATGTCGATTATTTTATTCTGCAAAATCTCAACAAGCTTTAATAATTCTTCGAGCTCATCTTCAGGAAAGAAATTATATACAAATATTTTTTTGTAGGGGGAGCCAATTCTGTCAATCCTTCCTGCCCTTTGAATCATTCTTGTAGGGTTCCAATGCAAGTCGTAATTTATTAAATATTTGGCAGATTGCAGATTCTGTCCTTCAGACAACACATCCGTACTTAATAATATATCAATTTTCTTTGAAAAGAAATCTTCAACTATTTTTTCTCTTTGTTGCGGATTTTTACTCGTTAATCCTGAACTAGATATGGCTTCAATTTTAAGCTTTGAAAATCTCTTATCGCGTCGTATCTCTTCATAAATATAGTTCAATGTGTCTGCATAGTAAGTAAATAGAACAATCTGACCATCTTTTGACAACTCTATAAGTCTATCCTTCAATACCTTGAGCTTAGAGTCTTCTTCTGGTGTAATTTTACTTACTTTTTCCAAAATTACTTTAAGCAGGTTAATATCTGTATCTATATCCTCAAACAATTTATTTGCATTGTATTCTTTGATTTTGAATTCTTTAAGAATATCCTTCAAATCCTCTTCTTCCAGTTCCTCATCTAGGCTCATTAAATATTTGAAATAAGTTTCTTTTGTAAGAAGCTTTCCAGATTTTAGATAGGTTTTTAGCTTTTCTAAGAATTTTATATGATTAGATATGCTTTTTCTGAAAGCATCAACACTACTCTCCAGTCTCTTGAGAAGAATTGTTCTAAATATTCCACCTATGGCTATCATTCTACCTAATGCAAGTAGTTCTTCTTCGCTCTTCAAACCTTCTTTTCTGTATTCCAGAATCTTATAATACGCCATTATTAGCTTTTCTGTTATTGTGTCAGAAATTTCCTTATACATTCCTTTGTATGCTTTATCTAACTGATAATTGATATTTTCTAAAACTCTTTCTGGGAAAATTATCTTTTGCTCTTTTGTTTCTCCGTTTGGCAACTCAACTATAATAAATGCATCTGGGTAATTTTCTATTATGTAGTCTCTTGTTCTTCTTATGGAAATCTCATTTAGCAAGTCATTCAATAAAGAAGGATTTTCTTTTGCCTGTTTGAAGAATTTGAACAAATCTGGAATGTTTTCCTTGATAAATGCTGATCTGTCCATTAGTACAAGAAGCATAATCTGCCAGTATAGATCCCAAGGCGTGTTGTTTATTGGTGTTGCTGTAAGGAAAAGCATTTTTGGTCTTTGCTTTTTGGCAATATGGTCATTAACCAAGGTAAAAAAGTTCTCCCATCTATTAGACAAAGGATTTCTGAAATTGTGACTTTCATCAACTACAATTAATTCAACATTATCAAACCGTCCACCCAAAGCTTTTTTTGCTTTTTCCAAATATTTCTCCGATGCCAAATCCTCCTGTGAAAGAATGTTCTCTTTAACATCAATTTTTTTCAATTCTTTTCTCCACATCTCTCTTAGCTGAGCAGGACAAATAATCAAAATATTCTTTCTTTCATAATATCCTATTTTCTCAAGAATCTTTTTAGCAATCCAAGTTTTCCCCAATCCAACAGAATCAGCAACTATACAGCCACCATATTTTCTCATCCTAGTCCAGATTCTTGCGATTGCATCTTCTTGGAATTGTGCTAAGTTGACCTTTGTTTCTGGCAAACCTCTTGGTTTTTCCTCTTTCTGCTCTTCTTTTATATCCTCTTTTTGCAGTTCGTATAAGGTTTTAATGTAAACTTCGTAAGGAGTATATTCTTTGCTACCAAACCTTGACTCTTCTAAAAGTTTTATTAATTTATCTTTAAAATCAACAGATTCTACCCAGAATTTTTCAAACCATTCTTTTCTTGTATGATCTGCATGTGATTTTAACTGCCAAGTGTTTAATTCTCCATATCTTGTTAAACCTGCAGAAGTAAAATTTGAAGAACCGATAACTATTCTATCATCAAATATATATGCCTTACCGTGAAGGAATTTCTCAAATAATCTTATTTCAACATTTTTTCTTTTTAGGAATTCAATAAACAATTTTACTGTTTGATCTGAATCTTTTGTCAAATCAAAGCCTTCGACTTCTTTTCTTATTTCCTGCAAAAGAACATCTCCAAGTGTTTTTTCGTTCTGTATTTCAGGAGCTTTGCCAAGAAGAAGCCTGAATCTTTCAACGCCATTAAGGCTGTCTTTAATCATTGCAAAGGCTTCTATGTTGAAGAAAGCAGTTGCTATGTCAAGCTTTGTCTTCGGATTTTCCTTTAAAGCGTTATTCAGGAAACTAATCAACTTGTTCCCTTCGCTGTTATCTATTATTTCTTTTGGTATGGGCATTTTTATTCCTCAAGCAATTTACTTATTTGAAACATAAATTCTTTAGCTCTTTCTAATGAAGTTTTAACTTTTGATATTTTTATTTCTTCCGGTGTATTGTATTGAATAAAACTTCTTTTTCTTCTTTCAAAATCAAAGTATTCAATTAATTCATCTGATTTCATTTTGGCTAATGCTTCATCTCTAATTTCTTCATATCCTTCTATTAAAGCATCTTTAATTTTTTCTCTTGCAAAAATCATTAATGCATCTGCTGTTACTTTATGCGCAATTTTGTCTCCAACTTTATAACCTAATCTGTACAATAAAGCATTTGCCAAATAAAACATAGAATAATATGAAACTACAATAATCCAAAGAGAGGATTTGTTATTTTTGTTAAGGAAAATTGCAACTTCCAAACTTTCATCTGCGTTTTTCTTTAATATATCTAAAATTTGTTTATTAAAATCTGATTTTTTCAAAAGCCCTTCTTTCAAATATTTATTCACATTACTTTCAGCTTCTTTTATTCTTTTTTCACTTAACATTTTCTAACAACCTGTAATAATCTTCTATACCTATTAAAATTATGTTATTTTTAACTGCTTCTATTGCAACATTGAATTCTTTTGTTTTTAACATTTTTATAAAATCTTCAAAATTAACAATTGTTGGATGGATTTTTAATGGAAAAAAATCTAAAACTTCTTGCATTTGATTTTCTCTTTTTTCCTCACAAATAATTAATATGTCAATATCAGAATGTTTAGTTTGATTTCCTTTAGCATAAGAGCCGAAAAGCAATGCTATAAATGGGAATTCTAATGAGGAAAGTTTTTTTTGTAAAACTAAAAAGTCTTTATTTTTTAATAAGTATTTTCTTCTTTCGTATTCTGCTTCGAAAATCAAAGGATGAACTTTTTTGTTAAGAATAACTCTTTTTGTTTTCCCAAAGACATTTGTTTCAACTAAACCTTCTTTTTCTAAATCCTTAATGATGTTGTAAACATTTTTGTAGTCAATTTTAGAATATCTGGATAAATCTAATATGTTAAGTTCTTTATCTTGGTTTTCTAATAATGTTCTTATAAGTTTGCTATGGTTTTTTACCATAATATTATGGTTGTATTACCATATATTTAAATGTTTTTGTTTGGATGAGCTTTAATCGTGTTTCTGATGATAAATGTTATTAATATAATCCAAAGAGTTTCTACTTTTTAAAACTTCCATCCTTCTATTCTAAACATGTCTATGATGTCGATCGTTTCTATACTATATTTTTGACAAACAAGAGGTATTTTAATCTTATTTCCCCTTAATTTTTCTTCTGTTACGACTATTCTTTTTATAGGTAATAATGTTTTTTGTGAACCCGAAGCCATTTCAATGGCTAATGCAATAACCCATGCATCAGCATTGTATTTCCTATCTAGTTTTACCAATGCAGGATAGTTTTTCAATATATCCTTTAGTATTTCTATTTGTTTTGGTGTCGGATCCTTAAAAAGATTGTTTTGTTTCTTGGCCCATTTTGCTAACTGATCGTCTTTTTTTTTTATTTCATTAAGTACTTCTTTAGGTGCTATAAGCAAACTTTTGTTAACTAATGACTCCATATTTTTCCATACACTAGGGAACACATCAATTGGGTTGTGCCTGTTTAACTCTATCAATGACGATGAATCTATGATATAGCAATTTGATGTCATTTTCTCGCCTTAGCTAGAACCTTCTCGAAGTTCTTCGATTTAATTGATAGATAACTCAAAGCATCTGAGTATGTTATGAAATTATTGTCAAAGTTGTTTGCAACAAGTGAAATGAATTTGTTGCCCATCTCAGAAAGGCACCTCGTATCAGAAGCTAAGCTTATTCCTTTTTTTTCTCGCTCAACTTTTTTTTCGGTTTCTTTTGGAACATATCTTTCAACAACAGCGTCAAAATCCGATTGCGAGATATATCCTAAGTTAAGCATTTTGATTAGAAGCACTGCTTTGCTTACCTTGTATTTTCTAGATAGGTTGTTTAATGTTTGTGTATCAGTTAATTTTGTTTGTTTTTCTTTAAATATCTCTTTTGCTACTTGTGTAGGCAATAGGAAGGAAGAGGCGAATGAATTGCACCATCTTTCAATATTATCTCTGATTGCCAGCGACCTTTCAGGTATATCTATAACTGTTTCTCCCAGAATAATATGTCCAAATTCATGCATGAGAGTAAATAGTCTTGCTTCAATGCTGTCTCTGGAGTTTACAACAATAACAGCAGGCGACTCATCTGTTAGTGTGAAGCCTCTTGCATCTTCAATTGGCATTGAAAACTGAAAAACTAGAATATTTATATTTTCAAGAACATCCCTGAGATAATTAAATAGCTTATAAGCATCCTTGAATTTTGCTTGCTTCTCAAAGTCAAGATTGAATAGTTCTCTATATCTTTTTGCAATCAAATCAGGATTTTCAGATAGTTTGACCTTCTCAACTTTTGTTTTTGTTTCATATCTTATGTTTAATGAAAGTTCTTTGCCTATCTTTTGCAAGTCTCTTGCTTTTTTTATTGCCAAAATTGTTTTTTTATCAAAGATATTTGTTTTATCCGGTAGAAATCTGTAATCTTTAGGCAAAGGCTTTTCTTCTTTTGGCTCAGATAAAAAGAAAGCAGCCAATGGACATTTAAACAATCCTGATAAAATCTTCAATTGTGTTAGTGTAGGTGATTTTCCTCCAGCTTCAAATTCAGTTACATTCTCAACAGTAGTACTTAGCCTTTTGCTTACTTCTTCTATCTTCCACCCAGATCTTTCCCTAAGCCACTTTAAGACTTCTGGATTCACCTCAACAGTGATTGATTTTTTTGACATCATTTCACCGTCATTTTATTAAAATTTTTTGCAAGTTTAATTACATTTTTATGTTTGAAAATAAAATCAGTTTTTCCATTATCTTCTTTGATCTCAGTAAATAGATGGTGAACCAAATAGTTAAATCGTGGTTTCCAGTCGTTTTTATCTGTTACGATTTTTTCTATTTTTTTATTCATGGAGTTTACGTTTAAAAAACTTCTAATTATTTTCCTACACCTTTTTGAGTTTTCTATATCTTTTTTTGAAAATACGAATAATGATAAGAGGTATGCGATGTCAGAGATTTGTTCATTTAGTTTATTACTAAAAAATAAGGCGAGACGTGAGTCAATAGCTTTTATTTGCTTTAACTTATTACAAATAGATACTATGCTACCTATTTCTTCAACTAAAGCGACTACATTCTCATTATCTATCTTGCAAAATGGAATTCCTCTTTTTATGGTATAAAAGTAAGTTGAAATCAATTTTTCAATAATATCTGGACGATTCTTTATCAATTCAATGACGAACGTTTCTTCAAACAAGTCATTAATGATTAATCTAAAATCAGATTTTTCTAAACAAAGGGATCTTTCAAAAAATAACCTAAATTCTTGTATAATTTCTTCTTGTAACTCATTTTCCTTTAATGATAGGAGAATAAACTTTTGATATGTTTTTATTATTCTTCCTCTTATACTCTCATGGTAATCAAAATTCAGTGTTTCGGTTGCACATGAGTTAAGTCCTTTGACTAAATATCTCGCAGAATTATATTGTCGTGTTTCTAATAATATTTTAAAAGAAGACTCGAGACTACTCAAAATTTCATCTTCAAACCAATTACTCCTATAATTAAACATTCCTTCTGGTTTCCCAGCGTGCAATAATAGATCATTCATTGCTTTCTGATTACATATCGCAAATTTTAGCAAATCGTGTGAAGTTTCAATACCTTCCTTTATTGTATCTCTATCTCTTTCTCTAATACCGTTATTTAATACGCCCAATATCAAAGATAGATTATTTTCAACTTTATCTATATTTTTTTTGTTGATCGCATCAACTGTGTTTTCATAAAGGTATCTTAGATAATTAATGATGTTTAATTTGGAGATTAATTCGTAGATAAAATAAGGTAAAAAAATCAAAGACATTCCTGTAAGAACAGATGTAAAAATGTGTAAGTACGATGTTAAAAAAGTAAAACTAAAATTGTCAAGCACTATTTTAAATAGAGATATTTTCTCTACAAATAGTATAGACACTAACGAAAGTAATATGGATAATAAAGCCAAAAATGTATAAAATAAAATAAATCTACTTTTAATTAAGAATGAATAAATTTTCTGCCCGTATTTTTGAATATTCACTTGTATAATCATAAAGGTAATTGTTATTATTATTCCAAAAATTGCTCCAAGTGTTTGTGCAGATGTACTAAATAAATATCTTAAATTATCTTTATTACTAAAATCAGGATTAGAATTAAACACAAAAATAGCTAGCATTAATACTAGAAGAAAGGAAGCAACGAGAACGATTGTCTTAGTAAGATTCTTTATCTTGTATATTTTACCATAGTATTCGCTATCGGAATTTAGTTTATCTCTTGTGCTAAAGATAACATGAGATTTTGATCTATTTTTTTCTTCGCTCATTTTAATCTCTTTTAACACTTTTGGCTTTATCAATCCTTTGCTTAACCAACTCAGCAACAGCCCAATAAACCTCTTTTTTTTCCTCCTCACTTAAACCAAGCTCATCAAAAATAATTTTGTCAAGCTCAGCTCTATCAGGCAAGGGTTTTGGCTCTTGCTCACGGATTGGTTTACTTGGATCGAAGCCGAGTTCGGTGAAGATTGGATTTGGCTTTCTGCGTAAAATTTTATTATTTCTTATATTTTTTATTATAAATAATATTTTTTTAGCCTCATAAACTTTGAAATCTAATGCTCCCTCACCTAGATTAGATCTTCCGAAAAGTTCCATAAATATAACTGATAATGTAGAGTTCAGAGATAAGGCTAATTGCTCAGAATTAAAATCTTTAATCTTTATTTCATATAGACGAGCATCAGCTAGCATTTTTTTCTGGGAATAATAAAAAGGGAATGTGTCATTAAATGACATTTGTATAAAAATATTAGCTCCAAAATTAGATTGGAGCGAGTACCACAGCTCTCTGTTCTTTACTGTTGAAATGTTTTGAAATCCTTTTATTTTTTTACCTTCATCTGAACCTTGTTTTATTTCAACTTTAACGTTCTCACCCCATTCAATATATTTCAACGCACCTGTTCCTTTCAACTCATTTTTTGTTTTATGGCACATAAATACTTTGTATTTCAAATCATTTGGATTTATTAGAATTGTTTTACATTCTCTGGGGCTTTTTATTACAGGCTTCAAAAATTCTTTCTCTATTTTAATATCATTTGGCAAACCTTCTTCTTTTGGAATTAGTTTGTAGTATTTTTCTTCTTCTTTTATATCAAAATACTTGCTGGGAAGATAAAAAAACTCATTCGCTCCTGTCGTAAAGCCACGACGCACTTCAGCAATATCTCCTAATCTTACAAGTTTTCCTTTACCCTTCTCCAAAATCGTATAAAAAATATCTGGTGCTCTTAAAAATTTACCGCCCCATTTGTTGCCTTCATAACTACCAGCTTTAAATCTGCCTTTTTCTTTTTGATAATTTTCAGGATATTCCCAGCCATCTTCTAACAAATCACCTTGTAATATTGGAAAACATCTGTAATCATCTGTTTTTTTAACATTTTTCACTAATTCTGTAATACCTTCGCCTTTTGTTTCAACTTTAATGTTTTCAATTTCAATAAGATTTTTTGAATTAACAACTTCTTCAAATGGCTTCTTGAACATTACAAACTTTGCAGTATGATTTAGCATTGGCCAGTTATTTTCATTTCCTGAAATCTTAAAACCATGAATTGTTTTTTCTTCCGCAAACTTTGGAGCACCAAATAAAGCAATTATTGTGTTAACATCTGCATGTGCAAAACTTCTTTTTGGATTGTCATAAATTCCTAAAATTGGAACATACTTGCATAGAAATTCCTGCAACTCTTTTCCATAACCAACATCAAGCCAAGAATTGCTTGTGATAAAGCAGAATGTTCCTTTTTCATTCAATAAACCTAAACCATGAAAATAAAAATAAATGTAGTAATCGCTTTTCTTGTCAATATTCTCTACAACAGGAAAAACCTTTTTTACAGAATTAATCAATTTTTCTTTATACTCTCTTCTGTCTTCAAGTGTAACTTCTGACTTTAACTTATTTGGCGGGGAAATCATTTCCTGCCTGACATAAGGCGGATTTCCTATAACAATATCAAAACCATTTTTCTCGGCAAATATTTCAGCAAAATCAATATCCCATACAAATGGTTTTTTATCTGGTTCTTTAAGCAATTCTTTTACTTTTTTTAAATTTTCAATTTCTTTCTTATTATCTTGTATTTTCTTTTCAATTTTTTCAATCTCCTCTTTTTCTTTTTTTATGTTTTTTGCTTCAATATTTATTTCTGAGCCAAAGAGTCCTGTTTGTTTTTCTTTTTTCTTTTCAGAATTTTCTAAAACTTCAATATCAGTTTCTAAACTCTCAATCCTTTCATCAATAATCTCTTCAAAAAGCCTTATCTCTTCTGCTTTGACTTCTTCAGGTGTTTTGAATTTTGCTGTTGGAGAATTTTCAAAGTATTTTCTTTTCTCTTGTTTCAGGTCTTCAAGCTTCTTTTTCAAATGAGGTTTCAAGTTATTAGTTTTTAAATTAAAACTAATGCCGCCAATTTCTTGAACTAATGAATCTCCAATCCTTAAATTAAGGTTCAAGTTTGGCAGTAAAGGATGTTTTCTTAACTCTTCTTTTTTGAATTCAGTTTCGACAATTAATTGAAGCCATAGTCTTAGCTCTGCAGCATGTATTGCCCAAGTCATTACATCAACTCCATAAAGCGAATACTGGATAATCCTATTTTTCAATTGAAAATCCGTTAAATTTCTATTCAAGTGTTTGTTGATTGATCTATAAACTTCTGCAAGAACATTTAGCATTCCAACCAAAAAAGCACCTGAGCCACAAGCAGGATCAACAACAGATAGTTCATCTAAAATTTCTTCTAATTTACTACATAAATTATTTTCACTAAACCATTTTTCTATTTTTTCCTTCTCTTCAGGCAAATCAAATATCAGATGATAAAATTTCTCTTTTGGAACTTCTGGTAGGTGCTTTGAAAGATACTCAACCAAGGAACGCCTACACATGAAATCCACTTCAACTCTAGGAGTATAGAATATACCTAAATCATTTCTATCATAAATCTCTTCAGCGACATTAGCCAAAGATTCATAAACATATCCAATCATTTGAGGATCAACCGCAACCTCTTGCTCAAGAGGCATGTCTTCTTTTATTGTAAAATTGTATTTCTCAAAGAACTCAAAGATTCTCTCAAACATCTTATCGCTGATTTTGATTTTAAGGTTATCCAATCCATTTTCTCTGAATAGTCCTCCATTTAAATAAGGAGAATTTGATATTGCTTTTATAATATCTCCTGGCAATCCTGCCAATTCATTGGAGCGGTTGTTAAACGCTTTAAAGAAAATCTGTCTAAGCCATTTTTCGTAAAACTCATCAGATCCATATTTATTCAGCTTCTTATAAGCAGTCCAAACCCATTCCATAAATCTGGGATGCTCCAGCCACTTCTTTTTTGAAATGAAATAAATGAACATTATCCTGTTTAGAAATTGCAAGGTAAACTCGTGAGATTCTTTTATAGGAACACTTTGCTTGTTCAACTCGTTCCTTAATGTAAAAAAGATGTTTTTATAATCTTCAAAGAAATCCTCTGTTACTCTCTCAACGCTGAATGCTTTTTTCCATTTTCTCCAGATGTCCCTCCAATTACCTTCCCCTTCGTAAGATATATTTGAGAGTGTTTGAATATCTGTATAATGGATTTCATCCCTGTTCACTATTAGTTTTGTTAGTTTCAGTTTGTGTTTTCCAGCCTCGATTTTTTCACGATTGGGAAAGACAAAAACAATTTCTGAATAGTCAGAAGAAAATATCAATAAAAAATGAAGATATTGCTTATCAAATGTGCTTGTTACAGACCTTATAAAAGAGGGTGTTAAAGTTGAGACTTCCAAGAGAAAAACATGAAGCTTTTCATCAAAACTTAATACAGAATAAATTTCTTTTATTCTTTGTTCATCTTCTTTTTTGAAGTCAAAAGTAGATTTTTTTCTTTTTGAGGATATATCAAAAACCACATTTTCAGGATAGTTTAATTTCTTAAGCAGGCTAAAAATATCCTTTGCTGTCTTAATTTTTCTTAAATTTTCATGTATCTCCTTTCTTAATTCTAAATCATTATCCATTTTTATCACTTTTTTTAAGTTGTTGCTCAACGAAAATCTCAAACTGCCTTGATATAATTAAGCCTTTCTTTTTGCAGTATTCCTTATAGGCATTGTATAGTTTTTCATCAACTTTTAGAGTTATGTTCTTGCTTCCCATAGTAATCTAATAATAAATATTTACACAGCTTTATAAATATTACTGAAACGACGCCCCCCTTCAAACTGCCTTCTTTTTCAAAAAAAGAACCAAAAACACGCCCCTCTCCCTAACGAAACGACTGATTAAAATTGTCTCCTTGATATATGTTCTCGATGTCTTACTGTTTTCACTTTATTGAACGATTGCCACTAAAATTTAACTCTTCGGTTTCCCTTCGGGAAGTTGCACTAAACCTCGGTTTTCTGTTCGAGAAAACGCGTATAACAGGGCTTAGCCGACTCCACTCGGTTGCACCTCGCTTCACCCAAATCTTTCGCTACGCTCACGACTTCTCTTAATCGCGATGTTCTATGCAATTAAATTTTAGTGGCACGAACTGATAGGAGACAATTTTAACTATAACGGAGGTGGCGACGAAACAATTAAATATAAGAAAATAACTTAAGATTGTGCCTCTGCCCAATCTTTACATAATAATTTTGCCTGTTCTAAAACTGTGTCCGCTGCTTTCTGCTGTTTATCTGGAGGATAACCATATTTTCTTAGAATTTTCTTGACTTTAACTCTCATCTCTGCTTGGACATTCTCCCTCATAGTCCAATCAATTGTTACAGAGTTGTGTATACTTTCAACAAGTTCTCTTGCTATAATCATTAATTTTTCATCTCCCATAACTTCTTTAACTCCTTCATGGTCTGCTAGGGCATCATAAAAAGCGACTTCATCTTCACTTAGACCCATCTCCTTGGTTCTTTTATTTTCATTCTGCATCTTTTTTGCTAATTCAATCAACTGCTCAATTACCTCTGCGGTTTCAATATTCTTATTAGTATATGCCTTAATCGCTTTATCCAACATTTCTGCGAACGACCTTGCTTGAACAAGATTTTTCTTGTGACGTATTTTGATTTCATCATTGAGAAGTTTTTTCAGCATTTCAAATGCAAGATTCTTTTGAGGCATGTTTTTGACTTCTTCCAAAAATTCTTCTGATAAAATTGAAATGTCTGGCTTTTTTAGACCTGCAGCTTCAAAAATATCTATAACTCTATCCGAGACTATTGCTTTTGAGATAATTTGTTTTATTGCTGTTTCTAAATCCTCTCTATCTGATATTTTTGTTGAAGTATTCTTAGCAATTGCTGACCTTACCACCTGGAAAAATCCAACATTATCTCTTATTTTGATAGCTTCTTCGTGAGGAACAGCAAGAGCGAAGGCTTTTGACAGCTCACTTACATATTTTAAGAATCTTTCTTTTCCTTTTTCTTGCTTCAAAATATGTTCTATAGCATCTGCAATTATTTTCATCTTGTCTTTGGTTGTTGCAGTAAAGAATTTTTTATAATTGAATTTATGGAATAAACCACACACAATCTCGTATTTTTCTTGCATAAGAGCAACTGCTTCTTCTTGTGGTATTCCTGTCTCTTTCCGATCTCCAGCAGTATATTCAGATAGTGCTTTCTTTAATTCATAAGCAATCCCAATATAATCTACTATTAATCCACCAGGTTTATCTTTAAAAACCCTGTTTACTCTGGCGATTGCTTGCATTAAACCATGCCCTCTCATTGGCTTGTCAATATACATTGTGTGTAAAGACGGAACATCAAATCCGGTAAGCCACATATCCCTGACAATAACTATTTTTAGAGGGTCAGAAGCATCCTTCATTCTTTCCCCAATGGCTTTTCTTCTGTCTTTTGTTCTTATATGTTCCTGCCAGTCAACTGGATCAGAAGCAGAGCCGGTCATTATCACTTTTAAAACTCCCTTATCATCATCTTTATTATACCATTCTGGCTTTAATTTGATGATTTCATTATGCAAATCTATGCAGATTCTCCTGCTCATGCAGACAATCATTGCTTTTCCGTCAAGAACATTTAGTCTTTCTTCCCAATGATTGACTATATCTTTTGCTATTCTCTTGATTCTATTTGGGCTTCCTACAATTTTTTCAAGTCTTGCCCATTTGCTTTTTAGTTTTTCTTTATGTTCTGTCTCTTCACCTTCAGTAACTTCTTCAAAATCCTTATCTATTTTAGGTCTTTCTTCTGGTTTTAATTCTAGTTTTGCTAATCTGCTTTCATAGAAAATCCTTACAGTCACTTCATCCTCTACTGCCTGCTCAACATCATAAACATCAACATATTTCCCAAAAACTGCCGGCGTACTTCTGTCTGCTTTTTCTATAGGTGTTCCTGTAAATCCAATAAACGAGGCGTTTGGGAGAGCATCCCGTATATGTTTTGCAAATCCGTCAATAAAATCATATTGGCTTCTATGAGCTTCATCTGCTATGACAATAATATTTTTTCTTTCAGATAGAAGGGGATATTTTTTACCTTTTTCTTCTGGCAAAAATTTTTGTATTGTTGTAAATATTATTCCTCCGGATGAAACTTTAAGCAATTCTTTTATTTCATCTCTTGATTCTGCTTGTTTTGGCTCCTGCCTTAGCAGTTCGTGGCATCTGCTAAAAGTTCCAAATAATTGATCATCTAAATCATTCCTGTCTGTTAATAGAATTATTGTCGGGTTTTCCAGTTCTGGCTGTAAAACCAACTTTCCTGTATAAAATACCATTATTAAACTTTTTCCAGATCCTTGCGTGTGCCAGACAACTCCTGCTCTTTTATCTTTTTTTGTAGCGTTTATTGTTGATTGCACTGCTTTGTTTACTGCATTATATTGATGATATGCAGCTATTTTCTTTATTATTTTTACACTTCCTTCTCTCTTGTCTTTATCTATTTCAAAAACAATGAAATGCCTGATCAAATCCATTAAGACCTCTTTATTTAACATACCCTTTAGTAAAATTTCTAGTTGAGGAGCAGTTTTTGGCATCTTCTTTCCATCAATAGTCTTCCATGGCGTAAATCTTTCTTTATTGCTTGTAAGGGTTCCGGCTCTTGCTTCTAACCCGTCACTTATTACAAGAATTTCATTAAACCTGAAAACTGATGGAATCTGCTGTTTATATGTTTCAAACTGATTAAATGCTGACCAGATTGTTGCATTCTCATCAGCAGGATTCTTTAATTCTATTAAAACTAATGGCAAACCATTAACAAATAAGATTATGTCCGGTCTTCTGTTTTTTCTTTCTTCAATGATTGTAAATTGGTTTTACTGCAAGAAACTCATTATTTTTTATATTCTTAAAATCAAAAAGCCAGATTTTATCATTTTTTATTTCCCCATTCTTTTTGTATTCAACATCAACGCCATTAACAACCATTTTATGGAATTGTTGGTTGTTGATGATTTGGTTCTGGCTGTCTGTCCTGAGAACTTTTTTTATTGCTTCTTGTATCGCTTCTTCTGGAATGTCTTTATTGATTCTTTCAAGCGCATTTCTTAATCTATTCACTAAAACAACTTCACTATATTTTCTTTCTTCATTACTTCCACCTTCGGAAATGTCAGGACCATGAAGAATAGTCCAGCCTAATTCTCGCAGAATATCAAGTGCTGCTTCTTCAACTTCTGATTCTGAAATTGCTTTTTTCATGCTAAATCTTTTAATTTTTCTATTAATTGTTTTATTTTTTTTATAATCTCTAAACTTTCTTCTTTGTCAAGTTTTCTTCCATAATAGTTTATTGCATTTCTCGTTTTTCTTAAATTATCAAAAATATTTGCTTCATCTGGCATTTTTAGTATTTCCTTAAGAAATGCGGCATAGCACTCGTGATTATAAATTTTAAATCCTTTTTGAATAGCTATTGCTTCTAGAATTTCTCTTAATGCATCATACAATAAAGAAATTTTACTTATGAAAAATTCTTCTGATAAACTATCTGCTGATTTAATTTTTATCTTCGCAATTTCTTTCAATGATAAAGCAAGATTTTTATCAGCTTTTGCTTCTTTTACTATCTTTTCTTCTATACATTCGCTCCAATCCATTTCACCAATCTCCTTTAAGTTTATATCCGTTTAGTATATTATTAAGTAATTCTTTGCTTTTAACATCTTCCAAATTCTTAAAAATGAAAAGTTGAATCTTTCTTTTTAGCAATTTTTCATATTTCTCACTGTTAAATTCTTTTTTTGACGGTGCAAAAATCGCTAAATCAATATCAGAATCCTTTTTCGCTTCTGCCTTTGACAAAGAGCCGAAAAGAATAACTACTGGATTCAAGAAGGTTTCTTCAAGCTCTTTTAATAGACCACAATTTTCAAGAACATTTTTCCAATAAATCCTTGTTAATTCAATAAATAAATCGCATCCCCTATTAGGATAATAATATATGTATAACTTGTCTTTTTCTTTTTTTAGTAATCCTTCTTTATGCATATTTTCAAGAATTTTTGAAGCTGTCGGCGGGCTTATTTTTTGAATCCTGGCATACTCGCGAACATTTATCTTTCTGTAATTATCTTCAAAAAAAGGCTTTAAATTGTTAAGTATATCTAACATATGTTAAAAATAATTAACATTAATATTTAAATATTTAGATTTTTCTTGAATATGTTAAAAATAATTAACAAGTGTTAAGAAAAATTAACATTTGTTTCTTCAATAAAATTAAGAGGAACCCTTATCTTTCCTGACATAAGTTTCGGCAAGAGTAAGTCGCGAAGAGAGGAGAGGGCGAGGGATTGCGAAAAATTTTTTTCTAATTTTGTAAAGATATTTAAAAAAACTCTATCAAAAACTATAAGTAAGTTATTATGCGGCAGTACAATTTTTATATTTTCTACATTATCTATAGTAATATATTCTTGAACAGTTTGAACTTTTTTTAAATGAAATTCTTTCTGAAAATAATTTGATTTTAATAAGAAATATAAAAATCCATGACTCGTATCCTTCGGTTTTATATCTATAATATTATAATGAACGCTTAATGGTAAATCTTCTTTCCTTATAACTGCAACATTACCTAAAGTACCAATCCTGCTTATTAAAACATCATACTCTTCTGGCTTCCAAGATTTATGTACCAAACTAAAATCTTCTTTTGAGATATATTTTATATCTTTTAAATCTAAGAACCCGCTTGATATATTTTTTACATTAAGAAAAGGAATTCCTTTTTCAGTCCTTTTAGGTTGAAAATTAGTTCCTGGTCCTAAACGAGCTACAATATCTTTTAACTTTTTCACTTCCCACTCCTTCGGAATCTCTTTTCCTAATTCTTCATTATAAACCATTTCTCCGCCTGATGATTTGTAAGGCTTGCCTTCCTCGTTCGGAAACTCAAAATCAACAAACCATCTTTTGAAAATTGCCTGGCCGATTGCTTCAAGGGTTTTATTTTGATTTTCCAGCAATTCTATTTTATCATCAAAAGCAGAAAGAATGCGGGCGATGGCGCGTTGCTCGGGGAGGGGCGGGAGGGGGATTTTTAATTCTTCAAAAGTTTTTGTTGTTATAGTCTCAAAAACAGTACCATAGGATACTGATTTTAAATGTTTCAGTGAATTCTTGAGGAAATAAAAAATATAAAATGTGTCATAATCTTCTTTTGTTTTTAATCCATAACAAGTTTGATTAAATGTCATTTCTTCTGGTAAAAGCGCAATTGCACCAACAGTTCCACGTGATGTAATCACTATTGTATTTTTAGAATGAATTTTTGCATTACTATTTTTAACGCCTTCTTCCGTTATAGTTCTCTCAGTATTTACAACGTATCTAGATTTAGAAGCAACCACATCTTTTGCAGTTGCCCATTTAATCTTTCCATTCCAAAATTTCTTTATCTCGGTTTTGGGGGTACCCCCAAGTGTAATTTTGCAAATTTCACAAATAGGTTTAACTTCCCAATCTTCCGGGATTTCTCCAATTTCGGTTTGTTTTAATTTAGGCTTTGTTGGTTTCATGTTTTAGCGCCCTCAATTCTCCTCCAAATATAATTTATGAGTATCAATTGATCTAATGCTTCATAAGGCCCAATTGCTAGCAACTCGTGGTCTTCTGGCTTGTGTCCTCGTGGATTTCTAAATGCTTTGAAAATTCCTTCAGTGATTAATGCTAATCCTTCTTGCTCATTAATCCCCTCAATTTTATCTAAATAATCATTAAACTTTATAGTGATATCTTTATGATTTTTTTGCGGTGGTTTACCCACACAATTGTGCTTTCTTGGATTCATTGTAGTTTTTACTAATTCATTTTCAGATATTTTAGAGATTCCTGATTTATTTTCAATCAGTTCTTTCAGTTTTTGGATTGCCTGAAAAATTGCAGCGGAATATTTTTTATTTTTGAAGTGGTCCTTAGTTATTTTTTTAATCTCCGGATGGAGAGGGTAAATATCAAATAACATATTAGGGTTTGGTTCGTTTATTTCAACAACCAATGCCTCAAATAGCAAAGCTAAATTCCTAAATGATAGGTAATTTCCCCTTTCAACTTCATTTATTGTAATATTAGGATACACACTTTCAAATAATTTCCAATATCTCAGTACATCGGTTTCATTCTTCTTTCTGTAATGTTCGGCCAACCATAAGGATAATATCACACCCTCAGCATCTATGGGCTTAAGCTTATCAAGAATGTTAAAATCTTCACCAAAAGCAAGGAACGATGCTGAAAAAAAGATATTTCTTATGATACTACCATTAATATTTTTCTTAATTATTTCTATTAATTTAACTTTAATGTTTTCTGGTAGATCACTGCTTAATAAGGATACACAAAAAATTTGCTCCGGGTCATTTAGAACATTAAATTTAGGTAAAGGACTTTTTGTAATGTTTCTTTCTATAATTAATTTAATTTTTTCCATGGCCTTCTCGCAAACCTCTTTATTTTCTGAGAGATTATAGCACAAACTTAATGGTGCCAAATCTTTATCTTTGGTTCCAGAAGATTCAGAAAGCGCCCATTTTTCAAGATCGTTCAACCCCTTTTGGTAAAATAAATTATTTTCTCTATCTTCAAAAGATAGTGCGTACAAAAGCCAAGCAGTCTCAAGTGGATAGTTTGATACTTCTATTTTTTCGATTCTTCTGATTATCTCTCTAAGTAGATCTTTTCTCAGGTTATAAAAATCAACAGTTATAGAAACCATGCTTTATCCCTCAATTTTCCACCGGCGATTATCTGATTCCAGTTTTCGACTCCAAGTTCAATAATCATTCTTGCGATTAGTTTAGAATAATTAAGTGTTATTGGAGTTGCAGCCGCATTAAACCCCCTCCAGTTGATATATGAAAAGTGGTATATTTGTTTAATTAAGTCTGAAAACTTAGATCTATCCAAAGTCGATCTCTTATCAATTCTTACATTTAAAACTCTTGGTACGCCTATTCTATACCTATTACCATCAATTCTTCCATCCAATAAAATTAAAGACTCATGAGAGCTTAGCCTAACACTAAACCCTTTTGGTGGGATATATGATAAATGGCTTGAATCAAACAACCTAAAATTTGAATATTCATTTACATGAACGATTGCATAAGGAATGTTAGTTAAAGTTTCTTTCAAAGCATTCTCTATGGCTTCAATTTCTCCTTTTCCAGGTCTCTTATGGAAATGAATAGTAATTGATGTCGGGGATCCTTTAATTTTTGTGTATTCAATAATTGAACTCTCTACTAACTCAGATAATCCCTTTGTGTACTGGTCCCAAGAGATTACTGGCGCTTTTGAATTTATAAAAAGGAAATCTCCATCATTAGTAAACAATACAACAAACCCAACGAGGTATTTTCCGTTATAATCTTGAGCTCTGCTTACCCCAAGAACGAGTTTATTATCCGTATCTGTTGTGGAGATGGTCCATGGAGTCCCTCCTATTTTGCCATAACTTGCTAGACATATATTTTCTAAAACATGTTGTCTACCTGTCGGGTTCTTGATTTTTTCAGAAGTTACCATTTGGCTTGGTATGCCATTGGCAAGAAGGTTTGATTTTGCTTCGGAATATATATTTGAATCTCTTCCGTTCAATAATATATAAACAATATCGGGATTTTTTTGATAAATAGATTCAAGAATTACTTTTATATCAGACGAAAAAGAAATTTCCTCAATAAATTCTAAGGGTATCTTAAAAAAGTCATTGAATCCTTTAAAAGTTCCTTCCCCCTTGGTTAAACCATCAATTAGAGTCTGTTTCTCCATGACTAACTGCTCAGGATAAAGAAGAATACATTTAACTTTATCTTTTCTAAGTAAATTTGAATCGTAGGGCCCATACCTAGAAAGACCTCTCTTAGAATAAGTATCTAATTCTGAATTTGAAGAATAACCAAACCTTAATTTTGGCCCTTCTAATATCTCACCATACAGATTCATCTTCTTCACCTAAAACAATTCTAGCTGGATTTGGAATTATTTGTGCCTTTAAATCGTGGGATAGTTCTATTTCAGAAATTTTTTCAATAAAAGGCAAGATATCTTCAATCAACCTCTGCCTCGATATTTCCTTATTGATGCCTGTAGGTATTAAATCTCTTTGAATCTGCCTAATCTCCTTCAAAGTAGAACTGCCAAACTTTTTAGTAATATCGTGAAAATTCAAAGGATTATCATCTAAATCCTTCAAAGAATAAGTAATGTCTAATATAAGCGCAAAAACAAGCCTATTCTCAACCTGATCTTTTAGAAAGATTACCCTTATATCATATCCCAAAAAAATTTTAACTTTCTTATCTGTTGTCGCTTTAAATTCATTAAAATTAAATAGTCTGCATCTTCCTTTATCTTTACTAAAAATTGGACGAAAACCTAATTCTTGTGCTTTTTTTATAAAAGCTTCAAGAATTATATTACTAGTAAGACGTGTCTCCTTATAGATATTTACATTACTTTGCTTAAACCCCCTAGAGGATAGCCACTGCATATCATTCCCAAAACCATATAAATTATCGCTTCCTTCAGGAGCATAAACAAAAACTTTTTTCCCTGCTATTTCAATCTCGCTTCTTAAACCTCTTAGGTCTGGATATTTGCTCCTCTCAATAATCATAATTGGAATATCTATCGCATTAATACATATTTCAAATAAATTTGCATAAAATCCAGGGTCTAGATTTACATTCATCTTACACCTTCCACCCCAGCACTTCTAAATTCTTTTTTATTTCTTCGTCGAGTTTTTTGCTTTCTTGCATTTGTTGTTTGAGTTCTTGTGTGAGTTTTTGCATTTTTTCTTCAAATACTTCTTCTGGCTCTTCTTTTTCTTCAAAGCCGACATATCTGCCAGGAGTTAATATGAAATTGTTTTTCTCAACTTCTTTTAGTGTTGCTGACTTGCATAATCCTTTAACATCTTCATACTTTCCGCCTTCTCCTCTCCATGCATGGTAAGTGTCTGCAATCTTCTTTATTTCTTCATCTGTTAATTCTCTATGTCTTCTATCAATCATCACGCCCATTTTTCTTGCGTCAATAAACAGGATTTGTCCTCTCCTGTCTCTGAATTTATGGTTTTTCTTATCTCGCGAAATAAACCAAAGACAGGCAGGAATCATTGTGTTATAGAACAATTGAGAAGGCAAGGCAACAATGCAATCAACAAGATCAGCAAGGATTATGTTTTTTCTTATTTCTCCTTCATTTGAAGTCATTGAGCTTAAAGAGCCATTGGCTAAAACAAATCCTGCAATTCCTGTAGGTGCTAAATGATGTATAAAATGCTGAACCCAGGCAAAGTTTGCATTTCCAACAGGAGGAACGCCATATTTCCAGCGTATATCTTCTCTGAGCATTTCTCCTTTCCAATCAGAATCATTAAACGGAGGATTAGCTAATATAAAATCTGCTTTCAGGTCTTTATGGGCATCATTCAAGAAACTTCCTTCATTATTCCATGCAATTTTAGCATCAATTCCTCTTATGGCAAGATTCATTTTTGCCAGTCGCCAAGTTGTTTGATTGCTTTCTTGCCCATAGATTGAAATATCTCCGATTCTTCCACCGTGTGCCTGAACAAATTTTTCTGATTGAACAAACATTCCACCAGAGCCGCAGCACGGATCAAAAACTCTACCTTTGTATGGCTCAATCATAGAGACGAGCAATTGAACAATGGAACGGGGAGTATAGAATTGTCCGCCTTTCTTCCCCTCTGCGTTTGCAAATTGTCCTAAGAAGTATTCATAAACTCTGCCAAGAATATCTTTGCTCCTGTTTTCTTTGTCTCCTAATCCGATTGTTCCGATTAAATCAATTAATTCTCCTAATCTCTGTTTATCTAATGCTGGGCGAGCATAATTTTTTGGCAAAACGCCTTTGAGTGTTGGGTTATCTCGTTCGATAGAATCCATAGCATCATCTATTAAGTTTCCAATTGTTGGTTGTTTTGCATTCTTCTGCAAATAGTCCCATCTTGCTTCAGGAGGAACCCAGAAAATATTTCTTGCTTTATATTCATCGATATCTTCCGGATCAGAAAGCTTTTCAGGATCTTTCTTTAATTCATCATATACTTCCTTGAAAGCATCTGAAATATATTTGAGAAATATTAACCCTAAGACTACATGTTTATATTCAGCAGCATCCATATTGTTTCTTAGTTTATCTGCTGCTTGCCAAAGTTTCTGTTCAAAACCAAGATTAGCCCCGTTATTGGTCATTTTCGCAC
Organism: Candidatus Woesearchaeota archaeon; assembly: GCA_026002815.1. Taxonomy (GTDB): domain Archaea; phylum Nanobdellota; class Nanobdellia; order Woesearchaeales; family UBA9642; genus UBA9642. Next base: position 48,438 of record BPGB01000001.1, on the reverse strand, counting down.
CCTTTTAATTTTAAATTCCATGATTTTAAATTAACAATATAATATTTAATTTTCTTTCTCGCGTATCACTATATTTATAATAAATTTCAGAATTTACCTTTAGTGCTATATTTTTAGTTTTCATCCCCAACATACTTAAGAAAATATCTACACATACTTATAAATATTCTGTTTTCTCACTAAGTATATTATTTTTCAGAAAAAGAGGCAAAAAAGTCCTATTCCTAATAAATGTCTTATTCAAAGAAATGTTTGTCTTTTTGTTTCTGTGTATATTGAGTTGCTCTTGAGAAAAATGATGTTCAAGATATTTATATTCCTGGATCGTCTTTTCCCCAAACTACTTCGTATTCATCATTTAAAATTACCTGTATATCATATTTCTTTTCTAACTTTTTCGCTAATTCAATTACAGGCTTTCCGATTTTGTTATTGTCAAAGTACCAAATATTTTTATTGCTATTTTCAATCTCATTATTGTTTTCAAGATCTTCGAGTGTCTTTTCTTTTATCTTGTTTTTTATAGAATAGTTTGTTTTAAAATATAAAGTTCCTATGTGTTCTGGTTTTTTGTTTATTTTCAAACCAAATAAATATATTGGTTTTTTTCTTGTATATATTTCTAGTGCTTCACATTTTGAATCTATATTTACTGCGTTATTTTTTCCTATCATGTATCCTTCGTTGATTATTGTTGAAGCAATATCTTTTACATTTATTTCTTTACTCATGGTTTCACCTTCTATTTATTTTAGCTTTTATTAATTATTTAATACATCATTATTTAGTTAATATACTACTTAAAAGTAATAATATATTTATAAAGTTTTTTAATAATTAAACAATAACAGATCTAATACATATAGTCATTACAAAAATAATTTATTCTACACTAAAATCAACATAAAAACATTTAAATATCATTATTTAATACTTTTGAGCCATGATGAATGAAAAGAACTGGTCAAAAGAATCAGAGAAAGAAATATATGAGGAATGGAAAGAAAAACAAGTATATGCTTTTAATAAGAATTCTGGAAAAAAAGTATACAGCATTGATACTCCTCCACCATATGTAAACACGCCTGTTCATATAGGACAAGCAACAACATATGTTTTCATGGACATGTTCGCAAGATATAAACGTATGAAAGGTTACGAGGTTCTCTTTCCACTAGGCCTTGACAGGAATGGTCTCCCAATAGAAATGGCTGCAGAAAAAGAGTTTAACATAAAAATAACAGAGACAGAAAGAGAAAAATTTATAGAATATTGTAATAAAGTTCTAGAAAAATCGAGCCTAGCTTCTGTAGAATCCTTCTTAAAATTAGGTATTAGTTTTAATTCCTGGAAAAAAGGTAATAATATAGGAGACATATATGAAACAGATAGTCCGGATTATAGGGCATTAACTCAAGAAACATTTATAGATTTATGGAATAAAGGCCTAATATACGAAGATGAACGAGTGAACAATTGGTGCCCTGGATGCCAAACAACTATAGCAGATGCTGAAATAGACTATTTAGAATTACCTAGTTTCTTTAATGAAATAAAGTTTAAAGTGAAAGAGACAGGTGAAGAAATAATAATAGCAACAACTAGGCCAGAACTTATATGCACCTGCGAAATGATCTGTTATAATCCAAATGATGAAAGATACATTCATTTAGAAGGCAAACATGCAATAACTCCTATATTTAATAAAGAAGTTCCGATAAAACCTGATCCAGTAGCTCAAATGGATAAAGGAACAGGTCTAATGATGATGTGTAGTTTTGGAGACGTAACAGACATAAGATTTTTCAGGGATAATGGCTTAAAACCAACTATAGCAATAAACAAAGATGGAACAATGAATGAGAATGCCGGATTCTTAAACGGGCTACCTGTGAAAGAAGCTCAAAAAAAATTAATTATGGAATTAGACAAAAGAGGCCTATTAGTTAAGCAACAAAAGATAAAACATAGAACTCCTGTTTGCGAAAGATCAAAAGACCCCATAGAGTTCATAGGAATGAAAGAATTCTACCTTAAACAATTAGATTTTATTCCCGACATGTTGAAAATTGCTAAACAACCAAAATTCTATGCTGAGGAGTCAAGAAAGATACTTATTGATTGGATAAATTCTGTAAGTATAGATTGGCCTATATCTAGAAGGAGATACTATGCAACAGAAATACCCTTATGGTATTGTGAAACTTGTGGGGAAAAAATATTGCCTCCAAAAGGGAAATATTATAGGCCTTGGAAAGAAAATCCTCCAATAGAAAAATGTCCTAAGTGCAATGGCACAACTTTTAGAGGGGAAGAAAGGGTATTTGATACTTGGTTTGATAGTTCCATAAGCCCATTATATATACTAAGATATGGGAGAGATAAAGAGTTCTTTGAAAAAAACAGCCCATGCAGTTTAAGACCCCAAGGCAAGGAAATAATAAGAACATGGCTTTATTATACTCTTCTAAAAGACTATCTACTAACAGGAAAATGTATATTCGAAAATGTTTGGATAAACTATCACATAGTCGATAATAATGGTAAAAAGATGTCAAAATCTGCTGGTAACGGTATAGACCCTAAAGACGTTCTTAACAGGTATGGTGCAGAACCTTTTAGAATGTGGGCTTCATTAGAGGGGAATCTCGAAAAACAAGACTTCAGATGTAGTTTTGAAAGAATAGAAGGTGCTGGAAAAACTATAAGTAAATTATGGAATGTTTCAAAATTCATATTATTATTCAAAAATAATCACACCACTAGAGAAGAGATAGAACCATACTTAACAGATTTAGATAAATGGATACTAAATGAATTAAATTCATTAATAATAGAAGCAAATAAGTGTTATGAAATATATGACTTTCATAATCCTGCAATAAAATTGAGACATTTCATATGGGAAACATTTTCCAGTCATTATGTTGAACTTGTAAAAAATAGAGCATATAATCAGAATAATGAATTCACAAGAGAACAGCAAAATGCTGCAATCTACACTTTAAATCATGTTTTAAAAACAATACTAAAATTGCTTTCACCGATTATTCCAATGATAACCTATAGAATCTATTACAGCTTGGAAGGTAAAGATATACATTTTGAAGAATTTCCAGTAATAGAAAGAGAATACTTAGTAGGATTAACAAAAGAAGATATTATTAACTTGAATTCTTTCATATGGAAGTCAAAAAAAGATGTAGGAAAGAGTCTTAAAGAAGAAGTTAAGGAATTAGTTGTTGAAGAAAAGTTTAAATATATACAGCATGATTTAATATCTGCGCATAATATAAGGAAAATATCTTTTGGAGAGAGAAAAATAATATTATAAATTATAAAATAACTTATAAAAATAACAATTCAAATAATAAAATCATATTATAAAATAAAAGTAATATATTCATATCAAATAAAAGATATATTTTTTATTCTTTTCATTTAGAATTTCTTATTTGATCTATAAGATTTTTATATCTTAAATGTAATTCTTGTATTCTTTGATTATATAATTGTCTTAATTGTTCTGCTTTTATTCTTGCATTAGGATCCCTTCCTATAATTCTTAAACGTGTATTGTATTCTTGTATTATTTGATTACCTTCAAATTCATATCTTTTTTTAAGCATGTTAATCTGTTCTTCTCTCATTGCAGCCTTTTCAGATTTCTTCTTATTAACAACATATACACTTGAAGCAACTATACTGGTTAAAAACGCGATAGCAATTACATATATTATATATCTTAAAATACCAGCAGTATTATCTTGCTGTCCTGATTCCTGATCTGTTAAACTTAAAGGCTTTTCCTGTTCAACATCTTTTTTAATCAAAACCGAATCTCCCGTGACTTCATTCATTGGAGGCACAATTGTAGGTGGCATTTGTTCTTGATTCTGATATTGTTCTTTATTACCTGCTATTATGAAATAACTTAATCCAGGACTTATTGCTTCAAAAATTATTCCAGTTTGATCTTGTGAATATATCTTAGTAGGTAATTCTGTCCAATCATCTACATATCTGTAAAGCTTTACACTATTAACATCTATTGAGTTATCATCAATCCATGATCTTGAAACTTTGAATCTTAAAATATTTTCTTCTATGTCTGTATTGTCTATATTAAGATGTGATATTTCTATGAATGCATATTTTTCTTTGTTTTTGTCGAAAGAATTTATAGGTAATGGTGCCGAATTTATATCATGTTGTGTAATGCTTATATCTACATTTCTCTTATTCTGAGATAATTTTATGAACATATATCTTAAAACAATGTTATTATTTGACACATTAATTGTTATATTATTATTGGCAGATGCTATCAATACGCCATATTTATTTATATTTTGTATGGTGTTCTGTGATGGGCTTACTCCTCCGAAACTTCCTCCACCACCTCCGCCTGAACTTCCAGAACTTGTGCTTTGTTGTCTTACACTGAAATTAATTATAGTTGTACTTGGATTAATGTTATATGCTAAATCCCTACATTTTACATAAATCTCATATCTCTTTCCACCTTCAACAGGATAACTTTCTGTATTATTCAGTCCTTTATTGCTAAATGTATCTGACATCTCGTTATATTCAATATCTTCATCACTATATCTACATATAGAATATTCATTTAATGATACCCTTAAAGTAACTTCATTGGTATAACTTATTGTTCCTGAAGGCGAGACGCTTAATATTTGCGGAGGAGTTATATCATTTACTTGAAATACCTTACTACTACTATTTATAAACCCGTATGTGTCGTTTGAATATATTGTTATAGTGTAGTTTCCGTTTGTTAATGTTATTGTTGTGTTTGTACAATTCGTTAAAGTCGTATTTTGTGATGTACTGTTTATATTATACCAGCAGGAACCTATTCCTGATATATCTGTTACTGTATATGAAATATTTACAAATGTGTCATTTATTGTTCCATTTGGGTATATTATACTAATCACAGGACCGTATTGGTCTATTGTCAAATTCCACATTATGCTTGTATTTGTAAAATTATTTGATACTATGAATGTTATATTATAATTATCTTGAGATAGTTGCGTTGTATTTATTGTTATATTCTCATCAGTACTATTTAATTCGCCATTTATATACCAATAATAATATAATGTTCTATTATTCGAATCTTCGCTTATCTGAGAAAAGTTTATTGTGTCGTTTTTTCTAACTATGATTGTAAGATTTGAAGGATAATATTCTCTTATTCTAATATCATATATTTCCACCTGAACATCTCTTGAAACACTCGCACCATACTCGTCAGTTATTGTTAATCTTACTGTGTGATTTCCAAGCATGCTTTCATTTGTAACTAACTTATATGTAACATTATTAGTATATAATGACTCAAGAGTATACCTGCTATCATTGAGTTCTATTGTTAATGAATCATTATCTGGATTTTCATAAAAGAAAATGATAGTAACGTTTTGTGATAGAGAAAAATTAAAGTTATATTCTCCGTTTTGGTTAGTAACATTAGTTATGTTAGGCGGTATATTATCATCATATGTTATGTTGATTGTGAAATTAAACGGTAGAGTTGTTATATTATATGCATGTATTCTAAACCAAGAAATATTTTTATTATAGGCAATAGTTAATGACTCGTTGTTTGTTGAATAATAACCGCCATAATCATAAATTTCGGCCGTATCATTATAAACATACAAATCCAAATCATTAACTGAACTATTCCAACTTATTCTTATTGTCTTATTTCCCGGTTTAGGATTATAATAAGCATAATAAAGCACATCACCTTTGTTTTCTCCTTCATGTGTTATAGTTCTTATTATGTTTGCATAATTTTTTATAGGCACAGTTACAACTATTGGAATGCTTATATTTTTTGAATCATTGCTTAATAATAATAATTCTCCGCCATATGTTGTCGCATATAAACTTGTAAAGTTAATAGTAGTAAAGTTTATGGTAAAGGTTTGGTTACTGCTGGCATTTACTAAAATATTGCTTGGAATAGAGAATTGCGAAGTATTGAGTTTGTAAGAATTCTCCATATTTTCAAAATCTGTCAACAACAAACTTATATTTATATCGTAAGTATTATAATTTATTATTGTTATATTAGCAGATACTGTCCCATTTATTGGAGTTATGAATTCCCATCTATCATTTGTCGTTATATTATTATAACTATTTACTCCGTAAACTATTGCCGTCAAATTATATGTTAATGCATTTATTGCATTTATCTCTCCAGTGCCTCTTTCAAATAATTTTCCAGGCATTTTAAATGCAGAGTTCATTATTATTCTTCTAGCTTTTGAAGGATCTAACTGCCTCTGCTCTAAGAGTAAAGCTATTACTCCAGTAACATGAGGTGTCGCCATGCTAGTACCTGTCATAGTTGTATATGTATTATTCAAATAAGTAGAATATATGGTAACTCCTGGAGCCACAATCTCAGGATCTAATCTTCCAAAAGCAGAAGGACCTCTTCCGGATCCAGACCAAATAAAATCATCAGATTGTTCTATCGTTCCATTATCATCTGAAGCTCCAACAGTAATAACATTCTCTGAAGCACCAGGAACAGCTATTGTACTTATTCCTGGACCCTCGTTTCCTGCAGCGATGACCACTATTTTTCCGGAATTAACGGCCGCCTCAATCGCTAATGAAGTACTATCCTTACCAGTATTACCATATACTACATCAGAAAATGAACCACCGAGAGACATACTTATTATATCTGCGCTATTATTTACAGCCCATTCAACACCTGATATTACATCATCCAAGTCACATGTTCCTGTCACATCACAAGATTTTATTGCTAAGAATTCTACATCAGGAGCAACTCCTGTTAAATTACCTTTTGCGCCTATTATTCCCGCAACATGCGTTCCATGTCCATAATCATCAATTGGGTCAGAATCGTTATTTACAAAATCATAACCTCCTTTAACCCTGCAATTTATCCCAAAACATCCTCCTAAATCAGTGTGATTATAGTCTATTCCTGAATCTATAACTGCTACAGTAATATTTCTTCCAGTAATGTTAAGCACATTGTGAGAATAATTTGCACCTATGCTAACTACAGTTGTATCTAGTGCTGTTCTTAATTTTTTCTCCTCTTTCGTTGCATATAACTTAAATTTTATATTATCATATATTTCAACCTTATATCCTTGTCTTTCAAGAGCTTTAAGCTCTTTTAATCCTCTCCTTGTTAATTCTCCAGAATACGCGTTTATTATATTTAGTCTTTTTGGATTTTTCATACTATTTTCAGCAACACTTAATGAATACATCTCGTTCTTTTGTTTTTTTTCAGGAATAATCCTAACTATAACTTCGGCTTTGCCCTCAGAATTTATCTTATCTTCTATAGATAGGTATTTTTTTTGAACATTAGATTCATTTCTATATGCAAATATGGGACTAAGAATTATAATAAAAAATAATGTTAACAAAAAAACACTGATTATAAAGATTTTTTTATTCTTTCTCTGTTCCATACACCAACCCAATATTTATTTAAATTACCAATATAAAAAGTTTTCTATAATTGATTTATAAAATAATTCAGATGCAAAAAAATAAGAGGACGCCTATAAAACAATTATAAAATAATAATATTAGATTATTTTTTTAAATTATTTTTTATCAAATTATTAATATCTTATTATTTTATTCATATTAATATCTTATTATTTATTCAGAAAGTTCTTCTATAACTAGAATTTTTCCGCCAGATTTTTCTTTCTTTATGGAATATTTCTTTACTCTTAGGGGCTTCTTATAGTATGGAGCGTTTAATACGAGAGTTTCATACTCTCCACCTTCTCCTGCAGGATTAATTTTTAGTTTTGAATATATCTTATTTAATTCCTTTATCGTTTTCTGATCTATTTTTTTCCCAAGCAACTCGTCCAATCCTTCTCCGAAGACACCAACAATAAGTACATCAAAATTATTATCTACCAATTCTTGTAATAATTCAAACTGATCCTTATTCCATAATGGATTAATGCATTTTATATTTAATTTATCAGTTATTGCATGAATTCTAGATGCTTGGTATATTGATGCTATAGCACCAGTAACAACAGCCTCTATGTTATATTTTTTTATCGCTTTTTTTATGGCAAGTTCCAAATCTTCAAGTTCTTTTTCTTTTTCTCCTTTTGTTTTTTGTATTATAATAGGCAATCCTATGTATTCTGCCTGTTTCTCTGCCAATCTTACATTAGGAACATGAAACATGTAACTTTCATCATTTTCAGAAATGATGTTAATTAAACATTTTACATTAGTTTCCTTTAAAGCATATAATAATGCCAGAGCAGAATCTTTTCCACCAGAGAATAAAACAGCAGTGTTGATTTTGTATTGTCCTTTCATTTTACCTTATATTTTATATTAATTTTACCTTTTATATTTTATATTATTTTATAGTATCATTTTATTATATAGTATAATTTTATTATTCATTTTATTATCGGTTATTTTATTCGGTTATTAATTTTGTTATTAACTAATTATAAAATATAAATAAACTTATAAAATAAAATTATAAAATATAAATAATATGATTATTTTATTAAGCTAATTCTAAATTATTGATTATTTTAATTATTTTAAAAAAACTCTTAAAGTATAAAAAATTAAACTTTTCTTATCTTGATTCCTTCTTTTGTATCATCAATAATATAACCTTTTAAGGTTATTAATTCTCTCAATTCATCAGCTTTTTTGAAGTCCTTATTTTTTCTTGCTTCTTGTCTTTCATTAACAAGTTTCAGAATCTCTTCAGGAACCTCGATTTCTTCTTCATATACATCTGATAAGTTTAAGCCAAAAACTTTATCAAATTTCATTATAAGATATAATTTCTCACTTGCATTCAAATCCTTATCTCTCACCACATTCCATAGAATGCCTAATGCTTTCGGAACATTTAAATCGTCATTTATTGCATCAACAAAATCTGCTTCATACTTTTGCACTATCGGTAAATCAATCATCTGTGAATCGTATTTTTCAGATTCGCTTTTACCCCTAAACTCTATGATTTTATTTTTCAAAGATTTGAATGCATTCCTTGCAGAATCTAATGCTTCGAAAGTAAATGTTAGGGGCGTTCTGTAATGAGTATTAAGACATAAATATCTGTAATCTAATGGATTATAACCTTTTTGTTCTAGTACGCTTAGTATAAGAAATTCTCCAGATGATTTGGACATTTTTCCCTTATCCATAATAAGAAATTCTCCATGTAACCAAAAATTAACCCATTTATGACCTATTGCCCCCTCTGACTGTGCAATCTCATTAGTATGATGAATAGGAATATGATCTATACCTCCACAATGTATATCAAATCGTTCCCCAAGATATTTCATTGACATTGCAGAACATTCTATATGCCATCCTGGATAACCTACACCCCATGGACTTGGCCATTTCATCTCTTGTTCCTGAAATTTTGATTTAGTAAACCATAATACAAAATCATACGGATTCTTTTTATTAGGATCTACTTCTATTCTTGCACCTGCTTGCAGATCTTCTATATTAATCCTTGCAAGAACCCCATAATTAGGAAACTTAGTTATATCATAATAAACATTACCATTAGCAATGTATGTGAAATTCTTTTTTTCAAGCACTTTTATTAATTCAATCATTTCATTAATATGATCAGTTGCCCTACATATTATTGTTGGTTCAATAATATTAAGCTTTTTTATATCATTCATGAAGGCATTTTCGTAAAATTTAGCTATTTCCCATACGGTTTTTCCCTCTCTTCTTGCCCCCTTAAGCATTTTATCTTCTCCTTCATCAGCATCACTTGTTAAATGCCCAACATCGGTTATATTCATTACATGCTTAACATTAAAACCATTAAATAAGAGAACTCTTTTTAATATGTCTTCAAATATATACGTTCTAAGATTTCCAATATGTGCATAGAAATATACTGTTGGACCACAACAATACATTCCAACATAATCTTTATGTATTGGATGAAACTCTTCTTTCTTTCTAGATAAAGTATTGTATAATTTTAACATTTTATGAGTAAAAAAGATATTATTTAAAAATTTAATCTGTATTTCTTATGTTGTAAGATGTATTTCATGATAATTTTCATTTAAAAGCTCTTATTTTTAAAAGAATTTTTTATTTTTTCTTACATACGAACAATGCATGGTCTATCTCGTAAGGTTCTAATTCTCTATAATCAGCAACAATCATGTCTTTTTCTAATTCTTTTCTAACCTGCTTGAATATGTCCGTAGGTTTTCTAGTCACATCTATGCTTCTGGCTTTCAATGCAAGCAATCCAAAACCACCTTTTTTTAAGTAAATGGAACAATTTTTTAAAAATATTTCAACCTGATTTTTTTGAGCGACATCCATGAAAACAGTATCAACTTCTGTCACTAAGTGTGCATATGTCTCTGGCTTATTAGCATCCGCCAATACCGGAGCAATATTGTTTCTCGATTCTGCCAAGAAAATTAAATCGCGAAGAACTCTTGGAGCAAAATCTAATGCGAAGACCAAACCGTTTTTTCCAACAATATCAGAGACATGACTGACCGTAGTGCCTGTGCTAGCCCCTAAATAAAGCACATAATCGTCCTCTTTAATTCCTATTTGCGATATTTCTTTTTTTAAAGCGGCTCCAAGTTTTGAACGCTTAGGATCCCATTCTCTGTATTCCTTTGCGTCCTCTCTGATTATTTTTTCACCATAAACCACCTGACCTTTTACAAGGTTTTCTGTATATATCTCCTTTCCTCTCTCGTATATTCCCTTAAAATGTTTGAACTGTTTCATTTTTCTAGTATTTATCCCTAAAATAATCTATTTTTGATGCGATACTTATTTTTGCTGCCAATTGTCTTGCAGCTTTTCCTCTATTTTTAGAATCAAGCACAGATGGGTGATTTAAGATAATACCATGTTTTGGTGGTTTTATTTTTTTGTTTCTTAAATGCCTAAATAATGCTCTTTCAGCACCTAAAACTTGTATAGTTGAAGAAGGCATCATTGATAGATTTTTTAACGAACCAGCACGTTCTATTATTTTTGCACCAATTATTGCTCCGCTAACTCTTAGGACGTTAGGGCATATTTCGTTCATTAAATCCTCTAGATAATTTTTTAACGACTCTCTCTGAGAGTAAATGCTCTTAATTTGCCTCGCATACTCTAATATTATATTTACATCTGTATTGTTTATATCTTTCATACCCATTGTACTCTTTATATTAAGTTCTTTCATTAGTTCGTTTCTGTCTTTTTCTATTATTGTTCTAACAAATAGTTCATTATCCTCTATTTTTCTTGTTATTTCAGGAAAATAATAACCATACCATTCTCTAAGTCTTTTAGATAAACTATTACATATCCTGTTAAGTTCTTCTATCGCGTTTATTGTTTGTATAATTAATTGTTCTCTAGTAATTGCTTCTGATACTGCTTTTTTTGCTATTGCCAAATTATTTTTAACAAGTAAATCCCTATATTCCGGTTTTCTTAACTCAAATAATACAAAAGAATTTATAGTATAATCGTGAATCTCCGATAATGCGCGTATTGCCTGTTCTTGATCGAAAGTCTTAACTTTAAATGTATTAAGATTTATTTCTCCTACACAATGCTTATAAATAGTCATATTTTGATATATTTATGGTATTTTATAAATTTAATCAAGTTCTGATGCACTTATTTTCTCAGGTATTAATAAAAGATTTACTGTTTTAATAAAATATTTAAATAGAAAATTATTGTCAATATTAGTTATTAAATGTTATTTATTATATAATATACTTTTTTAAAGTAATCAACATTTAAGATAATCAATAATCCATTAAAAAAAAATCAATTATATTTTAAAAAGAAGGTGATTGCTTATGAGTTTTACTAGTTTTATGTTTTATTTTGGGTTTTTTATATTCTTTTTCGTGTTTGGAGGAATTTTTGGGAGTATGATGTTCAAGAATGTGGAAAATATTTTTTTAATATCAGGTTTTTGTGTTTCAATATTTGGAATGTTTCTAGGTAGATTTTTAATGAACCTAATGGGTCAATAGATACTGTTTTTTTTCCTTATTGTTTATCTTATTTCTATATTTTTAATATAAATAACTTTTCATATAAAAAGTTGGTATACTAAAAATTCATCACTTTATCAAAGCTAAAGATCATTTTAGAAAAAGTCTTAAAAAAAAAATATTATAAAAAATATTATAGGACATAACGTCCCTATGCACGGGCGTGGGAGGATTTGAACCCCCGACCTAAGCATCTCTCAAAACCTTTCTTTAGGAAAATACTGCTTGCAACTATTTTTGATAAAACGCAAAGGACTTTTTTCCTAGTGCACAAGAAACGTAGTTTCTTTGTGCTTTTTCCCAAAAAGTTTTTAGGAGTGCTTCGCGCTATCCAAGCTGCGCTACACGCCCATAATATGAAAATAATTAATATTTAATAATTAAATGAGCAATTATAGTCAATGGAGTAATATAAAAATAACTGGATAAATACAAACTAGTTATTAATGTATATGTTTTCGATTAATATATTTTTTTATTTATGTTCTTTTTTTTAATTTTTATTTTTTTTAGAAAATTTTATAATAAATATAATTCTTCTCTTAAATCATGTCAAAAGTATCTGAACGAACTGTGCTGATAACAAACATAGTTAAATGGGTAATATTATCTATTATTATTGGTATTTTAGGCGGTTTAACAACAACAGCTTTTTTAAAATTATTAGAGTATAGCATCGGAGTATCAAGAAAGAACCCTTATTTTCTCTTTTTTATTCCAATATTTTTCTTCATAAATGCATTATTAGTTTATTATTTATGGCCAAAAGATGATATTGATACAACAGATAAAGTTATAAAAGCAGTTCATGAGAATAAGAGTATCTCTTGGAAATCAGGATTGAAGGCTTTTTTTCTTCCAATAATTACAATATCTGGAGGTGGAAGTGCAGGTAAAGAAGCCCCTGCTGCTGATGTAGGAGCAGCATCTGCGTCAGTATTTAGCAAACTTTTAAGATTAAATCGTGAAGACAGAAGAAAACTAATGATATGCGGCGTCAGTGCAGGATTCGCGTCAGTATTTGGAACCCCAATAGCGGGTGCTATATTCGGAGTAGAGGTGTTGTTTGTAGGAGGAATATTATATGAAGTGCTTCTTCCATCATTTATCGCTGGAATAGTTTCATATCAAGTAAGTAATGCTTTGGGAATTCATTATTTTACCAGACTGGAATTCTTTCCTGAATTCAGCAATACATTCTTTTTAAAAATAATTTTTGCTGGAATAATTTTTGGATTATTATCATATTTTATTATAGAAACATTCAAATTTTCTAAAATAATTTCTAATAGAATAAAAATTTGGCCGCCATTAAAAGCATTCTTTGCAGGAGCATTAATTGCATCGCTCGCATATCTTTTTTCAACAATTTATTTAGGTTTAGGTCTCGAATATGTTGAGAGCATTCTTGAAGGAATGAAACTAGTATGGTATGCTTTTTTACTGAAATTATTATTTACTGTTATAACATTAAATTTTGGGGGAAGCGGAGGATCTATAACACCTATTATCTTCATAGGTGCTGCAGCAGGAATGACTTTAGGTTCATTGCTTGGTTTAGATAGTGCGACTTCTGCAGCGATAGGATTAATCTCTGTTCTTGCAGGAGCTACTAATACTCCTATAGCAGCTAGTATAATGGCCATAGAGTTGTTTGGTACTCAATTAGGAGCATATGCGGCTATTTCTGCTGTTATTTCATTTTTAGTAACTGGTTATAGAAGTCTATATCCATCTCAGATATTCAAAATTTCTAAATCCCCTTCTATAGATATTGTTAAAGGAAAGAAAGCGTCTAATATTAAGATTGTTATTAAACCAAAAAAATCTAGTGAAATGAAATATATTATTGGTGCAATAAATAAAAAAGAAAAGATTGTCAAAAAAATCAAGTCCAAAAGAAAAAAATTAAAGGAGGAAATAATAAAAGATATTTAATAAGATACTTAATAAGATACTTAATAAACAATGAGATGTCTAATTATAGAATGAAGATGTATTAAAGAATGTTTAAGTTTTTTATGAATAATTTTCTCTGCTTCAACCTCATATAAGTTCTTCCGTTTTTTGTTTCTATCTGCTTATGGATGTAATTCCCTGCATCAATTATTATATGATTATGCAACTCATAATTCTTATCTCTAACTGTTTTTATTATTTCCAAAAAAAACACCCCCAAATAATAATTCAATGATAATCATCTATTCGATATTAAGTTATATAAATTTTTAGTGTATTTTACAAGTGAAGAAAAAAATTATTGACATTAATATACTATTTCCTATACTAATTTCGATAACTATTTAAAGCTTTTTGTCTTATTTATTTTAGGGGTGTAAGAAATAATGGGTGTATTAGATGATACTGAGTTCGATGAGGTAATGAGATTACAAAAACAATTAGCTTCATCGATGATGAACGATTTTGAATTAGATACTAAAATAAAATTATTAACAATATTTGACGAAGTTGTGGGTAAAAAGAAAAAGGTTCAAACGGAACAAATAATTTCAGAAGCAGAAAGCAGGGGAATGACAGAAATGGAGATAACTGCAACAATAGAAAAATTAAAAAGAGACGGCATATTATTTGAACCGCAACCAGGGTATTTACAAAAATATTAAGTATTACTCATTATTATAATCAGCAGATTTATCATCATCAAAATTAATAACCAAACAATTTTGTTTGCTTACTACCTTTTATTATTTCATCAAAATTCTTTCCGTAAATAGGTAATATTGTATCTGCTATTGGTTTTAACTGCTTTTCTATATAATGTTCATAATCTGGTTGATGCTTTAACTTTTCAATAGGCTCCGGCCCCTCTGTTGTTATAACATATTGTATCTGGTTTGAAGTAAGTTTCTTTAATTGTCTTGCTGCTTTTACGTGCGGCGGAGTTGTTTTAGTGTATTCATCAAGAGGCTTGTTTATATTTTTTCTATACACTAACAATTCATCATATTTTCCTTTCTTAAGATCAAGAACAAATTTTTTTATATAATCAGAAAATTCTTCTTTTTTAAAAACCTTTTCAAACAATTCAACCTGAAATTTTTTTGATAAATCAGTCCAATCTCCTCTTACAAATTCCATTCCAGTAAAACTAATCTCTTCTACCCCGTCTTTTATCAACAATCCAGCATATCTCTTTTTTGCACCTTCCTCTGAGCCGCGCATTTTTGGCATTAATAATATCTTAAATAACTTCTCGAACTGTATCTCGAAATAACTTTTCCTGTTATATTTTTCCATTATATAGTGTTCATAGAATTCATTTATGTATTTCTCTATTCTCTTACCTATTTTTTCTGCATCATCTACATTCTTAGCTTTGCTAACTACAAAAACACTATCTGTATCGCCATATATTACTTCAAATCCGAGCTCTTCGACCTTTTTAGCAGTCAACTTAATTATTTCTTCCGCTGTATATGTTATAGCATTACTTAGTTGAGGATTATAAAACCTGCAACTAGGATTACCTAACACGCCATAAAATGAGTTCATTATTATTTTCAAAGCATAAATAACATGTGCAGGTTTTTTTTGCTTCTTAGCTTCATCTCTCTGCTTCCAGACATCTTGTATAATCATCGGCAATATTCCGTCTTGATTTTTAAAAACAGCACCGTTTGTAGCTTTAATGTATCTTTTTTTGTCAAGATTCTTAGGAGGATTTTTTACATAAGAATATGGATCAATATTTAGTGTTCTTATTATTGAAGGATATAGGCTCTTGAAATCCAAAACAACAACATACTCATAAATTCCTGGTTTAGGATTCATAACATATCCTCCTTTGAAAGGAGCATCTTTTTCTGAGAATTTTGCATTATTAAGAACTATTCCGTGTTTTTTTGCATATCTTAAGAATAAATTATCCAAACTAGCAACGCTAGCCCTGACTCTTTCAAGAGTCATTCCAGTAATCATTGCTCTTTGAATTGTCAATGGTAATGCAGAGGTTTTATATAATAACATATATACTAATTCGGCATCTTTTAAGTTATAATCCACTAGTTTTTGTTGATTTTCTCTGAAAAGAGCATCTATTTCCTCTGCCTTATTTTCTTGGCCGATTATTTTAGATTCTCCTAAAAGAGTTTGCGCAGCAGTTTCAAGTTTATAATTTTCTAATTTTACAAAGCTTGTCTTTAGTAAGTGTATCCCGTCAAGAACCATTCTTCCTGGGAAATCCGCTGTAGAATCCTTCATGAATTCGTTGTTTATCTCTAATTTACAAGTCCAGTCTGCCCTTCCAAGAACAAACGGAATATTATATTTGTCAAATTTTTCTTTCAGTACTTTTAAATCAAAGTCTATCAAATTCCAACCTGTTATCACATCTGGATCTAAATCTTTTATTAGTTCTGAAAATTTTAATAACATTTCTTTTTCAGTATTTAATGTTATTGCATTATGAAGAGGCTTTCCAATATCTTTTTCTGATGCTACAATAAGAACTTTTTTATATGAATCAGAATATAATGATATACAATAAATTCTTTTCCCCTTGCTATCTGTCTCAATATCTATGGACAATACTTTTAATTCTGGAATCCAATCTGAAGGGGCAATCTCTGGCTCAGAGTATATTCTATTAACATATTCTCCTTTTTTATAATCTCCGACTATTCTTAAAGACCCTTTTATATCATGATCTATCAGAAATCTTTGATAAAACCTTATGTCTGCTTCATATGACTCTATTTTTAATTCTTCCTCTAAATACTTCCTTAACTTAGAAACATCTGCAGGAAGCCATAATATTATCTTAGTAACTTTTTCTCCTTCAAAATTTTTGAATTCAGTGTCGATTATGTTAGCATCATACTCTTGCAATATTTTCTTAATCTTATCACTTTTTAAATCAGATGTTAAATCAGATGTCTTTACATAGAAGTAAGGCCTATAATTTTTTATAACTAAAAAACTTTCTCCATTCTCAAGTCTTCCAAACAAGTATATTAGTGCCTTTTTTCTCTTCTTTCTCAATCCTTCATCCGATTCATCATCAACAATTCTATATGTAGGATAAACTATGAATCCATTTATTGAATCTTTTGAATTTATAGAAATTTTATCTTTCATAATTTATAGATTATTTAAGAATTTATAATTTTTATCTTTAAAAAAGACTTATTTTTATAAAATATTTATTTATATTTTAAATTTATTTTTTAAGGAATTATTCAATTTTTGTTATTATTCAATTTTTGTTATTTTTATTGCACCAACCGGACAGCCGTCTGCAGCTTCTTTATTGCACCCTATAGAATCAACTTCTGAATTGACTACTTTTGCCTTATCACCATCTGTAACGAAGTTGTCGCAAGCAACAGTGCATGCTCCACAACCTATACATGTATTCCTGTCAAGTTCGATCTTATATTTTGCCATTATGAAAAGTGAAACTTGGCAATTTATAAGTTTTTTGTTTATTTCATATAGGAGAGTTCAATATATAAAAATATTGCATAATAAAAAAAATTATCAGAATTATATAATATGTAATATGATTTCTTAAAATAATGTTAGGAGTGCGGTCTCAGTAAGTTTTTCGTCTTCATCAGTATCAGACGGGAATAACCTCATCACTGACCGCAACAATATTAATATTAATAAAATTATAAATTTAATTAATTATTATAAGATTAATTAATAAAAATAATCATAAAAAGAATAAAAATTAATAAGAAAAATAAGAATCAATAATAATAAGAATAAGAATAGAATCAATAAGAAAATAAAAATCGATAAGAACAATAAGAAAAAATACTGTAAAAAAATAAATTACAATAATGGATTCTGTCCACCATATAATGCGGCAAATTTTCCATTCTTAAACTCTAAACTGAACACATCAGTATTTACTGCTGTACTCCTCATCTTTACTACTGAAATCTCTCTAACTACTGCTCTTCTAAACTGTGAAAGTCTTATATATATTATTCCATCTGATAAATAATCTTCAACACCATACTCAGAATATCTGCTTCCATCAAGAGGCATTTCTGATATTAAGTAAGATGTTATGTTTAAATCCCTTAAAAACTCAAATATATAGAATAATTCTATTCTTGGATTTTCAAATTTTCCAAGAACATACAGTGCAGACAAAGAATCTAAAACAAACATATGCAGTCCGAGATCTGATTTTATTTTCTTAACTAGATTTTTTATTACATTTATCCATCCGGCGTTTGCTGTTGTATTAATTTTAGTGTCTTTTATTTCTTTTCTTATTGCTCCAAGATCTGCAAATATTATTGTTCCTTTTTTAGAATTTTTTAATTGTGAAAGTTGAGTGTTTATGTTTGATAAATCATTTATCAATAATATGTTGATTTTGCTTAAATCATAACCCATATTTATTACATGATTGAGTAAGGAAATATAACTTTGTTCTAAAGAGATATATAATCCTATTTTTCCTTTATATGCTGCTTCATAGTAAAGAGAGTTAAAGCTTACTGAGGATTTCATAGTTCCCGCGGTTCCACATATTAATGTGACGTATCCCTCGGGTATTCCTCCCTCTATGTTCTCATCTAATCCTTGTATATATAATGGAACCCTTTTGAGTTCTTCTTTCTTTGTAATTATCTTCTCCATTATTCTCACCTAATCTTTTTTATGGGTTATGTTATTTATTTTTCCAGTATCTGTATTAATTATGATATTTTTTGATTCATCAATATATGCACATCCAACAATTACGCCCTCCGTTTGATACTGCCATATTTTTTTACCTTGAGTTTTTCCAGGTTCTTTAAGTATTGCCTCACCATAATTACCTGTTTGTGTAACTATTCCTGAAACACCAGGTACATAATCAAGTATATAACTTCCTTCTGAATCAAGAACATAAATATTATGATCATAAGAACCAGCTATAACCTCTGGTTTTCCATCATTATCTAAATCCGTAACTATTGGACTTGCAACGACCCAGAAGTCCGTTTCATAACTCCATAATCTTCTTCCAGTAAAATCTAATGCATAAACATTATTATCGCACGACCCGAATATTATTTCTTTTCTATTGTCATCATTCAAATCATATGTTGTCACCCTTGAGCATATTGCACCATCCGTCTCATATGTCCATATTTTTTCTCCGTTTGTGTTTAAGCAATAAAGCGTTCCATCTGTAGAGCCAACAAGTATTACTGGATCAGCATCCCTAGTTAAAACATCCATTAATGGTTGTGCTAATATTTTACCTTTTGTTTTGAAACTCCAGACAAGTTTTCCTCTTATATCGAGAGCATATAATGTTCCAGAATTTGTTCCGAATAAAATTAATGGTGTTTTAAGATTGATAAATGCTGGGCAAGACTCTATTTCTGAATCCGCTTCAAATTTCCATAATGTTTTTCCTTTACTGTTTAAAAAATATAAATTTTTATCGAGCGAACCGAATATTATCCCTGCTTCCTTATTGCTGAACTTTTGTATAGTAGCCGCTCCTCTTATAGGCCCATTCGCATTAAATGTCCATATTACTTTACCTGAATTATCTAAAGCATAAAGTTTCCCTGCTTCTGTACCGAATACTATTTCTTTTTTACCATCCCAATTAATATCCTCTACAAAAGGCGTGCTATGTATACTGTCAGATGTTTCAGCATCAAGAAACATTAATTCTAAATCAGTATGTTGTTCTTGTGCATTAAATGTCCATTTTAGTTTTCCTGTTGAATCTATAGAAAATATTTTACCATCCTTAGTTCCGAATATTATCTCTTTTTTACCATCCCCATCAATATCCTCAGCAACAGGACTAGACAATAACATAGCACCTACATCATATTTCCATTGCTCTTCAAGCCTTCCTATTTTCTGATTCATTATCTTTTTGAATGCAAAAGTTATCTTGTTCATACAATAAATTTCTATAATAATAATATATAAATCTTTTGAAAAAAAAGATAATACAAAATAATACTAGAAACTATTTTAAAATGATAACTTTTATTGAGAAACATTTAAATACTACTCTATTACTTTTGTAATATATGAGTTTAAGAGATGAAATAAAGAGGGAGTTAAGTAAAAGCCATTCTATCTCTGATATTAAAGGAAACCTGCTAAAAAGAGGCTATTTAGAAGAAGATATAGATAATGTTCTTTCAGAATTTATAGAATCAAAATCAGCTGAACATAGCAAGAATAATCTGATTTTATCTTTAAAAGAATTATCTGATAGGATTGGTTATGGTTTTTCAAGTCAACAATTCATAAATATATTATTTATGTTTTCAGGAGCATCCCTTTTCCTAATAGGATTGATAAATTCTTTTAAAACAGCATTTATAAGTTTATTATCAGGAGTATTATCGGAATTGAAAAAAGTTAAAAATATCAGCAAGAATATTATTAGCACTTCCGGAATAACTTATGGTTTTAGTTTTTTAGGAATGACTTTTGCAGTAATTATTAAGAGCCCTATTCTTTTCGCAATATCACTACTAATTGGTTCCTTAGGAATAATTGCACACGGTGATTTGTTTGTTGAATACAGTAAATCATTATTGAAGCAAGAAAAAAGATCCGGTTTTCTTAAACTAATATCCTATTTTGGAATAATTATAACATCA
This sequence comes from Candidatus Woesearchaeota archaeon, assembly GCA_026002815.1. GTDB lineage: Archaea > Nanobdellota > Nanobdellia > Woesearchaeales > UBA9642 > UBA9642. The sequence goes on along the minus strand of BPGB01000001.1, from coordinate 27,704 downwards.
ATATCTCTAATCATTGCAGGGTTCATAATGGAATTTTTTCCTATAAATGGGATGCTGATAAATCTCGGATTTCTAGGATTTCCTAATTTGCAGTTTAAGATTTTCGGTTATCTCCTTATTTTTGAAATGACTGCAATAATTTTCATAATATCAGGTTATTTTCTTTCACTATTAAAAGATACAGAAGAAGTTTTTACTCATGATATGCATTTCCTTCATTTTTTAAAACACTACTTTTCTGAATCTGTATCTTCTTATAAGGTGTTCAGTAAAAATAAGAAGGTATATTTACTTATGATTGCCTCTGTAAGCACGATAGTTCTTCAAGTTATAGGTAATAGTTATTATGGAATATTTATTTATGAACGTTTTAAAAATCAGTTCTTAGGAGGTTTTTTGAACGTTGCGATTGTTTTTGTAGTAGCATTACTTGCTTCGCTAGTTGGAGGTATTTTTACAAAGAGTTTCTCTAAGTCTCTTGGTGAAGCTCCAATGTTGGTTTTTGGCACTCTATTAATTGCATTAATGCCTTTTACATTATTTTATAATCCTAAAATTTACGCAATAATCATAGCTGCTGCTTTATCTATTGTCGGTGCTACAATAGTGGGCATTGCTCAAGGACTTCTTGCTGAAAGGCTTCTTTTAGAATCAGAGATGCGAACTTTTTTTTCAAGTCTTGGATTCGTAAGCATAATACCGGTAATTGCAATAGGAACACTCGGTGCAGTCATTGCACAATCTCTTGGATTGCAACAATTATTTCTATATATAGGAATTGCACTTTCTTGCATAGTTATGCCAATATATTTTATCATAGTTTTGATTTTAGAATTAGAATATCGACATGAAAAGAGTAAAAAAACCAATTCTTATAATAATATTAAAGAAGCATTATTAAAACAAAATTGAATAATATTTTATATATAATATGTTATATAATAATTTTATATGTAATATGTTATCTAATAGGTTATATTAAAATTAATATGTTATATTAAAATTTATAAATTTGATAAATATTGCTTTTTCCATGGTCAATAAAATAAAAGGACAATTATTTTCTGGAAGATTTGATGAATTAATTGCTCGTCAAAAATCTAACTGTGATTTTGAAATCGGAGAAATTCTGATTGCTGAAGATTCTGATAAGAAATTTTTTCTACAAGTTTATGATTTACAGTATGGTTCTCAAATAAGTCAACAGAATCTAGAATTAATATCTGGAATGATTTTAGAGGAAAATTCTTCAACAGAATTTATTGACAGTAATATTAGAAATTATAAAATTGCATTATTAAAACCTTTAATAACTATTTCTAAGGAAAGTAATTCTTCATTATCAAAGTCATTACCTTCACCATTTACATATTTAAGGGAAATAACTGCTGATGACATGACATTTATTTCAAAACCCGAAAATTCTTTATTCATTGGAAATCTTAGGAGTGGTTCAAAGGAGTTAGATGTTCCAATATACCTTGATGCAAAAAATGTATTGACTCATCACGTATTAATAACAGGAACAACAGGTAAAGGTAAAAGCGTCTTAATGAAAAATATTTTATGGGAATTAACAGGAAGGATTGGTTTATTGGTTTTGGATCCGCATGATGAGTATTATGGCAGAAATAATATCGGATTAAAAGATTCTTCTTCTGGAAAGGTTGTTTATTATACATCTAAGAATGTCCCTGTAGGAGCACGAAGCTTGAAAATTAATATTACAATTTTAAGGCCAAGCCATTTTGATTGTTTGGGCTTTTCAGATGCTCAAGAACAAGCAATGAACGCGTATTATAGAGAGTATGGTAATAAGTGGATTGAATCAATAATTATTGATAAACCGCTGAATTATGTGAAGTTTAATGATGCTACGGTTAATGTTTTGAAAAGAAGATTGATGTATCTTTTAGATTTGGAATTTTATGATTCAAGACTTTTTTGTAATGGAATATTTGATATGTCTGCAGGCGAATCAACTATAGAGCATATTTGTAATGACTTGGAAAACTCCAAAACAGTTATTATAGACACCAGCAACTTTTCTGGTCAAATTGAACTATTGATTGGTTCATTGATAGCTACTGAAATATTTAATAAGTATAAAAACTACAAGATGAAAGGCATAAATGATAAGCCAATAGTAAACATTGTTCTAGAGGAAGCTCCAAGAGTTCTTGGTAAAGATGTTTTAGATAAAGGCGGAAATGTCTTTTCTTCAATAGCAAGAGAAGGAAGAAAGTTTAATGTTGGTTTGATAGCAATAACCCAATTACCAAGCCTGATTCCAAGAGAGATTCTTGCAAATATTAATACTAAGATAATACTAGGTACTGAAATGCTTCTTGAACGACAAGCAATAATTGAATCAGCAAGCCAGGATATTTCATCTGATTCTAGGACCATTGCAGCTCTTGATAAGGGAGAGTGTATTATTTCTAGTAATTTTTCTAAATTTGCTATTCCTATCAAGGTGCCTTTTTTTGATGAACGTGTTTCTAAAAGTTTGAAAAAGGACGATTTTAAAATTAACTTTCCAGGACTTAATTAAATAGTTTAATAATTTAAAGCTTAAGTATTATCAAAACTAAGTATTATTCATAAAAATAACGCCTATAATAAGCCATCGTATGCATAACAAATAGAATAAATATAGAATAATAAATATTACAATACATAATAAAATAAATATATAATAAATAATAAAATAAATATTACAATATATAATATAATAAATAGTACAATAAATATTATAATAAATATAATGAATATAAAAGCATAATAAATAAATTTATTAACTCTCTTTTATTTCTCTTAGTATGAAATTTGCACATATGGCTGATTGCCATGTTGGAAGTTGGAGAGATCCAAAATTAAAGAATTTAAGCATTCAAGCATTTTCGAAAGCTATACAAATATGCATTGATAATAAGGTAGATTTCATACTAATAGCTGGGGACTTATTCAATAATGCACTTCCTGGGATAGATATTCTTAAAGTGGTTGTTAAGGAATTAAATTCATTAAAAGAAAAATACATCCCTGTTTATATAATACCCGGTTCTCACGATTATTCTCCTAGTGGAAAGACTATGATAGATGTATTTGAAGAAGCAGGATTGGTTAAAAATGTATTTAAGGGGCATATTTCAGATAATAAATTGTTCTTGCACTTCACGAAAGATAATAAAACAGGTGTAAAAATAACAGGGGTTCTTGGAAGAAGAGGCACTTTAGAGAAGAAATATTATGAAGCATTAGACATAGAAAGTCTAGAAAAAGAATCCGGAAAAAAGATATTCATGTTTCATTCAGCGATAACAGAATTAATGCCGAAAGAGTTTTCTAATGTTGAATCAACACCCATAAGCACACTGCCAAAAGGATTTGAATATTATGCAGGAGGACACATACATATAATAAGACATGAATCTTTAGATAATTATAAAAACATAGCATATGCTGGTCCATTGTTTCCAGCAAGTTTTTCAGAACTAGAAAAATTAGGAAACGGCGGATTTTATATATATAATGATGGAAAAATAACAAGAGAAGATATAAACTTAAAAAATACCCTAATAATAAATATAGATGCAAATCATAAAACTCCAGAGGAGGTAAATACTGCAATATTAACTGAAATCAAAGGTAAAGAATTAATTAATACCATAGTATTAATAAGAATATATGGAACATTGAGTGCTGGAAAGATTTCAGACATACATTTTAATGAAATATTCGATAGGATATATTCCCAAGGAGCATTTTATGTAATGCGCAATACTTCTAAACTTCAAACAGAGGAATTTGAAGAAATAAAAATAGCAAACGATAGTATTGAATCAATAGAAGATACAATAATAAATGAGCATCTTCAACAATTTAATCTGTTTGAAAAAGATAAAGAACGAGAAATAATAAAAAATTTAATGAAAGTTTTTGAATCAGAAAAGCATGAAGGTGAAAAAGTTTATGAATATGATGACAGAATAAAGAAGATGGCTGATAAAGTTCTTGATTTATAATTTACTTATAAATTCCTATACTTTACATGTATTACTCTTTTTGTAATTTTTCTAAATCAAACGATTGTATAACTTAAAGTAGTTATCTAAAGTAAATTAGGTATTATCTAAAGTAAATTATTATCTTATCATATATTGTATCTATCAATGGAATAAGTAGACCAAAAAATCTTAATAAAAAAATCTCAAATAAAAATAATAGTAACTTTTAAATAGTGCTTATTTCTTTATTATTTTATGTCTACCATTAAGAATTTTATTGCTGGAACATTATTTACGATTAGTATTTATGGACAACAAACAAATAAAGATTCATCTTATGTTGAAAAACAATCAAGAATAAATATCCCCTTATCTTATTCTAAAACTCTTTCAGTAAATAAAGATAATAATGAAAGAAGAATAAGCTTATTGAATGAACTGGAAGGAATATCTTACATAAGAAAAATACTTTCCAAATCAGAATATGAAGAAGCGTGGATATATGATCCCAAGAATAGTAGATGGATAGAAATTGGTCTTGATGAAACAGGATGGATTAAAGATTCAACAGGTTATTCTACTAAGGTATCACTGGATAGCCTGTACATAGATAAATTAATGGATTCACTAGATGTATTAATCTCATATCACTTTCATCCAGCAGTAATTAAACCGTTTATGACAGACACTTCCTCGATGCTTCCGGAAATGAAGAACGCTGTAAAAAAATTCGGTGTTGAAGCATTTTTATATTCTTCTACTGCAATACCGAGCATTCAGGATATCAATACTATGATAGGAGAACAATCAAAATTCTATAGAAAAAAACCTTATGGAAAGATTACTCATTGTGTAGCATCATACTTCGGAATCACAGAATATTATCTTACTGAAAAAGCAAAAGAATTCATATTGGAAGATAAAAATAACACGATAATATTTAACAACACAGATAATTTTTTAACCTCGTTGTCATTATATATGCAAACAATCTATTCTCTAAATAAAAAATCAGAAATAAATCTAGAAGAGGAATGTATAAACAACATAAATTATGCGCTAGCATTATTCAATAATGATTTTATAGATATAAAATTTTATCCATACAGGTCATTATTTGTTAAAGAATCAGAAGAACAATAATTTTATTAAGTAGCATTAATAATTCAGAATCAGCATAATTCAGCATCATTGTTTGTTATAAGTTCTCAATTTACATCATAAGTAGATATGACACATCATGATTATAATATATAAATATAAATATACTATAATAAAATATTAAAGAAAAAATGAAAAAATAAAGTCATAAAATAAATTAAAAATTTAAAGAGATTATTTCTTGCTAACTTTATCTTCCTTCAATACAATCTTAGCCATCATAAAGATTACAAATGCTATTATTACGAAGTTTATGAATTCTCCTACGAATGCGCCAATACCCCATACTATTGGTCCTAATTTTATTGTTGCTGTTTTCCATGCACCTCCTGGTATGAACGGTGTAATAGTTGGCATTATTATATTATCTACTAAACTCTTTATTAATGCGTTTATAGCTACACCCATGATGAAGGCAATAGCTAGTGCCAATACTTTGTATTCTTTCAAAAATTCCGTAAATTCTTTTAATATTTTTTTCATTTTCCCTCCTATGTATTTCATATAAACATATTAATTTACATAATTGTATAATACCTATATAAAATAATAAAGTTATAGCAAATCATCTATTTTTCTTTTTATACTATTAAGCTTTTGAATAGCCTCTAAATATTTAGCATATACTAATCCTTTATCTAAACTTTTAACAAGCATATTAAGATCATCTGATATGATTTTCAAATCAGAAACAAAAACAGATTTTTTAATATTAAACTCTTTTTCAGTTAACATGCTCAATCACCTTTATTCTACCCACTTCACATTCTTAAAGTTGTATTTTGTAGCAATAAGTATCAAATCAATAAGCCACCAAATCCCTATTCCACCAAAGGTTATCAATTTTAGAATTCCTGTACCTACTTTACCCATTATAAACCTATCTACGCCAATCCATCCAAAAAATATCGACATTATAAGACATAAAACCCAATTAACTTCCTTTACTGAACTTGAAGTCTTTTCATAAACCTTTTTTTTAGTGTTTTTTGCCATTAATATCAACCTCTAACAATATATGTCAATAAGAGTTTTTAAATGTGATGAAAAATATAAAAAAGGAATAGAATAAGAAAAAATCAATTCTTCAAAGCTGCATGAGCGGCAGCTAATCTTGCTATAGGCACTCTATATGGTGAGCAAGAAACATAGTTCAATCCTACGCGATGACAGAATTCTATTGAACTTGGCTCTCCACCATGTTCTCCACAAATTCCGAGTTTTATATTAGATCTTGTTTTTCTGCCATTCTCTGCTGCCATCTTCACAAGCTGTCCTACTCCTTTTTGATCAAGCACTGCAAATGGATCCTTATCGTATATGTTGTTTTTTAAGTATTCTGGCAAGAATTTTCCTATATCATCACGAGAGAATCCTAAAGTCATTTGCGTCAAATCATTTGTTCCAAATGAGAAGAATTCTGCTTCTTGAGCTATTTCATCAGCAGTTAATGCCGCTCTTGGAACTTCAATCATTGTTCCTATCATATAATCTATTTTAACATTATATTTTTTCATTATTTCTCCAGCGACTTTTTGTATTACTGCTTTTTGATTCTTTAATTCCTCAACTTTTCCAACTAATGGAACCATTATCTCAGGTTTAACATCTATTCCTTTTTTCTTTAATTCACATGCAGCCTCCATTATTGCTTGCACTTGCATTTCAGTTATCTCTGGATAAGTTATTCCTAATCTGCATCCTCTATGCCCAAGCATTGGATTAACTTCATGTAATGCTTCTGAAATTTGAGCGATCCATTTTGGATCTACCTTTAATGCTTTTGCAAGCTCTTCAATCTCTTTTTTCTCTTTGGGCAAAAATTCGTGCAATGGAGGATCAAGTAATCGTATAGTTACAGGCAGTCCATTCATTTCCTTGAATAATCCTATAAAATCAGCTTTCTGATAAGGTAGAAGTTTCGCAAGAGCTTTTCTTCTTTCAATTTCATTGGTTGCTAAAATCATTTGTCTCATTGCAAGTATCCTATCACCTTCAAAGAACATATGTTCTGTCCTGCATAATCCTATACCTTCTGCCCCAAATTCCCTTGCAACTCTTGCATCCCTAGGAATGTCTGCATTAGTTCTTATTTTTAATTTTCTGAACTCGTCTGCCCATTTCATTAATTTTATAAAATCTCCAGATAGTTTAGGATCAACTAATGGCAACTTACCATTGAAAACCTCTCCTGAAGAACCATCAAGAGTTATATAGTCTAGTTCTTTTAAAACAACATTTTTCTTTTTTATTGTTAATTTTTTATTTTTTTCATCTATGTTTATGTCTTGACATCCAGAAACACAACACTTACCCATTCCCCTCGCAACGACTGCTGCATGACTGGTCATTCCACCCCTTGCAGTTAATATTCCTTGAGAAACTGACATTCCTATTAAGTCTTCTGGACTTGTTTCTGTCCTTACTAGAATGACTTTTTCTTTTTTAGAAAGCTCTTCAGCCCTCGCTGCGTTAAACACAATTCTTCCAACAGCAGCACCAGGAGAAGCGGGCAAACCTATTGCAATTAAACTTGCTTTCTTCTTTGATTCAGGATCTATTTGTTTATGCAATAATTGATCAAGAGATTCTGGTTGTACTCTAAGTATAGCTGTTTTCTTATCAATTAATTTTTCATTTACCATATCAACAGCAATCTTTACTGCTGCTTGAGCAGTTCTTTTTCCGTTTCTTGTTTGTAAAATATACAACTTACCTTCTTGAATAGTAAATTCCATGTCCTGCATATCTTTGAAATGATTTTCTAGTTTATTTTTTATCTCAACGAGTTGATTATAAACTTGAGGATTTTGTTTTTGCAATTCTTCTATGTGTTTAGGAGTTCTTATACCTGCAACAACATCCTCTCCCTGCGCGTTCATCAAGTATTCTCCATAGAATTTATTCTCTCCAGTAGATGGATTTCTCGAAAAGCAAACGCCAGTTCCTGATGATTCACCCATATTTCCAAAGACCATTGCTTGAATATTGACTGCTGTTCCTTTCAATCCTGTGATATCATTCAATTTCCTATATGCGATTGCTCTCGGATTGTTCCATGAACCAAACACTGCTTCTATTGCCATGTACAATTGTGTTCGTGGATCTTCTGGAAAAGATTTCTTTGTCACCTTAAGCACTAATGATTTATAGTTCTTGACTAATTCTTTCAAATCAGCAGCATTTAGTTCTGTATCCAAATGGACCTTTCTCTTATCCTTTATTTTCTGCAATTCAACCTCGAAATCATGATGAGGAACACCCATTACGACATCTCCGAACATCTGAATAAATCTCCGATAAGTATCCCATGCAAACCGTTCATTCTTAGTCTTGTTGATTAATGTTTGAACTACAGTATCATTAATTCCTAGATTTAAGATTGTATCCATCATTCCAGGCATTGAAGATGCTGCACCACTCCTTACTGATAAGAGTAAAGGATTTTTAACATCACCAAAACCAGAATTCATTTTATTCTCTAAAATCTTTATATTTTCATCAACCTGTTCTTTTAATCCAATAGGAAACTTCTTATTGTTTTCATAATACAAATGACATGCTTCTGTAGTTATAGTAAAACCAGGAGGGACCGGTATTCCTATTCTTGTCATTTCAGCAAGATTTGCACCTTTCCCACCAAGTAAGTTCTTCATATCTTTGTTTCCTTCCTCAAAAGAATAAACCATCTTCATCTTAGAATCGAATTTACTCTCCTTTACATCATTTTTCTTCATATTCTTCACCATCGTTTCACCTTTGAGAATATTTTAATTCCATTAAACTTTTTTATATTCTATAAAACAGGACACAAAGAAGTTATTTATATGTTTTATGTATTGCCTTTTTGTAATTAATCGAAATATTTATATAAAACATATCAATACTTATTGATATGATTGATTTTTTATTCAAGGCAATGGGCGAGGAAACAAAAGCATTAATATTGAAAACACTACTTGATGGAGAATTATGCGCCTGCGAGATACCATCAAGAATCAACAAGACGCAATCAAATACCTCAATGCATCTTGCAAAATTGATAGAATGGAATCTAGTAAAAACGAGAAGAGAAGGCAAAATGATAAAATACTCAATAAAAGACAAGAGAGTATATGATGCATTCAAACTATACAAAGGAGAATTATTTATTGACATTAAAGGACGCAAAAATAATTCATGCAATCGAAAAGCATCAAAGGTGATATGAATGAAAATAGAAATCTTAGGCACAGGATGTCCGAAATGCAAACAACTAGAAGCCAATGCTAGAAAAGCATTAGAAGAAACAGGAAAGAATGCAGATATAGTGAAAGTTACAAAAATAGACAAGATAATAGAATATGGCGTAATGTCAACACCGGCAATAGTAATAGATGGAAAAGTCAAAGCTTATGGCAGAGTTGTTGATGTAGAAGAGATAAAGAAGTGGTTATAATGGAAAAAAAAGATTGGATAACATTATCAATAATAATTGCAGTATTCGCATTATTCTATTTTTTGCCATACAACAGCGAATGGTTCAATACGTCAGTAATAAGTGGGATTAATTTATTGAATGATTATGCAAAACAGCACGTACTCACATGCTTAGTGCCTGCATTATTCATAGCTGGTGCAATAATAGTATTCATACAAAAGGATAAAGTCCTAAAGTATCTAGGTGCAGGAGCAAAAAAATACGCATCATATACTATAGCGTCTGTTTCGGGGACAATACTTGCAGTATGCTCATGCACAATACTTCCATTGTTTGCAGGGATAAGAAAAAGAGGCGCAGGATTAGGTCCAGCAATAACATTCCTATTCTCAGGACCGGCAATAAATATTGCAGCAATATTCCTAACAATGAGTGTCCTTGGATATAATATCGGATTTGCAAGAATAATTGCGGCAGTGAGCATATCAATACTTGTAGGAGTGACTATGGCGTTGATATTCAGGGAAAAAATAGAGAGAGGAGAATTCTTCACAGAAGAAGGCAAAAAATTGAAGGTATCAAACAAAGTCATAATAACATTCTTCGCATTCATGATAGGCATACTAATAGTCAATGGACTACAGATAGACAAGACATTAAAATATGTCCTAATGATAGCATTAGCACTAGCCACAATACTACTTGTAATGATTAAGTTCGGCAAGGAATTAAGGAATAATTGGCTTAACGAGACATGGGTATTCTCAAAAACAATACTCCCATTATTATTTGCAGGAGTATTTGTTGCGGGATTCATAATGCCACTGCTTCCAGAATCTATAATAGTTAATCTTGTGGGAAGAAACACTATATTAGGAAACCTTATAGCATCAGTATTCGGAGCATTCATGTATTTTTCGACACTAACAGAGATACCTATAGTCCAGGCATTGATAGCTAAGGGAATGGCGGCAGGACCGGCATTGGCATTACTCCTTGCAGGGCCATCATTAAGTTTACCAAATATGCTAGTCATAAGAAAAGTTTTAGGCACAGGAAAGACAGCAGTATATGTAGGATTAGTTATAATATTCTCAACCATAGCAGGACTTATATTCGGAAGCATAATATAATATGTATAATATGCGCATATAATAACTGCAAGTTGAAGGTAAAAATTTGATGATAAAAAGAACTTTGATGGTGAAATAAATGGATGAACATAATCATAATAATAAAAAGATAATATTGGTTTAATAATTCAAATGAAACATCCACAAAACTCGCACCAATAAATTGATAGTGAATTTCTAAGCACTATTTTTCGCTTCTCCGCAACCTTTTAAATGAAGATATGTTTTAATAGTTTAATGGAAAAAGCAAAAGTAATGTTATTCACATCACCAACATGTCCTCATTGCCCTAGCGCAAAGAAGTTCATATACTCATTCAAGAATGAGAGAAGCGATTTTGAATTAATAGAATATTCCACATTATCACGTGATGGTCAAAAGAAGGCAGAAAAATATAATGTGATGTCGGTGCCTACATTCATAATCAAAGGACCGGGATTCCCTGACCCTATAGGATTAATCGGCATTCAAAATAATGAAACGATGAATAAATATTTAGACATAGCACTAGGTATTAAGAATCTAGAAGATTTCAGAAAGCCAACGTTCAAAGAAAAATTGAGTAAGGGAATAAAGCTTGGTCCTATTAAAATAAGATTCTAATCAAACTCAAAAACCAAAACTTCATCAATGGTGATCGTTAATATTATTTTCTAAACCTGTCTTATTTTCTAAACCTATCTATAAGGAATAATCCAATAAACCCTAGTAATGCTGCAATGCTGAATATAGTTATACATCTGGTGCATATAGGACATGAAAGAACATCATCAGCACTACAAACTCCATAAGTATGAATAACGGCATCATTGATTAAAGTATTATTGCAATGATATATAGCAACTAATATTATAAGCAACAATGAAAGTAATAACAATATATTTCTTAAAGCAAAGAGCTCTTTCCGGTCGTTTATTATGAAAAATGATTTTATCAAAATGAAAAATGTCAAAGCAAGCATCCCTGCAATAACATAGATATCATTCTGCCCAATCATCTTTATGTTCAATGAAAGATAGACTCCTGACGCGACTAGTATTACGCTCATCAATTTGTTTATTGAATGGAAGAATTTTCCGCTTGACTTAGTGACATCCATCATCTTCTGTCCGATTATTCCAAATAATATTGATGGAGTTATTATTCCAAGGCCAAAAATTAGAATATTAATGATAAGCATACCTGATGATGAATTAGATACAATAATACTGAAGTAAGGGCAATGCACAGGGATTAGATGCGGCAATTATCGCAAATATTATCCCAAGGATGAAAGGATTTTTTGCCGCAGGCAAATCTAAAGGATTAAGACGCCCCATAAAAGAAAGCACTCCAAGAATGACAAATAAAATCCCTAATCCTAACTTGAAACCATTCTGAATTTGAGAAGTGAATATGCTTGCAAGCAAGTATGATAATATGAAATAAAATATCAAGAATCCTATGATGAAAAATGAGAATGATTTCCAACTGTTTCTTCTCTTTACTGAAAAACCTGTAGAGCATTATAGGCATTAATACTATTACGCATGGAGTGAATGCCGTCAATACTCCTGTCAAATATGAAAATAATGGATTCATAAAATAAAATCTACGCAATTATTATATAAATTTAATGCAGTAGTGAAAAAAAAATTAAAAAAATTAGTTCTGCATTGGACAATTGCCTGCATAACCGTATGATATTCTACCTTGACCAGACATTCTGCTTTGTCCTGATCCCTGAGAAATGCCTTTTCCTCTCTTCATCATTCCTTGTCCTAATCCAAGTTCTGCCTTTATGGAGTTTGCAGTGTCATAGTCTCCGCTTTGCATTGCTTCATGTAATTGCTTATACAAGTCAAAGTTGTCTGCATTTATGACCTGGAAGATTCTGCCATTCATTGGCAAGTTATTTTCTTGTCTTATTGCAATCCATGCATCATAGTCTCCTGATTCTATTGCTGCTTCTAATTGTTCATGTACCTCTGCATTATAGTTTGGCCCAGTTATTCTAGGATCTCCCCTATACGCAAACACACTAACTAAGGATGCTAACCCCCGTTATTAGTAACACCCCTAAAATAAAATATATTGTTTTTTTCATTTTCTCCTCCAGTTTTGCTCCAATACAATTTTAATTTCATTGTTATTCAATATTATTGTTATTCAATTTTGCATTCTATAATTGATGTAACATTTTTTGAGCAAAACCAATAGTTACAATTAGTTGAAACCATATAACTATGTTTCTGAAACTATATATTAGAATTGTGAAACTATCGAAGATAATTCATAAAACTTAAAAATAATATAATATTATAATTAGTATGAACAAGAAAGCAGTAATAGGAATAATAGTTTTATCTTTTATAATGCTAATTATTAGCGTAATATTATATATCCAGAAGACTCATGAATTAAGAAAAATAGATCCATTAGAATTAGAGAGTATGAGTCAACCAGATATTATAAAATAATATCTATGAAAAACAATTACAAAAACAAGATGCCTTTGTACTACTTAATACCAATATTTGCATTTTTTGGACTAGGAGTTGGAGCAACAATATATCATATAATGAGTTTTGATATCGAAAGAAAAGATGATTCTATTAAAAAAACAAACACCATAATACTAAAATTGTTAAGTGGAGAAGAAAGAATTGTGATAAATACATTGGTCGAACAGGGTGGAAAAGTAAGACAGTACGAATTGTCGCATTTACCCGAACTTAAACAAAGTCAGGACACATAGGATTATAAAAAAATTAGAACAAAAAGGAATAATAGAAAAACAAAAACTGGGAAAGGTCAATAATATTGTATTAAATAAAGAATTGTATGATTTCTTGAAAAAATGATTATAAACTATTCCTTAATGCGTTCTAACTCAACTATCGCTTCAATGTGTGGTGTCTGGGGGAATAAGTCGAACATTGCAACAGACTTCAATTGATATTTATTTAACTTCTTCAAATCCTTCCCTAATTGTTCGACATTACAAGATATGTAAATAATATTTTTTGGTTTAATTCTATTCAATTCCTCGATTGTCTTTGGATGCATCCCGCTTCTTGGAGGATCGGTAATAACAAAGAAATCTCCTGAAAGATTTAATTTTTTTAAATTAGAAACATCTAATAATATTGTTTTTGCATTATTAACATTATTCCTTTTCATATTAATTTCTGCTGAATTTATGCAATTTTTATCTGATTCAATAATAATAACCTCTTTGAAGAATTTTGAATTAATTATGCCAAATGTTCCAACGCCTGCATATAAATCTAATAAGTTAATTTTTTTTGTATATTCTAACCCATAATCTTTTATTAATTCATGAACATATTCATGCATGATACTTGCCATCTTAGTGTTATTTTGAAAAAAGCCTTGAACAGAATATTCGAAGTAATTATTAAGCAATACCTCCAGTATCTTATCTTTACCCTTAACAACAAAAAAGTCTCCTGAAACAGAAACATCTGTATTCTTTGGAACATACGTAACAATAATATTTTCTGCAGAACTTATTTTTGAATATTCCTTGATTTTTTCAACAGCACTTCCGATATTCACAGAATCTGCATTAAGAACAAAAGATATGGATGAATGATCGAATGAAGTTCTAATAACTGCATATCTGTATGTTCCTGTTTTTTTTCTAATGTCAAAATAATCTATATCGATGAAGAACTGCCTTATTTCTGACAACAATTCATTTATTTTATCATTACTAATAACACATTTTTCTATATCTATAATTTTTTTCCAATTACCCTTCTCACGCAATCCTAAACCCCCAGGATGGAATATGAAATCCATTCTATTACGATAATTATATGGTTTATCAGAAAAAACTTTGATTGTATTTATATCAACACCAATGTTTCTTGCAACAACATTCTTCTTATGTTCTAATTGTTGTTCATAAGGAATGTGCTGACTAGAACAGCCACCACATTTACCAAAATAAGGACACAATGCATCAACCATAAAAAACTAGAATTATTGTTGTTTAATAAATATTATTATTTAATAAATATTATTATTCACCCTTATACTTCTTGACCAATTCCATAATGCGAGATCCAGGATACTTTCCTCTATACTTTTTCATGACTTCACCCATTATCGCTGCAATTTTAAGATTGGGATTTTTTGATATTAATTCAACTATATATTTTATTAATTCTTCTTCGCTAGTTTTATATTTTGAAAAATCTATGCTTAATCCTTTAGCATATTCAACCATTATTTCAATGACTGCCTCTTTTGCCAATTCTCCATTGTTTAATCTTAATAATATTTCTTCTATTAGATTTGAAAATTTTTCAGAATCAACATCTATGTCTAGATTAAATCTTGTTTTTACCTCTTTTGGTGAGGAAACAAGAACATCTGCTATAGTTACAGGCTTTACTTGTGGATATTTTTTAACATAAAATTCAAACTTATCTTCTAAAACGACTTCTTTAGCAACTTGCTTGGGTAAAGAGTATTCTTTTTCAAATCTTAATATTTTGTCTTTAATCAATTCAGGCAGTTCAAAACCTTTTATGTCTGGAATTATTTTTTTCACATCTGTTTCCGGATACATTCTTGAACTTCCTGGCATGACTCTTAAGAAATTAGAAGTGCCATCATCTTTTGCGTTCCTGACTTCCTTGGAAAGGCCGAAACTATAAAAATTAGTGATAGTTTCGTCAATTTTTTGGAAAGCCATGATGCTTTTCTCTTTTCGCGTCATGATTAAAATTATAGAATCTTCATTATTTAAGCCGAGGTCTGAGTAAATATTTTTTATTTCTCCTGAAATTTTATACTTATCAAGATTTTCATCAGAATGAATTAATCCGTTTATCCCAAATATCTTTATTCTATCACTCAACTCTGAGCCAAATCTTCTATTTGGATTAATCTCAAACCCGAAAAATCCTTTAAATTTCTTATAATATTTTCCATAAACTCTTAATCCTAAATCCAAGTTCTTTCTTATTAATGAACTGCTTGTTTCTGAAAAATATTCAGTTAAATCAAATATCTCTGAGGAAATAATATTTTTTAATTCCTCTCCCTTTAATCTTAAGATAATTTCATCACGAAGCTTTATAAGATTTAATTGCCTAATCGCTTCCAATTCAACGACTTTATCTATTATTTTTAAATCTTGAACTCCTTTTATTTCAACTCTTGCACCATTATCAATTGATACATTAACATCCTGTCTTATTGTTCCTAAACCTCTCTTGACTTTTCCTGTTGAGCGAAGCATCATTCCTATGAATGCCGCAGTATCTTTTACTTCTTGCGGAGTATTCATATCTGGACCTGTGGCTATCTCGATTAAAGGAATTCCTAACCTATCGAGCCGATACACATCATGATCGTCATTTCTTGATATTATTCTTGCAGCATCCTCTTCTAGGCATAAAGTATCTATTTTAATAGTTTTTAATTTGCCTTCACTCTCAACCTCAATGAAACCATTCCTTGCAATGAGTGCTGTTCTTTGGAATCCTGAAGTATTTGAACCATCAACAACAGTCTTTCGCATTACATGAACTTGATCAACAATATCGCAATTCATCATATGTGCCAATTGTAAAACAATATTCAACGCCTCGGAATTAATATCATGAGGAGGCTCCTCGTCAAGTTCAACAAGACAAGTAGTGTCATTATAATATTGATAAATAAAATATTTGCCTTTTTTGGATTCTTCAAATGCAGCAACATCTATCGTTCCTGACTCTCCTGCGGAAGCTCGCAATACTCTTTTTACGAAAAAATCAGGAGAATCCTCTCTAATTTCAGAAGGACAATTACAAAATAGTTTTCTTGTATTTAATTGCTGATGAATTTCTAAACCTGCTTTCAATCCTATTCTCGAATAATCAATCATATTTTTATGAATAGATTTATGTTTAAATATGTTATGATAAATTTTTTAAATAAACAAAAAAACCAGAGGAATATTTTAATACATGCTTTTTAAAAATTTTAAACCAAGCACAGGACTATTAAAAATAAAATAAACAAAAATAAAAGAATAAAAATGAAGAATTAAAAATGAAAGAGGAAGATACATTTAACATTGAATCAATACTTGATAAGGAATTAGACATAATATATGACAGTTTGATAATTGAAAAAAACAATCTAGAACCAAAAGATATTCCTGAATATACTATAATACTTCCTTATACTAGCGATTCTAAAAATATATACATATATGGTTTTAAGACTGTAGAATTAAACAAAGAATCAAATAATAAAAATAATGATGATGATAATAATATATTAAAAATAATATTTAATATAACACCAAGATATCTTATGCACCTTGAAAAGATAAGCGTTTATATTCCATATAATAATAATTTTATAGAACAAGTATCTGATTTAAAAAGATATTTTAGTAAAATTAAAGAATATAAAGAGCGAGACTAAGATACACTCATTGATTCTTTTCATATTCAAATATTTTATTTACTGATTAAGAATTCTCCTCTTATATTTTTCATAAAATACACTTTTGGATCCAATCCTTGACTTATTAACCAACCAAGTTTAATAAACGCGGTTTCTATGGACAAAGAAGAAAGATTTCCAATAACGCCGATTTCTTGCAATTGTCTTCCTGGACTATAAACATTCAAGTTTATCGTTCCAAAAATCGTTTGAGTAGTCATTACTACAGGCATCTTATTACATAATTTTTTTATTGAATTTTTTATCTTCTCATGTTCTTTAGTGTGCTCATCGATTACACTTATAGGAACATGACCTAAACCAGTACCTTCAATAATTAAACCATCAAAATCAGAATTAATAAAACATTCTAGTTCTTCATGACACATATTAGGATGACTAACAACTATTCCTATCTTCAAATCCTTGAATGGATGTAAAACTAATTTTCCAGGACTGTTTAATGGAGAATTAGGATACTCATTAAGATATTCTATTTTTTTATCAAAAAAGTTTATCCTAGCAATAGGATTGCTGTTTATTGATTGAAAAGCATCTCTTCTTGAAGAATGCATCTTCCTAGCATTCAATCCATTTAATATTACACATGATTCATCAGAAATATTTTCATGCATACAAATAAAAACACCTGAAAGTGAAGTGTTGACAGCAAAAGAAACTGCACTAATTAAGTTTATTGAAGAATCGCTGCTTCCCCTATCGGAACTCCTCTGAGACCCAACCAATATTACAGGAATAGGTAAGTGTTCAAAAATAAAGCTTAGTGCAGCAGAAGTATAATGCATAGTATCCGTTCCATGTGTTATAATTATTCCCTTAGGAGAATGTTGTTTTATTTTTTCCTTTACGCGTTCTGCAATAATATTATAATGTATAAATCGCATATCATCAGACATCATATTGCTTATTAATTCGCTCTCAATATTTGCTAAATCCCTTAATTCTGGAAACATTTCTAATAACTCTTCAGGTTCGAATTTTGCATTTACAGCTCCTGTTTTATAATCAACCTTGCTAGCTATCGTTCCACCAGTATGTAAAATAATTATTTTTGGAAGATCCTTTCTTTGCTTCAAAACAACAGTATTATTTATCTCATTTATTCGCTCCTCTTCAATCTCTGAAACATGTTCAATCCTATTAATCTTTCTTTTAGAAATACCAATATTATACCCATTACTAAGTTTTATAGTTATATACTTTTCATCCTCAGTTATTAATAATCCTTCTATAACCTCATTATTCAAATATATTCTAATATTTTTCATAATAAATACATAAAAATGCAAACTTATAAATTTAATGGATAAAATAAAGATAATATAAAAAATCAATATATAAAAGAAAGTATATATAAAAGAAATTAATTACAAAAAAGCTATAAATTAAAGCATTAAAAAATAAAAGATGTTTTAAAAACAAACAATAATAAAAAAGAACAAATAACGAAATAAAAAAATAATCACCCTTAATAAAAATAAAATTAATAATAAATACTAACAAACCAAAGACAAAAAATAATAAGATACTTAAAGACAAGTAACAATAATAAAAAAATTATAATAAAAGATAATAAAAAAGATAATAAAAATTAAATATTAATATTATAAAAGAAAAATAACAAAAATAATAAAAATAAAGGATTAAAAAGACAATATTCAAAAAATATTATTAAGAAGAAGTAATGGTAGAAGTAATATATGTTTTACTCGGAATAGGAATTATCTTGTTCTTAGGGTATTTAGCAGAGTTTTTATTTAAAAAAACAAAAATCCCTGATGTATTAATACTCATACTAATCGGGTTCATAATAGGACCGCATGTTCTTAATTATTTTAATCCAAAATCAATATCAGAATATGCTCCGATATTCACAACATTCACATTATTATTCCTCTTATTTGAAGGCGGAATCAAACTAAACATAAAAACAATAATAGAAGGTACGATTAAAACCTTAAACATGACCTTGATTAATTTTTTTATCTCTTCAATACTTATAAGTTTACTGATGCTGATAGCAGGATTTAACATATTGATCTCATTACTCACGGGTTTCATACTTGGAGGTATATCCTCTGCATTTGTAATACCGATAGTTAACAATCTTGAAATAAAAAAAGAAACAAAATCAATATTAACTCTAGAGTCTGCATTAACTGATGTTTTATGTATAGTTTTTGCTTTTTCTATAATGGAAATAATAACTTCAAAAAGCGTTAATATAATATCAAGCATAAAAACATTATTATTACTGTTTTTAATAGCAGGGATCATTGGAATAATTGCTGGACTAATATGGATATTTATAGTTACTGCTGTATTCAAAATGAATACTCCAATAATGTTAACAATAGCGTATGTAATATTAGTTTATGTTATATCTGAATTAATAGGAGGCAATGGCGCCATAGCAACTCTTTTTACAGGAATAACTTTAAATAATTCTAAAGATATAACAAGAAAGATATTGCTACTTTTTTATCAAAACGACAAGGAAACAGAAGAAATACACGGAGTTATTGCAATAACTCACAGAGACTCAAACTTCTACGAACAAGTATCATTCTTTTTAAAGACATTCTTTTTTGTATATATAGGTGTTTTGTTTAATGTTGAAAACATACCTTTATTAATAATTGGAATAGGAATATCGACAATTATAATGTATAGTAGAAAAATATCTTATTTTGTCATGAAAAATTCTCCAGAATATGATGTGTTAATAACACAAGTTACTTTTGCAAGAGGGCTTGCAGCCGCAGCCATAGTACAAATAATAATTACAAAGAACATCCCCTATGCAATGGAAATAGCAACAATAACATATAATGTAATAATATTCACAATAATTCTAAGCTCAATAATGATATTCTTAGTTAATAAGGGATTGTACAAAGGATTTATTGCAAAAAAACTTATAGAAAAAAACAAAACATAGTATTGTGTATTAAATATTAAAACTTTATTAAAAAAGTTATTAACAAATTATTAAAAAATTAATAATTATATACTCAACCATAATAACTAGGCCTATCTTTCATCTCTTCAGCCCTACTCTTTCTAAATGAATTCTGGAATTCCTCATACATTGCTTCAATTTCTTTTGATGCCGAAGGCCTTACTTTCTTCAGTGCTTCGATAAAATGCTTCATCTTAACTTCTTTAGCATTAATATCTGAACGAAGTGCAAGCATAGCTGCTTCCCTACATACTGATTCAATGTCTGCACCAACGTAACCTTCAGTTTTCTCAACTAATTCATCTCTTTTAACATCTTTTGCTAATGGCATATTTTTCAAGTGAACACTGAATATTTCTTTTCTAGACTTTGCATCAGGAACGCTTACCAAAACAATTCTATCAAATCTTCCTGGCCTTAATAATGCAGAATCCAATAAGTCTGGCCTATTTGTTGCTCCTATAACAACAACATCTTTCATCTCTCTAAGACCATTCATTTCAGTAAGTAATTGATTAACAACTTTTTCAGTAACACCTGAATTATCAGAATTTAATCCTCTCTTAGGAACTAATGAGTCTATTTCATCAAAAAATATTATTGATGGACTACTCTGCCTAGCTTTCTCGAAAATTTTACGTATCGCCTTCTCGCTTTCACCAACCCATTTACTCATTATTTCAGGACCATTAACAAGTATAAAATTTGCTTTAGATTCATTAGCAACTGCTTTAGCAAGCAAAGTCTTACCCGTGCCTGGAGGACCATATAATAATATGCCTGTTGGTGGCTTTATTCCTAATCTCTCAAATGCTCCCCTATTCTGCAAAGGCCATTCCACTGCTTCATGTAGTTCCTGCTTTACTTCCTCTAAACCGCCAATGTCAGACCATTTAACATTAGGCTTTTCAATTAAAACCTCCCTTAATGCACTAGGTCTTACTACTTTTAATGCTTCCATAAAATCATCTTTAGTTATTACTAACTTTTCAAGCACTTCCTCAGACAAAGGATCATTCGATTGTAAATTTAGATCAGATATCACTTTTCTCAATACAACCATAGCAGATTCCTTGCATAGTGCAGCGATGTCTGCACCTACAAACCCATAAGTTATCTCTGCAATATCATCTAAATCTTTAGAAACACCCTTCTGACGCACATCATTATAGAATCTATGGTCTAAGATTTGCATATCAATTAAACCTGACACCAATTGCTCTATATCTGTAGAAATTTTATTTTTAACCAACTCTAAGAACTTCACTCTTGGATCCTCGCTGCTCCACAATCCCTCAACGTGTTCTAAATCTCTTATCGTTCGTACCACTTGATTGAGAAAAGCATTATCTGAGAACATGCTCTTGTAGGATTCTAATTTTTCCTTATCGTTTTTTAGTTTTGAAATTTCTTTCTTTAAAGAACTTAAGTTAGATGATTTATATTCTAATTCATCATTCTTTTTATCTAATTTAGATTTTGTTTGGAATAATAAATTAGATATTTTACCTAAAGCTGTTTCATCATTTACTTTTTTTCTTTTTTCTAAATCTGCAATTTGAGCATGCAATTCTTTAATCTCTTTCTTTAAATCCGTTGATTCTTTTTCCACATCATTAAGTTGTTTGGATTTGATTGTAATTTTATCAGTAATTGTTTTTAACAATTCATCTCTACGTTTGATAAGTTCCTCAGCAGCTATATTCTCATAGAAAGAACCCCTTAATGGCATGTTTCTTGTATGAATTTTCAGTACTGATAATCTTCCTTGTTTCTGAGGAACTCCTATTTCTATCTCCCTGTCGAATCTTCCGGGCCTTCTCAATGCAGGATCTAAAGCGTTAGGAATATTAGATGCAGCAATTACTACGACTTTACCTCTAGATTTCAAACCGTCCATTATTGCTAAAAGCTGAGCAACAACCCTCTTCTCAACCTCTCCATGAGTTTCTTCTCTCTTAGAAGCTATTGCATCTATTTCATCAATAAATATTATAGAAGGAGCATTCTTTTCTGCCTCCTCAAATTTTTTCCTTAAATTTTCTTCTG
Source organism: Candidatus Woesearchaeota archaeon (assembly GCA_026002815.1). Classification (GTDB taxonomy): domain Archaea; phylum Nanobdellota; class Nanobdellia; order Woesearchaeales; family UBA9642; genus UBA9642. The sequence goes on along the minus strand of BPGB01000001.1, from coordinate 5,492 downwards.
ATTGACCATAATATTTGCTCATTATTTCAGGACCGTTTATTAAAATAAAATTTGACTGTGTTTCATTTGCAACTGCTTTAGCAAGCAAAGTCTTACCAGTGCCAGGAGGACCATGTAATAGAACGCCTTTTGGTGGCTCAATACCCAATCTTGTAAATATTTCTGGATGCTTCAAAGGAAGTTCGACCATTTCACGAACTTTCTTTAATTCATCATCTAATCCTCCTATATCTTCATAAGAAACATCTGGAAGTCTATCCTCCTTTACTTCGGGAATTGCTTCAGGATTAAATATTACTTCTGTAGCATCAGTTATTATGACAGGTTCCTTGGCAGGAATAGTATCGACTATCATAAATTTTAAGTCTCCTAAACCAAAGCCCATCAAGGCCTCATCACTTACAAGATTAAATATATCGTCAAAGAATGGACTTTGAGACATTGCACTACGCCTGCTTCTTGTGCCACCTAAAGAAACAACATCACCCTTAACAACAGCTCTTCCAAGAAGTCCTTGTTTAAAAATTATAGGATTGGCTCTTATTAATATTCCTTCCCTAGCTGGAGCGATTGTTATTTTTTTAGCCTCTTTAACTGATGCCTTTTTTACAATCACAACCTCTCCTATTCCTGTTTTCGCATTTCTCCTTATTAAACCATCCATTCGTATAATGTTAAGTCCAATATCTCCAGGATATGCCCTATCTACTATTGCGACAGTTCTCCTAAGACCTTGGATCTCAACAACATCGCCCGGTCTAACTTGAATCTGTTTCATATAATTGGAATCAATTCTTACTATTCCTTTATTAACATCATCTTGTATTGCTTCTGCGACTTTTAACTTAATTTCGGACAAGCATATCACCTCACTATGAAAAAAGAAAAAAATCCATTACAAATAGTTTATCATTTTTAAATAGTTTTTACTTCTTTTTTGATTTAACTTCATCTGAGGAACCAGTCGTACTTTTTTTATTTTTATTATCTTCAGATGCTACTGATTCAGATTTTGACTTTAACTCAACCTTTGGAAGCTGAATAGGACTTGGAAGACCTAATTCTTTACTCATTAATATTGCTTCAACGTTAGACCTCGCAAGTATTGCATTTAACACTCTTGGAGCAATATCCTTATGCAATAAACTGTTCTTATTCCAACCTTCAAGAATCTTATTAGCTAGTTCCTTATCAAACATTTCAACGAGTTCTCCTTTTAACTCTATTCTTCCTATACCTGGTTCAAATTTAGCGGAAAACATAAATTCAAACTTAAGTATGGCTTTTTTAGGATCAGGAATCTTAGATTCTACTATATTTACAACTCCCACATTACTCTCTACCCTAACATTATCAGAACTACCTGTCTTTTCAGCATTTATACTAGTAAAATTAAACCCTACGATAGTCATTTTAATTACCTCACAATATTTTAACATTAACAGAGAAATAAACCTATTTTATAAATATTATGATATATAAAAAATATTATGATATATAAATATTAAATTATATATAAATATTAAAAAATCACAATAAATAGAAAATAAATAATACAGACAAAAAAACTAAAAAAATTTATAAAAGAACATTAATAAGGTATATTATGAATATTATGAACAACTTTCGAAAATTTTCTAATATAGAATCTAAAAAGTCATATAAAATAATACTATTAATTATGTTTATAGCTTTATTTGTTCTTTCTGGTTGTTCTAAAGTGTATGTTTGTTATGATGGAACAACACAAAAAATAGCAAGCAAATGCCCCACTATCCCAAGAGCAGAGGTAAGCGAGCAGGAAGCTGGAAAAGCAGTAGATAATTACGGTAATGCAATAGCACAAGCAAAGGGAGAACAATATACAAGAATAAATCTTTATCAACAAAATAAAACATGGTATTCAGGAGCGTTATTCATAAACAAACAAACACAAACAATTCATCAAGTAACCTTTAAAATAGATGGTAAAACAGCTACAGTAAGTTGTCAAACAGGTTGTGATTATATATCTTTTGAATAATAAAAATAAAAAACAAATAGTTAAAAAATAATTTCATCAAATTTAAAAATAGCATTTTATTTCTTCATTTTATGCATAAATTATTTATCTACTCAACATATAAGCATTTCAGATTTAATTAGCTAGTTCTATTAGCATAGATTTTTTTATAACACTTATTTTAAAATATAATACTTGTCTAATATACTGATATCATATACTGATAGCATAATAATATCTAAAAAATAATATCTAAAAACTAATAATATCTAAAAAGGTTTAATAAAAAAAGCGAGGTATTAAAATGGAACATTCAGAGTATCAAGAACAAATGAGATTCATGAAGAAATATGAGACATTGGAAGGGTTCCCTGAAATTAAAGGATATGATTTTGATAAAGAATTTAACTTTGAGGAATTTATAGAATCGTATAAATCTATGGGTATACAAGGAACAAATTTAGGAATTGCCATAGATATAATAAATAAGATGATCGAAAATAAAGCGTTTATATTTTTAAGCGCCACATCAAATATGATAAGTTCTGGAAACAGAGACATTATAAGATACCTTGTAAAACATAAAAAAGTACATGCACTAGTAATGTCTGCTGGTGCTGTCGAAGAAGACATAATAAAATGTTTCAAACCATTTGTCATAGGAAGTTTTGACATTGCTGGAAGAACACTGTTTGAGAAAGGCGTAGGAAGAATAGGAAATATATTTGCACCGTATGATAGGTATTTATATTTTGAAAAATTTATGAATCCCTTCTTTGACAGAATATATGATGATATGAAAAAAGGAACAGTATATACTCCTTCGGAATTAATAAAAGAACTCGGAAAAGAAATAGAAAAAGAAGAAAAACATAAAGAATCAATAATCTATTGGGCTTATAAAAATAATATACCGGTTTTTTCTCCAGCATTAACAGATGGTGCGCTTGGAGACTTAATGTATTTTCAGAAACAGAAGAGAAAAGATTTCATAATAGATATTGTTGGAGATCATAAAAAGATAATAACTCTAACATTAAATCAGGATAAGACTGGTGCAATATTATTAGGAGGAGGAGTGTCAAAGCATTACATATTGAATGCAAACATATTCAGAGAGGGATTGGATTATGCAGTATATATAACCACTGCACAGGAATATGATGCCTCAGATTCTGGAGGCAATCCTCAAGAGGCAATGACGTGGGCAAAACTTAAAGTAGATGCGCCAAATGTTAAGGTCAGGGCTGAAGCAACGATTGTATTTCCTTTAATAGTTGCTTCAACATTTGCAAGAAATAAAAAAGAATAAAGAAACTACTTTTTTTTAAGGGTCTTTTTAGTGTGGTTCTTTAAATGTTCAAAAAAAAATATCTTCGAAAGAATCTATTTTTTCCTTTTCTTTATCTTTTTTTTCTTGTTCAGGATAGAAATCTTTTATCTTTTTATTTCTCGTATCTTGCTTCTTTTTTTGTATTAAAAATTTTTTTCTCATATTAGTTTTTAAAAATTAATGAAGTATTAATAAGTCATTATTTAAGTATTAATAAGTCATTATTTAAGTATTAATAAGTCATTATTTAAGTATTAATAAGTCATTATTAAATGTTGAAAATAAAAAAATATTGAAGCAAATAAAATTTAATCTAACCATAAAGTTTATTTTAATGATTAATTATTCCTAACTAATGTTTAATAATTTTACTAATTTAATAGTTTGTATATACTTATATTGATGTCTCAATAAATTTTATTAAACCATAAAAAATTCGTCACCGACATATCACAATATTTTATTCATTTTATAATAGTTACAAACGAAAGATTTAAATAACACGATTAGTATTTTAATATGAAAGGTAAAAATACAACAATAATTACCATAATAAATAACAATAAACAATAATAAATACAATAATTAAAAAATATTATTACAATCAATAAATGTTTATTAATAAATGTTTACTTTTAATTAACTAAAAAGTTTTATTCTCTAATCTGCTCACCTCTTTTTCCCGGGAGAACCTTCGCAAGAAGGTTTTCCGGGTTTAATTATTAGTTAATTATTAGAAATTTACTTATTAGTCAATTATTAGAATGTTAATTATTAGAATTTTTAATTATTAGAATCTTTCAGTCTCTTATTGGATCTTTTTTTTTGAAATATTCTTACTAGAAGTTTTTAAAGATACAATACTAACAGGTGCTTTATTATTTAATTTTTTTAACCATCTTAAGATTATTATTTTTATTATGTTTATAAAATATTTTCATATACAAAAAAAATACAAAAAGTCCGAAAATAAAACCTAAAAAGAATAGTAATACATACATTCTATCTATAAAAAACACTTTTTCAGTTTTAGCCTTTTGAACACCTATGTACATGTTAAGATTACTCATTTCAAGAGCGTATTCAGCATAAAGTAAGGCAGAATAAGGTTCCTCTTTTCTTAATGAATGAGCATACTCATAATAACTATATCCTAATATAGGAAATAATCCGAACTCTTTTTGCCTATTTATAACCAATGAAGCTGCGGCAAGCTTCTCTTCAAGCAAAGAATCTATATTCTCTTCATCTAGGAATAAAACCCCCAAAACAACATCAACATCTGCTTTTGCTTTTGATGCAGAGAAAATACATAAAGCATAATCTTTAGAATCATAATAATTATATGCTTTTCTTAGTTCTGTTCTATCTATTTCTCTTGGATAATAAATTTTTAGATAACTTATTCTCTCCTCAGCCTCTGATATTTTTTTATTACACGCATTCTCTAATACAATAGGGTTTTCCTCAAAATTTTTTCCTTTTAAATAAAAGAATTTAGACCAAAAGTCTGCAGTGTCCAAACGTTCCTTGACATAAGCAATACTTTTTGCAGAGACGTTTTCAGGATTTTCCTCACGGAGTATTCTCTTAGCATCTTCTATACGTTCTTTTACAATCATATATGTTTCTAAATCAGCAATGGTCTTAATTTCTCTTTCATCAATAGAATATTCTTTTACAGATATTTCTCCTAGAAGCTTTGCATATTCTTGCTTAAGTTTTCTTTTAGATACATTCTCATACATCTCTGTTAGTATTTTCACATTTCCTCCGAAGCAATAACTCGCAGCACTATAATATCTACCAGAATTGACTGCATCTATTGCCAAACCAAAATAATCTTTTGTTTCATTTTTTGAAGTATTAGGCATAAATATTACTGAATTGTTGAAAGAGCCATACTTAGAACAAATATCTATTGCTATGAGTTTCATTATTTTAAGATACTCATCAGAAGGGGTTATTTCAGGATAATTCTTAGAATAATTCTTTCCAGTAAATTCATATAGTGCTTCTTCTATACGTGATACACGAATTATTTGTATTCCTGTTTTGTTTAAGTCATCGTTTGTTACATCCCACTTTGGTATTAATGCTTTCTTATATCCGTGCTTTTCTGCTGCAAGGGTTTTTTCTGAAATGCCGGCTACAGGG